>NZ_JBDKXI010000004.1:0-173756 GCF_039710385.1 Pseudoxanthomonas sp. CCNWLY206-1 | reverse complement strand
AGCGGAGCTGCGCCCCGCTACGGCCCCGAAGCAGTAGCAACGATGCCGTCGCAACGGCAGACGATAAGGAATAGCCGCTTGGAAGCGTTCCTCGTAGAGCGGAGCTGCGCCCCGCTACGGCCCCGAAGCAGTAGCAACGATGCCGTCGCAACGGCAGACGATAAGGAATAGCCGTTTGGAAGCGTTCCTCGTAGAGCGGAGCTTGCTCCGCTGCTCTTCCTTCTCCCGCCCGAAAAACAGCCGAGCAAGCTTGGCTCTACACGAAGCGACAGCCCTCTCGTAGGGCGGAGCTGCGCCCCGCTACGGCCCCGAAGCAGTAGCAACGATGCCGTCGCAACGGCAGACGATAAGGAATAGCCGTTTGGAAGCGTTCCTCGTAGAGCGGAGCTTGCTCCGCTGCTCTTCCTTCTCCCGCCCGAAAAACAGCCGAGCAAGCTCGGCTCTACGGGAGCGCGCGGACTCCCAGCGGAATTTATCCGCGTCGTATGTCGACGGGAATACCAGCGGGTCGCCGTTGGGGTCCACTCAGTAGCGACGCACTAGCGCGGGCCCGCTGGGCACTTTCATACTTGATCTTCGCCAAGGACTTAGGATCCGTCAGCGTAGGCGCCACCGCGATCTCATCTACCACTTCAATTCCCACAAAGCGCAGCCACTGACGCATGAAAGGTTTCTGATAGTCCTCATACGCGCCGGCGACCTCGCCGGAGAAATCGCCGGCGCTGGAATAGATCAGCACCGCGCGTTTGTCCTTGAGCAGCGGCCGGTAGCCATCCGCCCGCGACCAGGACCAGTTCTGGCCGGGCAAGGTCACGACGTCGATGTAATGCTTCAGCCGGTATGGAACGCCGTAGTTCCACATCGGCAGACTGAAGACGTAGTTCTGGGCCTGATTGAACTCTTCCGAAAGACGCACCGCCTTCGCCCATTGAACTCGCTGGGCTTCGGTTGCGTCCTGCGAGCGCAGGACGGCGAACTTCGCAGCGATCATGGTGGCATCGAATTCCGGGAGCTCCAGGTCCCACACGTTTATCGTCTTGATGTGGTTGGACGGGTTCAGCTCTTTGTAGGCGCCAACGAACTCACGTGCGGCGCTGCCCGACTGCGAGGCCAGCCCGGATGGAGACGCGCTGATATGCAACAGGTCTGTCATGACGTCACCTCTCAGGATTCGGCCAGGCGCAGACCCACGACGCCCGCGATCACCAGACCGATGCAAAGCAACCGGCCCACAGAGACAGAATCGCCGTTGACGACGATCCCGTAGACCGCAACCCCAGCCGCGCCTATGCCCGTCCAGACCGCATAGGCCGTCCCGGTGGGCAACTGCTTGATCGCATGCGTCAGCAGAAAAATGGATGCCAGCGCCGCTGCGATGCCGATGATGCTGGGTACCGGCTTCGTCCAGCCGTCAGCAGCCTTGAGCGCCGCCGCCATGACGATCTCGACGATGCCCGCCGCGAAAAGTATCCACCAAGCCATAGCCAATCTCCGGAGTGAATTGAGTTCACCTGGATTCTGTGGATACACTTTCCCTCAGACAAGTACGCACCTTTTGGTTCCTATGCGCCATGACTAGAAAGAAATATCGCGGAGACGTCTACAGCGCGTCGTGTCCTTCACGCGGCGTCCTGGAGATGATCGCCTCCAAATGGGCGCTGTTGATTATTCCGCTATTGGCGGAGCGCCCGGTTCGCAACAATGAATTCCTGCGCCTGATCGACGGCATCTCCCAGAAGATGCTGACACAGACACTGCGCGAGCTCGAGCGGAACGGCCTGGTGAAGCGGATCGACCATCACACCGTCCCGCCTCACGTCGAGTACCGGCTCACCCCACTGGGGCAGTCGTTGAACGAGATACTGGTTCCCGTCGATGATTGGGCGGAAGTGAACCTGGCGAAGTTGCTCGCGGCGCGAGAGGAATTTGATCGGCGGTGAGCTGGCCTTTGTAGGAGCGGCGTCCCGCCGCGAGCTCTTCCTGTGGCGGTTGGATCAAAAGAGCTCGCGCCGGGGACGGCGCTCCTAGATGAGGATTCAGGGGCATCAAGCAGGATTTTCCTTTCCTGCATTCAAGAATCCTGCAAGTTCCCTCGGGCAGAGATGGGCCGCGCGCGACGCAGGCTTTTGTTTGTCCGGCGGAATTTCCAGCCTGGAGTCGCTGCAACATACCTGTCATCCACACCAAATAGCATTTCACGACATTTGCCAAGTGGGCGGTGTTGGGGAACCTGGGTGCCTGATCGAACTGAAGCAAAGGGCGATATGGATGCCGCCTTGGATGATGTCGAAAGGACACGCTGGTTCATGCATCACATCCTGCCGCACGAACCCGCGCTCAGGGGCTGGTTGTCACGCCGGGCGCCAGCCGCATTCGACATCGATGACATCGTGCAGGAAAGCTACGCGGTGCTGGCCGAACGCGAGGTCATCAACGACATCCTGAATCCGCGCGCCTACCTGTTCCAGGTTGCCCACTCGTTGGTGGTTCGCAACATCCGGCGGGCGCGGATCGTGTCGATCCTTGCGGTCGAAGATCTCGGTTTTGCGGACTTCGCCGACGACGCGGCCACGCCGGAACAAAGCGCCATCGCGCATGACGATCTGCGCCAACTGGCCAAGGTGATCGCCAGCATGCCGGGACAGACACGCGAGGCCTTTGTTCTCCGCCGCGTCCGTGGATTGTCCCAGCGGGATATCGCCTCCCGGATGGGGCTTTCTGAGAACACGGTCGAGAAACACATCGTCCGTGGCATCCGCTGGCTGGCGGATTGTTTTGCCAGTGGCGGAAACCCACCCGCTAAAACCTCTAGTCAACTAGAGCGGGAAAAAAGGCGTGCCAGTGGAAGAACGCGAAACCAGCCAGGACATTGACCGGATCGCCGCGCAGTGGGTGGCGAGGATGGATCGTGCGCCTCTGCCCGCCAGCGAAGCCGGTGAACTGAAACAGTGGTTGGCGGGCGATCCGCGGCGGCGCGGCGCATTCATGCGCGCCAAGGCCGTATGGATGCGCAGCGAGTCCGCGCGTGCGTTGGGTCCGCAATACGATCCGGCGGACTTTCAATCCGAAGCAGCAGCACTGCCCTCTCCCCGCGTCAGGCGCCGCCGCCGCGTGATGGAATGGGCGGGTGCCATGGCCGCTTCGCTGGTGCTGGTTGTGACGCTGGCCGTGACGTTGCAGATGCCTACGGCGTACGCGACGGCCAAGGGGGAGATGCGCATGGTGCCCTTGGGCGACGGCGCCATGGTGACGCTCAACACCGACACCCGCATCAAGGTATACGACGACAAAGGGCAGCGACGGATACGTGTCTTGCAAGGCGAGGTGCTGTTTGACGGCGCCGGAACCGCCATGCCGACCGTGGTGGAGATCGATGAAACGCACCTGGAAGCGTCGGCGGCCACCTTCGTCGTACGCAAGCTGCAAGGCCGGCCTACGCAAGTACTGGTGCAGGAGGGACGCGTTGTTCTGGCTGACGCGAGGCGATCCAGCAGGATTCCGTTGACATCGAATACAGGCTTGTCGCTACC
The DNA here is from genome assembly GCF_039710385.1 of Pseudoxanthomonas sp. CCNWLY206-1. Taxonomy (NCBI): domain Bacteria; kingdom Pseudomonadati; phylum Pseudomonadota; class Gammaproteobacteria; order Lysobacterales; family Lysobacteraceae; genus Pseudoxanthomonas; species Pseudoxanthomonas sp. CCNWLY206-1. The sequence goes on along the minus strand of NZ_JBDKXI010000004.1, from coordinate 170,226 downwards.
GGCAGGAAAAGAGAAGAAGTGGAGTCTGACGTCACTGCCTTCCGGACAGCTGGGGCGAGAGTTGGCGTGGCGAGAAGGAAAGATCGCCTTGCAGGGTGAAACCCTTGCCGAAGCAGCGGCTATCTATGCGCGCTATAGCGAAACGCCGATCGATATCGTCGGCCAGGATCTGGCGCAAATGCAGGTCACCGGATTATTCGCGGCCAACAATCCGCTTGGTTTCAGTCGCGCCGTCGCCGAAGTATTTGGTGCGGAAGTGCGGCAGGAAGATGGCCGGATCATCGTGTCAAAACCCAGGCATGCGGACGCTCCACATTAAATTTTTTTGACAGATAGCGGAAAGCGCGCCCGCCGGGACTCTTGTTTTCAATGCCGCTCTTTTTACGCAGCTCGTTGAGAACATAGACCATGAACCCTTACAAGAAAGTCCTGCTGGCTTGCGCCATTGCCGCCGCGTTGGCGTCCGCTTCCCAGGCAATGGCGCAACAGCGCAAGTTCGAAGTTTCCGCGCAACCTGCGGTCACCGCCATTCCGGAACTGGCCCGGCAGGCACAGCTGCAGATCATCGCGCCGGCAAGATCGTTGGAAGGCATCCATACGCCCGCCATCGTGGGCGAAATGGATGCGCGCAAGGCCTTGCAGATGTTGCTGGAAGGGACCGGCCTGGAAATCAAGTCGGATGAAGGCAACATCATCCTGCTGCAGAAAGCGGGCGGTAACTCCACGCAGCCGGAGCAACGGACCGGCAACGGTGTCGTACGCGGTCGCGTGCTGAATACCGCAACCGGCGAGTACGTGCGCAATGCCGAGATCCGGGTCGAAGGCACGCAGATCGTTACCTACTCCGAGGATGGCGGTAATTTCCGTCTTACCGGCGTACCGGCTGGCGAGGTCACGGTAGTAGCCAAGTACACCGGCCTGCAGGAATCCAAGGCGGTCGCCAACGTCACCGCAGGCCAGGTAGCGCCGCTTGATTTTGAATTGAAGGTGCCTTCCTACGCCGCTCCGGGTTCGAATGGCGATGCGGTTGAAATGGACATGCTGCTGGTCACCGCCAAGCGCGAAGGCCAGGCCAGCGCGATCATGGAGCGCCGCGCTGCGATGAACGCCAAGAACGTGGTCGCCGCCGACAACTACGGCGCGCTCACCATGGGCGACGTGGGTGAATTCATGAAGTCCATGCCGGGCATCTCCCTCGACTACACCGAGGTGGATGCCACCGCCGTGCGCATCGGCGGCCTCGACCCGAAGTACTCCACCTTTACCGTGGACGGCGCCCGCATGGCCACCGCCACCTCCAACAACAACAGCGGCCGGCAGAACTCCTTCGAACAGATGTCCATCACCGGCATCGAGTCGATCGAACTCAACAATACGCTGACGGCCAGCATGGATGCCGACTCTCCCGGCGGTCAGATCAATCTGCGCAGCAAATACGCATTCAATCGGACCGGCCGCCAGATCGTCGCCCAGCTCGGCGCGGTCGGCACGTCGGATTCCACCCTGGCGCGGAAGTACTTCCCCGACGACAGGAAGCACTCGACCATCTATCCCTCCGGCCAGTTCGGTTTCGCCGACGTGTTCCTGGAAGGTCGCCTGGGTGTCGAATTCAACACCAGCTATAACGCCAACTACGTGCAGCAGGATCGCATCCAGACCGATTGGTCCTATCTCGCCGATGGCCGCGTCATGCCGTACCGCGTCATGTGGCGACCGGGCCCGAAGATGACCAGCCGCACAGCCGCCAACCTGAGCACGGACTACCAGCTTACCGACGAGCTCGTGCTCTCACTGCGCAGCACCTATTCGTTCTATGACGTCGAGTACTTCAACCAGTACACCTTTCTTTACTTCGGTACGCCCACGGCGTCCTATGCCACGCCGCAATCCACGCCTACCCACATCGTGGTGAATCCCAACGGGACCAACACCCGTCTGAGAACCGAGTATTCGCATCGCTACGCCGGAACGCCCACCTACACGATTGCGCCGAAGATCGAGTTCAAAAGCGACACCCTGGAAGCGACGCTGCGCGGTAGCTATTCCCGGTCCGAGTTCAACTTCCGCGACAACAGCGAGGGATTCTTCCAGCGCACCGACAGTTGGCTGACCGGCATCGGCTTCACGCTTGATCGTCCCTCCGAGGGTTCGAACGCCTGGACGATCGCGCAGACCGCCGGCCGTCCCTGGGGCGACCCCACCAACTTCAATCGCGACGCGGATATCGGCAACAACGTCCGCACTTCCGAATCCGATGCCGTCAACGACCAGTACGGTGGCTATCTCGACCTGAAGAAGCACCTCACTTTCCAGGAGTTGCCGGTCACGCTGATGGGCGGTTTGGGCAGCCGCAAGAATGACTGGAGGACCAATGAAGGCTCGTTCCAGCAGTTCCAGTACGTCGGCCCCAACCGCGATATGACTCAGCGGGATCCCGCCGCGTTCATTCCGTGGACGCAGAACTACCAGTTCGAGATCAACGGCTTCAATGCCGGCAACATGAACGACCAGAACTGGCGCGCGGACAGCAACTACGCGATGTACGACATCTACAAGGAACACCCCGAGTATTTCGTCGCCGACACCGTGGGCAACCTGAAGCGCAGGCTCGACAACAACAAGCGCATCCAGGAGGAGATCGACGCTGCTTATGTCGAAGCCCAGACGCGCATCGGTGATGCCCGCTTCGACCTGGGCCTGCGCTACGAGAAAACCAAGACAGCATCGCGCGTCGCGAATATCCGCCCGGTAAGCGAAGTGACTGCGGCCGGCCTTTCGGTCAATACCGTCGAAGGCTTGCTATACCAGTACAACAACGGCGCGTATTCCACTCGCAACGGCGAGTATGAAGACTGGTTCCTCAGTGGCGGCATGAAGTACGACTTCACAGAGAAACTGGTCGGGCAGCTCGCCTTCAGCGAATCCATCCTGCGGCCGGACTACGGCAATCTCGGCGGCGTAGTTTCGGTGAACGACGACACCCTGATCGTTTCGGTGCCCAATCCCGAACTGAAGCCCGAGCACTCCACCAAGTATTTCGCGAGTCTGCAGTACTACCTCGAGCCGTCCGGCATCATCGGCCTGTCCTACTACAAGCTCGACATGAAGGACATGCAGGTCACCGGGATCACGGTCGAGCCGGAAGACGTCGGTTTCGATCCCGACGAATATGCCGGCTATACCTTCCGCAGCGCGCAGAACGTCCCCGGCACCAGCACCAACGAAGGCCTGACCTTCGAGTACAGCCAGCAGCTCACCTTCCTGCCGGGTGCGTTCAAGGGCCTCAGCCTGTATGGCTCGATCACCTCGATCAATCCCGACGGCGAACGCCAGAACGTGCCCGAGCAGGTGTCCAACTGGGGGCTCCGCTACAACCACGGCCGCTTCGATTTCCAGATCAATGGCAACCGGCAGGGCAAGTACCGCGTCAGTGCGCTGAGCAACACACCCACCACCGCCAACAACGGCGTTCTCTATCACACCGAACGCGAACTCTGGAACATCAGCGCCAGCTACAAGCTCACCAAGAACATCGAGCTGCAACTCGCAGGCCGCAATATCTTCAACGAGCCGGACATCATCTACTCCAACGTTCCCAGCCGCGTGCAGCAGTACACGATCTATGGCTCGATGTGGAATTTCGGGATCAAGGCGAAATTTTGATGTCTTATCAACGTAGAGCGGAGCTTGCTCCTCTGCTCTTGTTGCCGGTTGCGGAAGAGAAAAGCAGCGGAGCAATCTCCGCTCTACGTAAATCTGTAAGACCAAAAGCAGCGGAGCAAGCTCCGCTCTACGCAAAGCTGTCCGGCTCCCTTCGTACCGACAACAACCATGGCCCTTCCCACTAGTTTCCGGCTCACCGGTGCGCTGTCTACACACGGCGTCTTGCTGATCGTCCCCGCCTTCCTCGCCACGGCAACGCTGCTTGCTTCTTTTTTTTTGGCGGCAGCCCAACCCGCCGCCGCGGCACCATCGCCTCACCTACCTCTCAAGCAAAACGGCGGCACATGGTCCTCGGGTCACGTGCAAGGCATCGCCGTGGACCTGCGGGGTGGCTACATCTACTACTCATTCACCAACCTGCTGGCGAAGTACGACTTCAGCGGAAAGCTCATCGGCACGCTTGTCGGCTGGACGGGTCACCTGGGCGATCTTGATTTCAATCCGGCCGACGGACAGGTCTATGGCTCCCTCGAATACAAAGAGGACGAAGCGTTCTACATCGCCGTGATCGACGTGAACCGGCTCGACCGAGTCGGCGTGGAGGCGAGCAGCATGGAGATATTCCGCACTGTCTATCTTCCGGAAGTGGCCGCGGACTACGCCGCGGACATGGACGGCGATGGAAAGTTCGACGGCAACGTGGCGGATACACGGGATCACCGTTACGGCTGTTCTGGGATCGATGGCGTAGGTTTTGGCCCTGCATTCGGCCGGGCGGACGGCCCGCGTTATCTCACCGTCGCCTATGGCATCTACAGCAACGCCGAGCGCGTCGACAACGACCATCAAGTTCTTCTTCAGTACGACATCAGTGGCTGGGACAAGTACGCCAAACCGCTGACCGAGGCGGCTCCGCACCATAGCGGCCCAGGCACGCCGCAAGGAAAGTACTTCGTCCGCACCGGCAACACGACCTACGGCGTACAGAACCTTTCCTACGACGAAACGCTGCAACGCTGGTTCATGGGGGTCTACCCGGGCAGGAAAGCATCTTTCCCCCACTACTCATTATTCGCGGTCGATGCACGTACTCAGCCGACGAGGAGCGATCTGGTCGGCGTGCCCAGCGTGGAGGGTTGGGAACAAGGCCGGCTGCTCGCACTGGCGGACGACGGCCTGAAGGATGCCGCCACGGGCGTGCGTGGCTGGCATCAGAAAGCCGATGTGGGATTCCAACCAGTCGGGCACGGCTTGTTCTATCTCTCTGTGAACTCCGGCGCCAAGGGCGCGCAAACGTCCGACATCACGTTGATGCGCTGGACAGGAGAAGCGCAGACGCCGTTCGTTCCCGTGAAAGCAGAGGAAGTCCCATGACGGTGAACATCGAACGCCGGCGGCTGGTGGTTGGTGGTGCGCTTGGGTTGGGGGCGCTGGTGCTTCCGATAGGTCGTAGTCTCGCTGCCGAAATCTTGGCGTCCAAGGGTTTCACGCACAACGTCGCCAGCGGCGAACCTGGCCCCGATTCCATGCTGCTGTGGACGCGCTATGTACCTGCTGCCGGCGTCGATGAAGTTCGCTTGGAGGTGGAAGTTGCGCTGGACCGCGATTTCACCCGCGTGGTTTCCGGTGGAAGCATACGTACCGGTGCGCATCGCGATTGGACGGCAAAGATAACTGTCGACGGCCTGCAACCCGGCACGGCCTACTGGTATCGCTTCGTTGCGCCTGATGGCGGCAAATCGCCCGTTGGCCGAACCAAGACATTGCCTGTAGGCGATATCGATCGCTTCGGACTGGGTTTGTTCTCTTGCTCGAATCTGCCAATGGGCTGGTTCAATGCCTACGGTCATGCCGCCGCGCGCGATGATCTCGACCTGTGGTTACACGTGGGCGATTACATCTATGAGTACGGCATCGCTTCGTACAAGGACAACGACCTTGTCGGCGGCCGCGAAGTCATGCCCGCGCATGACCACGAGATGATAAGCCTGGTCGACTATCGCCTTCGCTTTGCCTGCTATCGCGCCGATCCGGATCTTCAGAAGCTGCACCAGATGGCGCCGATGATCGCGCTGTGGGACGACCATGAGATCACCAACGACAGCTGGGAAGGTGGCGCGGCGAATCATCAGCCCAAGTCCGAGGGCGACTGGAACACCCGCCGCGCGGCCGCGATGCAGGCTTATCGCGAGTGGCTTCCCGTGTCGGAGGAACCTTGGAAGGCTTACCGCATAGGCACGCTCGCTACGCTGTACCGCACTGAGTCGCGCCTGCTGGCACGCACGCGGCCGGCATCCTCGGAGTTGGCCAAGGCGCATCAGGCCAGCAATCCGGACGTGGCATTGGCCAATTTCCGGGATGGCGCCTGGCGGGATCCTACGGCCACCATGCTCGGCTCCGAGCAGGAGTCCTGGCTGGCACAGGAACTGAAGCGCAACGCGACGACTTCGACCTGGCAGATGGTCGGCATGGGCACCATCATCGGGCGCACATTGATGCCGGAAGAAACGCCAGGCTGGGTTCGCCCCGAAGCCGGGGAGTCCATCGTCAACAAATTCAAGCGGGATGTGCGCGCCTCCAGACTCGGTTTGCCGATGTGGATGGATCGTTGGGACGGTTATCCCGCCGCCCGTTCGCGCCTGCTGAAATCTGCCCAGCAAGCGGATGCGGACCTGGTGATGTTGTCAGGCGACAGCCATAACGCCTGGGCGTATTCGTTGGTGGAAGACGGACGACCGGCAGGCATCGAGTTCGCCTGTCATGCGGTGACGTCCAATGGCATCGAAGGGCAACTCGGCGCGGATCCTAAAACCATTGCCGCCGCCTTTGTCGCCACGAATCCAGAACTGGTCTGGGGCGACACCCGCCAACGCGGCTACATGATGATCGACGTCACATCGCAACGAGTGACCGGGGAATGGTTGTTCATGCAAACGGTAAAGGCGCGCCGTACTGCCTTGGCAGGCACTCACCGTATGTCGGCCGAGCGGGGAAGACGAAAATTCTCGGTGTGAGCAGTCACGAGTAAAAACGCATTATGGATCTGCCGGCCTGCGGCGGCGCCCGGGGGCAGGACGCGACACTCACGCTCTTGCGCGAAGATGCTGGCCGAATGGCTCATTCGGCCACCTGGCAACGCAGCCGCGGCAGGCATGGGCGCGAACAAAAGGCCGCCCGCGCAAGGCCAGAACGACCCACTGGCGTAAAGGCAGCACACCCCGTTACGCACGCCTGTCATGGAGGCTTCGGATAATGACCGACTGTCGCTTTGACGACACTCGTTTTTTTTCACTTATCGAAGGGTCTATTGCTCATGCGCGGTTCTCGTTCCTACTCATGCACTCGCATTGCGGTCGCCGTTGCGATTGCGTTTTCCGCTCCCGTTGTGGCGATCGCACAAGAGACGGCGGAAACTCAGCCTGAGGCGAAAGAAGCGCCTGCGCCCGTGGAGAACGCCAAGGTCAGCGAACTGGACGCGGTGGTGGTCACGGGTTCGGCAAGGACCCAGCGCCGTTTCGATGCCTCCTATGCGGTCAACTCCCTGACCGCGGAGGAAGTGCAGAAGCTGGCGCCCAAGAGCTATGCGGACCTGCTGGGCAACGTGCCTGGCATCCACGTCGAATCGACCGGCGGCGAAGTACAGAACATTACCCGCCTGCGCGGCATTCCCACCGACCGTGGCTACATCATCTTCCAGCAGGACGGCTTGCCGCTGTTCCATGAAATCGACGGCCACTTCTTCAACTCCGGCGAAGGCATGCATCGCTTCGATGTCATGAACCAGCGTGTCGAAGTGGTGCGCGGCGGCCCGGCGCCGATCTACGCCAGCGGCGGCGCGGCCATCGTCAACAATGTCCTGGTCGAGGGCAGCGACGAGACGAAGGGCAAGGCCCAGCTCACGCTCGGCGATACCGGGCTTTACCGCACCGAGGCGTACCAATCGGGCGCTCTTTCCGAGAATACCTACTACGCAGTCGGCGGCTTCCTGCGCCACCACGACGGCTACCGCGACAACGGCTTTCCCAACGATCAAGGCGGCCAGCTGCGCGCCAACATCAAGCACTACATGGAAGACAGCTGGATAAAATTCAGTGGCACCTTCGTCGACGACCACAACGTTTTCTACCTGCCGATTCCGATTGCCGATCCGCGCGATCCCTCTGTGTCGCTGGATCCGTATCTGGATTACTTCGAGGGCACGATGAACTCGCCTTCGCTGCGCAACGTGAGCCTCAAGTACCTGGATTCCGCGGGCGTGACGCAGAGCCTGCGCCGCGATCTGGCGGATGGCCGCCACATGCGTTTCAGCAACGTCGGCTTCCAGTACGAGAACAGCGCGGGCGACTGGGTGGTCTCTCTGAAGTCCGGCTACACCAAAGGCAAGCTGAGCTTCGATGCGCTTTATTCCACGACCAACCCGGTCGACGGCAACACATTCGCCAACAGCTACCTGGCGCGGGCACGTACCGCTTTCGGCACCGGCGTCGCATCGATGGGCTATGCCCTGGCCGGCACGAACGGCGCGACAGCGTACGACCCATATGCGGCTTCCGGCCTGGTAATCTCGGCGCAATATCGCGCGATCGAGTCGGAGTTCTATTCGGCGCAGGCGGACCTGAGCGCGGCTCGCCGGTTCGAAACCGGTTTCGGCGCGCACGATCTCAATATCGGCGTGTATACCTCGTTCTACGGAACCACCGCGTTCACCGCCTACCAGGACATGCTGCTTGAAGTCTCGGGCAAGCCGCGGACGCTGGACCTGGTGGCCTATTCGGCGCAGGGCGCGCCGCTGGGTTACGTGACCGACAACGGTGTGCTGCGCTATACGACCACGCTCAACGCGGGCGAGGTCGATGCCAAGATGTTCGCGGTGTACGCCAACGACACCTGGGAAATCACCGATAAGTTCAAGCTGGACGCCGCTGTCCGCCATGAACGGTATAGCTACGACGGTTATGCCGAGCAGACCGACGGCGCCAACCTGGGCGATGCCGACACGCTGGCCGACGACACCACGCGGCGCTTCAGCGGCGGCACGCAGACGCACAACCTTGATCCTTCGGTCACCAACTGGACGATCGGTCTTAACTACGACTTCAATTCCAATTTCGGCACCTATGCCCGCGCATCGCATGTGGAAATCGCACCGCAGTCCAGCGTCGCGCGCAGCATCAATCCGACCATTGTCGAGACCAAGACCGATCAGTACGAGTTGGGCATGAAAGCAACGTTCGATCGTTCCTATCTGTACCTGACCGCCTTCTACACCAAGTTCGATCCGTTGAATGCATCGTTTGTGGCTTACAATCCGGTCACCGGCCGCAACGATCAGTCGGTGCCCTTCATCGGCACCGCGGTGTCCAAGGGCGTCGAGATGGACGGCATGTTCAGGGCGTCGGATTGGTTCGCGCTGGCGGGCGCGGTGACATTCAGCGATCCCCAGTACAAGAATCTGCAGAACAGTGCGGGCGCGGATCCAAGCGCGGTTAACGGCAACCAGATCGTCCGCGAGCCGAAGCTCTACGGCAACATCCGACCGACTTTCAGCTTCATGGCCGGCAATAGCGAGATCGAAGCCTATCTTCGCTACGATTTCGTCGGCAAGTCCTATGTCGATCTGTTCAACCGCACGGCGCTGCCTTCCTACCAGACGCTGGGGTTCGGACTATCCTGGAAACGCGGCGCTTGGGGCGTGCAGCTGGTGGGCGACAACCTGACCGAGGAGAAAGGCTTGACCGAGGGCAATACCCGCACCGACGCCTTGGCAGGACAAGGCTCTAGCGAAGCGATCTATGGCCGTCCGTTGTTCGGCCGCAATTTCCGCCTGGTATTGAGCCGGAGTTGGTAATGCGCTTGGCGCTATTGCTGTGTATCGCCGCCGCCGCGATCCAGCCGGCATGCGCGGCAGCGGCGGACGACAAGGCAATCGCCACGCTCGGCAAGCGCCTGTTTCCTGCACTTGCCACGCTGGACGAATCGCAGGCGGACGCAAAGGTTCGCTCGATGCTGGCCGAGCGGGACCGTCGTCTTGCCGCGTGCGCAGATGATGCGGTTTGCAAGATCGGCGCGTCGGCCTGGAAAAAAGACGAGATTGACCTGGTATCAAGGATGGCCGCCGATGAGATGGCTGCCGAAGCCGGTGAACGTCGGGATGCCGTCCGTCGCGAATTGGCGGGACTCAACGCGATTCTTGACATCTATGGCAAGGGCGGCACACCACGCTATCCGGAGATCGACGGGCCAATCGGGAAGAAGGGTAGCCAGCGGCTCGCGTCCGATATTGCTGTAGCCGCTTCCATCAGCGAAGTAGGCCAGCGCGAAGCGATTGCCGCATTCGACGCCAGCATCGGCTTGGCGCTGGCGCTCATCGACGTGAACGATCGCCTGGATGCCATCGCTTTCGAACCCATCCACGAAGGGCTCAATTCGGAGGCCTTCCAGAATGCGCGGAAGCTGGATTGGTCGCGCTACCGCTACACCGCGATCATCGTGCTCGGGGCGGGGCCGGAAGATCTGCTGACACCGCTGAGCGCGCGGGGCAAGCTACACGTCAAGGTCGCCGCCCAACGTTACTTCGATGGCTTGGCGCCGTTTGTCATCGTAAGCGGCGCGGCCGTGCATCCGCGCGAAACGCGCTTCGTCGAAGCCGTCGAAATGCGCCGTGCACTGATCGAACGTTATGGGGTGCCAGCGCATGCGATCGTGATCGAACCTTACGCGCGGCATACCACGACCAACCTGCGCAACGCCGCGCGATTGCTGATGTCGCTGAACGCGCCGATGGATCGCGACGCGCTTGTGCTGAGCGACCCTCGGCACATCGATGCGGTGGAAAGCACCGAGTTCATCGCGCGCAACCAGCGCGAATTGGGTTATCAGCCTGGCAGGATCGGCAAACGCACCTCACCCTTCGATATCGTGTTCCGCCCATCCCCGGATTCTGCCCGGGTCGATCCACTCGACCCACTCGATCCTTGAATCCGGGAGCTATCCTCGGAGCACTAGTAGCGGTCGAGCGAGAGCAACGAAGCTATTCCTTGAGGTAGGCCGACAACTCATCTGGCGTGCCATTGGGAAACGACTTCTTGAAGAAGTCGAGAAATGCGGACACGCGCGCGTTCAATAGTCGGCGTGACGGATACAACGTCCACAGCTCGATATCCGGTCCCTCTACCTCGCCCCACTTGACCAACGTTCCTGCAGCGAGATCGCGGGCCACCAGCGACACCGGAAGGCGCGCAGCACCTATTCCCATGCGGGTTGCGTCGCGAATCATGATGAGCGAAGCAAGCCGAAGCACTGGGTTCACATCGATAAGGGACCGCCCACCGGCCGTGGCGAATTCCCACGTGCTCTGAGCGCTTGATCTTGGCACCACCACGGGAATTGTCAGCCCGTCGGCCGGTTTGCCCAGGGTTGGACTGGCCACGACAACCATCCGGTCCCGCAAGAAGATGCGTCCCACCAGCATTTCGTCCGGGCTGGGGTTGACCCGGATGACCAGGTCGTAGCCCTCCTCGACCATGTCGACGGCGCGGTCCTCTGTCGTCACTTCCAGCTGGACCTCTGGATACTGCATTGCGAACTCCGCGGCCAGCTTGCCCATGGCGATATGCGAGAAAAGCATGGGCGCACTGATCCGCAATTGTCCTCGCGGCGCTCCACCTCCGGAGGCGATGGCGGCTGTTGTCTCGTCCAGTTCGGTAAGCAACGCCGCCGTTCGCTCAAACAGCGCCTTGCCCTCCTCGGTGAGCTTCAAGGCGCGAGCGCCGCGCTCGAACAGCCGGAGATTGAGCGCTGCTTCCAGCTCCGCAACACGGCGAGAGAGTGTTGCCTTTGGTCGGTCCGTAGCCCGGGCGGCCCTGCCGAATCCGCCATGCCGGGCCACCAGGTTGAAGTCGGCAAGCGCCACCAGATCCATATGTTCCACCAATGAGACAGGTGGTCTAAGAATAAGGGCTATCGGGCCACAGGTGAATCACCCAGCATGCTCGCACCCCAACCCATCCGGAGTGTTTCCATGACCATCCTTGTGACCGGTGCCACCGGCAATGTCGGCCGTCAGGTCGTCCAGCAACTCATCAACCGAGGCGCGGATGTGCGCGCCTTGGTCCGCAATCCCGAAACCGCCAACCTGCCGGCAAGCGTCCAGATCGTGCAAGGCGACTTGTTGGATGTGGACTCGCTGCGCGGCGCGCTCAAGGACGTTTCCACGTTATTCCTGCTCAACGCAGTAGTTGCCGATGAGTTCACCCAAGCATTGGTCGCGCTCAACCTGGCCCGCGAAGCAGGCATCGAGCGGATCGTCTACTTGTCGGTGATCCATAGCGATCTGTACGCGAACGTTCCCCACTTCGCGGGCAAATACGGCGTGGAGCGAATGATCGAACAGATGGACCTCAACGCCACCATCCTGCGGCCCGCGTATTTCATGGACAACGAAGTCACGATCAAGGATGTCGTCGTTGGATATGGCGTGTACCCCATGCCGATCGGCAGCAAAGGGTTGGCCATGATCGACGCGCGTGACATCGGCGAGATCGCGGCTATCGAACTGCTTCGCCGCGAGCGTGCTGCCGAACCGTTGCCGCTGCAGACCATCAACCTGGTCGGGCCGGACACGCTGACAGGTGCGGATACCGCCGGCATTTGGTCCGACGTATTGGGTCGCCCGATCGCCTGCGGCGGCGATGACACCCAGCGCTTTGAAGAAAACCTTCGGCAGTTCATGCCTGGCTGGATGGCCTACGACATGCGACTGATGGGTGAGCAATTCCTGAGCAAGGGAATGATCCCGGAGCCAGGCGATGTGGAACGGCTGACCACGTTGCTGGGACGTCCACTGCGCACTTATCGCGACTTCGTGACTGAGATTTCAGCGGCTGCCTGAAGGGCGCTCACGCACTCGCGATTCGGAAGAACCCAGCATGATCCCACCGCTACAGGGCTACATCGTCTGCTACGCGGCCGGCGTCATGCTGTCGGGTTCTCCAACCCTTCCATCAATGTGCTCAAGGCCGCCTCCAACGGGGCCGAGCCCACCTTCTCTGGCACCAGAAGCCCGTCGATCGCAAGCAAGGTCATGCCGTGGACGAGGCCCCAGCAGGCGGCGGCCTGGCCTTCTATCGGCCGCTGGCGAATGCTCCCCGCGGCTTGGCCGCGGTGGAGTATCTCGACGGCAACGTCGAATACCGCCAACGCCCGCTCATTGAGGTGCATCCCCACTGCTTTCCCTTCCTCCGCACTGAACATCAGGCGGTAGAGGGCTGGGTTGTCGATGCCGAACGCCACGTAAGCCCGCGCTATCGAAGCGAATTCTTCGCGCAGCGTTGCCGGCGCCCCTGACTTCGCTGCCGCCAAGGACTCGCGTAGCCGATCAAAACCAATCATCGCCAGCTCCACCAGCAGCGCGGCCTTGTCGGGGAAATGCTTGTAGGGCGCTGCGTGGCTGACGCCAGCCCGGCGCGCGACTTCCCGCAGCGTGAACTGCCAACCCTTCTCCTCCTGAAGCATATCCAGCGCGGTCTCGATAACCGTACGACGGAGATCGCCATGGTGATACCGGCGGCTGGGCGCGTCCTGCTCGATCTCTTTTGAAGTTTCTTCTGGATACATTGTTGACACTGTCTACTTAGGCGCCTATAGTCAAGGCCCCAAGTTTCTCATGTCTACATCGGAGTGGCTATGAATGCCATGGCAAGAACCACCGACACGGATCGGCTATCCGGACTCCTGGCCACCCGACGTGCCGCCTTCATGCGTGAAGGAGCGCCTTCGCTGGCGCAGCGGCGCGCGGACCTGATCAAGTTCAGGGCGACGATCATCGGGCATCGCAAGGAGATAGGAGACGCCGTCCATGCCGATTTCGGGCATCGCTCAAGACACGGGACGGCGGTCACGGAGGTGGGAGGTGTCGCCGAAGGCACCAAGTACCTGATCCGTCACCTTCGCAAGTTCATGGCGCCCACCCGCCGCCACATAGCGCTGCACATGCGCAGCGGCAACGCCCGCGTCGAATACCAACCGCTTGGCGTCATCGGCGTGATGTCGTCGTGGAACTATCCGGTGAACCCCATCCACAACCTGATGCTTCGGTGATCGGAATGCCACTTCCCAATCCTGCCGAGTAGCATCCGCCCATGACCACCGAAACGTTGCCGCTACGCGGCGCTTGCGAATGCGGTGCTTGCTCGTTCGAAGTGCATGCCTCGCCCAAAGCCAGGTTCCGCTGCCACTGTTTGATCTGCCAGGCATACAACGGCAAACCGTACGCCGATGTGGTCGCCGTTCGCGCCCAGGATGTCGTACTGAAAGATGCCGGCCATATCGCGTTCAAGAAGTACCGGCCGCCACCGAACTTCAATCGTGGCGTCTGCCGGACCTGCGGCAAGCCCGTCGTGGAGATTGCAGGCTTCGGACCGTCCAAAGTGACGTTCATCCCCGCCATCAATTTTGAATCGATGGCTCGGCTGCCGCCGGTTCAACTGGACATCTTCTATCACCGCCGCGTGCAGGACATGCGTGACAGCCTGCCGAAGCACAGCGGATATTTTTCCAGCGAGTGGGCCGTCGGAAAACTGATCATGGGCGGGCTGTGAGATAGCGAGGGAAATTCTTGCCTAGCGTGCAGCGGCCGCTCCGTTGGGTTCAGCGCGGGTCTGCCCGCATGCGCCTGGCAGTACTTGTCGATGATCGTCCCCACGGGCATGCTGCCGGCGGGGCAGCACCATGACGATCGGGGATCGCTAATGCATTTCTTGCAACGGATGGCCGGCGGCGGACGCGCGGCTTGCTGGGTTCTGTGTATCACGCTGCTGGCTGGTTGCGGCGGCGGCGGTCCGAAAGGAAACGAGCACGTGCAGTACAAGGGCACGGCGCTCGTGGTCCAAGGCAACGCGTTCGAACGGGAGGCCACCCTGGACTCGCCAGGTACCGACCTTCCCGAGCGCGTCGTGGTGCAGCCCGACGAAAATAATATGGACGACGCGCTGGTGCTCATCGAGCGCTACGGACTTCCGCTCGAGGGCCGCAGCCAAGAAGGCTGGTTACTGGTGAAGGTCCCCGCCGGCTTCGAGATGCAGTGGGCCACGGCCCTCACCGCGGAGCTCGGGGGGCGGAGCACGGCGACCACGGATTCCGCTCAATCACCGACACCCATTGTTTCCACTGCAACCGAAGATGGGAACAATGCAGTGGCCGATGAGCCGATGTCTGACGGTGAGCCCGTGCCTGACGAAGAGCCGTCAGCCGCAGATGTGCGCCGTTTGGCCATCGAGAGATACGAGCGCCTCGAAGACGCCGGTGGCCTGCCAGCAACGTTGAGCGCCACCGGACAGTCGATGGTCCTCCACGCCAAGGTGTTCGACGCGCGCAAGCAATCCTGCCACCAGCTGCCCGGCGCGAAACCTGGCGAATGGGAGTGCGAGGCCGAGCTGATGATGGGCTTGTGCGCGGATGACTGCGACCCCTCCGACGAAGAGCCGCTACCGAAAGGCGAGCGCGTTCATATCCGCTGGGATTCCACGGAAGGGCGCTTCACGCTCGACGACTGACACTCTGCAGGTGGCCTGACAGTCCGCGTTGGTCGGAAGCTGCCGCAGATCCTGGCCGGCTGATATCTCCCATCCGTCACTGAAAGGCCAGCGTGAGGACACGCAACGCATCACGCGTTCGCCGATCGCTGAGGTTGCTGTAGAGCATCACGTCCTGCGAGCGAATCGGCGGTAGCGACAGGAGACCGCTGACGTCAATCGTGCCCGGCGGCACCGCACGCCGCGCCAGCACCGCCACGGCCAGGCCAGCGGCAGCGGCGGCACCCAGGATCGCGGCACCCTTGCCGACGAAGACTTCGCGCCATTCGATGCCGGCGCGATCAAGCGCGCGTACCGCCTCGCTGCGGATGCGGCACGATTCGCCTTGCGTGGCCAGCGGCAACGGCTGGTCGGTACGCGGCTCCCAGTCGGCCGACGCGAACCATGAAAAGGATTCGGCGAACACGATCTTGCCCCGCTTGCCGCGATCCTCCGGGCGCAGCACCAGCACGGCATCCAGCTCTCCCTGCTCCTGTGCTCGCATGAGTTCGTTGGTGCCGGCGATACGCATCTCGACCAGTAGATTCGGATCGTGGTCCCGCATCCGCCGCAGCAGAAACGGGAGTTCGCTGCCGACCAGTTGCTGATTGATGCCGATCGCCAACCGGCGCTGCTCGGTCTCGAAAGCAGCGGCCGCGCGATCGTGGGACGACACCAGTTCGCGCGCCACGCCGAGAAAGGCGAGGCCTTCGGCCGACAAGCGAACATGCCGCGGCGTGCGTTCCAGCAGGCGACGGCCGAGCTGCTCTTCCAGGCGCCGCAGCTTGAGACTGATTGCGGACTGGGTAGTGCCCAGCACGTCGGCAGCACGGGTGAAGCTCTGCAAGTCTGCTGTCAGAAGGAAAGCCCTGACTGCATCCACGTCCATCGCTTTCATCTGGATAGATTCGATTTTTAAATGACAGATATCTTTGTAGATGCATTTTTCGTATCTATCAAGCGGCCTAGTATGGCAGCGGTCGATTCCCAGCCTTGAAGGACTCACCGATGAAACCACTGACCGGCGCACTGGTCGCAATGTTGGCGGGACTGGCGGCGCGCGGCGCGCACGTGCCCACACCTGCATTCCCGCTGCAAGGCACCTGGATGTTGGTCGCCGCAGACAAAGTCTTGCCCGATGGCGAGACGACACGGGACTACGGCGAAAACCCAAAAGGCAGGCTCGTCATCGACGCCAAGGGTCGGTATTCGCTGCAGATCTTCAAGTCAGGACGCCTGCATTTCGCTAGCGACAACAAGGCCGATGGCAGCATCGACGAATTCAAGTCCGCAGTCATGGGCAGCAGCACCCACTACGGCACGATGACCATCGATGATCGGGCAGAAGTACTGGTGTTCTCGATCGTAGGCTCGTCCTTTCCCAACTGGGAAGGCACGATACAAAGGCGCCAGTACACGTTGGATGGTGCCGAGCTGCGCTACAAGGTGCCGCCCCGAGCGGATGGGAGCATCCCGGTCTCAGTGTGGCGCCGGCTTGATTAAGGCTATCTCGCTTCCGCTCGAAGGCAATCACGCCCTCGATTCACGCTTCGTCTTTTGGAGCCATCATGCCGCACTTCGTAGTCGACTGTTCCCAGGAAATACTTCGGATCCATGATGAAGAATCGATCATCACCCGGCTGCATCGCGTGGCGATTTCTTCAGGGCTGTTCGATGAATCCGACATCAAGATCCGTATACGCCCTTTCACAATCCATGCCGTCGGCGGCGGGCGGGAAGATTTCATCCACGTCTTCGCCTGGATCATGCAGGGTCGCAGCGTCGAGCAGCGCGCCGCCTTGTCGAAGGCCATCGTCAGCGATCTGGCTGAGATGTTTCCGCTGCTTCCCCGCATCGCCGCGAACATCGCCGAGTTCGAGCAAGCGGCCTATTTCAACCGCGCGATGATGTGATTTCCTAGTCGGCTTCTGGTGCGGCCGCGCATGTAAGCCTTCTCGAAGGACATCTGCTATCGGTCAGAGGTGGACACTCAAGACTAGGCTGGAATCGCACCGATCTGCTGCAACAGCCCCAGTAAGTCCGGTTGCCCACGTTCTTCGACAAATTTCCCATCTGACAAGCGATAGATGTTCATGGCCTGAACTTGAATCGACTTTCCGGTCGCCGGAACGCCAAAGAAGGGGCCTTTGTGTGTGCCACGCATAATGAAGCGAGCCGCGACCTTGTCGCCTTCGGCGATCGTCTCTTCCAGCGACCATTGGATGTCAGGAAAGCCGGAACGCATCATCGCGATGATCTCTAGGTAACCCTCCGGCCCTTTTACCGGATCGGCGCGCCCCGGCACATGGAAGACGGCATCGGGGGATATGAGTTCATCAGCAAGCGCTTCGCTGGCGGTGTTGATGAATTCCAGAAAACGCGACATTACCTGTTTGTTTGATTCCGTCGTCATGGTGCACCTCGCATTGGGGTGAAGACATTACCGTCCGAAAACATGGAGTAGCTCAGCCCGGGGAATGGTTACTCGGATCCGGAGGCACGTTCAGCGGTCGATGATGGCCATGTTACCTTCCTCGTGGCGTTTTCCGGCGACCGGCATAAGGTTGTTCAACCGCTCGATCTGATCTCCTACCATCCGGGATCACTCAATTAATGAGCCGATAAGCCAATTCTTTCCCTTGATTCTCGCGAATGTCCGCTCCGGGTCGGAAGCGGCCTTTCCTCGACATCGGTATTTGTCGAGAGCCTCAGCCACTATCATCAAACCTCTCGTAACAGCTTTCGCCTGGCTGCAAGCAATGTCGCAGCAATCCGTCTCTTTTTCTCTCAGATGGTCCGCAGATCGGCGACAACCTGGCTCCTGACCGAACGTACCGCTGGAATAAAACCGCCGGCAACCCCAATCACCAACGCCGCTCCCAGTCCTTTCAGTACGACGGCCGGCGTCATCGCCATCTCGAACACCAGCTGACGCAGATCGCCTCCCACCGCCGTGCTGACGGTATTGCCGTTGACGAGCAGCCAAGCCGCGAAGGCGCCCAGCAGCCCGCCGGCCAGTGCCAGCAGCATGGCTTCCGCGACGATCGAACCGACGACGACCAGAGGAGGAAAACCGATGGCGCGCAGCGTGGCAATTTCGCTGCGACGATCATCGATGCTGGAATACATCGCGTTGATGGCTACGAAAACCGCACCCAGCGCCATGATGCCGCCCATGACGTACGCCATGAAACCCAACAGCCCATTCAAACTCTGGGTTTCGCGAAGCAGGAATTCCGGCTCGGTGAATACGTCCACGGCGACGCTTGGGCTGGAGGTCAACGCTTTCTTGAACGAATCGAATGCCGCCGCGTTTGGTAGAACCACAGTGACGTTCTGGAATGCGGGACGCTGGCTGACATTCATGACCACCTCTGCACTGGTCATCAGCTCCGATTCGCGGGCGCTACGATTCGCGGCGAACACACCCACGACCTTCCATTTCGTCCGATACGCCGTTATCTCGCCACCGAGCTCAAGCCCTTCGAACTGTTTCAACGCTTGTTGGCCAACGACCAGCTCCAGCTTTCCTGGTTCGAACATACGGCCGGCCACGATATGGATTTCCGGCCGTATTGCCAGGATCTCGCTGCCGACGCCGCGCAACGTGCCATTGACTTCCATTCCAGTACGTTTTTCGATCAATGTCAGCGGCGCCACGGCCTCGGCGCCTATGAACTGAACGCCATCGGCACCTTTCCGCGCATCCGCAATATTCCGGATGACGGTCAAATCTTCGGGCGAGATCGCGCTGGCGATCTCCACGGTCGAACCCGTTCGCAGGACGACTGCTCGATCAGGGTTGCCCGAATCGCGCATCGCCCCATCCAGGCCGGCGCTCATTGCCAGCACGCCCGAGAACACTGCGACAGCACCGGCAATACTAATGACCATGACCAGTGAGTTCACGCGCCGCCGCGACAGATCTTTCAGATTCATGGCGGTGGCCGCCAGCATCAATTTGATCGAGTTCATGGCGCCTCTCAACGTCCCGCCAAACCTTCGACGATACTTAGCCGCGCCGCGAGAATGGCCGGCAACAACGCGCTCACCAACGCAATCCCTATCGCAATCAAAAAACCGGTCAGGAACACGGCCGGCTGCAGGCGCATGGCGCCGAACAACTCGGCCACGGAGGGAAATGCCAAGGTCGCCAGACCGAAGCCTATCACTGCGGCCAGCAGACTTAGTATCAATGCTTCGCCGACGATCATCGTCGCGATGCGTCCTGGCGTGAACCCTACCGCCATCAACACCGCCAGCTCCGGGAAGCGTTGCCGAACCGACTGCATCATCGTGCTGGCGCTCACAACCAGCAGAGTGAACAACACCGCGCCGGTGATGAAGTTGCCGATCGTCCGCAGATCGTTGATCTGTCGCCACTGCACGGCTGCGTAGGCATTCTCGCTACGGGTCCGGGTCTGGAACGGCGAGTTCTCCGCCATGTCGTCGATGGCTTTGGCGATCTTCCCGCTTTGGCTCTCATCGTCGACACGCGCGATGATGAGATGAACCGCCCCCGCGCCAAAGGCCCGCGCTTCATCGAAGTGATCGAGATTGATGAAGAACAGGTCGTTGAGTGCGGGCGCCGCCTCGGACGGTTCGTAGATGCCGGTGATGTCGAAATACCAGACATCCCCGCCGTCCTTGCGCGGCCAGATGGCTGATTTCACCGGCACGCGGTCGCCTATTTTCCAGCCGAAGCGCTTCGCGAGATGAGTGCTGATGACGGCACCGGACTTGATTCGCGACATCGCTTCTAGTTGGTCGCGCGGAAGACGCAACTCCGGGTACATGCGGAAGATCCGTTCCACATCCGCTGCGACGATGGGCAGTTGGACTGTCGGTTGTTGGTAGTAGCCGACAAAGTAAGCCCAGTACGCGACGTCCGATACGCCCGGTATTTTTTCCACCTGCTGAGCGAACGGCACGATCAGCGGATGGTACATGCTGATGCGATTCATGACGTACAGGCGATCCAGGTGGAACCGTGCGGTGACAGTATCCAGTCCCTGGTTGATCCCGTTGAGCAGTCCGAACAGCAGAAAGGCGATGGTCATCGATGCGAAGGTCAACGCAGTGCGTACGGGCTTTCTCCAGAGCCCTTTCCAGATCAACTGCAGACAACTCATGCTTCGCGCTCCATCGCCGTCATTGATGAATGTGGCGACGTCGCCACGCGTTCCTTGTCGCGGTGCAGCTGGCGCTTGGCCCTGACCGCCGCAAGGGGATCGTGCGTCACCATGATAATGGTCTTGCCGTGATGCTGGTGACTCTGCCTTGCTTCCTGAATATCTCCCACCTGTCCCCACGATATCAAAGCCAGCGGCAACCATCAGTCACCAGGCTCTAGTCAGAGCAAGAGGCAACTTTTCCCTTGCAACCCGCAAAGGCCTCCCGTCGACCAGAAACGGACATCCACTCGACGTCCGCTTTGGGCCAGAAGCAGACATTCGGCGTGCAGGTTCGCGACGACAAATCGAGACGCGCTAGCCGCGTCGCAGCGCCTCCATTGGCACGGCAAACGCGGCGGATGGCTGCGCACAAGCAGTACCAAGAAGCGACGGGACCCATGCGGCAAACGCTACACGCAGTCTTCCCTGCGTCGATGGCGTCCGAGTCAGGTGCAGACTCCGGCCACACGGATCACTAAAGCCGAATCTCTCTTACGGCTTTGATGCCGATGAGGCAGTGCTGGGAGTGAGAAGGAACAGACGGGCGCCATGCGGGACTACTTGCGGCTTGAAGGTACCGCTCACCGGTTCCAGTTGGGTACGGCTCCATAGGTCCCGCACCTGCACCTGTCCCTGCAGCCCGAGCGCCGCGATTTCTACCGGCACCGGGCGAGTGCCGGTGGTCGCGCCGCTGGCGTCGCGAGTATCGAACACTGCCAGGTACTTGCCCTTGCCGTCGGCCGCATCGGCGACCCAGGCGATCAGCCCGTCGTCGCTGCGGAACAGCTGGCGGTTGTGTGCACTTCGCTGATTGACCGCGAGCACCTCATCGTTGGTGAGCAAAGACAGCGTGAACGGATCGGTGCGGGTCAGGTCGCCGCCATGGATCAGCGGCGACCGCGCGATGCTCCACAAGGTCATCAGCGTGATCTGTTCGTCGCGGGTGAAACGGGTCGGCCGATCGAACTCGACGATGCCCAGCGGCAGCATGTCCGCATCCGGCCAAGCGCCGGCGATGCGGTACGGCGTCCACTCATGCAGGCGCTTGAACTGCGCCAGCAGCAGTTCCCAGCGGTCCCAGAAATCGTCGCTGATCCGCCACATGTTGGCGTGCTGGTTGACGTGGTTGCCGGCGGACAAGGGCGTCTCGCCCGGCGAAGTGCTGAACACGATGGGCCGGCCGGTCTTGTCGATCGCCTTGCGTATAGCCTCGATCTCGGCCTGGTGTTCTTGATACGGGCGGCTGAGATCGTCGACCTTGACGAAGTCCACGCCCCAGTCTGCCAACTGCTGCATCAGCGAATCGTAATAGGCCTGCGCACCTGGCTTGGACATGTCCACGCCGTACATATCCGGATTCCAGGAGCAGATGCTGTTGATGTCGGCGATGTCGGCGGCGCGCAGATGAGTGCCCAGCAGCGGCGTGTTCTGCTTGACCGCCTGGCGCGGGATGCCGCGCATCATGTGGATGCCGAATTTCAGTCCCTTGCTGTGCACGTAGTCGGCCAGCGGCTTGAAGCCCTGGCCGCCTGCCGCCGAGGGAAACTTTTCAGGCGCGGGTACAAGCCGGCTGAAGCCGTCCATCGCCAGTACGGCACCTTCCTCATAGATATGACCCTTGGCAGTGGGCTGATACCACTGGATATCCACGGTGATGTATTGCCAGCCATGTGCCTTGAGCTTGGCGGCCATGAAGTCGGCCTGCTGCTTGATCTGCGCTTCGGTCACCGTGGTGCCGAACGCATCCCAGCTATTCCAACCCAAGGGTGGCGTCGGAGCCCATTGATGGAAATCGCGAGACGGCGGCGCGGCGTTGGACGTGGCGGCTGCCAGCAACAGGCTGCCGGCGAGCAACTGGACACGCAGGAACCGCAAGAATCTTGATTGACGCATGGACTACTCCTGTCCCGCTGGACCGCCGTGGGCCGGGACGATAGACGACGCGCAGGGTCGCGTCACTTGGGCAGACTAGGATGCACGTTGATCGTCGGTCCAATGAAAAGATTCGCATCCGCCATACCGAGATGGGCATGGCGGTTCGCGATGCGCGAGTTGCGCCGGCCAGGAGCGGGCACTCCATTCAGAGGCGCCTCCAAAACAATACTTGCATAGCGTCACCACGAACTACCTCTTCTCCAGCAAATCGGTTAGACCGCGCACGAGCTTACGGTTACGGCCATAGTGAAGGGACTTTTCCCCAGGTCATCCAGCCCTTCAAAGTCGAATACGTAGACGCCTCTAACGATAAGCGTCAATTGCCCGTCGCGGGATCTGCTGAAACTAAGCGACGTCACGTCCACGGGGTGATGTGCGTTTTTCAGATGGATTGATCCGTCGATGTAGCCATCATTCGGGCTGGTTGGAAATTCGAACAGCTTCCCAGCCAAGTCTCTGAGCATGTTCGATGGCAAGTCGATGGCGTCGAGGCGAATGGATGTATCTACGATCTCCTGATTCCAAAGAAATGGAGTCATCAAGATACTGATGGATACGTCGCCTGGTACTCCGGAAAGAATGGCGTGACGGGCTTTCAGTTCCCTTGGCGAGAAGTCTTCCATAGCAGTCCAACCCCTAGATTAAGCCAAGCCGCGCAGCGGCTTAGGCTTGAATGAATGCTCAGGTCTCATCTTCTGGCCATACCTTTTCCAAGTTGCCATCCACGAAACCTATGCAAACTGCCTGGGCAGAGCGCAAAGCTTCAGCTTGAGGCGTCGAAGAGCTACGGAGAAACCGGGCGACCTCCCGGGCGACATACATCTGCGCCTGCTCCCAGGTAGCGCCGCCGACAGATCGTGGAATGGTCAGCTGCCCTGGCCTGCTCGTCCATGCTTCCGGGGGGCAACTCCAATCTTCGTCGTCCGGGTCATAACGGGAAGCGCCGATCAGCTCAACGATCCAGTCTCCGCATTCCGCCATGTTGAAGTTAAACGCTACGACATTCGCTGGCAGGGTTGCGGGTGCGACACAAACAAGCCACTTGGAAAAGTCCGGTGCAGGGAATTCGAGCATGAGGCCTGGCTATCTAAGGCCGGATCCAAGAATCCGGTTATACGAGTCCGCAGCGCACCATGTGGCGCGCTATCCGCTTGATACCGCTCGATCTTAGGGTGGCTGGGTTCGGCTAACAAGCTGGGCTTCCGCTTCCGTTGATATCAGAGGACAGAAAGTATTTCGTCGGGATCGAACATAAAGGAACTTGGGTCCGCCCATTTTGCTGATTCCACAGATAACTGGGACTGCAGTAACGCATCGCTTATCGCGCCCTCGCCCATGATATCGCGCACCACTGCGCGGCCATCGGATGCGCTGACATGGAGCGCAGGCTGCACAGCCACGCTCTTGATTGCGGTGGCCAATCGGAAGCAGCGAAGCATCACCGCGCCGCCAGGACCTTCAAAGTCTCCGCGATCGTATTGACCTCTCGCTGTCCATCCACGTTCCATCGGCCCAATGACAAGGAGGCGATGCGATGGTCCGCTTCGGCCGGATCGACAGCCAGGCAATAGCCGCGCCTGCGCAGGGACCGTGTCAGCCAGAGTGTGGCTACGTCGTCGCCTTCAACATAGACGGAACGACTGGCAACCGTGGAACTCTCGAAGCGTCCGGATTCTAGTGAGAACGCCAGGTTCTCCTGATCGAACGCGTCGCCGACCGCACCGGAGAGCGCCACATCTTCAGGCGCACCATCGACGAAACGTCCTTGCCCAGGCAGCAGCCACAGGCGA
Source organism: Pseudoxanthomonas sp. CCNWLY206-1 (assembly GCF_039710385.1). Lineage (NCBI taxonomy): Bacteria > Pseudomonadati > Pseudomonadota > Gammaproteobacteria > Lysobacterales > Lysobacteraceae > Pseudoxanthomonas > Pseudoxanthomonas sp. CCNWLY206-1. The sequence goes on along the minus strand of NZ_JBDKXI010000004.1, from coordinate 146,094 downwards.
TCGGCGGTCTGCAGCGATAGCTCCAGATCATGGCTCGACAGGATGATCGTCATCCCCTGCTCGGTGGCGATACGACGCAGCATGTTGATGATGGTGACGCGGCTGGGCAGATCGAGAAAAGCAGTGATCTCATCGAGCAGCATCAGATCAGGTTGCTGCGCCAGCGCACGCGCGATCATCACGCGCTGTCGTTCGCCATCGCTGAGGCTATCGACCGTGCGGCCGACAAAATGCGCGCCGCCGACTTGCTCCAGCGACGCGGCGGCGATGCGGCGGTCCTCGTCGGACAGCACGCCAGACCAGCCCGTATAAGGTTGGCGACCCATCTCCACCAAATCCATCACACCCAACGCACCGACTTGCGGGCGTTCGGTCAGCACGACCGCGATCCGGCGCGCTCGCGCGATGCCCTGCAACTCGCGCACTGGCGTACCGTGCAACATGACCTCACCGGAGATGGGCGCGAGGAAGCCGCCCAATGTGCGTAGCAGGGTCGACTTGCCCTGGCCATTGCGGCCCAGCAAGCAGACGAATTCGCCGGCGTCGACCGTGGTCGGCGGCAACGTCGCTAGCGCCTTGCGGTGATAGCCGATACGCAAGTCATTCAATACCAGCATGTCAAACCCCCGCTGCGCGCAGGCTGCGCGACTTCAGCAACAGCACGATCACCACCGGCGCACCGAGAATGGCCAGAATGGCGTTGAGATGCAGGAAGTGCTGGCTCCAAGGCAAGTGCACCACGAAGTCGGCCGCGAGCGCCAACAGCGCGCCCAACAGCAGCGTCGCCGGGATCAATGCGCCGATGCGCGCCGAGCCAATCAATCCGCGCGCCAGATGCGGGGTAATCAAGCCGATGAAGGCCACCGGCCCACAGAATGCAGTGACCGGCGCCGCCAGCAGGATCGTCGCGCCCAGCACCAGCCGACGCAGGCGCGGTACGTCGACGCCGAGGCTTTCGGCGTAGGTCTCGCCCAGCAGCAGTGCGGTCAACGGCTTGGCCAACCAGATCGCCAGCGCCAGCCCGATCAACAGCGGCGGCAACAGCGTGGCGAAATCGGGCCAGACGATCGATGCGAACGTGGCGTCGTTCCACGAAGAAAAAATACGTGCCTGCGTGCGATTGGTGAAATGCAGTAGGACACTGATCAGACCCTGCGCCAGGAAGCCCAGCATCAAGCCAAGTACCAGCAAGGTGACGGTACTTACCCGACGCGCCATTGACACCATCGCCAGCGCGACCCCCAACATGCCCAGTACCGAACCAGCGACGACGCCCAACCCCGACAGTCCGGTAATCAACGCCAACGCGGCAGGGCCAACGACCGCTCCCGCTACCACCACCAGCGCTGCACCGAACTGCCCGCCCGCCATCAATCCCAGCGACCAGGCATCGGCGAGTGGATTGCGGAACAACGTCTGCATCAGTAGTCCAGCCAAGCCGAGCGCACCGCCACCGACCACGGCTGCCAGCACTCTTGGCAAACGCAATTCGACAACGATGCGCGATTCGGTGGAGGTCGAACCGAATTCGGCCAGCGCACTCAGCACCTGCGCCGGCGACAGCACCACTTGGCCGATGGCCAGGCTGGCGATCAGCGCAGCCAGCAGCGCCAGCAGCAGCGCAGCGACAGCCAGTAGAGGCAACGTGGCGCGGCGATCCGCCAACGGCATCGCCATCCGTGATTCGGCGCGGCTCATTGGTACTGCCCCTGCGGCAGCGGCTTCAAGAACCGGAACGGCTCGTCGACCAGTTCGGGATGTAGCGCCTTGACGAAGTCGGACAGCACCCAATCGGGCCGAACCAAAGCGGTCTGATACCAGTCGTAGGCGTTTTCGTTTGCAGCGATACGTCCGGTGTTGCCGAACAGGCGCTGCTCGCGCCAGGCACGGAAGCCGCGCTCGATCGCCGGGTTGCGCGGCGCTACCGCGTGGATGTCACCGATCAGCCAGACATCGGCTTGATCGCCGAAAGGCAGGACCGCCTCCGTGGATACGGTCTCCGCGGAATATTGATCCGGATCTTCCGGGCGCGCCATCAGGTTGATGCCACCGGCATCGGTGATAAAGCTGGCCTCGGCGCCGCGCACGGTGGCAATCCAGCGATCTGCCCCATTTGGATAGGCCCACAGCACTTTGGTCTTCGGGAGATTCGCGACCTGCGCTTTCAGTTCGGAAACACGGGCCTCCACTTCGGCGAATATCTGCTCGGCACGCGCTTCGGTGCCGGTGAGAATGCCGTAGAGACGAATCCATTCGGCGCGGGCGAGATAGCTTTGCTCTTCTTCGGCCAAGGTCGGCAACACCGCCAAGCCCAGCGCTTGCGCGCGTTTCAATTCCGGCGTGTGGGCTGGGTCGCTCAACCGCATCAGGAACACATCGGGCCGAGTCGCCAGCAACACGTCCAGATTGGGTGGCGAGTGCCAGTTGTAACCCACTTGGCCAATTTTTCCGGCCTTGGCTTTGCGACGGATCTCATCGTCATAAGAAGCCAGTCCACCTACGGCCACCAAACGGTCCTTGATGCCCAGCTGGCCCAGGAAGGCTTCGTCGGAGGAAGCGTTGGTCGCGACGCGGTGCACCGGCGTGCGGATCACGGTGGCGTCGGCCAGGTCGCCGTGCAGCTTCGGCGCGGGACCTTTGGCCGGAGCCAGCACGATAGTGGCCGACCATTCCTGCTTGGCGCCTTCTTCGTTGGCCATCGGCCCTTTCAGGCGCGCCACCACAAAGCCATCGCGACGCTCGAGTTTCAGGTACTGCGCGTGCCGTAGTGGAATCGGCTGGCCGATATCAGCGACCTCCGCGGCACCAGCAGCTGGCTCGACTCGATCGCAACCTGAAAGCGCCAGGCCCGCAAGCGCCACGATCAGGAACAACGAGCGGTAGTTCATCGGGTACCCCCAAAGAGAGAGCTGGAAAACGTGACCGGCGGTGAGTGAGCCGATTATGTGATCATAATGTTATATCGTATCATTCAATCTCCGATACCTCCTGAGCTCTTCATGCGAAAACACCTGCCGGCCGCCCTCGCACTTGCACTCGTCACCACCCCAGCAGCGGCCCAGGAAACAGCCCGCATCGATACCGCGACGGAACTGGACGCAATCACTGTCTACGGCCGTCCGCTGGGCCGCATCCCCGGCGAGACAGCTACCAAGTCCGGTGCGCCGGTGCTGGAAACCCCGTTCACGGTGAATATCGTTCCCCGCGAACTGCTTGATCTGCGCAACGTTTCCAACATCGGCCAGGCTGCGGAGACCATCAGCGGCGTCCAACGCACGATCGGGTTCTCAGGTAATCAACGCTTTCGCATACGTGGCTTCCAGGCCATCAGCACGCTGCGCGATGGCTTCCGGCAAAGCGTCTCCCAACCTGAAATCGATCTGCAGGGCATCGAAAGCATCGAGGTGCTGAAAGGACCGGCATCGGCCCTGTATGGCCGCTTCGAACCCGGTGGCGTGATCAACTTCGTGTCCAAGCGACCGGAGGAAGGTTTCGGCGCCACGGCATCCATTACTGCCGGCTCCGACGACTACAAGCGGCTCGGTGTGGACCTGACCGGGCCGCTGAACGCCGACGGCTCGCTGCTGGGCCGAATCAATCTGGCCCACGAGGATGCCGGGAGCTTCCGCGACGGCATCGACAACCGGCAGACCTTTGTTTCGCCGGTCGTGGAGTGGCGGCCCGACAGCGACACCAGTGTGGTGGCGCGATTGGAATACCTGGCCCGCGACGCCGCCTTCGACCGCGGACTGGGCAACAACCGCCTGTTTCTGCAGGTGCCGTCCAACCGCAACTACGGCGAGGACTTCATGCGCATCCGCAAGGAACAGTGGACCGGTAGTCTGGAATTCAATCGCTCGCTCAACGCCGATTGGCGGCTGCGCCTGGGCGCATTCTGGTCCGACGTCACCGTGCCCGAGGAGGAGTTCTTCAACTATGGATTTCCCACGCTGAGCGGAACTACCGTCAATCGCAATTTCGTCAGCTATCGCGAGCGGCAGAAGGATGCCACCGTACAGGCCGAACTCTACGGAAACGTAAGCACCGGGTCACTCCAACACCGTTTGCTTGTCGGTACGGAACGCAGCATCGATCGACTGGCCTACATCGACGGAAAGATTTCTTTCGGCAATCCGATCGACCTGTACCAGCCCATTCGCAGCGGCCGACCGAACAACTACGTCTCCACCGGCGACAGTCGCTACGAGTTCGAAACCACGGCGCTTTATGTGCAAGACGAGATCGCGTGGAATCGCTGGCGCCTGTTGCTGGGCGGACGCTACGAACAGACAGACACCTTGTCGTTCTACACCGGCGGGATCGATCCGGCGATCACTCGCCGCGACCATCCCTTTTCACCGCGCGCGGGCCTGACCTTTCTCGCCACGCCGGATCTTTCCTTTTACGCCAGCTGGGCACGTTCGTTCCGCAACGAAGCCGACGCGGGCACATTGGAAAGCGGGATTACCCCCAAGCCTACGCGCGGCGATCAGATCGAGGTCGGCATGAAGTCGATCCTGCTTGAAGGCCGCATGGAAGCGACCTTGGCCGCGTTCGACCTGCGCAAGACCGATGCGGTGGTGGCCGATCCGGTGGACTGGAATCTGGTTATCCAAACCGGCGAACTGCGCTCGCGCGGTATCGAAACCGAGGTTTCGATGCGGCCGGTAGATGCCTGGACGCTGGTGGCGTCGTACGCCTACGCCGATGCCACCATCATCGAAGACACGAACGCCGTGATCGTCGGCAACCGGTTGGCCGGTGTGCCCCGCCATCAGGCCAGCGTGTGGACCTCATGGACTTTCGGCGGCGTTCTTTCCGGCCTGACGGTGGGTGGCGGCATCTTCCACGGCAGCGAGCAGGCAGCAACCACCGCGAACAATTTCTTTCTGCCGTCGTACACACGGCTGGACCTCAACGCGCGGTACGCCTTTGGAAATCAAATGGAGCTGTTGCTTAACCTCGACAACGTCACCGACAAGACCTACTACATCACCGGCGGCTTCTCGCAGATTTATCCGCAGCCGCCGCGCTCGATCCGGCTTACCTTGACTAAACGCTGGTAGAGCAGCGTCAGAGTGACGCAACCCCTTTTTCTGAAGTGCTCATCACTTCGCAGTCGGAATGTGCCGAGACGGTCGTTCGTTCGCGACGACAATCACGCGACAGCGCGCCGGGGACTCATTTGTACGGCCCCGGGCCGCGCCAGACCAGTTCGCCTTGCTTGTAGACCTGCAGCATGGTGACGACCTTGCGCGCGTCGCCAATGCCCTCCATCTCCGGCGAGTTCGGCTCGAGCGCTCGGCACTTGCCGGAACCGCGCTTCAGCGCGATCTCCAGAGAGCAGATCATGTAGTACCGCGTTCCCGGCAGGGGAATGAAGAGTTCCTTGATGCCCTGGTCCGCCCAGGCGCGCAGCTTGTCTTCGCTCAGCACCTCGTAATAGACCAGGTAGCCGCCCAGTTCCATGCTGGGCCCCGCGGCGGTGACGTCGCGTCCGCGGCCGTTATTAACGGCGGGGCTGTCGGCCAGCCCTGCGTTCTCGGGAGCGGCATCTTCTTCCAGCATGCCCGGCGGCCGCCCGGTCCAGGTCTCGGGACGGCGCCGCGCCGAAGGTGGCGGACTGGTGGCGGGCTGCTGCGCCTGACTCGGTGCAGGGTCGTCCTGTGGACTGGGGGGCTGCGGCTGTGGTTCGCTCGGACGCGGGACAGGGTCCGGCAAGTGGGGCGCGTCGGGCGGTACCGGGTTGTCGGCGTGCTCGACCAGCGTGGACTGCACGCGTGAGGCCGCAGGTGGTCGCGGGAGGGGCGCTTGCTTGGGCGGCGGATTTTGCGGCGCCTGTATGGGCTGCTCGGACTGGCGCGGCTCACCGATGAAGTCCACTTTCACCCGACTGCCGCCCGCGGCGCTTTGCGATGTCGTCACGATCGGCTTGGAGGCATACAGCAGGAGCAGCAACATCAGCAGATGCAGCAACGCGCTAATCAGCCCGGCGATCCACGGCTGCAAGCGTTCGATCCTGGGTTCGGGCCAGGTCTCTATACGGATCGAGGCGATGCTCATGCCGCCGGAGGTGCGTCGGGGGTGCGGGCCTTCATGCGGGGGAATCGACAACGTGCGGCGTGAGGAGTTCCGCATCGTAACGCGTCAGCGCCCGGGTGTAGTTCTCCTCAAGCCACCTACAGCCACGTAACTGGGCGCGGCAGCCAAATGCGCGCTGGACACGGCGCCAAGCTGGACAGTGAAATCAAAGAAGGCTTGCGCTCGACCGGTAGGCGGTCGCCAGTGCGCCTTACGCCAATGCAATTTGGCTCTCTCCGCAGCTCTGCGACTCCGTGCGAATGGCAGGCAGGAGATTTTCACAAGCCTGAATGAAACAAGCCCGAGGCGACTAATTGCCTAGGCCGGGAAGGGCATTGCATTGAATCCGGCCGGGATGCAGGATTGCCGCACAGGGAGCGCAAACAAAGCGACACGACTGCAAAGTACCGTCTTACAACCAACAAGGAGAAGTGGGATGACAGGTCTTGGGCGTAGTGTCTTCGCGGCGGCCTGTCTGGCGCTAACGTACCTACCTTCTTCTGCGGTGTTGGCGCAAAGCGGCACTGTTACCGTCGAGTGTCACTCGGTCAGCTATCAATACAGTGAGTGCCGCGCTCCCTTACGCGCTCCACAGCTGATCCATCAGATATCCAGCAGCTCCTGCATCCTGAATCGTACGTGGGGATTCGATCGTCGTAGCCAGCGCCTATGGGTCGATCAAGGTTGTTCGGGGGTGTTTGCTGATGTGGGCGGCTATCACCACGGCCGCAATGGCACCTATGATCCCGGCAGCCGACGTTATGACGACCGTGGCCGTGACGTTGGGCTGCTTATATTGGGTTCCATTGCCGGTGCCGCGCTTGCCTCTTCCGACCGGCATGAGCATCACTCGAATTACCGATCCGACACCCATTCCTACGCGCACGGCGGATACGACGGTTGCCATGGGGTCGGCTGTTTGGTGGATGCGCCGAAGAATGAAGGTGGCTCCGGTGCCATCGACACCAGGCCTTCTTTCGACAAGCAGGGCAATCCGAATTTCGATACGCAAGGCAATTGGATTGGATGCCACGGCGTAGGCTGCGACGTTGATCCTCCATCTGAAGAGAACAACTAAACGGGAGCCGCCGGCATGCACAGATTTATCCTCTTCGCGGCAACCTTCACGCTCACTGGCGCAACGTTCGCCCAAGAAAATACAGGTTCCCTAAGCCAGAGCACGCAGAGTGAGTGGTCCAGTTCCACGACAACGACCACTTCAAGCTCGGACGATGATTCCACTAAAACGAGCGATGACTCTGATAGCCAAAGCTCCCCTGAGATGAAGGCGTGGATCAAAAGCAACGCCAGCAGCAACAGCGGGTTCGGGGCTGGGTTCGGCCGCGACAATGATGAGCGCGAAGACGATCGGCCTTCGTGGTCGAAGCATCGACCTTCTCGACCTAAGCCTGAGCAGATCGACGGGACGTACAAGATCACGGCCAGCACTGGTGAGTTTCTTTGCACCGTCCGCCTGAAAGCTAGCCCATTCTTCGATGGATACTGGGCGAACACGTCTTCAGGATGTCCAGAACTGTGGAAGGTCTCCCGATGGGATTTCCAAGGACCTACCATCGTGCTGACGAATTCGTCGGGAGATGTCTTTGCATCGTTTTGGCCCCGTGCACGCGATTTGTGGGTCGGCAGTGCGACGGCATCGGGCCAACGTCTGTCACTTAGTCGCTGAGCGCTGGGTAGCTGCCTTGCACGGGCCGCCCATCGCGCAAATGGAAATCAAACATAAGAGCAGGGAGCCGCTATGAAATCACCCAAACTTGTTGTAGCGATTGCCAGTGTCGCGCTGGGCATCTCCAGCAGCGCGATAGCCATCGAGCCTGTCGATCGGTTCAAAGTCTCCGTCGGATCCTACGTAATCGATCACGATGTGGATCTACGATGGGATTCGCCCGACATCGGGGCGGGCAGCGACGTCAACTTTCACCGCGATTTGGGGTTTGACGACTCCAAGACCGATATCTTCTGGTCTCTCGATGGCGTATTAGGCGAACACCACAAGATCTCTGCTTTCGGCTACAACTACGACAGCGAAGGCCAGCGCCTGCTGGACCGGAATTTCAGCATCGACGACTCCGAATTTCCGGTGGATGCAGCCTTTGCCGGCGACATGGACGTAAAGATGGCGGGGGTGGCCTACACCTGGTTGTTCCATCGCAACGAGCAAAGTGCCGCGGGTGTGGGTATCGGCGCGGTGCGCTATGACGTAAGCGCGGATCTGGCCGCCGCATTGGAAACGGGCGCGGGTCTGGTCACCGTGGAAGAGCGGCTTAACGAAGATGCATGGGCTCCTATGCTTCGCGTGGAATACCACCACTCCCTGGGTGAGCGTTGGCGCATGGGTGGACAAGTCTCTTACGTCAAGAAGTCTGGCGGCGACACGTCAGGTGATGCAGTGGATGTCAATGTGCATCTGGAATACTTTCCCTGGGATCACTTTGGACTGGGTCTGCGTTACAACTACAACGATGTGGACCTGGATTTTGATCGTAGCCGCTTTACTGGCAACTTGAACCTCAAGAACCAAGGCCCACAGGTTGTAGCCACGCTCCGATTCTGATGTCGCCAGCTGTCCGCGCGTTTCAGGTGCGCCGATCGAGTGCGGAGTTTCATGGCAAGGATGGCTACTGATGAATGCTTGCGGTTCTTCGTTGAGCGAGTGCTCCAAACTTTTTCAACTCCACGGTCGACAACTGGCTATACCCGGATCAACGGATGACGGCAGCGTTTGACCCCACTCCGACCATCCCTGCGTTGACGATGAGGTGCGCCCCTATTCGGAAGTCCAATGACAATCCAACGCCCGCTTCATTTCTTCTCCCATGCCGCTGCAGCGCTTCTGCTGGGACTCGCCGTTGTCGGCGTCACAGCATGCAATCGCCAAGGCACAGCCGTGGATGGGTCTGACCCGGAAGCCACGCTCGTGACCGTGTCGGCCTACGCCGAGGCACGTCGCCCGCCCGACACCGCTACACTGTCGACCGGAGTGGTTTCACTTGATTCCGACGCGAACGGCGCGATCCGCCGCAACGCCGAGCAGATGTCCCGCGTGGTGGCTGCCATCCAGGCTGCGGGCATCGCCGACAAGGATGTTCAGACCAGCGGCGTCAGTCTCAATCCGGACTATCAGCACCTGCCAAACCAGCCGCCTCGCATCAAGGGCTACTACGCTTCCAACACCATCAGTGTGACGGTGCGCGACATTGGGCGTCTCGGCGGAATCCTGGATGCGCTCGTCGCGACAGGTGCCAATCAGATCAATGGCCCTACGTTTGACATCGAAGACAAGGAGGCCGTGCTGGATGAGGCTCGGACACAAGCACTCGCCAAAGCCCGTGCACGTGCCGAAGGATATGCAAAGCGCCTCGGTCTTCGCGTGAGGCGCGTCATCAGCATCGACGAAACGGGCGGGCGAGGTGCTCCGAACCCTATGCGCATGCGTACCGTCGCGGTGGCACAAGCGGCCGACGCCTACGCCGCATCGCCGATCTCGCCGGGCGAGAATGTCCTCGGACTGGGCCTTGACGTGGTTTACGAACTGGGGGAATAGCGCTTACTGGCGACGTTCTCTGTCAGTCAATCTCGATATGGAACGTCGTCATTTTTCCGTCTGGCCCAAATGCCGCGATGCTGTTCCCTGCGATTGCCTTGCCAGCCGCTTCACGGACTTTTGAATCAAAGTTCGCGATCAGCCGCGTGCCGTCGCTGAACACCGTTTGTTGCACTTGCCGGTCGTCGCTCAGCCAGCGAAAGTCGATCAATGCGCCCATCGCCAAACGCTGATGCAACGGGCGGAAGAACGCATCTTGATGCTGGATCGCCGGTAGTCGCTGTTTCAGCGTCGCTACACTCAAGTGATAAAGCGGCGGCACGTTATACAGCAGTTGCGTCAGCTCATTATGGGCTCGCACGTTGCTCAGTTTCAGACTGTCGAACAGCCAATGGTGAGTCGTGATAACCGAGCCATGGAATACGGCTTGATACAGCGGCAAACGCGTAGCAGGATCAAAATGGACGGTCCGATATGGCTGCTTGAGCGGCACGGCCTTGAAGAACACGCTCGGTTGCTCTGGCGGATACCAGTCACCCAGGTAGTACGGCGAGGTCCGATTCTTCCTCAGGTCATCGTCCCAACCCACCACCGGGGTTTGCATGCCATGGGCAAACAGGATTCCTTCGGCCGCGACTGCGTTGCCACTTTCAGAGCCCATGGGTAGCCTCATTACTTCGTTGATCCATCGACCGGCCGCAGCGTTCTCGGCCGCGTTCTGGTCCTGCGTCATCGTGTTGCCGGTGCGATAACTGTCAAACAGCATGCCCGTTGCGGTGACATCCAGAAACCAACTGTTGAATCCCGCCTTGGCCTGTACTGCCCTGATACGTGCTTCGAGCAAGGGACGAATGCAACGGGGATCGGTGTAGTAGCCCGTTTCCTGGAATCCGCTTTTCAGGTCACCATTCTTGAGGACGATTGCACAATTTTGATGAGCATTCTTTCCGAGATGGCCCGTGGCCCAGTCCGGATCGTCGGTAGGCGCCAGCGCGGTGTCGTAAGAGTCATAAGGCGCCAGGAGGTAACCGGCCGCAACCCCGGCCTGCACCGCTTCGGGATGCCAAAGCCCGCCTTCCCAACCGTCGCCCAGGCCAAGCCATAGACGCGGTAGATTCGCCGCTCGCAGCTGGTTAAGGGTTGCAAGCGACAACGCACCGCCCCATTGGGCAGGGTCGGCGATGAGCGCGCCGCGAAAGACTTCCGCCACCTGGTCGCGAATTTCACCATAACGACGTGCCAGCAGCTGCATATCTGGCTGGGCGCTGATTTGCCAACTCTGCCTGGCCTTGTCGTTCAGTGCACTGTTGAGGCTCCGAAGCAAAGCCTCCTTTTGATAATCGTTGAGTGGCGGCGTCGCCGAGTCGAGCATTGCCAGGGTTTCCGCGCCGAGCAAACCACGGAGCTCGACGGCCAGCGGCTGCTTGCTCCGCAGTTGCTCCAATAGCGTGGACCAGTTCTGAACGTCGCCTCGACCCAGCAGCCCATTACCCCATAGATATACATGGGGAGCGCCGAGCAGCTTGGCAGCTTCAGGCGTTTTGAGCAGCTTCTCGTCAAGCGATTCATAACGATGGTTGTCGATGAGCCATTGGCGGTAGCGCTTGGCTCCTGCCAGCAGGTCCGCTTCGCTGAAAACCAGCATGAAGGTCAGCGGCGAAGTGGGATCCAGGGAGGTAAATTCATGGCTGGCCGCCAGTCCCAGGGTTCTTCCGTCAGCACCGAAAGTGAGGCGATTGTTGTATGGATTAACCATGAGCCAACTCAAAGCAAATTCGCCGTGATCGACGCCCCACATTGGCAGGCTCAAATCCTGGGTGGTGTTGATCTTGCCGCGACGAAGCAGGAATTCTTGCCATAGCGCATCGCCGGCAGGTACGTAGTGCCCTTCGGCCAACGGCCAGATCAAGCCTCTGCCCATGGCGCTACCAGGCTGCTTGAGAAACTCAAGCTCACCCAGGGCTCGGGCCTTGATCGATACCACAAGGTCGCGCTGACTGAGCTCGGCGCTGACGGTCCAAGCGCCGTCGTCCCATTGCCAATCGACACGATGGGCGGTTTCCCGGAGGTCAGCGACGACGTGGGCCGCGACGCCTGTGGAGACTTGCACGGTCGGACGTAGAGCGGGGGTGACGCGGATCGCCAGCGTGGCAGGCTCCAGTTCGACGCGCCATAAGTGGTTTTCAAGGACGGTGTTAGCCGTTGCCCAGGGGCATACGGACAACGCACTGAGCAGCAGCATGCTGCACGCGACGAGTAGCCCAGCCTTTTGATTCACCATGCATCTCCCGTCCGCTGGATAAAGAAGGCTTCGGTTCGAACACAATCTAGCGCGATCAGGACTCTGGGTCGTACATGATCTCGCGCACTTCCTGGGCGCAGCGGCAGGACGAGGCGATCTTTGCCGCCCATATCAGCGCTTCGTCTCGGGATGCCACCTCGATGATCGAGAAGCCGCCGATGACCGCTTTGGTCTCCGGGTATGGCCCATCGGAGACCGATCCATCGGTAGCGACGATGCTCGCCTGCTGGCTCAGGATGCCGCCGCCGAAGATCCAGACTCCCGCCGCCTTGGCTTCGCGCACAACGGCATGCGACGCCTCGGCCACCGCGGGCAGATCCTCCTCGGGGAACGTCATCGATCCATCATCGAACGAAATCAGGTATCGCGCCATCTCTCTACTCTCCTCTGCTTAATGGCCAGTTGGTCTTGAATCAGGCGTTTCAGTTGACGACAGGTCTGGTCCACATACAGGTTCAACTTTCTGGAATCGTTGCAGCAGCGAATGGCGCGAGCACTGTCCAACCGAGGTTCGCGTAAAGGTGGCGGCCATCCACCGTAGCGACTAGAAGCTGCGGACGTGCGGGGGATTTTCTCGCGGTTGCAAGAGCGATCATCACCGCGACACCCAATCCCTTCCGCCTATGATCCTGCGCCGTTTCGATTCGGTCATAGATGAAGACATCCGCGGTTTCCGCCGCGCATCCGCTTGCGGCCAGATCGCCATTCGGCGCGATGACGCAAGCTCGGGTGACAGGCCCGGCCCGGTGACACTCCATCTTGTATCCATGCGGCAGAGGCTTTGCGTCGAAAGTTGCCGCCGTCGCCGTCATGAAGTAGTTCGCTGGCTGGACTTCCCAGCGATTGGGCAGCGCACTTCGCAGCTCCTCGTCAGAGCCGCATAGCTTCAGGTAATGCCGCGGAGCGGTAATCTCGTTTGCGATTGCGCGCAACCCATCACATGGCTGTGGAAATACCCAGCGCTTTACTTCCTTTTCCGAGTGAGTGTCTACTCGGAAACCCCCGCGATCGCGAACAGGCGGCGGGGAACTCCGGGCAATGGAATGTGCTGCTTGCCAAGCGAATATCAGCTTTGGATCGACGTGGGGTATGGTCATAGCTGATGGGTGCTCGGATAAGGGTGGATTTTTCCGGCAACCGCCCGGGTTGCGCCATGTTGGCTCCCCGCCGCGATGCCTTGGTGACTTTTAATAGAGCACTGCCCGGTCTCATGAGCCAAGACGACAGCCTCAGGTCGGCGTGAGGGCGAAGCTTAAGCACGGAAGACGAGCGCCTAGGCAGTCGCTGCCCCAAAACTCGCCATCCCACGCGCTACCTACCGTTCGTCGCCTGCCGCTTGTGTAGGTCGTCAATCTGTATATGATGCACATCATATGAAGAAGACAGCCACCCGATCCAAGGAAGCCACCCACGACCGCATCGTCGATGCGGCGGCGCGCGCGATCCGGCGTAGCGGCTATAACGGCGCTGGCGTCGCGGACATCATGAAGGACGCCGGCCTGACCCACGGCGGCTTCTATGCCCATTTCGCTTCGCGCGAGGCGATGTTGGCCGAGGCGGCGGATCGTGCGGGTGGCGAAGCCGTTCAGTCGATGGAGAGCATCGCTGCGGCCGTTCCTCCCGAGCAGACGTTCCAGGCGATGGTACAGGCCTACCTGTCTGAAGAGCACGTAAAAAGCATCGAAAATGGCTGCGCCGTGGCCGCGCTTGGCTCGGAAATGCCTCGCCAGGCACCGGAAGTCAGACGAGCTGCGACACGTCGCATCAAGGAGATGATCGACCTTATCGCACGCCAGTTTCCCAACTGGGGAGAGCCCGGCGTACACGAACGTGCCATGGTGACCACTTCCACTATCGTCGGAGCGTTGATATTGGCACGCGCGGTCGATGATCCACGGCTCTCTGATGCGCTGCGCGAATCGGCGCTGGAACATCTCATCCGGACTCAGGACTGACCCCGCTTCCGCATCGGAGCCCGCTCCATGCGTTCGATTTTTAATATGACGATCATCATATAAATCGCAAGGATGCGCCTCTCTCGTTCTACCCGACGAACGCCATCGCGCCGGCGTTCGTCACCCATCCACTAAAGGCACTCTCATGAAAACCCAAGCATCCATCGCCCTCGTAACAGGCGCCTCATCCGGCATTGGCGAAGCCACCGCACAACGCCTCGCAATGGCGGGCTACAAGGTCTATGGCACTAGCAGACGCGCCACTCCAGCGGGCCAGCGGTCTTTTGCGATGCTGCCGCTGGACGTGACCAGCGACGAATCGGTCGAAGCCGCCGTCGCTCAGCTGATTCGGCTGGAGGGCCGCATCGACGTGTTGGTGAACAATGCTGGCTTCGGCGTCGCGCCCGGTGGAGCGGAAGAGAGTTCGATCGATCAGGCCAAGGCGATTTTCGAGACCAACTTCTTCGGGCTTATCCGCGTGACCCGTGCCGTCGTGCCGCACATGCGACGCCAGGGCAATGGCCGCATCATCAACATCGGATCGGTACTGGGTTTCCTTCCGATGCCCTACGGAGCGCTCTATGCCGCGACCAAGCATGCGGTAGAAGGCTACTCGGAGTCGCTCGACCACGAGCTACGTACACGCGGCATCCGGGTCTCGGTGATCGAGCCCGCCTACACGAAGACCCAGTTCGACGCGAACTTTCTGGCTCCCGACTCGAAGCTTGACGAGTATCGCGACGCTCGCGCGCACCTGGACGAAGTGCTGAAGGAAGTGATGGCGGCTGCCGACGATCCGGCCGTGGTGGCCGATGTGGTGCTGAAGGCAGCTGGGGCCGCGCACCCGAAGCTCCGATATACGGCCGGCAAGCTTGCCGGGCGCCTGCGATTGCTACGCAGGTTCGCGCCTGCCGCACTGGTGGATGACGGGGTCAGAAAGAGTCTGCGACTTGGCAGCAGGCCAGAGACAGGCACTCACAAGCTCCAGCAGGCATCGGAGAAAACATCATGAAGGCATTCTTCATTGATCGGTACGGCAAGAAGGAACCGATGCGGTTCGGCGAAGTACCCCAGCCCGTGCTTCGGGACGACGAAGTACTGATCCAGGTCCACGCGGCAGGCTTGAACGTGCTGGATTCCAAGATCAAGAGCGGTGAGTTCAAGCTCCTCCTGCCCTATCCGATGCCACTCGTCCTGGGCCATGACGTGGCGGGTGTCGTGACGCGTATTGGGCCGCGCGTTCGGCAGTTCAAAGTAGGCGACGAAGTCTATTCGCGGCCTTCGGATCACCGCATCGGCACCTTCGCGGAGTTCGTCGCCGTGAACGAGAACGACGTTGCGCCAAAACCAAACAACATCACCATGGAAGAAGCCGCATCGCTTCCGTTGGTGAGCTTGACGGCCTGGCAGGCGCTGGTTGAACGAGCCCGCCTGCAAGCCGGACAAAAAATCTTCATCCAGGCGGGGTCTGGCGGTGTCGGTACCTTCGCTATCCAACTGGCGAAGCAGATCGGCGCCACGGTCGCCACAACGACCAGCAGTGCCAACGTCGACCTGGTGAAGCGCCTGGGCGCGGACGTCGTCATCGACTACAAGGCCGAGGATTTCGAGAAAATCCTGCGGGACTACGACGTGGTTCTGCATAGCCAGGACGCCGGCGCACTGGAGAAGTCCCTGCGTGTTCTGAAACCAGGCGGGACGCTCGTTTCGATCACCGGTCCAGCCGACCCTGCATTCGCCGCCAACGCCGGAGCCCCGTGGTTTGTGCGCCTCATCATCCGCCTGCTGAGTGCTGGCGTTAGAAGAAGAGCAAAACGCGGATCCCTGAAGTACACCTTCTTGTTCATGCGCGCCAGCGGGCAACAACTGCGAGAAATAACTCGCCTCGTTGAGGCGGGTGCTCTTCGTCCGGTGATCGATCGCAGCTTCGCCTTCGAATCAGCCAACGAGGCGTTGGCCTACGTCGAATCCGGCCGCGCGAAGGGAAAAGTCGTGCTCAAACTCAAATAGCCGAAACACCGCTTCATCCTTCCCCTAATCAAGAGAACCCGCCATGACCACTCCTTCTACTGTCCTCATTACCGGCGCGTCTACCGGCATCGGCGCCGTTTACGCCGAGCGTTTCGCACGCCGCGGCCATGATCTCGTGTTGGTTGCACGCGACAAAGCACGATTGGAAACCCTTGCAGCTCGACTGCGCGGAGAACACAACGTCGCCGTCGACGTTCTCCAAGCCGATCTCACCCAGTCCAACGATCTGGCCGTCGTCGAGACCCGCCTGCGTGATGACTCCCGCATTGGGACCCTTATCAACAACGCCGGAGCAACCCAGTCCGGTAGCTTCATTGACCAGGCTACCGACGATGTCGCTCGGATAGTCGCCCTCAACACCACCGCGCTTGTCCGACTTGCCAGTGCAATCGCTCCGCGGCTCGCGAAAGCGGGCCAAGGCGCGATCGTCAACATTGGCTCGGTGGTGGGATTGGCGCCGGAATTCGGCATGTCGGTTTACGGCGCGACCAAGGCCTTCGCGCTGTTCCTCTCCCAGGGTTTGAGCCTGGAGCTTTCGCCCAAGGGCGTCTACGTGCAAGCGGTCCTCCCCGCAGGTACCCGCACCGAAATCTGGGAGCGTGCAGGCATCGATGTCATTGCGCTTCCCGAGTTGATGGAAGTCGGTGATCTGGTGGATGCCGCGCTGGCTGGTTTCGATCGCCGCGAGCTCGTGACCATTCCACCGCTGCACGATGGCACCCGTTGGGATGCCCTGGACGCAGCACGGTTGGCCCTCATTTCCGACATCCGGCAGGCGGATGTTGCTGAGCGATATCGCGTAGCCGCATAAGGCACTCCCTAACCACTCAAACCTCGTGATCGGCCTTGCCCAAGTGCGAGGGAACGCCGGCCGCGTACTGGAAAGGAACGCGCCATCGCCGATGTGAAGGCGCGACTCCGATCTGAGCGCCCCGCTACCACGAGTTTTCGACCCACACGAGATACATGGAATAGATGATGACCCATTCCGATAAATACTCAGGACCGGGCACGCCCTACGTGAACGCTCCGCCGATTTCGTATCGAAAGCCCTTTCCTTTCTTGATGGCTGATATGGCCGAGTCAATTTCCTGCGACGCAGCCTTCGTCAGAGTTCCGGCGCATTGAGGGTCGCCTCGATCCTGTAACCGTCGGGATCGATCAGGAAAGCTGCGTAATAATCCTCCCCATACTCCAGGCGCAGGCCAGGCTCACCATTGTCTTGACCCCCAACTCGCAATGCCGATTCATGGAAATCGTGAATCGCCAACCGCGACGGCGCCGAAAACGACAAGTGGAATCCTGAGCCGGGCGGTGTGGCGTCGGCGCGCAGTTTCAAGCAAAACAGATCCTCCTCGTCGTCCTCGAGTCCGTATCCGATGGCGGTGTCGTCCTGGAATACGCGCCGATAACCAAGCGCACCGAGAGCAGCGTCATAGAACGCTCCCGACAAGGTTAGGTTCCGGACACCGATCGAGATGTGATGGATCATGGGTAAAGGTGGCGCTCATATGGAAGGGGCGCCATTATAGATTTGCGGTCTGCGCGTCAGCAGGCCGAAAGCAGTCAACGGTGCGAGTGGGTGCCGCGATACTGCGCTTGGCTTGCGCTGGCGGTGGCGATGGATAGGCCGCGATGCTGGGGTTTCACCGCAACCTGTTAGCTCACGACCGACAGCGAGCGCGGCATTCGCATCTCAAGCACGCAAGCTGGATCGGACCGGCGCCACAAAGCCAGTCCAAGCCTCCGAAAAAATCAACGGACTTCACGGAGCACCGCGCGGTTCTTGCCGGCATGCTTTGCGTCGTAGAGCGCGATATCGGCCGCCTCAAGCAGCGGAGCATAAGAGCTGCCCCGGCTTGGCACCGTGGCCGCGGCGCCGACACTGACGGTGACGCAGACGGCCTTGGCAGTGCGGCTCGGGATGGCCAGGCCTCGCACATCTGCGCAGATCTGCTCGGCGACGCGCAACGCACCTTCGGGATGCGTGGACGGCAAGACCATGGTGAACTCCTCGCCACCGTAACGGGCGGCGATGTCGGCCGGCCGTTTCGCACAATCCTGGATTATCTTGGCGACCATCTTCAGCACTTCATCGCCAGCAAGATGTCCGTAGGCGTCGTTATAGCTTTTGAAATCGTCCACGTCGACCATCAGGATGGACAGGCTCTCCTGGTCGCGAATCGCGCGGGCCCACTCCGTTTCCAGGTACGAATTCAGATATCGGCGATTGTTCAATCCGGTCAGGCCGTCGACTTCGCTCAACCGTTGCAACGCTTCGTTCAGCTCCATCAACTCCCGCTGATTTTCGCTCAAAGCCCGGTAGGCGGCATCGCGCTCGATCAGATTCAGATACGAACGGGAGTGATGGCGTATGCGCGCGATCAGTTCGATACTGTCCGGCAGTTTGACCAGATAGTCGGCGGCGCCGGTGGAGAACGCCAGGCTTTTCACCGCGGCGTCTTCCTTGCTCGACAGCACGATGATGGGCACATGCCGCAACGCCGGATGCATCTGGTAAAGATGCACCAAGGTCATGCCGTCGGTTCCTGGCATGACGAGATCCTGCATGATCACGCTTGGCTGAAGTGCCGAAGCCATCGCGACGGCTTCCTCGGCGAGGCTGCAATAGTGGAACTCGATGTCGGGTTCGCCAGCCACTGCGCGGCGTACGGCCTCGCCAATGATCGGTTGGTCGTCCACCAGGAATACAACGGTTCGGCGCTCGCTGGCGAATCCCGGCGCGGCGGTGTGGAGGTTTTCCGAAGTGGATGTGCTCATCTGGACATACTCCTGATAGGTCTGAAAATGTCCTGCAGCCGCGGTGCGATGCGTTTGAGCGGCAGGATATCGACCGCCGCATCGAGCTCGGCGGCGGCCTTGGGCATCCCGTAGACAGTGCAGCTCGCCTGATCCTGGGCAATGGTGTGATGGCCCTTCTGTCGCATGGCTTTGAGACCGGCCGCACCGTCGCGCCCCATGCCGGTGAGCAGCACTCCGACGGCTTGTCCTGGCCATGCGACGTTGATGCTGTCGAAGAACACATCGACCGAAGGACGATAAGGCTCGTCGAAAGGCTCGCAGGTATAGTCCAGTCGGCCGTCGAGATTGAGTACAAGATGTTGGTTCGTCCCGGCCAGCAGCACCGTACCTGCCATCGGCCTGTCGCCCGGCCGCGCCAACCGCACCGGACTCTTCGCGTAGCGGTGCAACCAGTCGCCCATGCTCTTGGCGAATTTCTCGTCGATATGCTGGACGATCACGATTGCCGCCGGGAACCTCGCCGGCAATCCGCTCAGCACCTGCGCCAGCGCCGCCGGCCCACCTGCCGATGCGCCAATGGCGACCAAGCGCTCCTCCACCGGTCGCGAAGGCTTTTGCTTCTGCACCGCCCTGACCGGACGCACTGCCGCCAAGCGGCCAACCAACTCGATCTTCGCAAGCAACGCCGCTATTCCTTCTTCGTCCGCCACGAGCGCGGGCACATCGACGGCGTCAATGGCGCCGTAACCCATGGCTTGGAATACCAGCGGAGCGTTGCTGCCGACGCTGGCCGTCACGATCAATATCGCGCAAGGACTACGCGCCATGATCTGCCGGGTGGCTTCGACGCCATCCATGTCGGGCATCAGCAGATCCATCAGCACCACATCGGGAGGATCTTGTGCGCATCGCATGACGGCTTCGCCACCATCCGCGGCAGTCCATATGATGGTGTGCTCGGGATGCCCTCTCAGCGCACGCCGCAAGGCTTCCACCGCCAGCGCCAGATCGTTGACGATGCCGATCTTCATGCCGTGGTCTCTCCGATAAGATCGATGACCGCCTGGAGCAGGACCTCGTCATGAAAACTGCCTTTGGTCAGATAGAAGTCGGCGCCGGCGTCGAGCCCGCGGCGGCGGTCTTCTTCCCGATCCTTGTAGGACACGATCATCACCGGCAACGCATGCAGCCGCGCATCCTTCTTGATCAACGTAACCAGTTCGATGCCATCCATGCGCGGCATGTCGATATCGGTGACCACCAGATCGAAATGGCCGGTCCGCACTGCATTCCAGCCATCAATGCCGTCTACCGCGACTTCAACGCCGTAGCCTCCACTCTCGAGCAGCTTGCGCTCGAGTTCGCGCACGGTAAGCGAGTCGTCCACGACCAACACCCGCTTGCGCGCGGTGCTTGAGACACTCTCGTCGTACCGCATTGTTGCCAGACGGCCGGTCGATACCAGCCTTTCGACAGAACGGATCAGGTCTTCTACATCGACGATAAGCAATGGACTGCCGTCGTCGAGAATGGCTCCCGCTTCGATGTCCTTGATCTTGCCGAGCCGCCGGTCCAGTGGTTGGACCACCAGTTCCTGGATGCCGCGGAAGCGATCGACCGCAAGCCCGTATTCATGGCCACGAATGCGATCGCCAACCACGACCACGCTCATTCGCTCGGGGGCGCTTTTCGCGTCGGCTCCGCCCAGCACCTGTTGAGCGGCGACCAATCCAATCTGGCGATCGTGCAACCGGAAATGCTGGCGGCCTTCCAGCGATTCCATTTCAGCGCGCGGCACCATCGCCGTACTGACGATGTGCGCCAGCGGAAAGGCATAGGGTTCGCCGCCGATTTCCACCACCAGCGCCTTCACCACCGAGGTGGTGAGCGGCAGGTACAGCTGGAAGCACATGCCCTGTCCAGGCTGGGAAGATAGCCGAATGGTTCCTCTCAGCTGCTTGATCACGTTCTGCACGATATCCAGTCCGACTCCCCGGCCGGATATCTCGGTCACTACTTCCTTGATGGTGAAGCCGGGCAGGAACAGGAATTCCAGAAGTTCCGCATCGGTAAAGCGCTGAGCGGTTTGCTCATCAGCCAGACCTCGGGCAACCGTTGCCTTGCGGACGCTTTCGACGTCGATGCCGCTGCCGTCGTCAGTCACGATGATTTCCAGCAAACCCGCAACATGATGAGCCGTGAGGGTTATCAGTCCTTCGCTCGGTTTGCCTGCCGCTATTCGTTCCAGCGGCGATTCCATGCCGTGATCGACCGCATTGCGCAGCAAGTGGCCGAGTGGTGCTTCCAGCTTGGCAAGCACGTCGCGATCGACCTGGGTCGCCTCGCCCGTGATCTCCAGCTGTGCCTGCTTACCCAGTTCCTGTGCCAGGTCGCGAACCATGCGCTTGAAGCCGCGGGTACCGTCGGCGAACGGGCGCATCTGGCTTGCCAGCGCTTCGTCATAGAGGCGATGCGCTACTTCCGCCGCGCGTCGATCGAATGTTTCGAGTTGCTCCACCTGCTCGGCGAACACACGCTGGCATTCGAGGATCTTGCTGCGAGCTTCGGCCAGGGTGGCGGTCGTCGCGTAGTCCTGGGAGCGTACCGGCCAGGCATCGTTGAGCCGTTCCAACGCCCGTGCGGTATCCTGCTGCAGTCGCTTGAGCCGGCCCATCGACCGGATGAAGGGATCCAGCCGGCGCGACTCCACCAGCGATTCGCCTGCCAGCCCCAGCACACGATTGAGACTGCGTGCGGTAACCCGTAGTACGCGCTCTTCGGCTTCGGCCATGCTGGGGTTCTTGGCGTCGGCAGCAGGTACCGCAACGCCTGGTTCCGCGCCGCCGCCAATACCCAGCACCGCCGCCAGCGCGGTCCGGAACAGGCTTACTTCCGGCGTATCGTCCCGGGTCCATTCCGAGCTTTCTTCGGCGGCCGTATCGGCGATCTTGCTGAGCAGATCGACACCGCGCAGAAGCACATCGATTGCGTCCTTGCCCAACGTGATGCGCCCGTGTATCGCCTCCACCAGGCAGTCTTCCATCATATGCGCTACGCCG
Organism: Pseudoxanthomonas sp. CCNWLY206-1; assembly: GCF_039710385.1. NCBI lineage: Bacteria > Pseudomonadati > Pseudomonadota > Gammaproteobacteria > Lysobacterales > Lysobacteraceae > Pseudoxanthomonas > Pseudoxanthomonas sp. CCNWLY206-1. The sequence continues at coordinate 124,338 of NZ_JBDKXI010000004.1, read as the reverse complement.
ACGGCGGCGGTCAGTCCGACGATGCGCGCCGCACCCTTGAGCGAGTGCGCACCGCGCATGCAGACCTCCAGCTCACTGGCGGCGGTCGGGGTGCGCTCGAGCACCAACAGCCCATCGATCAGTACCTGCCGCTGCCCTTCCACTTCCATCCGGAACAGATCGTGCAGCGAATAATCGCGGAGATCTTCGCCGCTCATGCCAGCTGCCGGTTGATGGCGTGAAGCAGCAGTTCGGCATCGAGCTGTCCCAGCGTGTAATCGCCCCAGGGCAGCACGCCGGTAGTGAAGCTGGCCATCGCGTGGGCCACCGTGGCGGGCACGTCGCGCGACGTTTCGGGGTCGAATCGGTTCGCGCCATGGACTTCATCGGCTTCGAAGACCACACGTTGGCCTCGCGACATCAGCACCACCAGTCGAGGTCCAAGCCGCTGATTGCTTGCGCGTCCAGCCTTGGCGGCGGCAACGTTGAGCTGGAGGAGCTGTTCGAGCTTTACGCAGACAGTGAGCTGTCCGCGCACGTTGACCAGCCCGCGAACGATGCCTCCGTGACGGTGCGGCAATGAATGAACTGCCCGAGGCACCAACACTTCATCGACCACTTCGTTGGGCAAGGCCAGCCATTCCGGTCCCAGGCGAAAGACAAAGTGTGTCTGCGTCAGCGCTTGGCGGCTGACGTCGCGGCTCGCGATCCGCTCGGTGGCTTCACGCAGGTCGGCTGGATCGAGCGGGCGATCCAGCAGCGCCGCCACGGCGGAAGGTCCGGCACTGCGAGAGGGCGGCGGCAGGGCCATATCAGTTGGTCGTCTCGCCATGGCGTTTCGCCCGCAGGCGCAGCAAGTGCCCGCTGTGCAGATCACCCTTGCTTTCCAGCACGAGCGCCAGGTGCATCAGTGCCTCCTCATGATCGGGTTGCAGATACAGCACCTTGCGGAAACAGCGTTCGGCCTGAGTGGAATCACCGCTTGCGCCGCGTACCAACCCCATCAGGTGCAGTACCTCCGCAGTGGGGCCATGCAGCTTCAGCAGCGCTTCGCACGCCAGCGCCGCGTCGGCGAAGCGGCCACTGTCGGCAAGCTCTTGTGCCAACTGCAGAGGCGATGGCTCCGCGCCGGCCGGAGCGAAGAGGGATGGTGCTGCCAGACGCGCCTGCGGTGGCTTGAACGCGACTGGCGGCGCAGCGACCGCGCGGCGTGCGGTCGGCAGCGCGACCGGTTCAATCGGTAGCGCGGACTTCGCTTGCGGCTTGCGAAATGCGAAAGCCATCGGCATCTGTGCGGAGACGAACCCCAGATGCAGCATCAATCCGCTTTCGGCCGGACCGACGAAGATCAGCCCCTGCGGCCGCAGAAGCCGGGATAGCACATCGACGGTTTGCCGCTGCGTTTGCGGGCCGAAATAGATCAGCAGGTTGCGGCAGAAGATGACGTCATAGACCGCCTCGCCCGGCAGGGTGTCGATGTCCATCACGTTGTTCCAGCGAAACTGAACCTGCCCGCGTACTCTCTCCGACAATTGCCAATGGCCGTCGCTGGCCGGCTCGAAATGGCGATCGCGAAACCGCAGATCACGGCCGCGAAACGAGTAGTGCCCATACAGGCCACGGCTCGCCCTGGCCAGCGAACGCTCGCTGATGTCGGTGGCGTCGATGCTCATGCGCTCGCCAGGCACCCCTGCGTCCAGCAAGGCCATTGCCATGGAATAGGGTTCTTCCCCGGATGAACATGGCAGGCTCAGCAAACGCAGCGGGACATCGGGGTGCGTAGCCGCCCATTGAGCGTTGTAGAACGAGGCCAGTGCGGCGAACGCATCGGTGTCACGAAAGAACCATGTCTCGGGCACGATCACCGCTTCAATCAATTCTTGCTGCTCAACCAAGGACCCTTGGGCGAAGTGCCAGTACGCCTCCATGTCGATGTGACCGCTCACCGCCATCCGCGACGTGACGGCACGGTCGATCACCGGAGCTCCCACCGTGGACGCGTCCAGACCTATGGTCTGTTTGAACCATTGCTCGAAGCCGTCGCGTAGCATCAGCTGTCGACCTGCTCTTTGAACAACAGGTCGCGTACAGACTCCGGCAACAGATGTTCGATCCGCACCCACTGCAGCAATCCGCGCGGATGGGAAGTAACCGGCCCCAGATAGCGGACGTCGTCCTGAGTGACACCGCTGGCGTCGAACTCATCGGGATCGCAGGCCATCGTCTCCACGGCGTGTTCGGCGATCAGTCCAAGATAGCGAACGTCTCCGTCGGCCATCGGATAGTTCACCACCAGGACTCGGGTGCTGTGCCGCGGTCGCGCGGAACGGCCCAAAGCCAGCTGGCTGAGGTCGATCAACGGCACAGCTTCGCCGCCATAGTCGAAAACGCCCGCGACCGCCGCCGGCGCTTGCGGCAGCAACTTTGGCGATATCAAGGGCAGCACAGCGACGATCTTTGTCGCCTCTATCGCGTACCGATCCTCGCCCAGCTGGAATAGCAGGAAAAGCACTCTGCCGCTCTCCTTGTCGGAACTGCCGCTTTGATTCTGTCCTGTCTGCCTGGGTACTACGCTTGCAACTTGAACTTCGAAACACCGTCGCGCAGTCCCGCACTGACCTGATGCAGTTCGTCAATGGCCTGATTGGACTGGCGCAATGCATCCACGGTCTGTTGCGCGGCCTCGCTCAGTTGCGACAATGCCTCGGTAATCTGTTCCGCGCCGGTTGATTGCGCCTGTACACCTTCGCTGACCGCTTCGAACCTCGGCACCATCGCCTGCACGTGCGCTATCACTTGCGAGAGTTGGCTGCCGACCTGTTGCACGTCGCTGGTGCCGCGACGCACCTCCTCGGAAAACTTGTCCATGCCCATCACGCCGGCCGACACCGCCGATTGGATCTCCCGCACCATCTGCTCGATATCCAGCGTTGCGACCGCGGTCTGATCGGCGAGGCGGCGGATCTCCGTGGCCACCACCGAAAACCCACGGCCGTACTCGCCTGCCTTCTCCGCTTCGATAGCGGCATTGAGCGACAGCAGATTGGTTTGGTCCGCCACCTTGGTGATGGTGGTAACCACCTGGCTTATGTTGTCGGCTTTGCTGGTGAGCACCGAAAGCTTGGCGCTGATCGATGCCGTGGCTTCGATCACCCGGCGCATGGTGTCTTCCATCTGCACCAGTCCGGCCTGTCCGCTGCTGGCAAGCGTCGCCGTCTGCTCCGCACCCGAGGCGACAGCCACCATGGTCCTGGCCAGCTCCTTGGAGGTCGCGGTGATTTCGCGCGAGGTGGCGCCGATCTGCGTCGTGGTCGTGGCGATCTGGGCAGCGGTGGCTTGTTGTTCGCGAAGGGTCGCCGTGATCTCGTTGATCGAAGAATTGACCTGGATACCGGAGGTCTGAATTTGGCCCACCAGCGATGAAAGATCAGACCCCATGCGATCGTAGCCTTCCGCCAACACACCGAACTCATCGGCGCGAGCCAGCGCCAGCCGCTGGCTGAAGTCGCCCTTGGCCATGGCCTCCACCGCTCCCGCGAGTCGATGCAACGGTTGGCTGATCGCCCTCAGCAGGTAGAAACCGGCAAGGCTCGCCAGCACGAGCGCGCCGAGGAAGCTGATCCCGATCCCCGTCTTGGCCGCCGATACCGCGGCATCGATATCTTTGCCGGACTCTATGGCCTTCTCGTAGTTGTAGCTGAGCAGGTTTGCGAGAGCCTTTTCGGTTTGTGCGAATGCCGGGTTCAAGCGGGCCTGCCGTAGATTTGCCAGTGCTTCGCGATTGGTCGCACTCAGTCGGATGGCTTCCTCCTGAAGGGCGAAGAATGCGGTACTGCCACGCTTTACCGTTTCCAGGTTTTGGCGGTCTTGAGCCGTAGTAACACTGGTTTCATAGTCGCGGACCACATCGTCGAAAGCAGTGCGCTTGACCCGCAGGCGTTCCACCACCCGGGGAATCTCAGCCGTGTCGACGAATGCCAGCTGCTGCTGCACCAGATAGTTCGCGTACCACTCCGACTCCATCCTCCCGCCGAAATGCAGTCCCGGAATAGAGTCGCGGCGCAGCAAGTCTTCCCTGTCTTCAATGACGGATAGCCGCTGCATGGCAAACCCGCCCATCAGCAACATCACGGTAATGATGACGGCGAAGCTCAGCAGTATTCGCTGGCGGATCGTTACGTTGTTCATGGCAGGCCCCATCGTGATCCCCACGCACTATGTTGCACAGGAACTGCAGAAGGGCCCACGCCGTTAGCTGTCGTGAACGGATGAGGGTAATGAAAGCGATCGTCCGCCTCACCGGCTTCGATATACCGGCCCTGTGCAAGCGACTGGATTGGCCGTCCTTATCCTATTCAAGGCGCATATGGTCTGATGCCCTCACCCTTGCTATCAGCCAAACCACTCATTGTCAGCGAATGTGCCTGCGTGGCCAGATGCCGCGGCAAAGATCATTCGTAGCGTCTACATACCACGTTGGGGCGGAGATGCAAGTGGCAATGCGAGGTGTTTACCAGTTTCCGGCACAAGCGGCGTTGATACAGGACCCGCACCGCTAGTGGATAGGCCCCCGTCCGGTTCAGGGGTGCGAACTTCCGCTGGTCCGAACCTCCGCAACTCGCCCGTCGTGGTCGGCCGGTAATCGCGATTTCGCAGACTATCGTCTCACCGTACTAGTGCCGCAAGGCTGCTCAATGACGGAAGAAGATGCATATCTCGGCCGACTCCTGAGATTGATCTCTCTTCGCGGAATGGATGTTCATTCCTTCAGGTAATCCGGAAGAGGCGCGCCTTGCTTCGCATCTTCGTGTATCTGGAAGTCGCGTCGCTGGCTCCAGGAATCTCTCACCAGCATGTAGTCATCCTGGGCTCCGTCCCTGAGGGTATCGAGATTCATCAGGCGCGCCCGGCTGTCCACCAGGGCGAGTGCCTGGAGGCCCACCCGTACTTTGTCTGACTCAGCGTGGGCCAAAGGTTGCAATGGCGAATCCCCTACCCGGCCAAGAACATCCCGAACGGTACTGGGGCCGAGAAAAGGCAACTCCAGATAACGAGACCGCTTCCATCCCCAATTGGCCAGGGTCTGGCCAAAATCTTCGTCTCGCTCTCGCATCTTCAGATGCGCGGCAGGATCAAACAGTCCGGCCACGCCGACGGTGCTGTTCAATAGAAACCGCCCCAGTGCCTCGGCCGAATGCCTGACTCTGCCCTGGAGCAGCGCATTCACTGCAGTGGCGGGCTGGCTCAGGTTGTCGAAGAAGTTGCCTATCCCGGTGCGTACAGGCGTGGGCACCACCGCCACGTAGGTTTTGGCAACCGGCCGCGCTACTGCCCTGTCGATAACCGCATTGAATCTATGAACTCTGCGATTGAATGGCTCCCATGGATCATGGGCCGGCGATGGTTCTGGCGATTGCGCCGCCATGTCGGCAGGCTCTTCGAGCTCTGGCAGGCCGATAGCAGCGGTTTCAGCTACAGCGGCGCTGTCCTGTTCCGGTAGGATTTCACTCGGCGTCGGTTCCGCACCATCAGGGAATGCTTCGACGATTTCTCGCGGGAACGCTTGCGGGTCGGGAAAACTTTCGTTATCCGGCGACATGGCTGCAGGCAACGCGGAATCTCCTACGACATCGCCGTCGCCAACGGATGCGAAGCGCTGCTCCGGAGCGGATGCGCACCCCGTCAGCGTGGCGATGAGCACCAGGCAAAGACAGCGGAGATGGCTGCGCTGGCTCACAGCGAAGCCATCCCCGGATGCGCCCATGCAGCACGAATAATCAACATCACCGTGATCAGTACGGAAAACGCCGCCACCCGCCGCAACCAGACGTTGTGCCTACGCTTCTTGCGTTTTCGATCGAGTGGCGGCAGATCCGGAAGATCTCTCAGGGCAAGGTATCCCTTGCTCTTGCTGTAGCTGCTTTGGTTCTTGGAGTTGTCGGCGTGCATCGTCGTTCCTGCGGAAGTGATGTATCGCGGCCAATGCTGTTGTGCTGCCCGTCGCGTCGTTGCCGATCTCGGCCACCAGCGGATCAGAATCCGCGGGCGAATCCGATGAACAACGACGCCGTGCCGTCGGTGTCCGGTTCGATGAACGGGCTATCGGATATCTCGTCGGGCAAGGCGCTGTACTTGACGAAGCCAAGCACCGACCAGTTCTCTCCGATCGGTCGGAAGTACGACAGGCCCACGTGCGGGATGGTCACCGAACCGGGCTTGTGGTCCACCACGCCTCGGGCAACCTCTTCATCGAGCGTGCCGTAGTAATAGTTGGCCATGTCCTTCGAAAGCCAGGTGACGCCCACATTCGGGGTCAGCCGACCTTTGCCGATATGGAACGGATAGCCGTATTCGAGCGATACCTCCTGGCCGCCACTGGCATCGATCACATCGGCCAGAACTTCCGCTTCGATCTCACCTGCCGCACCGCTCCACTTTGCCGCCAGCCCCAGATCCAGTCCGTCATCGCGGTCCTCGAGCAGCCGATAGTCGAGGCCATTGGCGGCCAGTTCCGCCCTGCCCAGATCGTCGACATCGAACCCGTCGAATCGGAACTTGGCGATGGCCGAGAGTTCGAACGATTCGTTATCGATAAACGTCCATCCGGCGGTCAGTCCCCGGAAGTAGAATTTCTCGCCCTGATAGGTGATCAGCGGGATAGGCCTTACCCGTGTTCCCTCGCCAGCGTAGGGACTGTCCTTGACCACCGCCGCCACGCCCAGGCCCCAGCGGGGCGGACCATCTTCCGGCACTGCATCATCCGCATCCGCCGTCTGCGCCATCGCATTGAATGACAGAGCGGACAACAACAAGGGCAACAGGAGTTTCTTCATGGGACGCCGTACCTCATCAATGTGGTGGGGGATTCATCTGCGAAGCTCGTTCTACAGCGTGCTGCCATGGAGACGGGCTGTTGCAAACAACCAACACAGAATGACTTGGCTATGTCGCCAAAATGTCGCGCGCAACCCCAAGCGACTGAACGAACGCTGTATCCGTAGAGCCTAGCTCGCTCGGCTGCCCTTTCGCCCCTCGTAGAGCCGAGCTCGCTCGGCTGCTCTTTCGCCTCTCGTAGAGCCGAGCTCGCTCGGCTGCTCTTATCGCCTCTCGTAGAGCCGAGCTTGCTCGGCTGCTCTTATCGCCATGTGCTAAGAGCTACAGCAGCGGAGCAAGCTCCGCTCTACATAGCTTGAGTGTGCTAAGAGCTAAAGCAGCGGAGCAAGCTCCGCTCTACATAGCTTGCGTGCGCAAAGAGCGAAAGCAGCGGAGCCCCCAAGGGGATGCAAGCACAAGCTCCGCTCTACATCGCTCTATAGATCGTGTGTAGGTTCTAAGGCTCGATGATGCTGGATGCGACATCCAACGCGGCGCGCGTACCACCGCCGGGCACCGGTTCGATAGAGAGCTTCCAACCGAATCGATCGCATATCCGGCCGATCAGGAACAGACCCAGCCCCTGTCCCCGGATCGGAGCGGATTGCTGCAAGCTTTCACGATACCGCCGAGCCGCTTCGACAGGATTGAAACCACTGCCGGAGTCGGCGACCGAAATTACGCCACCGCGAAGCCTCAACTCCACATGGCCGTCGTCGGTGCTTTCAATCGCATTACGTATCAAGTTGCTCACCGCTATGCGGACCATTGCCTCGGGCGCTGCGATGAAGGTCGGTTCGATTTCTCCCATTCTCAGTTGCGCCGTTTTTCCGCCAAGCAGATGTTCATGATCGGCCACCAGGCGCGGCAGCAGGTCGTGAAGCACCGTAACGTCGACGGGATCGGTTCCGGGCGCTGCTTCCCTGGACAGATACAGCAATGCGACCATCGTTTCCGAAAGGTCATTGACCGCATGTTCGATGCGGCCGAGCACAGGCTTTGAAGCATCGGGAAGCGAGAACCGCTTGAGCACATCCACTGCGCCCGAGATAACCGCGATGGGAGTCCTGAACTCATGACTGGCTTGGTCCAGCAGACTTCTTTCCCGTTCGACGAACTGCTCCACGCGTTCCAAGTGCGCGTTGCTGGCTTGCGCTATCACCTGTATTTCCTCACGCCGGTAGGTCGTGGGAAGACGCGCGCCGGCCATGCCGGGAACGATGGCCTGCATGCGGTCGGCCAGGTCTCTTACCGGCCGAACGAGATTGGCATGCAGCCAGACAATAACCCCGCCGATGAAGATCACGAGGAAACCTGCCCAGATGCCGCTTTGCATGGCGTCTCGGTTCTGTTGGATGTCAAGTTGTCGTATGTCGATAGTCGTTATGAGCCTACCCGGCGGAAGATCGACTACCCGTGCATGAAAGCCGTCCAGACCGTCGAAAAGATCGCCTTCCGTAAACACTCCTCCATACATCGTCTCTGTCGAATAGAGCCCTGGCGGGAGATCGACCAGATAACCAGGCGCCTGCGAAGTTCCACGCCCGCTCTCGACGTACCACGATCGTATGATTCCGGTGCTGGGGAGCGAATTCACCTGACCTGCCCGCACCCGCGCCGCATGGTCGGCGGATGTGGACCTGAGCAGGTCCACCCAGAACTTATGCTCGATCAATTGCTGGCTACTGAAGGCTTGTACGCTCAATGCGACGATCATCGCCAGTCCAAACACGACCAACGCCACGCTGATCCACCAGTGGACGCTGCGAGGCTTGCATATCAGCGTCGCGAGCCTACTCATTTTCGCTGATCCTGTAGCCAGTGCCCGGTACCGTGTGCAGGAGCGGCTTCTCCGATTCCAACTCGACTGCCCGCCTCAGCACATACATGTGCGAGCGCAGAAGGTCCGTCCCCGGAACGATATCTCCCCACGCCGCCCGCTCCAGGCGAGCTCGGCTCACCACGTTCGGGCTCTCCCGCATCAGGAGCTCCAGCAGCCGGCGCCCGATCCGGGTGAGTGCAATGCTTCTTTCGGCGCGCCGGACCTGCATCGTACGGAGATCGAAGCGCAGATCGCTCACGACCAGGACATCGTCGATGACGGCGGATTGCTTGAGGCGGGCAACCAGGGATCGCAACCGCACTTCGATCTCAGGCAACGCCACGGGCTTGACGAGATAATCGTCGAGGCCGGATTCGAAACCGTCCAGCTTGTCCACCAGCTGGTCGCGCGCGGTCAGCATGATGATCGGCACCTTCTTCCTGGCCTCTTGCCGCAACCTGCGCAGCACGGTCAGGCCGTTGAGCCGGGGGAGATTCCAGTCCAGGAGAATCGCGTCGTAATCCTTGGACGATGCAAGATGCAGCCCCGAGAGGCCGTCGGGCGCGGCATCAAGACTGTGGCCGCAGCCGGCCAGGTAGTCATACAGATTCGCGGCCAACTGGGCATTGTCTTCGATGATCAGAATAGACAGGGGCTCTTTGTTCATGATGGTGCTGCCTCTGATGGCAAGCCTCTATTGGAAAACATCGCTCACCGTGGATATTGACCGCAGCCGGTAACGAGCGCCATCGCGAAGCGTGCTCATGCCAATTCCCCGGCCACACCGGTCGTCGCCGGTTCAGTGCGTCCCTTCAAGTGGAATTTGACGACGTCGATGGCGTCGTCCATGCAGCTGTAGACGACGGGTATCACCAACAGGCACAGGATGGTCGAGGTGATGAGTCCACCGATCACCACAATGGCCATGGGCGATCGGAAACTGGGATCGGCACCCAGGCCGGCCGCGATGGGCAGCATTCCGGCACCCATGGCGATGGTGGTCATGACGATGGGGCGGGCCCGCTTGCGACATGCGTCGACGATGGCGTCCCGCCGGTTCAATCCATGATCCCGACGGGCGATGATGATGTAGTCCACCAACAGGATGGAGTTCTTGGTGGTTATGCCCATCAGCATGATCAGACCGATCATGGACGGCATGGACAATGCGGATCCCGTGGTGAGTAGAGCGAGGAAGGCCCCAGGCACGGAGAGCACCAGCGCGACCAGCACGGTCAGCGGCTGCGCGAAATCCTTCAGCAGAAGCACCAGCACCATGTAGATGCAGAGCACGCCCGCAAGCATCGCCACGGCAAAACCGGCCGCCAGCTCACCCATGGCTTCGGCGTCCCCGGTGGGAGCCACCGTTACGCCCTTCGGCAGGTTCCGCAGGCTGGGAAGCGCAGCCGCCGCGCGCTCGACTTCACCCAATGGCTGACCGTTGAGCTCGACTTTCAGATTGATGTTGCGCGCCCGATCGTATCGAGTGATCTCGGACGGACCACTCATGATCTGAAGGTCTGCAACGCTCCCCAACGGAACCGGTCCGCGCGCGCCCGGAACCGGAAGCCGGCGAAGAGTTTCCAGGTCATTCCGGCCGCTGTCGGCAAGTCTTACCACGATCGGCACCTGCCGCTCGCTCAAGTTCAGCTTTGCCAGGTCCTGGCGGTAGTCGCCCAACGTCGCGACCCGCAGTGTTTCCGCGATGGCCGCGGAGGTCACGCCCAGATCCGCCGCCCGCGCGAAGTCGGGACGCACGACCAGTTCCGGTCGCACCAGGCTGGCCGAGGACGTCACCGCGCCGATCCCGGGAATACCTCGCAGTGCTCGCTCAACGACGCTGGCATGCTGCGCGAGCAACGACCCATCTTCCGACGCCAGCACCAGTTCATAGCCCTCGCTGTCGCCACCGCTTCCGACACTGATTCGAGCCCCGGGCAAGGTCGCGAGCTGCTTCCTGATCTGTTGCTCGATGCTCTGGCGGGTTAAGCCATCGCGTTCGCCGCGTGGCACCAGGTTCGCCGTGAGCGTGGCGGTTGCAATGCCGGAAGGCGCCGCTCCCTCGTCAGGCTCGGCCACCGTCGTACCGCTGCCGATGGCGGTATATACGGACACCACATGGGGATTCCTGCTTATCAGTTGCCGCGCGCGCTCAGCCAATGCCCGGGTATCCGGCAATCTGCTGCCGGGCGGCAGCGAGATCGTCACCTGTGTCTGGTCGCCGTCGTCGGCAGGAATGAATTCGCCCGGAAGGCCGAGGGCAATCGCAAAGCCGCCCACGATGAGCAGAGCGGTAGCGCTCAGCGTGACGACCCGGTGCTGCATGCACAAGCGCACGCAACGAAGATACAACTCAATCCACCTGGGTTTGCTCGGCGGCTTCCTGGGCGCCTTCAACAGATACGCGGCCATCGTTGGCGTCAGCATGCGGGCAACGACAAGGGAGAAGAACACCGCAACGGCCGCGGTCCAGCCGAACTGCACAAAGTACTTGCCTACCATGCCACCCATGAGGGAGGTGGGAAGGAACACTGCGATCAGCGTGAAAGTGGTAGCCACCACGGCGAGTCCAATTTCGTTGGCGGCTTCGATCGCGGCATGAAACGGCGGCTTGCCCATCAGCAGATGCCGTTCGATGTTCTCGATCTCCACGATCGCATCGTCGACCAATACGCCGATCACCAGCGACAAGGACAGGAGCGAGATCGTGTTGAGGGTGAACCCCATCAGATGCATCACGGCAAACGTCGGAATGGCCGACAAGGGAAGCGCGACCGCGGCGATGACCGTAGCCCGCCAATCGCGCAGGAAGAAGAAGACAACCAGCACTGCCAATGCGGCTCCTTCCAATAGCAGCGTCATCGATCCGTGGTAGTTCTCGACGATAGGATCAACCGAATTCACCGCTTCGTTGAACTCGACTTCGGGGTGCAACCCTTCCAGCTCTTTCATCACGGCACGGGCAGCCTCCGCGACCTCGATCTCGCCCGCGCCTCGCGCACGAAGGACGTCGAATCCCACCGCGGCCTTGCCATCGAACATCGCAAGCGACCTCGGCTCCGCCGACGTATCCGAAACCGTGGCAACCTGGTCCAGGCGAATCCTGCGACCATCGCTCAGCGATATGTCGAGCACTGCGATGTCCTGGGCGGACGCGACGGTCGCGATGGCGCGAACCGATTGCTCCGCGCCACCCACCTCCACCCGTCCACCGGACGCCTCCTGCTGGAGTTGGCGAATCTGCCGGGAGATATCGGCCGCCGTCGCGTTCCGTGCCAGGAGCTGATCGGGATCCAATTCGACGCGCACCTCCCTGTCCACGCCTCCCACGCGCGATACGGCACCTATTCCGGGCACCGCCAACAGGCGCTTACGGACCAGGTTGTCCACGAACCAGGACAGCGCTTCATCATCGAGCCTGGAAGAGGAAACCGTGTAGGTCATCACCGGCGTGCTCGCCAATTCCATTTTCGTGATGACGGGGTCTCGCAGGTCCGGCGGTAGATCGGCGCGCGTGCTGGATACCGCGTCGCGGACATCGTCCATGGCTTCCTGGACCGGCTTGTCGAGATGAAACTCAGCGGTAACGGTGGCTACCCCGTCGGTAAGAGAGCTATTGATGTGCTTGATTCGCGGAACGTTCGCCAGCGCATCTTCTATCTTCCGCGCGACGTCGCTTTCAAGCTGCGGGGGCGATGCCCCAGGTAGCTCCGCGGTCACGGTGATGATCGGGAAATCGATGTCCGGGAAGTTCTGCACCTTCATCGCCAGGAAGCCGCCGACGCCGGCTATCGTCAGCAGGATGAAAAGCAGAGTCGTCGCGACCGGATTGTGGATCGACCAAGTCGACACATTGAGGTTCATGGGGAAGCCCCGGGCGGCGCCTCGGATTTCGACTTGGTGGTGTGTGCTGTCGCGATCCTCCCCAGCTCGCCGACCGCTGGTTCGCTCACGACCCGGACCGTGTCGCCCTCACTCAGGAAACTGAGCCCGGAAGCGATGATGGTGTCGGACTGGGAGAGTCCTGCGGTTATCTCGATACGGTCGCCGACGCGTCTTCCTACCGAAACCTTTGTCATCATGACGCTCGATTTCGGGCCCAGACGCATGACATAGTGGAAGCCATCTCTCAGCAGGACTGCTGCCTGAGGCACGGTCAGCGCCTGGCCCTGTCCGACTTCGACAAAGCCACGCGCGAACGCGCCTGCATGCATCGCGCTACCGGACGGCAGATCCACATAGACCAGCCCTTCGTGCGTCTGCGTATCGATGGCGGGCGCCACCATTCGAAGCCTGCCCTGGATCGGCGGCTGGCCATGAACGGTGATCTCCACTCTCTGGCCCGGCGTCAATTTGTCCATGTCAGACACGGCGACCGCGGCGCGCCACTCCAGGCGGCCCTCCTTGATCAAGCGGAATAGTTCCTGCCCGGCGGGCATCACGGCTCCGACGGTCGCGGTGCGCGAGGTGATGATTCCATCGCTCGGCGCAAGCACCTGCGTCTGCGCCAACCGCAACCGGTGCCTGGCCTCGACTGCGCGCGCGGCATCCAGCCTGGCCCGGGCCGTCCTTGCCGCGACGACATACTGATTGACCTGCTGGGCGGACATCACGCCCGAGGCATCCAGGCTTCTGGCACGTTCGGCATTGGCATCGGCTTCCATCGCTTCCGCTTCGGCTTGCGCGACCGACGCCCGGGCTTCGGCCAGTTCGGCAGCCAGCATGTCCGGCTTGAACCGCGCCAGGACCTGGCCGCGGCGAACGGTATCGCCAACGTTGACCTTCACCTCAGTGAGCCGAAGACCCTCGACTTCTGTTCCGACGCTGGCTTCCTGCCATGCGGTGATGTTGCCCGTGGCCGGGACGCGAATCGGGAGCATTGATAATTGAGCGCGAGTCATGGCAACGGACAAGACCGCGGCCGGCACCGCATCAGCCTTCCGTGTCTCTCCTCCATCCGTGACGACTCGGGTAATCACGATTGCAACAACAACGATCACCGCACCTGTTAGAGCGATTCGGCCCAGCTTCATTCAGTATTTTCCCTTGGCGTGTGTCACCGCGCGCTCGGTCCGCGTTACACGGCATCCGGTTTTCGCCGATGATCTGCCTCGCATGTCGTGAAAATGTCGCGCGCGACGAAGACAGGCGATCCAGGAGCCGCAGGGCCATGCAAACGCAGGCGGAACGATATCGACAAACCCTGGCAGCCACCGGCTCACTCAGGTCGCTTGCAAGCCCAGGCGCGGCGTCATGCCAACTTGTCGCCAGCTTGTTAGCGGGAATCCGGCCGCCTATGATCGAGCGGAATCACGGGGATTCTTGTCCCAGGGCCATTGCGGACACGTCGCATGGCGGGACCTGGGTCCTTCCTGTTGGCAGAGCCAGCCTGGGATTCGATCAATGAGCAACGATTTCTATTGTGACGAAGCGCTGAGTGGCCGAACGCCGGTCGATGTCGTGCGCGATACGAAGAACGTGCTGGCGTTTCACCATACGCGGCCTCACTGGCAGATTCATATCGTCGTGGTACCAAAGCTCCACGTCCCGTCACTGACCGATCTCGGCGGCCACGATGTGGCGCTGGTATATGAGCTGCTGGACGTCGTCCGGGAGGTCGCCGCGGAAGTCGAAGCTCAGTATGGCGCCTGTCGCGTGGTTACCAACCTGGGCAAATACCAGGACTCAAAACATCTGCACTTTCACGTCGGTTTCGGTGAACAAAGAAAATAGAACCGTTTTCGAGAGCATGACGTCTGCGCCCGCGCTAACCGGCCGTGCACTTTGCTCGCGTTTGGCCTAACGCCGTGTGCCGGTGGCAAGCGGGTCGGCCGGCAACATGATCGTGGCGCTCAGTCCGCCGCCGTCGCGATTACTCAATCGCAGCATGCCGCCCAGCGATTGCGTCAGCTGCTGTGCGATCGCCAGGCCCAGCCCGGTGCCACCGCTGCTGCGGCCGCGCGAAGACTCCAGCCGATGGAACGGTTGCAGCACCGCGTCCAACTGATCCTCGGGGATGCCCGGACCCCGATCCAGCACGTCAATGCACACGCGGCCATCGGGATCGACGCGCAGCGTGATTTCCGCATTGCCACCGTAAGCCAATGCATTGTCGATCAAGTTCTGCACGACGCGGCGCAGGACCTGGGGATGCGTTTGCAGCGAGGCATGGTCGCCTTCGGTGCGCTGCACGTTCTTGCCGGTGTCCTGGTAGTCGCCGATCACGCTGTCGAGGAAGGACGGCAAATCCAACCGCACCGACGGGCCCAGCGCAACGTTGGCACTACGGGCATAGTTGACGCCTTCGCGTACCAGATGGCTGATCTGGTCGACGTCGTCCAGCAAGCGTGCCTGCGCCGGGCTTTCATCGATGGATTCCAGCCGCAGGCGCATGCGCGTGATCGGTGTCTGCAGATCGTGCGAAATCGCCGCCAGTATCTGCATGCGTTCGGAGACGTGCGCGGACACCCGCGACTGCAAGGCGTTGAGCGCGCGTGCGGCCTTCGCCACCTCGGCTGGGCCTTCCTGCGACAGCGGTGGTCCCGCTTTCGCGGGATCCAGTCGCTCGGCGGCATCCGCCAACCGCGCCAGTGGCCGCGTAACCAGCCGCACCGCCAGCCACGCGCACGCCAGCAGCAGGGCCACTTGCGCGGCCAGCATCCATGGCAACCAGCGTGCGATGGGCATTGGCGATGGCGTGACCTCGATGGTCAGCGGGTGCCCGTCGGCCAGCGTCAGTTCCACTTCGTAGCGCTCCGGCGATGCGGAAACAGCGCGCGGGCGCAGCGGGTAACGATGCCGAAGCGAGTCGTCGATCAGTGCTGTCACCTGGCGCGCGCGATCACTGGCCAACGCCGTGCCCGGTTGCGCCGGACGCAACAGGTAGCGATAGGTGCGGCGTTCCAGTTGTGGAAGCCATCGCGTTCTTTCCGCGGGCGGCAGGTGTTCGAGCAAGGCGACGCTGACCGGAATGTCCTCTTCCAGATTGGTGAGCATCATCGAGCGCGTGGCCATCGCGCGTTCGTAGAACAACAAGGCGAACGACAGCGCGTGCGCCAACAGCAAGCCGGTCGCCAGGATCAGAAGCACCCGCGCGGCCAGCGTGCGCGGCAGCAGGCCTGAACCCGCCGCGGGTTGCTGATGGCTCATGCTTCGTCCCCGATCAACGTGACCGGCTGGGAGAAAACATAACCTTCGCTGCGCACCGTCTTGATATAGGTCTGCTCGCGCGGGCCATCGCCCAGGCGCTGCCGCAATCGGCTGACCAACAGATCGATGGAGCGATCGAACACTTCAGCATCGCGGCCCTGCGTCAGGTTGAGCAGCTGGTCGCGGTTGAGCACGCGTTGCGGATGATCGATGAATACCCGCAGCAGCCGGAACTCAGCGCCGCTGAGCGGATAGGCCGTGCCGTCTTGGTCCAGCAGATGGCGCGCGGTGGTGTCCAGTTTCCATTGACCGAAACCGATCAGACGCGATGCCTCGCTCACCTGCAGGTTCGGCGGCAGCATGCGTGCGCGGCGAATGACCGCGCTGATGCGGGCCAGCAGTTCGCGCGAGGAAAAAGGCTTGACCACATAATCGTCCGCGCCCATTTCCAAACCGATGATGCGGTCGGTCTCGTCGTCACGGGCGGTCAGCATCACCACCGGAACCGCACGGTGCTTGCCCGCGCGCAGGTTGCGGCACAGCGACAGGCCGTCTTCGCCGGGCATCATCACGTCCAGCACGATCAGGTCGATGTCGCTGGTGTCCAGCGCCGCGCGCATCTCGCGACCGTCCGCCGCCAGCGTGACGCGCAAGCCGTTGCGCTGCAGGTAATCGCCGACCATCTGCCGGATGTCGCGGTCGTCGTCGACGACCAGGATGTGGTCGGTATGGGACATCATCGTTCTCCAGTTGCTCGGATCATGCGGATCGTCATGGGCCGGGTGGGATATTAGGGCCTGTTAGTACTTATGGAGCACGCTCGATAGCTCAACCACCGCCAGATTCGGGCGCCAGGTCCGCCTGCTTCAGGCCGGCAGCTTCCAGAATGGCGTCGCTTACCTCGCGCGGAGCCGACAACGGCGAGACGTGTCCCGCATCGACTGATCGCAATTGCGCACCGATGCGCATCGCGGTGGCCACCTGCAGCTCAGGCGACAGCATGCGGTCCTTGCGCGAGACGACGTACCAGCTGGGCAGCGATCGCCAGGCGGCGAAGTCAACGGGGTCGGACAGTGCCGATGCCTTTAGCGGGATCTGGTGCGCGAAGATCTCCCGCACCACGCCTGGCTTCAGATCCTGAGCGAAATCGCTGGCGACCGTCTCAGCCGAAAACGATAGGACACCGGCAGTATTGACCAGTTTCTGCAGACCGGGCGCGACCGGAAAGCCCTCGCCCTGCTGTGCGGAGTTCTGGCCCACGTCCGGCGCAAACGCGGCCACATACACAAGCGCCCCGACCTTGGGATCGCGGCCGGCTTGGGTGATCACGGTGCCGCCCCAGGAATGGCCGACCAATACGACCTTGCCCGGTGCGGCCGCGATGGCGCGCTGAGTGGCAGCCACGTCATCGGCAAGCGAGGTCAGCGGATTGTCCACCGTCGTTACGGGCACGCCGTTTTTTTGCAGACGCGCGACCACCTTGTCCCAGCTGGAGGCGTCGGCAAAGGCGCCATGCACCAGGACGACGGTCGGAGCATCCGGGTTGATGGGGGGTGTTCGCGCCTGGACAGCGGCGGGAAGCACGGCAGCGGCCATCAGAAGGGCTAGCGAAGGGAAACCTTGTCGGCGAGCGGGTTGCATGGAGAAGCTCCGGTTTGGGTGGGTGTATGCCATTGCAGCACCCTGCTGTATCGGCGCCTTGTCGGTGATCGACCGGCTTCGTATCCCAACGCGTAGGCACTGGCGGGAGATACGTTTCGATACAAATCCCCGGCATTTGTAAGCGTCTGTATCTAGCGGCGCATCCACACGGTTCGCTGACAAATCTCCCCGGTTGAAGACACGTCGGCGACAAGTCCGCGGCGTGCAATGGCCCCATCGCCAACGGCACCTCCGCTGGCAGCTAGCCACTGCACGCCGTTGCGCGTGCTCGTCCCGCATCAAGAGGAGTAATCCATGTCCACTTTCGATCCCAACGAGATCATCAACTTCAAACGCCGGCGCTTGATGGGTTCGACCGCGCTGGCCGCGGCGTCCATTGGCGCGCTCAACCTGCTGCCATCCATCGCCGCGCAAGCAAAAGAGACGCATGGCGGCAGCGATATACGGCCCTTCCAGGTACACGTGGCCGAACGCGATCTGCAGGAACTGCGCCGGCGAGTGCAGGCCACGCGCTGGCCGGATCGCGAACTCGTTGCCAATGAATCGCAAGGCCTGCCATTGGCCAAGCTGCAGGCGCTGGCCAACTACTGGGGCGGCGACTACGACTGGCGTCGATTGGAAGCCAGGCTCAACCGCCTCCCGCAGTTCATCACCACCATTGACGGCGTGGACATCCATTTCATCCACGTGCGCTCGCGGCATCGCAATGCGCTGCCAGTAATCCTCACGCACGGTTGGCCCGGTTCCATCCTGGAGTTCGTCAACACCATCGAACCGTTGACTGATCCAACCGCGTTCGGCGGCCGCGCCGAGGATGCGTTCGACGTGGTGATTCCTTCGATTCCCGGTTACGGCTTCTCGGGCCGTCCGACCGAACTGGGCTGGGGACCGGATCGCGTCGGGCGTGCGTGGCACGTGCTGATGCAACGGCTTGGCTACGATCACTACGTCTCGCAGGGCGGCGACCACGGTTCGGTAATCTCCGACGTGATGGGCCGGCAAGCGCCGTCGGGCCTGAAGGGCATCCATCTGACCATGCCGGCGACGGTTCCCTCTGAGTTGGTCGGCGCGATCAATAGCGGCGCACCTGCGCCAGCGGGACTGACGCAGGTCGAGCAGACCGCCTTCGAGACCTTGAGCCGCTTTTTCGGCCGCAATGCCGCCTACGGCGCAATGATGGTCACGCGGCCGCAAACGATCGGCTATGCCTTGAACGATTCACCGGTGGGCATGGCGGCATGGATGTACGACAAGATCGTGCAATGGACCGACAGCGATGGCGTGCCGGAGAACGTGCTCGGGCGCGATGCCATCCTGGACGACATCAGTCTGTACTGGCTCACCGACACGTCGACGTCGGCGGGGCGCTTCTACTGGGAAAACAACAACAATAATTTCAGCGCTGCCGCGCAGAAGACCCACGAGATTTCCGTTCCGGTCGCGGTATCGGTGTTTCCTGGCGAGATCTATCGCGCGCCGCGCAGCTGGACCGAGCGCGCTTACCCGACGCTCTACTACTTCAACGAAGCCGAGAAGGGCGGCCACTTCGCCGCCTGGGAACAACCGCAGTTGTTCAGCGCCGAACTGCGCGCGGCGTTCCGGCCGCTACGCAACGCCAAGTGACCACACCAACGCCATTCTTACCAGGAGTACGCTCATGCAAACGATCAAGTTCCGTTCGATCAGCCGTCTACTGCCGTGGTTGCTTGCCGCACAGTTCGCGGTGGCTGCTGTCGCCGGCGCCGCGACGCCGGAAACCAACCACGCCTCCACTCCACCGGCGCTGGTGGCCAACAAGCAGATCGACGCCGGCGACCTGAGCATCGGCTATGCCGAGCTGGGTCCTTCCGATGGCAAGGTCATCATCCTGCTGCACGGATGGCCGTACGACATCAACAGCTATTCCGAAGTGGCGCCGCAGCTGGCCGCGCGAGGCTATCGCGTCATCGTGCCGCACCTGCGCGGTTACGGCAGCACCCGCTTCCGCTCCGCCGACACGCCACGCAACGGCGAGCCAGCCGCGCTGGCGTCCGACGTCATCGCTTTGATGGATGCGCTGAAGATCCAGCACGCCACCATCGCCGGCTTCGACTGGGGCGCGCGGTCGGCCGGCATCGTGGCGGCCCTATGGCCGGAACGCGTCACCGCTCTGGTGTCGGTGAGCGGCTATCTGATCGGCAGCCAGGAGGCTGGCAAGCAGCCGTTGCCGCCGGAAGCCGAGCTGAAGTGGTGGTACCAGTATTACTTCGCCACCGACCGCGGTCGCGCCGGCTATACGAAATACACGCACGACTTCGCCAAGCAGATCTGGCAACTCGCGTCGCCGCAATGGAAGTTCGACGACGCCACCTTCGATCGCAGCGCCGCGGCCCTGGACAATCCCGACCACGTTGCGATCACCGTGCACAACTATCGGTGGCGTTTGGGCCTGGCGGAAGGTGAGCCGAAGTACGCCGCGCTGGAGCAACGATTGGCGCAGGCACCGACGATCAGCGTACCGACGATCACCATCGAAGGCGATGCGAACGGCGCACCGCATCCGAAGCCCGAAGCGTACGCCAGCAAGTTCACCGGAAAGTACGAACACCGCACCTTCACCGGCGGCATCGGTCACAACCCGCCGCAGGAAGCGCCGCGCGAATTCGTGCAAGCGGTGATCGACGCCACTCGCCTGTGACAAGGACCTGCCACGCAACGTGCGTGAAGGACCTCGACTACGTTTTCACCCGCCTGACGCCGTGGGCGTCCGGTTTCCACTCCTGCAAACCCCAAGGAATATTCTCATGACTACTCTCGATAAAGTTCTCTACACCGGCAAGACCCATACCGTCGGTGGCCGCGAAGGCCACGCGCGCAGCGACGACGGCCAGCTCGACGTCGCCCTGTCGCCCCCCGGCAGCAATCGTCCCGGGACCAATCCGGAACAACTGTTCGCTGCCGGCTGGTCCGCCTGCTTCGAAGGCGCGATGGGCCTGGCGGCCCGCAAGTTCAAGATTGCGATTCCGGCGGATGCGGCCATCGATGCCGAAGTCGACCTGGGCCTGATAGGCGACGGTTACCAGTTGCAGGCACGCTTGAATGTGTCGCTGCCGGGTTTGCCGCGCGAACAGGCGCAAATGCTGGTCGACGAAGCGCATCGCACGTGTCCGTACTCCAAGGCCACGCGCGGCAACGTCGATGTGCAGATCGTTTTGGTGTGATCCGTTGCCGTAGCGCGGTGCCACCAGATTTCCACTCGATACTTCCGGTTACAAAATCCCCGCTACCGGCACACACCCCGGCGACATTCGGGCGGTGGAATGGTCATCCATCCACCGCACCGAAGGCCCTATCCCATGATCGAATACGCATTGGCCATCGCCGCCGGCATGGCCACCATTCTCTCCCCCTGCATTCTCCCCGTCCTGCCTATCGTGCTGGCCACCAGTACCGGCCGGCGCCGCGAGGATCCGCTGCTGGTGATCGCGGGCTTCGTGGCGACGTTCGCCACCGGCGGAATACTGATCGGTGTGCTCTCGGCTTCTTCCGGCGAGTTGCAAGGCGTCATTCGCAACCTGTCCATCGCCGTGCTGCTGACAGCGGGCCTGGCCTGTTTCTGGCCGGCGCCTTTCGACTGGCTTATCGACCGGATGCGCCAGTGGCGTGCATCGCGTGCAACGGTCGCGACCCATCGGCTCCCGATGGGCGGCCGAGTTGGCACGCTGTTGATCGGCGCTTCGCTGGGACTGGCGTGGACGCCTTGCGCTGGCCCCGTGCTCGCTTCGGTGTTGTCGCTGGCGGCAAGCGCACAAGAGCCAGCCCGGGCGACCGCTTTGCTGGCGCTCTATGCGCTGGGTGCCGGCATCCCGATGTTGTTCATCGCCTATGGCGGTCATTGGGTGACCTCGCGCCTGGTTTTCTTTCAACGCCACGCAGGCGCACTGCGTCGCATCTTCGGCGCGTTGGCCGTCACCGTCGCCGTTCTCCAGTTGCTGCAGTACGACGTGCTGGTGTCGGCCTGGGCAACACAGTGGCTCCCCTCCGTTTCGCAAGGACCATGACCATGAAACTGATCAAACCCGTCGTTACGCTCCTGGCCGCCTGCCTGTTTGCCGCCGCTTGCTCACCCAGCGTGGCGTCAGATCCAGTCGAACCCACCCACGCCTCGCCCGCGCCGGTCGCACCGGAATTCAAGGGCATCGGTCAATGGCTCAATAGCCCGCCGCTGACATTGAATCAACTGCGCGGGAAAGTCGTGCTGGTGGAGTTCTGGACCTACTCCTGCATCAACTGCATCCGCGTGCTGCCGCATACCAAGGCATGGCATGCGAAGTACAAGGACCAGGGCTTGGTGGTGGTCGGCGTGCACACGCCCGAATACGGCTACGAGAAAAAACTATCGAATCTCCAAGCCGCGGTGAAGCGGTTCGGCATTACGTATCCCGTCGCACAGGACAACGACTATCGCACCTGGAACGCCTACGGCAACCGGTATTGGCCAGCGCTGTACCTGATCGACCAGGATGGCCGCATCGTCTACCAGCATTTTGGTGAAGGCGAATACGCAACAACCGAAGCGAAGATCCAGCAACTGCTCTCGGCGAATCGCATCACTGGCGAATGATGGCACTGGCGCACGGCAAGGAAGGCGGGAGCAACGGCGATCACGACGCCGTTGCTCCCTGCGTCCCGATTACGGTCCCGCGGAAATGACGGCGCCCGCGTATTTGGCCGCTATGAAGGCCCGGACCTCGTCTCCCTTCAGCACTGAGGCCAACGCAAGCAGGCGCTTGTCGTCCTTGTTTTCCGCACGCGAGACCAGGTAATTGACGTACGGGCTGTCGGCCGTCTCCAGCGCCAAGGCATCCTTGGCCGGGCTCAGGCCGGCATCCAGCGCATAGTTGGTGTTGATGACTGCCAGGTCGACTTGATCGAGAACCCGTGGAAGTGTGGCCGCTTCCAGCTCACGGAACACGAAACCGCGCGGATTGCTTCCGATATCCGCCACGGTCTGCAAATGATTCTGTCCCCGCTTGAGACCGATCAGTCCCGCCTGCTGCAACAGCAGCAAGGACCGCCCCGTGTTGGAGGCGTCATTGGGCAAGGCCACGGTGGCGTTGCGCGGCAATTCGGCCAGCGAGGCGTGCCGGCGCGAATAGGCGCCCAGCGGCTCGACATGGATTCCCTGCACTGGCACCAGCGTTGTCTTCCGCGCTTGGTTGAACTCATCCAGGTAGGGCTTGGTCTGGAAGTAATTGGCATCCAACCGGCCTTCAGCCAACTGGACGTTGGGCTGCACGTAGTCGTTGAATACGATCACCTCGAGCTTGATCCCCTGCTTTTCGAGCAGAGGCTTGGCTTGCTCGAGAATCTCCGCATGCGGTACCGCCGTGGCGCCCACGCGCAGCACGTTGTCCTTGTTCTCGGCGTTGTTGCCTCCACAAGCGGCCAACAGCAAAAGCAGGCTGGAAATCAGCAGGGATCGAAACATGGTGATGTCCTTTCAGGATCAATGATGCGAAAGCCGGACGACCCATCGGTCGCCTAGCCATTGGAGAGCTTGGACGATGATCAGAAGTACGACCACCGTGACGACCATGACATCCGTTTGGAATCGCTGATAGCCGAAGCGAATGGCCAGGTCGCCAAGGCCGCCCGCGCCTACCACGCCCGCCATCGCCGTGTACCCGATCAGCGCGACGGCCGTCACCGTGGCGCCCGCCACAAGTCCAGGCAACGCCTCGGGCAACAGCACCCGGACCACGATCTGCCGTATGGAACCGCCCATTGCCTGCGCCGCCTCGATGACGCCGCGGTCGACTTCACGCAACGCCGTCTCCGCCAGACGCGCATAGAACGGCGCCGCGCCGGCCACCAGCGGCGGTATCGCGCCCGCGACACCCAGCGATGTCCCCGCCAGCACCACGGTGAGTGGCAGCATGACGATGAGCAGGATGATGAAAGGCACCGACCTGAGCAGGTTCACGCAGAACGAAACCACGACATTGACGGCCCTGTTCTCCAGGATCTGCCCACGCGATGTGGCATACAGCACCAGGCCCAACGGCAGGCCCAGCAATATGGTCAGCGCCAGCGATGCGCCCAGCATGATCAGGGTGTCGTACGTCGCTTGTGCGACGACTAGCGGATCCACGTTTCCAGTCATCATGCGATCTCCTCCACCACCACGCCCGCCCTTCTGAGTGCGTCCATGCCCGCACGTGCATGCGCTCCGAAGAAGGCGATTTCCATTTCACCGTATGCCTCGCGCCGGAGACGGCCGACGCGACCGGAAAGAATGGCGAAATCCACGCCTGTCTCCCGCGCGATACTGCTCAGAACCGGATGGAAAGCATCGTCGCCGATAAAGACCACGCGGGCGCGGACCGCGTCCGGAATCGCGGCCGCGGGCGGAACAGCTTCGCGCAGCAACGCATGCGCTTCCGGCGAACGGGGATGCAGGAATACCTCCGATACCGGCCCGGCTTCCACCACGCGGCCTTGGCTCATCACCGCCACGCGATCACAGATGCGACGCACGACATCCATCTCATGCGTGATCAACACGATCGTCAGGCCAA
Source organism: Pseudoxanthomonas sp. CCNWLY206-1 (assembly GCF_039710385.1). Lineage (NCBI taxonomy): Bacteria > Pseudomonadati > Pseudomonadota > Gammaproteobacteria > Lysobacterales > Lysobacteraceae > Pseudoxanthomonas > Pseudoxanthomonas sp. CCNWLY206-1. The sequence continues at coordinate 100,293 of NZ_JBDKXI010000004.1, read as the reverse complement.
GCTCGCGATTCAACCGGTCAAGCAGCGCGAGGATGTCCTCGGTGGTTTCCGGATCCAGCGCGCTTGTGGCTTCATCGCATAGCAGTATCTGAGGCGCGCAGGCCAGCGCACGCGCGATCCCCACCCGTTGCTTCTGCCCGCCGGAAAGCTGTGCGGGATACTTATCGGCATGCGCGGACATCCCGAGCTGATGCAACAGCGCGTCGACGCGCGCGGCCACCTCGCCATGCCGATGGCCTTCCAGCTGCAAGGGAAGCGCGACATTGCCGCGGACGGTGCGGTTATGGAGCAGATTGAAGTGCTGGAAGATCATCCCGATACGGCGCCGTACGACGCGCAACTGCGGCTGCCCGAGCGTCGTGATGTCTTCACCGGCGATGATCACCTGACCGGCATCGGGACGTTCCAGCAGATTGATCGTGCGGACCAGGGTCGACTTGCCAGCCCCCGAGCGCCCCACCACGCCGAATATCTCCCCCCTGCTCACCGAAAGACTCACTGCATCCAGGGCGACACGGCCGCCCGTACCATCCTTGAAGCGCCTTGATACCTCGTTTAGCCGGACGATCTCGCTGGGGCTGTCATGCTCGACTTGCCTCATATTGTCCGCATCGCGATGCAGCCTGGGAGACGCAATTCCGGCGTGCGCAGACGCCTTGCGTACCAACGCTTGGGGAGTGGGGAAGTGATTCGCGGGATCATGGGACGGTCTTGCGGGGAGAAAGAGTGGCCGTCATACCGGGCCGGTCACAGGGCGGCGGCAAACAATACCGCAGCGTAGCGCAACTACAACATGTTAGCCAAGAATCCTGCCCGGCAGGGTTTGTCGGACCCGCGATGCTTAATGCTCGCCTTACTCCAACTCCGCAAAAAGGGATGTTTCGCGATGGAGAAAGTCCGACATATTGGCGTCAGCTAGATAGTTCGGCTGTCAGCCAGAAGCGGACAGGCGATCGCCAGTCATTACGTTTCCGTCGTCATTACCTTCTGGACAATCTTCCAGGTTCCATTGACTTTCAGACAGGACAACATGTCAGTGAAACGGCGCGGCGGAACCTGCAATTTCACCTGTAAAAGCGCCATTTCCCGGGTGACATCTACCGATAGGATCTGATCGTGGCGCGCTGAGCCCTGGTGCTTCGGAGCTCTGACTTGCCGAACCACTGCGAGCCAAGTCTCAAGCGGCGTCACGCTCACGTCGCCATCTTCGCCGATTTTCGTCACGGAGCCCGAAGGATGGAAAACCGACGCGAACTTTTCAGCGTCCATCTCATAGGCAGCATCGAAATAGACCTGCGCCATGGTGAGCAAATCACGAATATCGGTATCCATATAACTCCCAAATAGTTGCCCAGCCAAAGCCGATCCCGTACAGCGTGTTGCCACACTGCGCTCTTCATCGATGCTCGTTTTGACTAATCTAGATTAAGGATGTTTATGAAACTAGACCGTTTACGCAGCAGAGTCTCATGAGTAGTATTCATGATCATGAGAACCGGGCTGGATGAACTCGCTGTCTTTGCCGTCGTTGCCAATGAACGCAGCTTTACGCGGGCGGCGTTGCGGCTGGGCGTGTCCCAGTCCGCCCTGAGCCACACTATCCGCAGACTTGAGCAGCGGCTCGAGTTGCAACTCCTGGCTCGAACAACCAAGAGCGTTGCCCCCACCGCGGCAGGGGCAGCTCTTCTGCAGGAACTATCTCCCGCGCTTGACCAGATTGACCGCGCCCTGGATAAAGCCCGCAGCGTTAGGCACCGTCCCGCGGGACGCATTCGGCTGGCCATGTCACGGTCGGCCGCGGTGATGGTGTTGCTGCCAAAGCTCACCGCGTTTGCCGAGGCATACCCTGACGTGGTTCTTGACGTCGTTACGGTCACCGGTCCCGTCGACCTGGTGGCGGGCGAGTTCGATGCCGGTATCCAACTCGGCGAGTTCATTCAGAAGGACATGGTCGCGGTGCGGGTGACGCAGAAGACGCGATTGGCCGTTGTGGGATCGCCTGGCTATTTCGCATCACGAGGCATTCCCCGGCAACCAAAGGACGTGATTGATCATCGATGCATAAGCCTGCGTGTTGCCGGCGGTCCATATCGATGGGAATTCGAGCAAGGACGAAAGAAGGTCACGATCGTCGTAAACGGCCCACTCATCGTCGACGATACCCACCTGGTGATTCGGGCCGCACTCGCGGGAGCTGGCCTGGGACTGGCATACGAAGAGCAGGTTGCAGAACATGTAGCGAAGCGGCGCCTTATCCGTGTGCTGGAGGATTGGCTGCCGCCATTTCCCGGCTTCTTCATGTATTACCCCAGTCGCCTGCATCAGCCCGCCGCGCTCTCTGCGCTAGTGCAGGCGCTGCGCCTCTCTTAGCTCCCTCTCCTAGGCGAGGCATGACCCATGCCCGGTTCCAAGCTATTCATTCGCGGCGAAGCATCGCGCCATGCGCGGCAGCCGCTCAACGTTCGGTGCTGCCGATGTCAGGCGCCCCACCCTTGATTCTGGGGAATCCTGGGCCGCGCTGGTCATAGGCGCGATCGAGCAGGTTGCTGCCGCGCTGGAGCACCGGGCTGTCGGCCAGCGGCTTGTGCGTGGCCGAATACCCGCCGTTGTCGGCCAGCGGGGCGAGCCGGGGATCGATCGCCAGCGTGTCGGCAGGCACCGGAACCAGCGGGAATTCGATCAGGTTGTTCGCGCCGATCACCGAGCCCGTACGTGCGCTGATGTCATAACCGAATGGGCCGGCGACGCAACTATTGCGCGCGACGATGGTGCTTTCCAGATGGAGTACGTCGGCGCCCAGGGCGCCACGGACTTCGCAGGGTCTGATCGGGTCCTCCTCGCCCGCCCGATTTGTGATCTCGGCGTTGTAGGCGATGGTGCTGTTGTACACGTCGAGGGTGCCGGCCGAGTAGCCGGCGCTGTGGTTGTGCGCACGGTTGTTCGAGATCGTGCTGTCGATGATCGTGTGCTTGCCGCCAGTGTATGTGCCACCGAGGCCGAACCCGCCTCCGCTGCCGTAGTTGGTACCTCGCCAGAGGTCCTCGGCCACGTTGTTGGAGATCGTCGACTTATTGATCAGCAGGTTCGAAGGCAAGTGGTTGGCGCTCACGTGCAGCCCGGCGTCGTACGCGGCGCGATTGCGGTAGATGCGCGAATAGGTGACGCTCGCCCCGCGTTCGGCCATGATGCCGCCACCCAGGTAGCCCGTGTTCTGGTAGACCTGGCTGTAATGCAGCATCACGCGCCCTTTCGCGTAGATGCCGCCACCGGTACCGTCCTCCAGCGCCTCGTTGTCGAAGACGGCGCTCCAGGTCAGATGCACGTCGCCCTCCGCGCTGATGCCGCCGCCATAGGTGCGGGGGGCATCGATGAAGCCCTGCTGCAGGGCGCGGCACGAGTGCACCCACGCCTGGTGGAGCGCGACGTTCCCTTGCGAGTAGATGCACCCTCCGTACTCTGACTCGCCGAGGTCCGGGTTGAGCACTCGGCGCTGGCCGTTGGCGACCGAAACGTGATCTATCCGCAACGTTCCCGTGCCCGTGTGCAGGAGCACGCGGTCGCTGCGGTTGCCGTCGATGGTCATGCCGTAGCGCGTCCGACCCAGAATCGTCAGGCTGGCCTGCGGTACGGCGATGGAGCCGCTGGTGAGCAGGATCCTGCCGCAGGTCAGCGGGCGCAGGTCGATGACGTCGCCACTCGCGGCCGCCGCGACCACGGCGCGCAGACTCCCCACACCGCTGTCGTCGCAGTTGCCGACCACGCGCGTCGCGGCGTTCGCCGGTCCGGCCATGATGCAGGTGCCTGCCAGCAGCACCAACGCGCCGACGATCGACGCGGGCGTGGAATGTGCAATGCGATACATGACGCTTCTCCCTCGGCACACGCCGGCGTGCAAGCCCGGCTGATCGGTACGCATTTACGCCCCGTGGTGTCCGCGCGCCGTGAACTTCATCTGCCAATGCCACGCGGCGGGCGCATTCAGGCGCGCGTGTCATTCAGCCGCCGGCGACCGCGCGACGAACGGTCATCGGGCACTGACTGCCCGCCCTGCGGTTCCGCTGCACCGGCTCATATCACGCCACACTTGTTACTCCCGCTATTCACCTCGCAATCCTAATCTTGCTCACGACCGCCAAGCGGCAGATCACGTCAGAACGTCGTTTTCTGCTGGAAATTAGGAATTTGCGACATGCCAGGTATTCATCACGAAGTGCTGATTGGGGCTACGGCCGAAAAAATCTACGCCGCCATTACCCGCGAGGAAGGACTGTCGGCGTGGTGGACGCCCGGCGCAAAGGCAAAGCCTGAGCGCGGTAGCGTTTCACGTTTTGCATTTGGCCCGGATTACTTCAAAGAAATGAAGGTCACGACGCTAAAGCCATCCGAGCAGGTCGAATGGACCTGTATTACAGGCGTCGACGAATGGGTGGGGACCACCGTTTCTTTCGAACTGCACGCTGGCGATAAAGAAAGCCTGCTGATGTCTCATCCGGAAGCGATCGACCAGATACAACAAGCAAGAGGCACCGATACGGAAACACTCTTGATCCTTCATCACGATGGTTGGAAGGATTACACGCCGATGTTCGCCGAATGCAACTACACGTGGGGACAGTTTCTAAGGAGTCTGAAATTACTCTGCGAAACCGGCCATGGCCGGCCATGGCCGCATCAACATGATTCACGGCCATGAGGCACGGGGCCGCACCACTGCTCCACCATTTCGGTGATGACTATTGCGGGCACGGCCTGGTGAGCAGCACCTTTTTCCGAAGTACGAAGGCAGTCACCAGCGCGCCTGACGACAACCAACTGAGGATAGTGGAATGAGAATAACGGACAGAACCGTGCTGATCACCGGAGCCAATCGCGGCCTCGGACAGGCGCTGGTCGAAGAAGCTTTGAGGCGGGGCGCGAAGCGGGTATATGCCGGTGCGCGCCAACCGTTCGTTCACCCAGACGGCCGTGTCACGCCGTTGATACTGGACATCACCGACGCTGCGCAGATTCACGCAGCGGTCGAGAAGGTCGAGGCACTCGATATCCTCGTCAACAACGCCGGGGTGTGCCATTTCGAAGACTTCAGCGATCGTGCCATGCTCGAACGGCACCTTGCGACCAACCTGTTCGGCGCCTATGACGTCACCCAGGCCGCCTTACCGTTGCTGGCGCTCTCTCGGGGCGCCATCGTCAACGTTCTATCGTTGTCGTCGCTTGCTCCGTCGCCGTTCAACCCGGCCTACTCGGTCTCAAAGGCAGCCGCATTCTCCATGTCGCAAGCGCTACGCGCGCTCCTGGCCAGCCAGGACGTAAGCGTACATATCGCCTTGCCTGGACCCATGGACACCGACATGACGCGGGATCTGGATATACCTAAGGCTTCTCCGGAGTCCGCCGCGCGAGCCATCTTCGACGGAGTGGAAAAGGAGGAGGAGGAAATCTTTCCCGATCCGATGTCGGAAGCGATGGCGGATGGCTGGCGCAACAGCGCAGTCAAAGCACTCGAACGCCAGATGGCGGCGTATGTGGATGCAACACCCGTCATGTCATAAGCAACCACGACAGGCAATGCAGCTCAGAGCCCGAACTCCGTGAGCGATGGGCTGTCGTCCGGCCGTCGACCCAGCGGCCAGAAGAACTTGCGCTCGTCCGCCGATATGGCCAGATCATTGATGCTCGCGTGGCGATGCGTCATCAGGCCGTCGGCATCGAAGCGCCAGTTCTCGTTGCCGTAGGCACGGAACCACTGCAACTTATCGTCGTGGTATTCGTACGCGAAGCGGACCGCGATGCGGTCGCCTTCGTAGGCCCACAGCTCCTTCACCAGGCGGTACTCATGCTCCTGGCTCCACTTGCGCGTCAGCAGCGCAATGATCTGGTCGCGGCCTGTCGCAAACTCAGCCCGGTTCCTCCATTTGCTGTCCACCGAGTAGGCCAGTGAAACCTTGGCCGGGTCGCGACTGTTCCAGCCGTCTTCCGCCAGCCGGACCTTCTCGATCGCGGTCGCCAGGGTGAAAGGTGGAAGGGGTGGTCTGCTCATGTTCGATTCTCCTGGAAAGAATTGGGGAATAGGGATTCATCACGGCGCTTACGCGGGTTCGGCGCGCAAGCGCTGGCTCCTGAGTACGGGTTACTCGATACCTCGGTGCGTTCCAGCGCCGCACGTGGCGCCGTGGTTCACACCTCAAGCACGATCTGGTCGCTGCCTTGCGCGGGAACTGCCTGGCAGATCAGTACGTCGGCGTCAGAGTGCGGCGCACCAGGCTCCGACCCATACGTCACCGCCCCGCCTGCCAGATGCGTCCTGCAGCTTCCGCATGTGCCGCTTCGGCAACTGAACTCAGGCGACAAGCCATGAACTTCGGCGAGCTCAAGCAGTGATTCGCCACCCGGCTGCCACGTCGCTTCCTTCGCACTCTTGGCAAAGATCACCTTCACCGGCGATGTCGACGCGGGCGGCAGCGTGACCACACTGCCTTGCATTTCGCGCTGCAGGCTTGCCGGGCCAAAGGCTTCGGCGAAGATACGATCGTCCTGGACGCGCATCTTCTTAAGTTGGTCATAGAGCTGTTGCATGAACGTGGAAGGTCCACACAGGTAGAAGTCATAGTCGTCGAAAGGAAGAACCTTCCGCAGCGCGTCGATACTCACGCGCCCTTCCACGACGTAATCGTGTCCCTGGCGCGCCGACGGTTCCGGCCGGCTCAGTGCATGTATCACCCGCAAGGCCCCGCCGGACACCCTCACCAGTTCTTCGAGCTCTTGACCGAACGCTCTTTCCTTGAGCGTGCGAGCGCCATGGACGAAGTACACCGTTCGCATGAATCGGGTCCGCAGGCCTTCGTAGACGATGTGCCGGACCATCGCCAGCATCGGCGTGATGCCAATGCCTGCGGAGAGCATGACCACGGGGCGCCGCGAGCTCTCATCCAGATGGAAGCCGCCGTCCGGCAACTTCGCTTCTATCACCGAGCCCACTTCGACCGCGGCGTGCAAGAAGTCCGAGACCGCCCCATCCCGCTTGACGGAGATCCTGTACACGCCGTCCGAAGGTGCGGAAGAAAGCGTGTAGGTGCGGATCAGTGGCTGCGCGCTGCCGGTCGGCTGCACACGGATAGGCAGGTGTTGCCCAGGATGGTACGCGAGCAGTCCGGCTTCATCCTCCGGCATCAGATGGAGGCTGCGGACGTTGGAGCTTTCCTCGACGATCCGCTGCACCTTGAACCGCCGCCACTGATTGCCAAGCGCCTTTGCCTTGAGATTGGCGTCGGCTTCTTCCCATGAACCTGTCAGCAGGCTGTTGGGTGAGAACTCACGCAGACGGTACCGCCTGCCGATCGCACCACGACGAAGCACGGCCTTGACGACGGTGACGGTCCACAGGCGCTCCGCACCCTGGAATGCCGGGATCATGTCCGAATCCAGGTCGACTTTCGCCGTGCCCGTCAGTTGCAGCACCGTGCCGTTCTCCAAGTCCATGAAGAGCAGGCCGGCTTTGCCGGTTTCCAGGATGTTTCCAAGGGTGTTGAAGAACTGGTTGCCCGAGAAGTCCGGAATCGTCAGCGTGTTGTCTTCCACATGCACGAATCCGCCGCGACCTCCACGGTGCGACGCGTCCACTTGCCGCCGACCGGAATCGCCGTCCGGATCCGCATAACTGGCCACGAACAACGTGTCCGCATTGCGGATCAGCGCCAGCGCTTCTTCGTCCAGCTCGGTCATCTCCTTGCGCTCAGCCCGTTGATTCCCGACCGGCACGTCCTGCAACTCCTCGCGTGTCTGGATGTATTGCGGGCAGTTGCCGAATGACTGTTCGACGCCGATTTCGAATCCCGCGGCACTCAGGCCGGAAATTCGCCCGTTCATGCGGTTGCGCCGCCGGGTCGAGAACTGCAGTCCGACGATGCCGATGGGCGCGCCGTCGTGTATCAGCGCACTCACCGGATCATCGGATGACGGCAATGCCTGGATCGCCAACCGCCGGTTGCCGGCCGAACGCATGAACCCGCGCTTGCCTTCCAACAGGCCGGCCCAGGGCCAGCCTTCTTCGTCCACCAGTCCTACGAAGAGCGCGGGCAGTGATTCGAACAGTTCGATGTGCTGGTCGGGCATGTAGTCGCGGATGACCCGGCGACCGACGCTGTCCATGCGCTCGTCCACGCCCAGGCGGCGTTGCATGCGCAGCTCACCCGCGTGCCACGGAGAGGGAATGTGCGTATCGCCGTTGGCCATGACATGTCCTCCAAGTGCGCTGCGATCATGCTCGATCAGGCATGCGCGATCAGGCCGCCAGCCCCGCTGCTGTCCGCTGCATGGGAATGAAGCCAGGCAATTGCTCTATCCGTGCCAGCCACGCGGTGACGTTGGCGAACGGTGAGATGTCGACGTTGCCTTCCGGCGCATGCGCCAGATAGGCGTAGTTCGCCAAGTCGGCAATGGTTGGTGTATCGCCGGCGAGATACTTGCGATCCGCGAGTTGCTTGTCCAAGACCTGCAGCAGCGCCGCGGAACGCTTCTTGAGTTCTTCCGGCTCGTACGGCGCACCGAAGACCGTCACCAGCCGCGCGGCCGCGGGCCCGAATGCGACCGGTCCCGCTGCAACCGACAGCCAGCCCTGGACGCGTGCCGCAGTCGCCGCATCACGTGGCAACCATTGTCCAGAAGCGTCGTACTTATTGGCCAGGTACACCAATATGCCGTTGGAATCGAACACGACCACGTCCCCGTCTTCGATGACAGGCACTTGGCCGAATGGATTGCGCGCGAGGAACTCGGGCTTCTTGTGAGCGCCCGCCTTCAGATCCACGTCCACCAGTTCGTATGGCACTCCCAGGATGGAGAGGAACAGCTCAACGCGGTGGGAATGCCCCGACAGTGCGTGGCGGTAAAGTTTGATCGGCTTGCTTTCGGTCGTCGCCATGGTTGTTCCTTGGTAGTGGAGGGTTGCGGGTCGCAAACTTGCTGACACCGCATAAATCCAAGACTAGCCTCGCCGCAGCGTCATCAATATCCCAAAAGCCGCAATGCGCGATTGCATGAAATGAAACCCGGTGGAGATGGGATGTATTGAGCAAGAACGACGAGCGAATGAATCCGGTCGCTCGGTCGGATTAGACAAAGTGCCGGAGGGCAGCGAGCAGGCGGACGTCCAGGCAACGTGCAAGCCGCGACTCAGGAGCCTGGCGTCCTGAAGACCATCGGGATGTGCCTTGCAGGTTCAGTCGCGGCTGGAAGAAGCCTATCGCCGAGAAGAACCAGCGCCGGTGAGATGACTTTGATTCCTCAGAATATCGATCGCCAGCTCAGTAAAAATCCTCGCCGGGTGCCATGACTCACTTTGGCGCGTGTGCAGCATCAGGGTCCTGGCGGTCTCGCGATAACGCGGCAGGATTTCTTGCAGATCGCTTCGCATGAGTTCGTACGACCAGACTCTCGCCAAACCCATGCCGGCCGCGCACGCATGCAACGTCGCTTGGTCGGAATCGGTCCAGACACGTGGTGCCGCGACGAATCGAGCGGTCTCCATGGCGGACCAATGGGAACCCGCGTTCTTTCCGCGGATATCAATCAACCGGTGAGCCGCCAGGTCCTTCAGCGATTTCGGCGTGCCGTGTTTCTCCAGGTAGCGTTTGGCAGCCGCCGTGGTACGCCACACCTTGCCGATTACCGTCCCCGGGGCGGATGCCGGCTTGTCGCCAGCGATCGCCAAGACCACATCAGCACCCGGATCGGGAGCTTCGCGTGGGGATTCATGAAAACTGCATCGGACGGTTACTCCGGGATGTGCCGCGGCGAAGGCCGTCAGCACCGGTGCCAACGCAATGGCCGCCAGTCCCATGGGCGCAGCCACTTTCACCACGCCGCGAGCCTGGGGGAGCCCGGCCAATGCCGCTGCGTCCGCTTGGTCGAGCGCTTCCGTCACGCGTCGCGCATGAGCAAGGAACGCGACGCCGGCGTCGGTCAAGCGTACCTGTGCGTTGGAGCGATCAAACAGGGGAATCCCCAAACGCTGCTCCAGCGAAGCGATGGCGCGGGTAACCGAGGCTTGCGAAATACCCAGGCGTTGCGCGGCGAGCACGAACGAACCTTCATGTGCCGCGGCCTGCATGACGGACAACTCCTGCAAGCGGTCCATTAGGGCCTGTTAACGCTATTGGGATAGGCCACGTTGCTTCCCCGCCTTGCCAGCGGCTTGCACGCGGGCTCTTGAAAAGGCGACTCCTGGCGAGGCGGGGAAGCAACCCGAAGAGCCCGCCCCGTACTTGATACGGGGGCCGCAACGCAGTGCGCACGGGGCGGCGTCATCACTCGGGCATGTATCGACATATATTTCCTCCTTCTTCCTTGCCCCGCACGCACTGGATTGCGGCGTGGCCCATCCCAATAGCGTTAACAGGCCCTAGCTCGACAGCCTTGTGTCGGCGCGCAGGCTCGCAACACACATATCCACCAGGCTGCGAACCTTGCCGGCGGCGCGAGAGCCGCCTTTGAACATGATGCACACAGGCACCGGTGCGGGCAGGTATTCCTCAAGCACCGGCTCGAGCACTTTGTTCGCCACGTCCGACGCTACCTGGTAGGACAACACTCTGACCAGGCCAACACCAGCCTGCGCCAGCGATATCGCCAGGCCGTTATGGTCCACGCGCAACCGCGGTTCGATCCGCACCGACAGCGTGCGGCCGCGATCCCGGAACCGCCATTCCGTATTCTGGGTGATGTGCGATGACACCACGATCGAATGGCTTGCCAGATTTCGCGGGTGCCTGGGTCGGCCGTTGGAATCAAGATAGGCCGGGCTTGCCACCACCCGACGCCGGACTTTGGCAACGGGAGCGGCGACGAAGCTGGAATCCTTGGACGGCGCGATACGGAAGGCGATGTCCACGCCCTCTTCCGTCAGGTTCAACAGTCGATCGCTCAAGCGCAGGTCCACCCGCACGTCGGGGCGTTCTTCCATGTACTCCCGAAGCAAGGGCAGGACGAACAACCTGCCGAACAACACCGGCGCCGACACCACGATCCGCCCCTTGGCACCGGCGTGCGCAGCCCGCGCCGCCGCGGCCGCTCCTTCAAGCGCACCATCCAGCCCGCGGGTGTATTCCACGTATCTCCTGCCGGCCGCGGTCAGAGAAACGCCGCTTCGCGATCTATCGAGCAACCTCTCGCCGACCCGGGACTCCAGCGCCGCTATCGCGCGGGTGACACGTACCGGGGACACATCCAGCCTGCGCGAAGCCTCGGACAGGCGCCCTGAATCGACCGCGGCATGCAGGATTTCGATCTCATCGAAGACGTCCACTATCCCTCCGCGGCCATGGGTGGAGTTGAGCCGCTCCCTGGCGAGTTTGTTTCATTTCACGCAAGTCGCTGATGCAACTTCTGGCGTATTCACTTTGCTCCCGCGGGAGGATGCTTGCAACACCCCTACGGAGAAACCCTCATGAATCCTTGCGATTTCTTCTTCAGTCACTTGCTGTTCGCGCCGAGCGCAGCGCCTTACGGCCGCTCCCGCGAGGACGCGAACTGGGAGCTGGATGACGCCAACTGGTCCGCGATGCACGTGGGCGACTGGCTTGCCGTCAACGAAGAGACAGTGCGCCTCAATGATCGTTGTCCATACCTCGACTGATCATCAGCCTCATTGATAGACGTCGATAGCCGAATCATCGGATGCGCTCGAAGCATCGGCTGATAGATATCAATCGATTGGTCCAATGCCAGAAGCGGAACTCGATTACGATGATTCTGCTCATGACTAGCCTTTTTTGATTGGCCGAACAGTGTGTGAGGAACGAGCCGAGCGTGGTTCAACGCCCGAATCAAGCCGATCAGCGAAGCGCTTCGGTTCGAGTGAATTGTAGGCCGCAGAACACCGCCGCGCGAAACGAAAACGCCCGCGTTTTAGCGAAATGTGTCCACGCCAGTTCCGCTACGCCAGCGGCGATCACCGATCAGAGAACGAATCAAAATCCGGCAACGCGCCCCGTTCGCGTATCTCAGCGGTGGTGCCGAGACGTTTCACGTTGGCTTTATTGCCATCGAAAGCGGGCCAGGCGACGAGGCCTTCGCCATTCGGATCGCCGGTCTTGGCGAAACTGGTCCAGTAGCCAACGATCTCGCGGGCAAGCTGCCGATCGTCGGAACTCCACACGCGCGGATCCTGGTCGAGCTGATCGAAGACGTAGCGGATTTCGGCACCGTGGCCGGCCTGGCAGCCGTAGTTGCACGGGGTCGCGGGCTCGGCGGGCGAATGGACGAAATAATAGACGTAGGGCTTGCTTGAGCGCGCCTGCGCGTGCAGGTCCGCCCAGCGCCAGATCCGCCATCCCCAATAATCGCTGGTGAAGCGAAAGACAGACTCGCGTGCTTGCGCATCAGTCGTGGCGGGATAGTCCGCCAGTACTTTGGCCGATGGCGTGTGTCCGAGCATCCGGGCGAGCAACGCGCCATGGCCGGCGGCGGTGAAATCCGAGGTACCGAGGATTTCGGGCGCAAGGTCCTTACCCTCATCCGCATTCCATCCCACCAGGATTGGTACATCGTTCTGACAATGGTTGCGGTACGTCGTCTCCATGTCCTCAACCAGCAGGTGATTGTCGACGATCGTCCGCGGCGCCCAGTTCTTGCGGATCAGCGTGTCCGCATCGATCGCGCGCAGATCAGCCAGGTGCTCGGTGCCCAGTTGGTGCGCGAACGCCACGCCTTCCGCCTCTACCTGGGTCCGGTCGAACATCCAGTTCTCACTGCGATCGAGCGGGAGTGCGGCGTTGCCGCTTTCGGCGATGGCGCGTTGGAACAGCCCTTTGGCCAACGGCGATGCGACCAGCACCGCTACCGAGTTCGCACCCGCGGATTCGCCCATGATGGTGACGCGGTCAGGATCTCCACCGAAGGCCGCGATATTGCGCTGGATCCAACGCAACGCGGCGATCTGGTCCAGTATTCCCTGATTGCCGGAAGCCTTGGCTGGCGACTCCGCGCTCAGCTCCGGATGAGCGAAGAAGCCGAATATCCCAAGGCGGTAATTGAGTGTCACGACGATCACGCCTTGCCGCGTCAGCCGGCTTCCGTCGGTGCCCGCTTGCGAACCTGACCCGCCAAAAAAACCGCCGCCGTGAATCCATACCATCACTGGCAATTTCTTCGCTCCCGCCGGTGCCCAGACGTTGAGATAGAGGCAATCCTCGCTTTGCGGCTCCGATATCCATGGGACCGTCTGCCGGCAAACCGGGGAGAAAGCGCGCGCCTCCCGGGTCCCGGTCCACGGCTGAAGCGGTTGCGGCGCCCGCCAGCGGAATTCGCCGACCGGTGGCGCGGCATAAGGCACGCCGAAGAAGCGCGTAATTCCATCTGCTTGCGTGCCGGCGATCAAACCTTCCTCTATCCGGACCACGGGCGCGTTCGGATCGGGCGCGCGCGCCGCACCCTGGGCCGACGAGACGCATAGCATCAGTGTTGCGATGGCGAGCCATGAACGTAGGCGTGGATGCATGCTTGTTCCTCAGGTGTCAGCCACGTTGACCGGGACACGACAATGATCGGTTTACGCGACCGCGCCTGTCAGCGGAAGAGCTTCTGTGCGAAGTGGTAGAGGTTGTTAGCCCAGCTGTCGCCATCATGGCCGTGGTCATCGACGTTCCAAACGTGCGGAACGTCATGCTGCTTCAGGTACTCGTGCACGCCCTGCGAAACGCTGATCAAGCCGTCGCGGTTGCCGCACGACAGGTACAGCAGTGCGACTTGTTTGCGCACCGCTTCAGGATCGGTCAGCAACTCCGCCGGCGGCCGGGTATTGGGTGCTGGAGAGAAGGCGCCTACCCAGCCGAACGTATCGAGATGGCCAAGGCCAAAGTTCAACGCCTGCCCGCCGCCCATGGAGAGTCCGGCGACCGCGCGATGTTCGCGATCGGCTTGGACCGAGTACTTCGCCTCCACTGCGGGGATCAGGAAATCCAGCAGGTCGTGCTCGAACTTGGCGAAGCCGGCTGCGTTCTCCGGAGTGAACACCTTCCCCTCCGGTGGACTGCGGTCGTCCGGCAGTGCGCGGCCGTTGGGCATCACGACGATCATCGGCACCGCCTTACCGTCGGCGATCAGGTTGTCCAGGATCGCGGGTGCGCGCACGTAGCCCCGCCATTCGTCCTGGTTGCCGCCAATGCCGTGCAGCAGATAAAGCACCGGGTACTTGCGGTCGGCCGAATAGCCTGGAGGCAGATAGATCTGCGCGCGCCGAAGCGTGCCGGTAATGCGCGAATCGTAGGCCAACTCCTCCACGCGTCCCTGCGGTACGCCGGCGCGCGCATCCCTGAAGCCGGATGGCGCATCGGCAAATGCACGCACGTCATCCGGACCGAGCACGATGGGCCGGGCGAAGTTGGCGCGCGCACGCTCGGGGGTGACCTGTTCCTGGCCGCGTGCGAATGGAACGCCGGCAATGAAGAGCAGGCAAGCCAAGGCGGCGATCACTTTGCGGGATTTCGTGTTCATGGGTTCGCAGGCTCCAGGATTACCGCAGCGCCACCGGCGATCGACAGTCGCAGCGCAAGCGTGTCGCGCGCGGTCACGATGCGTTCGCTGCGCTTGACTTGCTCGGGTGCGTCGCCGTCTTCCCACACCGTCGCGCGGTAATTACCCTCTGGCAGAAAGGACAACGGGACGCGTGCGGTGCGCGCCTCGTCGGCCGTCATCGCACCCACGTACCAGGCCGCGCCTGAGCGCCGCGCCAGCACGATGTCGCGTCCCGGTTCGCCGGAGAGAAAACGCGTTTCGTCCCAGGCGGTGGGCACGCGCCGGATGAACTCGAAGCCCGCCGCATCCCGATATGCCTCGGGAGCGTCGGACACCATCTGCAAGGGGCTGTCGTAGACCACGTACATCGCCAGCGCCTGCCCGCGCGTGGTCTGCGTCAGCGGCATCTGGTCGCGCACTTCGAACTTGGCCGGCGCGACGTGGCGGAAGCCGCCCGGCGTGTAGTCCATCGGCCCAGCCAGCATGCGTGTGTACGGCAGCATCAGGTTGTGCCGCGGCGTGATGCGCTTGTCCATCTTGTTCCATTCGGCGCCCAGCACGCCTTCCTGGGTGATGTAGTTGGGATAACTGCGTTGCAACCCGGCCGGCACGTAGGCGCCGTGCATATCCAGCAGCAACCGGCGTTGTGCGGTGCCGGCGGCGAGGCGTTGATAGAACGCGACCATCTCCTGGTCGTCGCGATTCATGAAATCCACCTTGACGCCCTTGATGCCCCAGCGCGCGTAGGTATCCAGCACTTCGTCCATGCGCGGCGCCAGGTGCTCCCAGTGCGCCCATACCAGCAGCCCCACGCCTTTGTCCGCGGCGTAACGCACCAGCGCCGGCATGTCGATGCCGTCCGCCGCCCTCGCTATATCGGTCGTGGGCAGCGCCTCGCAGCAAGGGCCGGCGCCCCAGGACCAGCCCGCATCGATCAGGTAATACGGAAAACCCGACTCCGCCGCGAAGTCGATGAAGCGCTTATAGGCGGCCATGCCGGGCTTCATGCCCACCAACGGTCCCGACCACCAATCCCACGCGGCCTTGCCTGGCTTGACCCAGCTGAAATCGCCTTGTGGTGACGGATTGAGATTGCCGATCAGATGCGAGGCGATCATGTCGCCAGGCCGGTCGCCCAGCATCACCACGCGCCACGCGGAACGCAGGCCTTTCTCGGAGACATAGGCCGGCCCTTTCTTATCGGGGACCGCTGACAGCTGCAAGCGCAACGCGTCGCCTTCGCGCTGCAGCGATGCGCCGGCGTAGCCTTCCAGATGCGCCTGCGCGATCGCCAGCGACGCGCGGCCCGAGCGGCTGGTGCAGACCAGCGGCACGTCGTAACGCACGTCTTCGGCAAGCTGCGAGACCTTGAGGCGTTCGAACGGCATTTCGTGCGCCGCTTCGAATTTCGTCGCCAGGCATTCGGGGTCGCCGGACAGGACGAACGCGGTGCGCTCTCCTTTCAAGCGTATCGGTGCCGCATCGTCGATGCGATAGCGGAACGCAACGCCATCGTCATAGGCGCGCACGTCGATGACAACTCTGCGTGCGGCGGTGCCACTTTCGCGAAACGTCAGCGTCGCACCGCGGTAGTGATCGCGCGCCACCGAAGCCTTGGTCGCGACCAGCGGAATGCTGCGGTCGATCTCGGTGTCTTCGCGACGTTCGAGCGTCAACGTGCCGAACGCGGGAGCGCCGTCGAGTTCCAGCCCCAGTGGTGAAGCAGCAACGACGGTTTCACCACGCCAAAGCACCAAGAACTTGCTGGCATCGTCCTCGATGCGGATCTCCGCCTGGCCGGCTGGCGACGGAATCGCCAGCTGTCCCGCGAACGCCGAACCTGCTGCCACCGCGCAGGCCGTAGCCACCATCACCGCGAATACTTTCATTTGCGCTCCGTCTTGTAGGGGTAAGACCGGTCACGCGGCCGCAGCCGCTGCGACGTGCCATCAGGTGCTATCTGCGGACCCACAGCGGTGCGCTCTTTCGACACCTGCGACAGAGACACCTGCGACAGTGATACTTGTGAAAGCCCCGACGCCTGCGGCGCGGTCACGTATCGCGCCAGCAACCGGATGTAGGAGGTCTGGTAGCCGTTGGAATTCTCGGTGACCGACCACGAATTCAGCGGCCAGCTGTCGTTGAAATCCTTGTACGCCTTCTGCCCGGGTTGGCCATACGGCGGCGAGGGTCGGGCGGTGCCGCAATTCGGCGATATCCCGGGGCAGCGTTCGTCCCAGTCGTACTGCGTGCTGTTGGCGCCGCCCACCAGGAAGCCAGGCGCGGGCCCGTACTGCGAGTCCCGCACGCTGTCCCACGCGGAGCCATCGGCGAACCACGAATGGAAGAACTGATCCACCGAGTTTTCAGCGCCGTAGGCACCCATGTTCGATAGATACGCCTTGCCCAGCGGATTGACGCCGTGCAGGTAGTGCAAATAGGCAGCGCCGGCGTCGGCGATTTCGGCGGAACTGTGCTGACTCAAGCCGTACAGCGCCTGGTCGGCGAACATGCCGCCCGTGAGCGCCTTTATCCCGTTGCTGCCCCAATGGTAGGAGTCGAGGTGGGCGCGATACGGATCTCGCTGACCCGCGATGGCGCCCCAGCCGGCATAGTCCGGGCGCTCCCACAGTTCCGTGTAACGGGTGCGGATATTTTGCGCCACGCTGGCCGTCGCACCGGGTAGCGACGCGTAGTACAACAGCGGTCGATTCACGCCGGCATCGTAAGGCGCCAGCCACCACGAACTCATCATCGGCGTTTCGGTGTAATGACTGTCGACGTAGCTGCGATACGTCGTGTTGCCCGTCAATGCGTACAGATAGATCGCCGCGGTCAGACGCAAATTGGCACGGCCGGTGTCGTCGGTTTCCTGCTGCCCGGCACCCAGGCCCTGCGTGCCGCGGGAAGCGTCGTTGTTGTAGAACAGCACGTTGGGATTGGCATTGGCCCAACCCCACGCGCGCTCCGCACGCAGCTTCAGATCAGCGGCGTAAGCATCGTAAGCCGGTGTGTTCAATGAGGCATACACCTGCGCGCCATAGGCGTAGGCCGCCGCGGACGCCAACGTCGCCGAGGTGTTCGCATCGCCGTAGCGGCTTTGCCCGGTAGCGGCGGAAGGCCGGCCGCCGCCGTCGGCCGATGCCAGCCCAACAATGGACAGCACCGAACCGTCGCTGTTCTGCATCCGCACCAGCCAGTCCAGGCCCCACTTCACCTCATCCAGGATGTCGGGTACGCCGTTGCCGGACTCCGGCAGGTTGAAGTCGTCTGTCCACACCGATTCGTTCTCGGTATAGGCGTGCAGCAAATCGACGACGTAAGCGGCCCCCCAACTGGTGTACTTGTTGAAGTCGCCAGCGTCGTACCAGCCGCCACGCAGGTCGCGCTGGGTCGATGCATCGCCGGTCGCGTTGTAGCGACGCGCCTGACTGTCCTGCAGCGCGCCGAGGTGGCTCGCGGTATCGGCCCAGTTGGCGCCCGCGTATTGCGCCGCCTTGGCGTGTCCGGCGCGTTGGTAGAAGAACGTGCGCACCGCCTGCACCAGCACCGGCCGGTACACGTTGGCGCCGATCTCGAACCGCGCCGATCGTACGTTGCGCGCTGCGTCCACTACCTCATAAGTACCGGCTGCGGTGACGGCGCTGAAGTCGAAATGCCAGGCGCGATCGCCGGAAGAAGCGTCGACCTGTCCACTCTTCCATGGCGTGGGCGAGCCGCGGAACACCACCGTGTTCGTCGCCGTATTGACCACTTGCAGCGTCGCGCTTGGCCGGTACTGATTCGCACTGTCGAAGCCTTCCGCCGGGTCGCGCAGCACGGCCACTTTTTTCAGGCCGGGCAGATAGCCGAACTGATCGACCACGATGAACGGGCCGTTGCCCACGACTTCTTTCAGCCGGGCCGGAAGTGGGCCTGCCATTACTTGCGCGGAAGCGGCTACTGCGATGGGAGCCGCTGCGGTCACGCGGGCGGGCGGCGGTGACGCAGTTTCGCCACGACCTCCGCAGGCCGACAGGCCGGCCACCATGCCGAACAGAACCGACATGGTCGGCATGCCCCGCGGATATCGTTGTGTCATCGCTTACTCCACTCCGGTGCAGGAACGGCATGCGCCCATTGGCGCTTTGCGCGTGCGAAGTCAGTGAGCTCAGCACGGCAAGCGCAGGTCATAAGGGTTGCCTGAGCGTCATGAAGTTCCTGGGTTCGTTGGTTGATGAGGGTGGAGGCCTGCCGACAGGGCGGCAGGCTGCTCCGTCATCGCTATGGCCGCGAATGAACTAGGGTTTGGTTGCGTACAACAGGCCGCGGCCGGTGCCGCTGAAGTAGATCCGTCCATGGATGCGCTGATCCGCCGCCATCACACCGATGCCGCCGTACTGGTGAGCATCGTCGTTGAAGCGCGTCCAGGTGGCACCGCCGTCGTTGGAGCGGTACACGCCCCACACGTCATTCATCGCGCCCACCACGTAGACCGCGGCCGGGTAGGTCGCGCCTGTCTCCGCCTTGCCCAACGCCACTATGCTTGCGCCCTGCACTTCGGGATAGGACCACGTTTCGTTGTCGCCCCAGATCGACGCAAAGGCGTTGAGCTTGGTCCAGGTCGCGCCCGAATCCGTCGAGTGGTACACGGCGTTGCCGTCGGCCAGCCAGATGTCGCCCTCGACGTTGGGGTTGACCGCCAGCGAGGTGTTCCCGAAATAGTTGGGGGCCAGCGCCGCGGCCAGCGAACCCTGGCTCAACGTGAAGGTGTGGCCGCCATCCGTCGACACGTAGACCTTGCCCGGCGTGCCCCACCAGTGGCCTCCGGAATCGTAGGCGTAGACCTTGTTGGGGTTCTTGCGATCTGCGACCAGTCGGTAGGCGCGGGGGAAGATGGTGTTGATCGCGGGCAGATTGGTCGGCACCCAGGTGGCGCCGTTGTCCGTGGTGTAGGACGGCACCGAGTTGCCGGGCGCCCAGACCGCCCGGTTGCGCGCGGTGATGGCGATGCTCGCTTCCCCACCCTTGTTTTCCGCGACGCCCGTCGGGTAGGTGGCGAACTGGGCCCAGGTGTTGCCGCCGTCACCGGACCACACGCCGTAGCCGGTGCTGGTGCCCAGGATGACGCCGATGGTGGCCATGTACTGCGGATCGGACCACGCCATGTCGGCGGCGAAGCCGTTGCTCCAGCCGGTGGCCGGCGTCAAGGTCGGCTTGGTCGCGAGGTTGGTGTGCACCCAAGTGCCGACGTCGCCCATGGCGTTGATCACGGTGTACGTGGCGCTGGCCGGCGGCGTGGCCACACCCAGGACAGCAGTCTCCTCGATGCCGTCGTTCAGCTCGACCCAGCTCGGCGTGGCCGAGGATGCGTTGCGCGTTTCCCAGATGCCGCCACCATGGCCGTACACGATGTGATCGCGGTTGGCGGGATTGATCTCGACGTCGTCGGGCCAGCCCCAGAAGGACGCGTCGGCCGGCGTATGCGGCATGGTGGCCGCGATCTCGCGCCAGGTCAGGCCGCCGTTGTCGGACAGCCGGATGATCTGCTGGCCGTCGAAGCTCCCCCAGGTGTTGGTTACACCCAGCGCAATGCGCGTGGTCGCGCCGGTGCCGGAAACGGACACGCCGCCGTAGCCGGCGGAGTCGATGCTGTTGAGCAAGGTCCAGTTGCTGCCGTCGAACTTGTAGAGACGGGCGGGACCACCGGCGCCCGGGCCGGTCTCCTTGGTGAACACGACATAGAACATGCCGTCTGCGGCGCGCACCATGTGTGGGATGTGATAGCCGGAGATCGGCACCGAAACCGGGGTCCACGAGGCGCCGCCGTTGCTGGACTTGTATAGGTTCGAGGCCAGCCCTGCTGTTTGGACGTAGTCCGGCGCGATGGGCGCGTAGATCGTCTGCGTGGCCGTGCCGCTGCCCTTGGTACCGGTGTCGTAGACGACCGTCTCGACGCCCATGGCACTGCCGATGCCCAAGGCATTGACCTGGTCCTGGGTCAACTTGGCGCTCGACAGCGACGTGACCTGGGCCCACGTGAGACCGGAGTCGACGCTCTTCCACAGACCCGCCGTGCGCGTGGCGTAGAACAGCGTCGACGGTCTGTTGGGGTCCACCATCAGGCGTTCACCGATGGCCCGGCCGGGATTGTTGCCGCCGAGCGGGAAAGGCAGGGCGACGTAGGTCCACTGGTCACCGCGGTTGCTGGAGCGGTACAGGCGGCCGTTGCCTTCGGTCGTGTACATGCCGGCGCCCATGTAGACGAGCTGGTCGTTGTTTGGATCGACGGCCATGCTCTCGATGCCGTGGAAACGGCTGTCGGCCGCACCAAAACCCAGACCATCGGTGATGGCCACCCAGGATGACGTCGCCTGGTTCCAGCGGTAGGCGCCACCGATGTCAGTGCGCGCATACAGCAGGTTGGCGGTGGTCGGGTGGAAGACCAAGCCACTGACGTAGCCGCCACCACCGAACTTCACGCTGTTCCAGGTCTTCCTCGCCGGGAGTGGGCCTGCCATTACTCGCAGCGGCGTCGCAGCGGCTGTAGCTGTGGCTGCGGCTGCGACTCTGGGCGCGGGCGCGGAAGGTGACGACGTTTTGCCGCCGCCGCAGGCCACCAGGCCGAACAGAACGGACAGGGCCATGCCCCGCAGATATTGTTGTGTCATCGCTTACTCCACTTCGGTGCGGGGTTTGATAATCGTCTTGAAGTAATGCTCTTGAAGAGCGGGCATTGCAGACGGTTCCCTCCGCAGCGGCAATCAAGGCCCGTGTTTTCATCTGCATTCTTCATGTCAGGCCGTTGCCGCGAATCTTCAGCGCGACGGCGACGGAGCAAGCGCCACTGCTTTCGCTCCCCACAAAGGAAGGGGTGCGGCCGCGGCGGTGGATTGCAGAAATGTTCGACGAGACAGTTTCATGGGTCATACCGGACGGCGGCAGAGAGTGGCCGCGTTTCCCGGTGGAAATGCATCCGCCGAAAACCGCAACGCGCTCGATTCTGCGGGCCGCAGGCATATGTCACAAATACTTGAAACATCGCTCTCGATATACGAATCGGTATAGAGAGCCGTGCTTATGTGACGCGCCCCTCATGACAGCGGTAGACAGTGCCGTAGGAGCGGCGTCCTCGCCGCGAGCTCTTCCCACCGCGCCGCGAACAAATCAAAAGCTCGCGCCGAGACGGCGCTCCTACAAGAGCAAAGGCCGCTGCAGCCTCCCCGCCTTTGTAGGAGCGGCGTCCCGCCGCGAGCTCTTCCATCAGGTCGCGATAGAAGCAAAAGCTCGCGCCGAGACGGCGCTCCTACAACGAACACATGCGTGGCAGTTGAGATTCGACGCTGATGAGGTACCAGTCCATATCCGAACAGATATCGAACCCACCAATATTGTGATTTTTGAAGCATCAGTATGTCTTGTAGCATCGCGCCATAAAGCGTCGCGGCGCGATCAGACATTCCGGTCGCCGCTTCCTTTTCCGAGGGATCGCTTCCCCATGGATGCACCCGAAAAAGCCGCTCCGACGTAGCCGGACTCGATTCACAGGCAAGCAGGATTTCCGCCTCAAGCCCTGGGTTGCTCCGCATGGCGTGTTCGACAATCGCCCGTCCACCGGCATTCGCAACACAAGAGGGAGGAGACCTATTTTGAGAACGATCCCGGCCACGAAACGATGCCTCGCCGCGGCACTGCTCATGGCGATCAGCGCATCGCCCGCCTGGGCGGAAGTCCGCAGCCTCTCGCAGGACTGGCGCTTCCACGCCGGCGAAGCCGCAGGTGCGGAGCGGTCCGCGTTCGATGATCGCTCCTGGCATCAGGTCGCCGTTCCCCATGACTTTTCGATCATGGACAAAGCGAACGGGCAGTCCCCGTTCGACCGGGCGACCCCCAGCGGACAGGATTCGGGCTATCTGCCCGGCGGCACCGGCTGGTATCGCCGCGATCTGGTCCTCACGCCGGACGACGCTTCGCGCATTGTCCGGCTGAACTTCGAAGCCGTGTACATGGACGCCGATATCTGGGTCAACGGCGAACATCTGAAGAAACACCGCTACGGCTACACCGCTTTCACCGTTGATCTGACTGGCAAGGTCCGCGCCGGCAGCAATGTCATCGTCGTACGCGTTGATCATGCCGACCCGTCTTCGCGCTGGTATGCCGGCTCAGGACTGATCCGGCCGGTCGCGTTGGAGCTGCTCGATCCGATCCACATCGAACCGGAGAGCGTATTCGTTTCAACGCCAGTCGCGGCCGAAGACCGCGGCGTGGTCGCGGTGAACACGACCATTGCCAACCGATCGAACAAGGCGCAGTCGGCCGAATGGGCGACCAAAGTGGTTGCGGCCAACGGCGAGACGGTCGCCGAAGCCAGACAGACGCATGCGGTGCCGGCCGGCGCGCGCGCGGAACGGTCGCAGGAACTCGTCGTCGCCCATCCGCGCTTGTGGTCTCCGGAATCTCCCGAGCTCTACACGCTGGTGCAGGAGATCCGCATCGATGGCGCGACCGTCGATGAGCGGCGCACTCGCTTCGGAATTCGTTCGGTTTCCCTGGATGCCACGAATGGCCTGCGCATCAACGGCAAGCGAGTGCTGCTTCGCGGCGGCAACATCCATCACGACAACTACATGATCGGTGCGGCGGGCGCGCCCGACGCCGAGGCGCGCAAGGTCGCCCTGATGAAGGCGGCCGGCTACAACGCCATCCGCAGCGCACACAACCCGGCCAGCCAGGCCACGCTGGACGCGGCGGATGAACTGGGCATGCTGGTCGTCAACGAAGCCTTCGACAGTTGGAACAAGAGCAAGAAGCCGCAGGACTATTCGCGTTTCTTCGCCGAAGACTGGCCGCAGGATATCGACAGCATGGTGGTCAGCGGCCGGAACCATCCCAGCGTGCTGTTCTGGAGCATCGGCAACGAGATCCCGGAAGATGGCACGCCCCAGGGCATCGAAACCGCTCGCAAGCTGGCAGAGCGCGTGCGCAAGCTCGACCCGACCCGGCCGGTCACCCAGGCCATCAACGCCGATCCGCCCAAAAGCACCCAGCAAGCCGCGGAATTGGATGTCGTTGGCTACAACTATCACGCCCATATCTTCGGCAAGGAGCATGAGCAGCTTCCCAAGCTGACCATGTACACCTCCGAGTCCCTGTCGAAGGAACTCCTTCCTTACTGGCGCGCGGTCGAAACCATGCCGTGGGTGATCGGCGATTTCGTCTGGACCGCCGTGGATTACCTGGGCGAAGCCGGTATCGGCTGGATGGGCTACAGCCAGGACTGGCAGAAGCTGGGCCCCTACCCTTGGCATCTGGCGTACTGCGGCGAGATCGACGCGACCGGGCGCATGCGTCCGGCGGCCTACTACCGCCAGGTGGTCTGGAAAACCGGCATCACCCCGATATCCGCGTTCGTCCGGCAGCCCAAGGGCACCGAGGACCTCCCCGACCGCCACCTGTATCCGATCACGCCGCCGCACCTCGATTGGTCGCTGGAAGATGTCCACCCCAGTTGGACGTGGCCGGGCCAGGAAGGCAAGCGCCAGGAGGTGCTGGTCTATTCCGAATTGCCCGAAGTGGAACTGTTCCTCAACGGCAAGAGCCTCGGCCGCAAACCGGTCAGCGTGAAAAGCGAGTACAAGGTCGCTTACGACGTGCCTTACGCGCCGGGTCGACTGCTCGCGGTGGGTTATCGCGACGGACGCGAGGCCGCGCGCTGGGAATTGCGCACCGCAAGCCAGCCGGCCGCCGCTAGCGTGTCGGTGGATCGATCGCAGCTCGCAGCGAACGGCGAGGATCTGGCCTATGTCGCCGTGGAATTGCATGACGCAGATGGCACGCCAGTCTATGCACGCAAGGACGACAGAAAGGTACGCGTGCGCGTGAGCGGAGCAGGAACATTGGCGGGCATCGGCAACGGCAATCCGGTGGATATTTCCAGCTTCCAATCGGGCGAACGGACGACCTTCCACGGCCGTGTGGTCGCGGTCGTCCGCGCCGGCGCCCAAGCCGGCCCGATCGTCATCGATATCGAAACCGAAGGCCTACCCTCCCGCCGGATACAGGTGCAGGCGATCACACCACAGCCCCTCCTGTAGGAGCGCCGTCTCGGCGCGAGCTTTTGCTTCTATCGCGACCTGATGGAAGAACTCGCGGCGGGACGCCGCTCCGCGCCTCGATAGCCGCTCGGTCAACACGATCAAGAACGCGCCGCAGCGCGTCCGAATGGCGAACAAGCAGTTACCACATGCCATGCGTGCGTCGGCGCTGCAGCGATATCCAACCATCGCCCAGGTTGCCCGACGTAATCTGTGCAACGCTATGGCAACCGTGCAGCGCGCGGCACGCGCAAGGACAAAGAGGCCATGAACCGAAGTTCCTTCACGATGCGGCCATGCGCATTCCGGGATGTGCAAGCCGTTGAGGCTCGCTCATCGCATGTGTTCCCCCGCCATACACACGACGGGTACGGCATCGGCCTGGTCGTCAACGGCGCGCACCGATCCTGGAGTGGGCGCGGGATGGTGGAAGCCGGCCCCGGAAGCCTCATTACCTGCAATCCCGGCGAAGTGCACGACGGCATGCCGATCGGCGATAGCCGCGCCTGGAAAATGCTCTACCTGGCACCCGGGTTTGTGGAAGCGGTCGTCGCCGATATTCGCGAAGGAGCCACGGCGAGTTTCGAATTCACCCATCCGGTCATCGAACAGCAGACTCACGCTCGAGCATTCGAACTCGTCTACGAAACGGTAACCGGCCGCTGTGCCGATGCAGAACGCGCACAAGAGCGATTGATCCTTCTGTTGGCTGGGATGCTTCACAAGAAACCGCCGTCCCTTCCATCTGCATCCGCATTGGCAAGAGCCAAGGCGCGTATCGACGATGATCCGTCCGCCTCGATTACCCTCGCCGCACTGGCGCGCGAAGCCGGTCTGAGTCGTTTTCAAGTCGTTCGCGGGTTTTCCAAACTCACAGGGCTCACGCCGCATGCGTATATCGTGCAGCGACGCCTGGATGCCGCTCGCGCGATGATTGCGAACGGCGACGCGCTGGCCGATGCGGCTGTCGCCTGTGGCTTTGCCGATCAGAGCCACTTCAACCGGATGTTCGTTCAGCGCTACGGCGTGACGCCCGGCACCTATGCCGAAGCGATGCGCTGACGGCTGCAATTTCGTTCAATACCCGCTCACGTCCGCGTGCTTTCATGGTTTCGAGCCCACCGTGCGGGCTGCCCGCGTGAAAGGACCACGAGCAATGAATCCGACCGAGCCATCCAAAAACGTTTCATCCACCGCTCGACCTCAATCGATAGTCCGGCAATGTCGCGAGGATGAAGCCGGAGCGATATTGGCGATCATCAACTCAGCGGCCGGGATTTACCGCGACGCGATTCCGCCGGACTGCTGGCACGAGCCCTACATGTCCGCGACTGAGCTCCAATCCGAGATCGCGGCGGGCGTGGTCTTTGCCGGCTGCGAAATCGATGGCGCGTTGGCCGGCGTCATGGGCTTCCAGCGTGTCCTCGACGTTGACCTGATCCGCCACGCGTATGTATTGCCTGCGTATCAAGGGCATGGCGTCGGCAGCGCGTTGATCGCCTACCTGCGCGCGCAAACAGACCGCACCGTGCTGGTCGGTACGTGGAGTGCCGCGACGTGGGCGATCCGTTTCTATGAGCGGCATGGCTTCCAACCCGCCCCTGAAACGGCCAAAGCGCTGCTTCTACGCAAGTACTGGACGATTTCCCAACGGCAGGTCGAAACATCGGTGGTGCTGTGGGCACTGAATGGCGATCATCGCTGAACGCGTCCTGGTAGGAGCGCGCCCGCTGCGAGCTTTTGCTTCTGCCGTGATCTGGGGGAAGAGCTCGCGGCGGGACGCCGCTCCTACAAAAGAAAATTTCCGCGATCTGTAGGAGCGCCGTCCCGGCGCGAGCTTTTGCTTCTATCGCGATCCGACGGGAAGCTCGCGCCGGGACGGCGCTCCTACAAGGATGCGATCAACAACGATTCGTCCAACCCAAGCTCGTCATTTAGCCGACGAAGCCTCTTCGCGCCGGCGATCGGTCACCAGTCTTCCACCGTGGCCCCAGTCGTCGGTTTCGACTTCTGCGATGACGATATGCGTGAGTTCGGGCTGCTTGCCCAGGACGCGTTCCAGGGTGTCGGTGATCTCGCTCACCAGTTGACGTTTCTGTGCTTGCGACGTGCCGTCGCGGGTGATGCTGACATGGACGAATGGCATGGGGATTCTCCTGATTGATGAGAGCCGGGGCCACGAACGCGGCCCCGCATGGATTACCAGTGGCCGGCGGCCATGCCGCCGTCGACCGGCAGTACGACACCGGTGGTGAAGGTCGCATCGCCGAGGTACAGCACGGCTTCGGCGATCTCCTCGACCGTGCCGATGCGTCCTGCCGGCTGCAGTCCTTTCAGGAAATCGTGCATCTCGGCCGTGTACAGCGGCGTATCCACGATGCCCGGCGCTACCGCATTCACCTGGATGTTGTGCGGTGCCAGCTCCACCGCCAGCGCCTTGGTGGCGTGGTTGATGCCGCCCTTGATCAGTACCGACAATGCCGCCGGCACGGCCTGCGACGGCTGGTCGGCAAGACTGGCGGTGATGTTGACGATGTGGCCGGTACGGCGCTCGCGCATGTGCGCGGCGGCGGCCTGCGAGGCGAAGAAGAATCCTTTCAGGTTGGTGTCGACCAGCGCCTGCACGTCCTCGGGCGTGTAGTCGGTGAACGGCTTGGCGCTGAAGATGCCGGCGTTATTGACCAGCACATCAACCTGCCCAAAACGTTCGACGGCCGCGGCGACCAAGCGTTGTGCGGTGGCCGGCTCGGCGACGTCGCCCGGGACGAGCAGCAGATTGGCGGGTTGGCCCAGTTGTCCGGCGGCGGTTTGCAGGCGCTCCAGCGTGCGGGCGTTGGCGACGACGTTGTCGCCGCGCTGCAGGTAGGCGCGGGTGATGGCGAAACCGATGCCACTGGAGGCGCCGGTGACGATGACGGTCTTGGTGCTCATGGGAATTCCTTTGCTTGCGGCGAGGCCTTTCGGCGGTGGGAGAACTCTATTCCCCGCCCATGGGTAGATAAATCAGTCAGAATTCATTTCACCTGTTACATGGTGTAACTAGAGCCTGTTAACGCTATTGAGATAGGCCACGCCGCGATCCAGTGCGTACGGGGCAAGGAAGAAGGAGGAAATGTATGCCGATACATGCCCGAGTGATGACGCAGTCCTGTGCGCACTGGATTGCGGCCCTTCGGGTTGCTTCTCCGCCGTGCCAGGAACTCGCGCGCGGCTTGAACAGGCGGCCAGCCTGTCGCTACGCCGCGCATCAGCCCCTGGCGAGGCGGGGAAGCAACGTGACCTGTCCCAGTAGCGTTAACAGGCCCTAATGAAACGACAATTCGATGATGTGCTGGTCGGCAGCCTGGAACTGTTCTGCCTGGCGGCCGAGACCGGTGGCTTCACCAGCGCAGCGACCGCGGCCGGCGTCACCCCCGCCGCGGTCAGCCGATCGGTGGCGCGGCTGGAGGAACGGTTGGGCGTGCGCCTGTTCGTCCGCACTACGCGTCATATCCATTTGACCGACGCCGGCCGCGCCTACTGGACCCATTGCCGCCAAGTCCTGGATCAACTAGCCGAGGCCGACCGCGAAGTTTCGGGCGAACAGTCCGAACCCAGCGGCCGCATTCGCGTCAGCGTGCCGACCACGTACGGGCACTACCGGCTATTGCCTGTGCTGGCCGAATTCCATCGGCTCCACCCACGGATCCAGGCCGATATCCACATCGGCAACCGCAACATCGACTTTGGCTCCGAGGGTTTCGATCTGGCGGTGCGCGTGCGCAAGCCACCGGAATCCGGCCTGGTGGCACGTCACCTGGAGGACGCCGAACTGGTCCTGGTCGCCTCGCCCGATTATCTGCGGCGGCGCGGTGTACCCGAGTCGCTTGGCGCGCTCGCCGAACACGACTGCATCCAGTTCGAACTGCCCAGTACCGGCCGGCGCATCCCTTGGTTATTCAAGGACGGCGCCACCGACATCGAGTTGGAGACCGATGGTCCGTTCCTGCTGTCGGAAGACGTGCTGGGTGGCGTCTCGCTGGCATGCAGCGGTGCGGGCGTGTTCCAGGCCTATCGCTTCACGGTGGAACGCGAGATCGCCCTGCAGCGGCTGGTGGAAATCCTGCCCCAGCACGGCGGCCGCAGCCGGCCTTTCAACCTGCTCTATCCGCACGGGCGCCACATGCCGCTGCGGGTGCGTGCCTTCATCGACTTCCTGTTGGAGTCGCTGCGCAAAAGCGCGTGGTCCCGACCAGGCGCATAGCGACCGCCTGAATTCTCCAGGCGGCATGGACGCCGATCTGGTCCCGGCCTGTATCCGCGACCGCACCGGATACACGCGCTTACACAGTGAGTGTCGCCTCGACACATGCCAGGTACATGCAAGGCGTCTCATGGCGTCTCCAGACACGGGAGACGAAAAATGAAGAAGACG
The DNA here is from genome assembly GCF_039710385.1 of Pseudoxanthomonas sp. CCNWLY206-1. NCBI lineage: Bacteria > Pseudomonadati > Pseudomonadota > Gammaproteobacteria > Lysobacterales > Lysobacteraceae > Pseudoxanthomonas > Pseudoxanthomonas sp. CCNWLY206-1. Next base: position 71,292 of record NZ_JBDKXI010000004.1, on the reverse strand, counting down.
CACATCCTCTTGGCTGCATCCCTGGCCGCACTGGCAGGCACCGGCCTGCTGACGGCAAACGCCCAGCAGTCCGGCATCGGACGCCATGAAGCCTTGCGGCATGATTTCGACGTGGCGGGGCGCGAAGCGGTCCAGGTGCGGGTGGATTTCGCACCGGGTGCCGCTTTCGGCATGCATACCCACCCGGGAGTCGAGATGGCTTACGTGCTGGAAGGCACGGTGGAGTACTCGTTCGAGGACAGGCCGCCCGTCACCCTGAAAGCCGGCGAATCGCTATACATCCCGGCCGGCACAGCGCATGCGGCGCACAACCCCGGCCAAGCTCCGGCAGCGGAACTGGCCACCTACCTGGTCGAGAAAGGCAAACCGATCGTGGTGCTGCGTCCGGCGGCGCATTGAGCGATCCGTCGCGGGCGTAAGCGACGCGTAGCCACTATCTCCTCACCCGCAAAGCGGTCGTTGATGTTGCACCCGCCGCTTCAAACATCCCACCAGAAATCCATGAACACACCACTGAAACGAAAAGTCGTCTTCGCGCTTGCCATGGGCGTCGTGACGACCGGAATCATTTCGTTCGCCCTTCTCGCTCTCAACCTGGGCTTCTCGAAAGGATTTGCGGTGATGTGGCTGCGCTCCTGGGGAATCGGCTATGTGATCGTCGTTCCCGCCATCCTGCTGATCGGTCCGCGACTGCAAGCGCGGATCGACCACCTGATTCATTGAGCGCCAGGCATAGGCCACTCGACCTTCCTTACGGAAGGTCGCACTTCATCTTTGCGTCGATGTAGTAGGGCTTGGGAACATCCGGATTCGCACTTGTTTTCTCGAAGACTACTTCGAACGATTCGGGATCAGGCGTGCCGCCCCGTTCCTTACAGGCGGCAGTCAACTTTTCCTTTACCACGGCGATTCCATTTTCCTTGTCCGTGCCGTCCGCACTGTTGGTCAAGTTGACCACTTCCGCAAACGCGTGCTGGCTCATCGCGAAAGCGAAACCCATAAGTGCGATCACATACGACTTCTTCATGCCTTCTTCTCCTTGGTGGCTGATATTCGGCGTGGGATGGTACCGCACGTTTGTTTGGGCTCCGTGCAGAAGGATGGACACCGGGTGCCTGTGACGGACAGCCGCGCCGCAATCCAGTTCGAGGCACAGCGCATCAGCCGCACCGTCACCGTATCGTCATGGAGTCCCCGTACCTTGCCGCGCACTTCAGGGGCAAGGCAGTACTTTGGCCGGACACGCAAAACGGGGATTGGCGCGCATGTTCGCGGAACAGGCGCCGGTGCTGCGCGGATTCTTCGTGCGGCGCGGCGCGAATGACGACGCCGAGGACTTGGTGCAGGAAACCTACCTGCGGCTGCTGCGGGCCCACCAATGCCAGGGTGAAGCGATCGCCAATCCGGAGGCGTACCTGTTTACGGTCGCGCTGAATCTGGCTCGCGAACAGGTGGTACGCCGCCAACGGTCACCGCTACCGATCGACGAGCTGGAGAATATTGCGACACTGTTCGCTTCCGAGGAAAGCGTCGAGGACGCTGCCGAGCGCGCGCAGCGGCGGCAACGGCTGCAGGTGCTGTTGAGCAGCCTGCCCGGCCGCACCCGCGCGGTGCTGGTGATGCAGTACCGGGATGGCCTGAGCTACAAGCAGATCGCCGAACGCATGGGCGTATCGCCGCACATGGTCAAGAAACACGTGGTGCGTGGATTGTCCTTTTGCCGGCAGGCACTGGGCGATGTGGCGGAGGCGTGATGAGCGAACTCGGACACTTGCCTGCGCACATCACCCATGAAGCTGCGCATTGGCATGCGCTACAACGCGAGGGGCCATTGAGCACCACCCAACAGGCGCAGTTCATGGATTGGCTGGTGGCTTCGCCGGAGCATCTGCGCGAGTACCTGGCCATTGGCCGGGTAGCGGGCGAACTGGGCGAAGCGATGCGCGCGATGCCGATCGACCTGCAGGCGCTGATCGACGATGAGTCCACGCCGTCGGCTCCCGACAACGTGGTCGCACTGCCGGTCAGAAATTCGCCACGTCCCTCGAAGGCCGTGCCCGAGCATCGCTCGCGCCTGCCAAAAGCACGCCTGCCACGATTCGCGACAGCGGCGGTCCTGCTCCTTTGCCTGGGAATCGGAGTGCGGGCTTCGTGGCCGCAATCCGGACACTACGTCGCCGCACATGGCGCACCCCGCAGTTTCGCGCTGCCCGACGGCACCGTCGTGCATTTGAATGCCGAAAGCGCATTGTCCACGCGCTTCAGTCTGTTCTCCCGCCGTGTCGAGCTCTCGCTTGGGCAGGCGAGTTTCACCGTGGCGCAGGATCGCCGCCCGTTCGCGGTACATGCGGCAGGCCTGCAAATACAGGACATCGGCACGACCTTCGACGTCTCGCTACACCGCGAACAAGCGAGGATCGGCGTGACCGAAGGCCGCGTGCACATCATCAGCGATGCGGATGAAGACCGGCTGCTGGCGGATTTACGCGCCGGCCAGAGCGCCCGTGTCGACTATCGCGATCATGCCGTCAGCGTAAGTCACGAGGATGTCGACACGATGACGGCGTGGTGGGAACGACGCATTGTCTTCCGCGACGAGCCGCTGCGAGAAGTGGCTGAGCAGTTCAATCGCTTGAACGCGGTTCGCCTGCGCATCGACGACGCGGCGGCAGGGGAACTGCGCCTGACCGGCAACCTGAGCGCGGACGACCTCGATTCGCTACGCGTTTTCCTGGACCAACAACCCACGCTGACGACCACCGCCACGGCAAACGAGATCAGGGTCAGATCGCGCACCGCGGAAGCCGCCGGCGAAAGGGAACCGATAGCGCGATAGCGCTGCACAACGCCCCGTCTTACCGAGTCGTCAATGTCGACGGCCGCGCTGTCAAAAAAAATTCATCGAAAAACGGTGCCCGATTTTCCTCCGACGCCGTCGTAGTCCAGGCAAGCGCGAACGATCACGTCTCGCGACGACCGTCACCACCCCACTGGACCTTACGATGCGCCGAACTTTGTTTCTCTCGATCGCCCTTGCCCTGCAGGCCGCTACCGTCACCTCTACCGCTGCCGCGCAGGAGGCCAGCGTCGCCACCGAGGCGATTCCCTCGCAACCGCTGGATCGGGCACTCAACGCATTGTCGCGCCAGACCGGGCTGCAGTTCGTCTACAGCGCACAGGCCGCCGGCAACCCACGCACGCGTTCCATTCCCGCGGGTCTCCCCGCCGAGGAAGTCCTCAAGCAACTACTCGCCGGCACCGGGCTGCGCTACCGCTACCTCAACACCACCACGGTGACCATCGAGGCGGAAGCGGCGCCGGGTGCACCGGCCGCGGTGGCGCCTGCTGCCCAGTCGCCGGCAGCCACCGCCGAATCTCCGCGTGCCGAAGTGGCCCCGCAGGAGCTGGAGAGTGTCGAGGTGGTGGGCAGCTACAGCCGCAGCCTGGAACAGGCCGTGGATATAAAACGGTCGACGGTTGGGTTTTCCGATTCCATAGTCGCCACCGATGTGGCCGATTTCCCGGAACAGAATCTGGCCGAGGCGCTGCAGCGCATGCCCGGTGTCACCATCGAACGCAACAAGGGCCTGGGCAGCAAGGTCAACGTTCGCGGATTGCCTTCCGAATACACCCACGTCTCCATCAACGATCTGGCCACGGCCTCCGGCAGTGGCGGCCGCGATGTGGAGTTCGATATCTTCGCGTCGGAAATCATCCAGCAGGTGACGGTGCAGAAGTCGCCCACCGCCGCGGATGAGGAAGGTGGCATCGCCGGCTCGGTAGAGATTTCGACCGCACGCCCTTTCGACTACAGCGGCCGCAAGCTGGTGGTGTCCGCGGAAGGCGCGCACAACTCGATTTCCGAAGAGATCGACCCCAAGCTGTCGTTCCTGGCCAGCAACACCTGGGGCGACTGGGGCGCGCTGGTGTCGTTCTCGCATGCCGAACGGACCAACCGCACCGACTCGACCTCCGGCATCAATTTCCGCCCGATGTCGCGCTTCCTGAGCGCATCGGGCACACGCGGCGCGCAGGCGGAAGCCGTGTTGGAGCGGGACACCAGCGTGGTCATCGCCAACCGCGCCAACGCCAATGAAACCAACCTGATCGTATTCCAGGACAAGGTCGGCGACCGCGTCTATCTCAACGATCAGGAGAAGTGGGGCGCCACTGCATCGCTGCAATACAAACCCAGCAACAACTTCAGCCTGACCTTCGATGCGATGGTCGGCAGTTACGACACCACCGAGGACGAGTACGATGCTGCCGCCTATTCCGCCTCCAGCCGCAGCACACTGGAAACTATTCACGAGTACGACGCCACCACGCTGTCCCAGTACGGCATGGTCGTGTTGCGCGACGTCTCCTACACCGCCACCCAGCATGAGTTCCTGAGCAAGGAACGCGTCAACGAGACCGACTTCAATCAGTACAGCCTGGCGCTGGATTGGAAGGGCGATACCTGGGACGTCGACGGGATGATCGGCTACTCCGGTGCGGAAAAGACCCTGGACTATGCCAACTTGAAACACGTCGCCTACGCGCCGTCGCGCACACGGTGGACGGGCAATAGCGGTGAGACCATTCGCAGTGCCAATCCAGCCAGCTTCGATATGTACAACGCCCCGAATAGATATCTGTTCGAGGCCTACGAGACCACGCTGGAAAAGATCACCGACGACAAATACGCCGCGCAACTGAATTTCAACAAGGCACTCGACCTGGCTTTCCTGCCAGCGCTGCGTAGCGTGCAGTTCGGTGCGCGCTATACCGACAAATCGAAGGAACGCGACTACGGCGAACTCAAGATAACCGGACCGACGGCGGGCAACACCTCGTGGGTCAACACCCGCACGCTGGCCGACAGTCCGCTGCAGTGGATCAGCGACATCGTTCCTGGTGGCGCCTACAGCATGAAAGGCCTGGACTGGCAGCAGGTCTCCAACGATTACGCCCGCGGCTTCTTCCGGTATCCCGGGTTCGTTACTCCGTTCGACGACGGCCAGTACTACCGCGTGGATGAAGAAGTGGCCAGCCTGTATGCGATGGTTGACCTGGCCTTCGATCTGGGCAGTGTGCCGGTGTCGGTGAATGCGGGGGCGCGCTACGTCGATACGTCGGTGCTGTCGTTTGGATACCATCCAATCCAGAACGCGGACGGCACGACAGGCTATACCGATACACCGGTATCCAAGAAAGGCGACTACAAGGATGTACTGCCAAGCCTCAACGTGACCGCCGAGCTGGCTGACGGCCTGCTGCTGCGCGCCGCCGCATCGGAAACCTTGATCCGCCCGGCGCTGACCGACATTGCCTACAAGCGTACGGCCAGCTGGAGCTCGTTCCGCTTCACCGACGGCAATCCGGATCTGCAGCCCACCTACGCCAAGCAGTGGGAAATCGGCCTGGAGAAATACCTCGAGAATGGTGGCTTGCTGGCCGCGTCGTACTTCTACAAGAAGATCGACGGCGTCGTCGTCAACTCGCTGACCGGCGTGGTCCAGGACGTGGCGGTTTACAACGCCAACGGCACGCTCAACGGCATCTACGACTTCGACGTCTACCAGCCGGTGAACGCCGATGGCTCCTACGAGGTCGATGGCATCGAACTGAACGCACAATTGCCGCTGAGCGCGCTGCACACTGCGCTGGAAGGCTTCGGCATCAACGCCAACTACACGATGCTGGACAGTTCGCTCGCGGGCGAATCCGCGCTGGGCATCACCACGCCCATGCCCGGCTTGTCCGAGAAGACCTACAACTTCACCGTGTACTACGAAAACGACCGCTTCGACGCCCGCGTGTCGTATAACCACAAAGATGAGTACGTCGAGTCCATCGGCTACAACATGTATCCGATCTGGCGCGATGCCTATGGCCAGCTGGACGTCTCCATCGGCTATCGATTGACCGACAACATCAAGATCAGCCTGAAGGGCATCAACCTGACCGACGAGGAAACCAGCGGCTACACCATGGACCCATCGTTCCCGACCATGTACGAGCGTTCGGGCCGTCGCATCAGTCTGGGCATCCGGGCTGATTTCTAAGCCTGACCGCTCATTGCCTCGCCGTGGTGGCCTGCCGCCACCACGGCTATTCCTTGCGGTCATTTCTGCGGGTGCTGAAGTGCACCTATCGTAGAGCCGAGCTTGCTCGGCTGCTTTTCGCATTGCCTCAAAAGCAGCGGATCAAGCTCCGCTCTACGAGAAGCACCTTTTAGCGGCTATTCCCTATCGTCTGCCGTTGCGACGGCTTCGTTACTACTGACTCGGTGCTATCGCGAGGCGCAGCTCCGCTCTACGTCTCATGGCAGGACATCGTGAACAGGTTCTTAGAAAAGAAGGAAGAATCCGATGCTTATCTTGCGGCTCCTGCCGATCATGGCACTGATAGCTTGGCCATGCGTGGTCCAGGCTTCCGACCAGGACGATGGCCGGCGCTGGCAGGCCGGCGACCACCATGTGCACAGCGAGTGGAGCGTGGACTGGGATCGATCGACCTCGCCGCCTACGCCGATCCGCGGCGGAGATTCGCCCTACACACGTACTCGCAATGCGCGGCAAGCCCTGGCGCATGGCCTGGCCTGGATGGTGCATACCGACCATGGCGGTCCCGGCCATTCCCGGGTGACGCTCGACCACGCTTGGCCTGCGTTGCTGGACGCGCGGCGCGAGGTGCCGGCGTTGGTCCAGTTCAACGGCATGGAGTTCGACGTTCCCGCCGCCGAACATGCTTCGCTGATCATCGCGCCGGGGCCGGACGAACGTGACCAACTGGTCACGATCGAACGCGAGTACAGCCGTGGTGAGCCGTTGGAACCCGACAGCCGTGACGATGGGCAATGGATGCTCGCCGCCTTGGCTCATATGCGTGCACTTCCGGCGCCGCCGTTGATGTTCATCAATCATCCGTCCCGCACCGCCACCGGCATCGGCCAATGGGGCGAGGTGGAACCGGCGGAGCTGCGTGGCTGGCACGATGCCGCACCGCGAGTGTTGATCGGTATGGAAGGTGCGCCGGGGCACCAGGCCGCACCGGCGCACCGCGGACTTTATCGGAACGCCGCCGCACCCACCTTCGGCGGCTTCGACCAGATGACGGCGCAGGTGGGTGGCGTGTGGGACACGATGTTGGCGCAAGGACGGCGGTTCTGGATTACCGCGACCTCGGACTCGCATGTGAATGTGCGCGATAGCGGCCGCGACTTCGATCCCGGGCAGTACAGCAAGACCTACGTCTGGGCGCGCCACGAAGCCGAAGACATTCTCGATGGGATGCGCGAGGGAAGAATGTTCGCGGTGACCGGCGACCTGATCGATGCGATGGAGCTCACCGTGCGCGCTGCTCGCGATCCGGATCAGCGCGCCAGCATGGGCGGTACGCTGGTCCTGCCCGCGAAGGAAACGATGCGGGTGGAACTGAGGGTCCGCCAGCCGGCGAAGCCGAACTTCAATGGCCAGCGGCCCGCACTGGACCATATCGAACTTATCGTAGGCAGCGGCGGTGGCGATGGCGCGCCACGGATGGAAGTGAAGCGCTTCGGCCCTGACGAATGGAAGAGCGACGGCCAGTGGCGATCGTTGTCCTGGGAATTGCCTGCGCCACGGAGCGGCGGCTTCGTGCGTGCGCGTGGCAGCAATACTTCGGAGCTTGTGCCGTCGGCGGATGTTCCTGGGGAAGACCCTTGGCAAGACCTTTGGTTCTACTCCAATCCGGTGTTCGTTGAGATCAAGCGCTGACGGACGGCGGGGATCCGGTTGGCGTGAGGCGCGCTTTCGTCGTTGGATCGAACGGAGTGCGGCGTGAGCTATAGTTGCGCCGCACTCGCAGGCGCCGCACCAATGACCAAAACCAAGCACGCACCGATTGGAACCTTGCTGCGCGAGTGGCGCGCGTTGCGGCGCATGAGCCAGATGGATCTTGCGCTTGAAGCAGGCGTATCCACGCGCTATCTCAGTTGCATAGAAACGGGAAAAGCGCAGGCGAGCCGGGAAATGGTATCCACCCTGGCGGACGCCCTTGGCATGCCGTTGCGCGAACGCAATGCGCTGATGCTCGCCGCCGGTTTCGCGCCGCACTATTCCGAGACGCCGTTGGTGAAGCCGGAACTCGACCGGATGCGCGACGCGATCGAGCTGATCCTCAAGCACCAGGAACCCTACCCGGCCTTCGTCATCAATCGCCGTTGGGAAGTGGTCCTGGCCAACGACGCGGCAGTCCGGATGAACCGTTTCCTGATGAAGGGCCGCGAGCTGCGGCATTCGAACATGCTGCACCAGGTGTTTGACCCGGAGGATTTTCGGCCGGTGATCGTGAACTGGCCGGAAGTGGCGGGCCGGTTCATCAGTCTGCTGCATGAGGAAATCGTCGCCGCCCCTTCCGATCCGCAAGTACGGCAGCTACTGAGCGATATCCTGGCTTACCCCGGCGTTCCATCGCATTGGCGGTATCGCGACCTGGAGAGCGAGCCGTCGCCCATCCTCAACCTGGTTTTCCGCAGCGACGAGGGCGAGGTGCGTTTCTTCGAGACCATCACCACCTTCGCTGGCTCGAAAGACATCACGTTGGACGAACTACGGATCGAATGTTCTTTTCCGGCCGACGACAAGACGGCCGAGCTTTGCCACCGCCTCAGACAAGAGGAAGCGCGCGAAGCCGCCGCATGAATCCGGCCGCGACGCAGGTCAGCCCCGCCAGAGGCTCCGCGCTTCTTCGATGATGATTTCGGGATATTCCTCTGGGAAGAACAGTCTTGCCTGATCGACCAAGCGGACGCCGCGTGAGCCGGGAAGCGTGCGATCGAGCCAATGCGCCCATTGCACCGGGAAGAGATCGTCATCGCGTCCCCACACCATCCGCGCCGGCTTCTTGAACGCGCGCAATTGCGGCTCTATCGCCGTCAAGGGATTGGGAAACATCGCGATCCCGAACTGTTCTCCCTGCCGGCGACGCTTGCCGGGCGTGACCAAGGGACGGAAGTAGGTTTCGATGAGGTCGTGGGTAAGTACACGCTCCGGATCGTGATAGGCGTTGCCGATTCCGTCGCGCGAACGCGCGAACGCGTTGTCCTCCACGTGTTTGTCGAACCACAGCACGGCTTCGCCGCGGCGCGCCTTCTCGAGGAACGGCAGCAGCTTCTCCGGCGGGCTGTTCGCATCGACGTCGCCATTGGTGAGCAGAAGCGACCGGACGCGCTGCGGGTGGTGCGCGGCCATCAGCTGGGCGATGCCGGTCGCGTTGTCGTTGGCGACAATGTCGACGTCGGCTATCTCAAGACGATCGAGCAAGTCGATCACCATGGCGGTCTGCGCCATTGGGGAGAGGTCCGTGTCCGCAGCGACATCGGTGTAGCCCAGCCCCATCAGGTCGGGAGCGAGGCATCGCCGCTCGGCGGCCAGCGCGGCCATCGGTCCGCGCCATTGATAGCCGTTCAATGGATAGCCATGCAGGAACAGCGCGACCGGTCCGCTGCCGCGTTCCACGAATGCGATTCTTCCTTGCGGCAGGTCGGCGAAGCGCCGGGCCGCATGAAACCGAGCAGGGCTCCAGACGTCCGCGTTTTTCTGATTCGCCGCCACCGCGCGGAGGGGGAACGCCAAACGAGATGCCATCGAAGCGACGGCCGCTGCGGTTAATGCTTGAAGGAATTCGCGCCGGATCATCCGATCAACCTTACGAAAGGGATGGGCCGGGAGTTAACCGGGCCTCCTCATCCGACTCAATGACCTAACAGGTCATATTTTCGGGCACACCGTTCGTGGCAAAGTTCCTCCAAGGCCCGGGATATACAAAGGCGCTGGGATGCATGCAGCCTGCGTCCGAAACTTGCGCGCGGGAAGTTAGTGTCGGGTGCGTGTGGCGCGGACGTCAGCAGGTAGTAGGCTATGGCGCGAATCAAAGGTGAGTGGCCGTCAGCAGCCAAGGAAGGTCTGAACAGTTCGATTCTGATCGTCACTCCCGCGAAGGCGGGCACTCAGCGTCTTTGTTTTTCAACGCGCTGAAGTCGCTGGATGACCCGCTATGTGGCGGTTAGGAAGCGCTCCCGGCGCGGAAATGAAAGGGGATTTGGAGTGTCGAGATACGTGCCTGGCTGCCTCGATTACTCCGGCTTGGATTTTTCGCAGACCATGAAGCCTTGATAGGAAGTAGTCCGCCATGCAACGACAAACGGCTTTAACCTGGCTTTGGGTGAGTGCCTGGTGGGTGCTCACGGGAATCGTGTGGACAGGGCAGATGTATGAAGCTTTTTCCGGCCAGGTCGCCTCGTCCTACCTGCTGCGCACGGAGATGGCCAAAGCGGTGCTGTGGATTCCATTCACCATGTTCCTTCTCTGGTGGGTGGGCCGTCATCCCATGGAGCGCGGAACCATACTCCGGTCGATTGGCTGGCTGACGTTGGCGGTTTTTGGAATCATCGTAATGCGCGCGCTGTGCTTTGCGGCGTTCAATCCCTGGGTAGGCTGGTATGAACAATTGCCAAGCTGGTCCGCGCTGCTGCGCACGAGTTTCCTCAGTCACTTGCTTACTGCCTGGATGATCATTGGCGTGGCACATGCACTCACGTTCGCGCGACGTGACCGGCTACGCCAGCAACAGCACGCCGAACTGCATTCACAGCTATCCCAAGCGCGCTTTGAAGCGCTCTCTGCACGGCTTGACCCGCACTTCCTGTTCAATGCGCTCCACTCCATCAGCGAGGTGATACATCGCGACGTGACGGCCGCCGATCGCATGGTGGTGGGGCTTGGAGGCCTGTTGCGACAAAGCATCGACGGCGGAGCGACGCAGCAGACTACCTTGGGCGACCAGATCGAACTGATGGAAGATTACGTGGGGATTGAACAGGTCCGGCTGGGCCCGCGGCTCCGCTTCCACCTGGACGTGGATGAATCGCTACGTTCGGTCGCGGTACCACGGCTCTTGTTGCAGCCTCTTGTCGAGAACGCGATCCGCTATGCGGTCGCTCCACGCATGGCGCCTGGCAGTATCCAGGTGACCGCCCGGACCCATGAGAATCGGTTGCTTCTGGAAGTTCGCGACGATGGAAACGGCGAAGCTGCCGCGGTCCCTGGACATGGCGTGGGGCTGGCGAGCGCGCGCGCACGACTGCAATGCCTCTACGGCGACGACTTCCGCCTTGACGTAGTGACCTCACCCGGAAGTGGAACCCGCGTCCACATCGACCTGCCGTTGCAACGCCTTCCGGAGGCTGCATGAGCGGGCTTATTCGCGCCATCGTGGTGGACGATGAGCCAATGGCGCTAGCACGTCTATCGCGTCTGTTGCGCGAGGAGGACGGCGTCGAGGTCGTCGCGGAATGTGGAGATGGTGCTTCCGCCATAGCGGCGCTCCGCTCGCACAGTCCGGACGTCGCCTTTCTCGATATCCACATGCCCGTAATAGATGGGCTGCATGTTTCAGCGAACGTGGTCGCAACCGAGACCTGCGTGGTGTACGTGACCGCGCACTCCGAACACGCGGTTCGCGCGTTTGAGACCGACGCTGTCGACTATCTGCTTAAACCATTCACGGTGAGGCGTTTGCAAGCCACGCTTTCGCGCCTGCGGGCGCGAGTGACTGCGCGCAAGCCTGTTTTTCCCGAGCGGTTTTTATTGCAGGCGGGCGCGCGCACGCGCTTGGTGCCGGTACAGACCATCGACTCGCTGATCGCAAGCGCAAACTATGTCGAGGTGCATTGCGGGCAAGAGAGATTCCTGACGCGGGAGACACTTGCTGCCGTCGAGGCCAAACTTGACCCCGCACAGTTCGTGCGTATACATCGCTCCCGCGTGATCCGTATCGGATCGGTGCGTGACATGGAATTGTTGCCGTCGGGACAGTACCTGTTTCGCCTGCACAACGGTCAGAAACTATCCGGAGGGCGCAGCTATCGGGACAGGTTGAGAAAGGCGCTTGGCATCTGATCCTGGCTTGCTCAGGTAGAGCCGAGCTTGCTCGGCTGCTCTTCCGCCAGTGCACAGAACCAAAAGCAGCGGAGCAAGCTCCGCTCTGCGCGGCCATGTAGAGCCGAGCTTGCTCGGCTGCTCTTCCGCCTGCGTGCATGGAACTAAAAAGCAGCGGAGCAAGCTCCGCTCTACGAGAAGCGCCCTTGTAGAGCCGAGCTTGCTCGGCTGCTCCAGAAGCAACTTGACGGCTATTCACCATCGCCCGCCGTTGCGACGGCCTTGTCGCCAATGATTCGGGACCATCGCGGGGCGCAGCTCCGCTCTACGCGACCTGGGCGTTCGTCTGATCAACCGAGCGTCTGTCGCTCGCACCCGAATTCCAGTCGTTCGTCCCAGATGCGTTGCTTGATCCAGGAATCGCTGCATCAATACCGCCACGCCTGACGGTTGCCAGGGCTTCAGTTCGAATCATTGCGCATGACCTGTTGCTGGAATGGGAGCCGAGATGAACCGACGAAATTTCCTGGGGGCATGTGCTTCGATCGCGAGCGTAGCCGCCCTTTCCGCTTGCAGCGTAACTCCGAGCAAAGGAAGGATCGCGCTGGATGCAGCGGCATTCACCCGACTTCGCCGCTTTGCCGAAACGCCTTTCGGGCGCATCGCCTATGTGGAACGCGGAACCGGCCCGGCCGCGTTGTTCCTCCACGGCTTGCCGTTGAACGGATACCACTGGCGCGGGTCGCTGGAGCGCCTTTCTTCCCATCGTCGATGCATCGCACCGGATTTCATGGGGCTGGGTTATACGGAAGTATCCGAACAGCAGGACCTTTCCCCTCAAGCGCAAGCCGACATGCTGGTGGCATTTCTCGACAGTCTGGCGATTCCCGCTGTCGATCTGGTCGCCAATGACAGCGGCGGAACCATCGCACAGCTGTTCGCGGTACAGAATCCGGAACGCGTTCGCACGATGCTGCTGACCAACTGCGATGTGCATGAGAACTGCCCACCGCCGCAAATGCGCAATTCAATCAACGCCGCCAAGGCTGGCACGTATGACCAGAAGATGCAGCGGCACGCGGATGATCGCGTCTACGCTCGTTCGGACAAGGGCATCATCGGCTCCGCCTACATGAACCCGGCGAACGTCACCGATGAGGCGATTGAGTACTATTTCAGGCCGCTGGTTGCATCACCGCTGCGTAGGGCGCAACTGAATCGGTATCTGGCGGCGCTCGACCCTAACCCCCTGCTCGCGATCGAGCCGGCGCTGCGCCGGTTGAATACGCCGACACGCATGGTGTGGGGCACGGCAGACCCGCTTTTCCCGGTCTTGTGGGCGACATGGCTTGATAAGACTCTGCCGGGATCCCGCGGCGTTCGCCCGGTCGAGGGGGGAAAACTGTTCTGGCCAGAAGAGATGCCGGAAGTGGTCGCGGAAGAGGCACGCACGCTTTGGAGTGTCTAGGTGGGCTTAGGGCGTCAAACAAACTGGACCCGCTGAATGAAGCTTGCGAGGGTGTGGTAGACAGACCGGACCGGACGCCGGAAGACGTAAGATTGCTGTAGATGCTGTTTAGTTCACCTAAGTCGCCGCCTTTGCCTCCGCGTTCGGCTTTCCGGCGTTCTACGGCCGCAACATGAATGCATGGATAGATTGTCTCACCGACCTGGATCGTCCCGATGCGGGCATGACCGCCGTGCATGTACGGCCAGGCGAGTGCTTGTCGCTGGTCATCGACCAGGCACCGGATTTCAAGCATCGTTGTCCAGAGTTGTTCTCCGTGCTTGTGGAATGCGCGGCCTTCGTGAACTGGCGGCGCATAGAGATGGACCATGCTCCGGTTCTTGCGCTGGCATTCCGTGCGTAAGCCGCCAACCAGCCATTCAGACAGACCTGCCTCGCGGGCCGGCTCAGGTCAACCTTAAGGCACACTGCTTTACCTATGGCCTATATCGCGCAGGCAAATCGTCCGTTTCCGGCATCCATGGAGGCAGACTCCGATGGCGCCTTCTTCGAAAGCATCGTCGACGACGGCGCAGCTTCCTTCTATCTGATCGTTCGCCCCAAACCATATCTGACCGCCCGAGACCAGGAGCTGATCGACCTAGGCCACTTCTCATTGGAGGATTTGTATCCGGAGGTGCTCAGGCTAGGCAGGACTCCTTCCTCCGAGACGAACTGGCTATACGACCTGGAGTCGTTAAAGGTCGCTCGCGAGCATCACGATGATCAGGAGGCCTTCAACGACAACGCGACGGACTATCGGTCCGAGATATTCGACGACCTATCGACCCTGCTGGACCATTGCCAACAGGAATTCGGCGTCTCGGCGTCGGACTTCAGGAGGCGCGAAGCCACGCACTATCCCAGCTTCTGAATGGACCGGAACGACCTCTACTCGGCAACCGGCACCCAGACAGCACCTTGTCGTGCGCTGGCCACCGCCGCCTCAATGAAGGCCATGCCGGCAATGCCGTCGTCGATGCCGGGAAGATCGAGATCATCCGGCAACGGCTCGCCCGCTACTTCCAAAGCAATGGCACGGAAAGCCTCGCGATACAGGTTGGCGAACGCCTCCAGGTAGCCTTCCGGATGTCCGGCGGGTATCCGCGTAACGCCTTGCGCGGCCTCGCCGACATAGCCGTTGCCGCGACGCAGGATTTCGCGTGGGCGGTCCGGATATTTAACGACCAACTCGTTGGGATGTTCCTGCTGCCACTCCAGCGAAGCCTCGCTGCCGTACACGCGCAGGCTCAGGTTGTTCTCTTCGCCGACCGCGATCTGTGAGCTGTGCAGCACGCCGCGCGCGCCGCCTTCGAAGCGCAGCAACAGATTGCCGTCATCGTCCAGCCGGCGGCCCGGCACGAAGGCGGTCAGGTCGGCGCACAGTTCGGTAATGCGCAAGCCGGTGACGTAGCGCGCCAGGTTTTCCGCATGCGTGCCGATGTCGCCCATGCACCCTGCCGCGCCGCTGCGGGCAGGGTCGGTGCGCCACGAGGCCTGCTTTTGTCCGCTGCTTTCGATGTCGCGCGCCAACCACCCTTGCGAATACTCCACCACCACCTTGCGCAGCGTGCCGAGTGCACCGCTGCGCACCAGTGCGCGCGCCTGCTTCACCATCGCGTTGCCGGTGTAGTTGTGGGTCAGCGCAAACACCTTGCCGCTGCGCGCGACCGTCTCGCGCAACGCGCGCGCCTCGGCCAGCGTCAGCGTGACCGGCTTGTCGCAGACCACGTTGAAGCCTTGCTCCAGGAACAATGTCGCGGCCGGGAAATGCTGATCGTTCGGAGTGACGATCACCACGAAATCCAGGCGCTCTTCGGACGGGCGCGCCGCCTCGGCAAGCGCCATCTCGCGATAACTGCCGTATGCGCGTTCGGCGGACACGAACAGGTCGGCCGCCGAATCACGCGAGCGCTGCGGGTCGGACGAGAACGCGCCAGCGACGAGTTCCGCCTGCCCGTCCATTTGCGCAGCAATCCGGTGCACGGCGCCGATGAAGGCACCGCGACCGCCGCCGACCATGCCGAAGCGCAGCTTGCGTCCGATCACACCATGCCTCCGCGGCCGCGGCCTTCGAACGCCGCATCGAACGCGACTGCGCTGGGCGGGAAATCGAGCTGGCGCACGAACGCCGCCGCCTCGGTGGCGCCGTGCACGCGATCCATGCGCGCGTCCTCCCATTCCACCGACAGCGGGCCGCGATAGCCGATGTCGTTCAGCGCGACGATGATGTCCTGGAAGCGGACGTCGCCGCGTCCGACCGAGCGGAAGTCCCAGTTGCGACGTGCGTCGCCGAAGTCGGTATGGCCGCCGAATACGCCCACGCTGCCATCGCCGCGTCCCCACCAGACGTCCTTCATGTGGACGTGGAAGATGCGGTCGCCAAAGGTGCGTAGGAAGCGCACATAGTCCACGCCCTGGTAGGCGAAATGCGAGGGATCGAAGTTGAAGCCGAAGCGCGGATGGTGGTCGACCGCTTCCAGCGCGCGCTGCGCACTGGCGATGTCGAAAGCGATCTCGGTGGGATGCACTTCCAGGGCGAAGTTCACGTTGACCGCGTCGAAGGCGTCGAGGATCGGCCGCCAGCGTTTTGCGAAATCGTCGAATCCTTTCTGCAAATACTCTTGCGAGGTCGGCGGGAATGCGTAGACCGCATGCCAGATCGACGAGCCGGTAAAGCCGGTGACCACCGCCGGGAAATCGATCGTGGCCGCACCCGGCCGCGCATCGAAGAAAGCGCGCGCGGCCTTGGCCGTATCGATCATCCGCGCGGCGGCACGCTGGCGCACACCTTCCGGCTCACCGTCGCCCCAGATCTCGGGCGGCAGAATCGCCTGATGGCGCTCGTCCACCAGGTCGCAGACCGCCTGACCGACCAGATGATTGGCGATCGCGTGGCAGGCCAGTCCTTGCGATTGCAAAACGCTCCAACGCTGACGCACATAGTCCGGCGAAGCCAGCGCGCGTTCGACATCGAAGTGATCGCCCCAGCACGCCAGCTCCAGACCGTCGTAGCCCATGGCAACGGTCTTCTTGGCGAGTTCGTCGAGCGTGAGGTCGGCCCATTGCCCGGTGAAGAGCGTGACAGGACGTGGCATGTGGAGACTCCTGTTATTGGCAATTTGATGTTTTTACACGGGAATGGGGAATGGAAAATTCCACTATTCCCCATTCCCGCTGTTCTCAGGCACCAACGCGTTCGATGCGATAACCACCGCGTGAGCGGTCGACCAGATGGAGGATGCCGAAGATCAGCGCGATCAATACCGGCAACACCGCCCATATCGGCAATACGCTGGAGGCACCATAGGTGTTGTTGATCCAGCCCATGACCGGGCCAGCCACCGCGGTCGAGAACGCACCGGCGGCACCGACCATCGCCAGCGCCAGCGCGCCGCCGCGCGGGAAGCGCTCGGAGGTCAGCCCCAGCATGGTCGGCCACCAGAACGCGGTGCCCACGGCGAGCAATGCCGCGGCCGCGAACGCCAGTACGGGCGTATCGGCACGTCCGAACAGCCACAACCCGATCGCCGCGATAGGCGCCGTCACCGCGACCAGCGTCACCGGCGAGAACCGATGCGCCAAGCCGCCGCCAAATTGCCGCAGTGCGTACATGATGCCGTTGATCCACACCAGCAGCAGTACGCCGGCCTGCAGGGTGCTGTGCATGACCTCGTTGAAAATGTTGCTGACCCATTGGCCTGGGCCGAGTTCGGTAGCAGCGGTCAACCACATGCAGATGAACACCACCAGGAACAGCGGACGCTTGAGTTCGCCGTACATGGCAGCGGTGGAAACGCCCGCCGCCTTGCGTTCGCTATCGGGAAAGTGCTGGGCGAAGAACATCGCCGCGTAAATCGCCGATGGCACCAGCATCAACAACATCTTGGCCTGCCAACCCAATCCAAGCTGGGTGAAGCCGAAGGCGAGCACACCGCCGACCACGATGCCGCCCGGGAACCAGGCGTGCAGCTTGACCAGCCGCGCGGTCTTGTTTTCGCGGTACAGCGTGGCGATGAGCGGATTGATGCCGGCTTCGACAAAACCATTCGCAATGCCGATGACCACGGTGGCCGCGAACAGCATGGTGAAATCGGTGGCGAACACGGTAAGCAGCACGCCTGCGATATGACCCACGGCAGCCAGCTTCAGTATTCGCCCCATGCCCAGCAGATCGCACAACGTGCCACCGAACAGGATCGACAGGCCGAAGCCCCAGAACGCGGCGCCGCTGATCCAGCCCAACTGGACTTTGTCGAGCCCGAATGCGAGCTCCAATTCACCCATTATGTCGCCGCGGATGGCGAACGACATCGCGGTGGCTAACAGGGCAATACAACTGGCGACGAACAGGCGCTGCGGGTTCATACGTTATCTCCGCGGATGGGACGAATGTTTCAGGGCAACGCACTTAATAGCAGCATGCTTCATGGCAGCACACGCACCTTGATGTTGCGGTAGTGCACTTCGCTATCCGGGTCGTGCGCCTGCAGCGCGAAGGTGCCCGAGGATAGCACCCGGCCACTCATGTCGGCCGGTCGCTCCGGCTGATCGGGCTGCGTGTAGTCGGCGATCAATTTGTCGTCGACGAAGGTACGAATGCGGCGGCCCTCGACGCGTATGCGCAGTGTGAACCAGGCGTCGTCCTTGGCCGGCGCCTGGTAGTTGTCCTTGACCGCATACAGGCCGCCGGTGCGCTTGGGGTCGCTCTGGCTGTTGTTGACCTGCACTTCATAGCCTTTTGCCGGCCAACCTTGTTCCTGCCAGGCGGTATGGAAATACACGCCGGAATTGGCACCGGGCTTGGTCATGACTTCAAGCTGCAATTCGAAGTCGCGGAAATCGTGACCGGCCACGTCGCCTACGTAGAACAAATGCGAACGAGGACCACGTACGACTATCGCGCCATCGCGCACGATGAACGAACCCGGCGCCTCGCTGGCCCGCCAGCCGTCCAGCGTCTTGCCGTCGAACAAGGGCTGCCAGGCCTGGCGTGCCTGTTTTTTGGCGGCCTGTTTTTCAGCGACCTGTTTTTCAGACGCCGGTTCTGCAGCGTGCGCGCTCATACCACTGGCCAATGCCAGCAGGCAGGCGACGAGCAAACGAATGTACATGCGAGTTGTTCTCCAAGTAGACCGGCGCGAGGCCGGCATGGGCGCTTTTCCCTTCTCCCCCTGGGATGAAGGTATGCGGCTTACGACCCATCGGGTCGTGCATGGCTGAATGCCCTGCGGGCGGCTTCGCCGTGCAAATCGGCAGTCCTGCCGATTTGTCTCCCGAAGGGCGAAGGGAGGTCCATCGGCTCCAGATGACAGAGAAGGATGGAAGCGGCATCACGCTCACGGCGACACCGGCCGCGCGATCGGGCGAATCCAGATATTACGAAACGCCACCCGATCGCCATGATCCTGCAACCGCAACGGCAGCTGCGCGGCATGCGCTTCGTATTTGGGCTGGCCCCGGTATTCGGTGGGTCCACGCAACGCCACGTCGTGCTGCACCAGCACGCCGTTGTGCAGCACCGTCATGCGTGCCGGCGCCAACACACGACCATCAGCGGCGAAGCGCGGGGCAAGGAACAGCACGTCGTAGCTTTGCCACTCGCCAGGCGGCCGACTGGCGTTGACCAGCGGCGGGTACTGCTTGTACACCGAAGCCGCCTGGCCGTTGACGTAGGTGGTGTTGCGATACGAATCCAGCACCTGCAACTCGTAGCGCTCCATCAGGAATACGCCGCTGTTGCTGGCACCCTGCCCCTCGCCCGTAGGCTGCGCCAGCGTGCGGAACTCCAGGTGCAACTGCACATCGCCGAATGCCTCGCGCGTGCGGATGTCGCCGCTGCCTGGCGTTACTACCAACGCACCGTCCACCACTTTCCAGCGGACCGGGCGGCCGTCTTCCGTCTTTGCGTCGGCGTGCTCCCATGCACCGGTGTCCGTCCCTGCGAACAGCACCTTGGCATCACTGGGCACGCCATTGGCAGGCGCGTCGACCTTCGGGGGCACTGGCTGCCACACCTCGGTCTCTTCTGGCGGCGGCAGTGCTTTTTCACCGGCCGCGGCCGACAGCGCGCAGGTCAGCACCACGACCGAACACGCTGGACCAGCCAGGCGCCAGCGCTTGTTTGAAGCACGCTTGTTTGAAGCAGGCTTCTTCGAAGCAAGTTTCAGAACCATCCCTGCCGATACTCCTTATTCAAATACCGATTGGCCTCGGGCACATTGCTCACGCGCATTGCCTTGGCATCCCAGTCCAGCCGCCGTTGCATGCGCTGCGCCAACACGCCCAGCAGCACCGTCTCGGTGAACGGCCCTGCGTAGTCGAAATGCGAGCCTGGCGTCGGCCCGCCCTTGCAGGCGCGCGCCCACTCGACGAACGGGCCGCCCTGGACGCGAGGAATGCTCGGCGCCGGCAACGCGATCTGCTGCGCCTTGGCTTCCGGCACGATCCGCACATCGTCGTAGTAGAAGCTGCACAGCGCGGTCGCCTTGCTGCCGACCACGAGCGTGCCGGCTTCGGCATCCAGGGTGCGTCCGATCTCGATTTCCGGCGGCAATACCGGCTGAATACCGCCATCGGACCAAACGTATTTCACCGGCGGTAGCGAACCGCGTTCCGGGAAATGGAATGTCACTACCGATGCGGTCGCGGTTCCCTCGGCGGTCGCACCAGCCACCATCGCTTCGACCGCTTCCGGCGCGCCCAGGTCCAAAGCCCAGTAGGCGCCGTCCATGATGTGGCAGCCGACGTCGCCCAGCGGCCCGGTACCGAAATCCCACCAGCCTCGCCACTTCGAAGGCGTATACGCGGGATCGTAAGGACGTGGTGGCGCCACCCCGAGCCAGGCATCCCAGTTCAGCGTCGCCGGCACTGGCGGGGCGCCCTTGCTGTGGTCCGGCCGTCCCTTCACCGCAGGCCAAAAATTACCCGGGCGATCGGTCCAGCTGTAGATCTCGCGCACCTCACCCAGCACGCCGGCCTGGACCCATTCGCGCAGGCGGCGACAGCCATCGCCAGCATGGCCCTGGTTGCCCATCTGGGTAACGACACCAGCCTTGCGTGCTGCGCGCGTCAGTTCGCGTGCTTCCCACACGGTATGCGTCAGCGGCTTCTGGCAATAGACATGCTTGCCCAGCGCCAGCGCGGTCATCGCCGCGGGGAAGTGCATATGGTCGGGCGTGGAAATCACCACCGCGTCGATGCGACTGGTCAGCGCGTCGAACATGCGCCGGTAGTCGTTGAAGCGCCGTGCATCCTTCATCCGCGCCCAACCTTCCGGGTCCTTTTCGGCCGTGCGCTGGAATTGCTTGTTGGCCTGCATCTCGTCGACGTCGCAGAACGCAATGATGTTTTCATCGCGCAGCGCGTTGATCGCGCTGCCGCCAACACCGCCCACACCGATCATTGCGATGTTGAGCCGATCATTCGGCCCGGGCCGCCGCACGCGCGGCGCCGATATGGCGGAGCCAAAAGGAGCCGCCAGCACTCCAGCCGCCGCCGCGGCGGCAAGAAAATCGCGGCGCGTGACCGGCGGCATCAGCCCACCCCCACGAGTTTGAGCACTTCCGGCGGCGGGCCGTCGAAACTGGTCAATGGCACGTTACCGACATAGCCCAGGTACTGCCGCCCCTGTGGCGATGTGCAAAACCCGCCAATGGTCAGGTCGCGATAACGAGCGAAGAATTCCGCGGCCTCCTTGAACTCGGCACGCGCCCGCGGCACATAGGCGATGTCATCGCAGATCTCGATGCGCTGAACCACGCTCGATCCAGCGAAGCTGCGTGAAAAGCGCTGATCCGCTTGGGCATCCAGCCAGTCGAATCCGGCCAGGATCCGCTTGCGATCGGCGGCTTGCTGCGGATACGGCGCGCTGACCCATTCGTTGATGAAAGCGACCACACCGACCGCAACCGCTCCCGGCGCATTCGCGTCGGCCGGGACGATCAGGTCGCACAACGCGGTGGCGGTGGCGCGCTGCCGTTCGCTCAGCGTCAGCGGCCAGACCGAACCTGGCCCGTAGACCTTGAGCAGGTCCGGATCGGTGCCGTAGCCCACGCCCGAGGGCAGCTTGGGCGGCGGCTCGGAACTGCAACCGGCCAGGTGCACCAGCGGCAGCGCCGCCGCGCTCAACATCCACTTCAACGAAGTACGGCGATCCATCAGAGCTCCTTGCGGCGCATGCGCGCCAGGATGTGATCGGAGGCGCGCCAGGCCAGCGCCATGATCGTCAGGGTCGGGTTCTTGTCGGCATTGGATGCGAAGACTGCACCGTCGGTGATGTAGAGATTGTCCACGTCCCAGGTCCTGCACCAACGATCGGTGACCGAGGTCTTCGGATCGGCGCCCATGATCGCGCCGCCCAGTTCGTGGATGATCGAGCCGCCCGGGTCGATGGCCTTGGCGCCGTCGGTCTCGACCTTGCCGCGCACGGTTCCGCCCATCGATTCGATGATGTCGGCGAAGGTGCGTTGCATGTGCACGGCTTGGCGTCTCTCGTGTTCGGACCACTGCCAGTGGAAGCGCAGTACCGGGATGCCCCACTTGTCCTTCACCTGCGGGTCGATCTCGCAATACGAATGCTCATTCGGGATCATCTCGCCGCGGCCGGCGAAACCGACGAAGGAACCGTAGTAGCGGCGCGCATCCTCCTTGAACTTCAGACCGTAGCTGCCACCGGTGAGCGATTCCAGTCCAGCGGCGGTGTACAGGTCCGGCATGCGCCGGCCGCCACCGAACTCGATGTGGTAGCCGCGCGCGAAACCGAGCTTGCCTGCCAGTTGTTCCTTGTAGAGCCACCACGGCGAATACATGTGACCGCCGTCGGCGCCGTCCTCGTTGTGCAGCGGCAGGTTCTCCAGCAACGGCACTTGTCCGGTCAGGTCGGTGCCGACGGTATCCATCAGATAGCGTCCGACCTTGCCACTGGAATTGGCCAGGCCGTTGGGGAACGAAGTGGATTTCGAGTTGAGCAGGATCCGTGCTGTTTCGCAGGCACTGGCCGCCAACACCACCACGCGCGCGGTAGCGGTGTATTCGTCACCGCTGGTCCTGTCGATGAAGCGCACGCCTTCGGCCTTGCCATTCGCACCCAATACCGTCTCGCGCACCATCGCATCGCAGACGATATCCAGCCGGCCGGTCGCCAATGCCGGCGGAAGATGTACGGTGGTCGATTGATAGTTGGCGCCGGTCGAACAGCCGCGACCGCAGGGCGTGGCCCACCAGCATGCCGCGCGGCGCAGCATCGACTCGCGCAGGATCCGCTGCGCTTCGGGGTTGCCCGGATGCAGTTTGGCCGGCAGGTTGTCCGCATCCAGGCGCCGCGTCAGCACTGCGCGGTGGCCGGCAATCACCGGAACACCCAGGCGCCCGGCGCGCTGCTTTACCAGCAGGTCGCTGACCTTGGGCTTGGGTGGTGGCAGCAATACGCCGGGAGACGAATCGGGCGTGTTCTCCAGGCCGTCGTTCTCGCCGTACACGCCGATCAGCATCTCGACCTTGTCGTAGTACGGCGCCACGTCGGCGTAGTCGATCGGCCAGTCGAAGCCCAGGCCGTCGCGGCTGTAGGGTTTGAAATCGTAGGGCCCATTGCGCAGCGAGATCCGGCCCCAGTGATTGGTGCGGCCACCGAGCATGCGCGCGCGCCACCAATCGAACCTGCCGGCATGATCCTCGCGCGCGTTGACGTACGGTTCGCCGGGTACCTGCCAGCCGCCGTCGACGGTGGCATCGTAGAAACCGAAGTTCTTTTCCGGTGTCGAGGTGCCACGCAGCGGCGCCTGGTCCGGAGTCTGGAACATCGGCGTTTCGGTTTCCGGCTTGTAGTTGCGCCCGGCTTCGAGCATCAACACTCGGGCGCCTTCCATGCACAACGTGTAGGCAGTCTGGCCGCCGGCTGCGCCGGAGCCCACCACGATCACGTCATACGCTTGTTTTTTGATGTCGCCCGCAGTTATGAAAGCCACGGCGTCACGCTTTCAAACGGCTTAGGTAATCGAAACTCAGCTTCACGCTTTCCATCGGTGCTCGTTCAAAATTTTCCTGCTCCACGAAGTAATGCTGGATCCGCTGCGGATCCATGGCGGCGAACAGCTTCGGCCAGTCCACCCGGCCTCTGCCGATCTCGACGGTCTGGGTATCGACGCGATCGACCATTGTCTTCGCATCCTTGCGTACGTCCTTGATGTGCAGCGAAGAAATCCGATCGGCATGTTGGGTAAGCAGCTTCAACGGATCGGCGCCGGCCGCGGCGACCCAGCCGATGTCCAACTCCATCGTCACCAGCTTCGGATCGGTCAGCCGCAGCAGTTCGTCATACGCCACCACGCCGTCGAACGAACGGAATTCCATGTTGTGATTGTGATAACCGCAGGTGATGCCCGCCTTGCGCGTGAGCTCGCCCAAGCGGTTGAGTTGCTCGGCATTCCATTTCCAGTCGTCCAGGGTCATGCCGGCCGCGAGTGCATTGCCGTCCTTGAAACGCTCATCCGCGGTCGACGGAAACGAGATCACGATGTATCGCGAACCGATCGCCTGCGCGTAATCGACGCGCTGCTGGAAGTCCTTCTGCGCATCGGCCATGCCGCAGTGCATGCTGGGCGCGGTCAGGCCGTTGTCGCGAAGCATGGACAGTATTTCGGTGGTGGTCGCTTTTGGTATGCCTGCGAATTCAACCTCGCCATACCCGATCGCACTAACCGCCTTCAGCGTGCCCGGCAGGTCCTTCGCGACCTCGTCGCGGAGCGTCCACAACTGCAGCCCGACAGGTTTATTCAGCGGCCCGAGGCGTGGTTTCGCGGCATTCGCGGCAAAGGCATCGAGGGAAGTCATCGCGGCAAGTGCCAGCGAACTGCGTTGAAGAAATGCACGTCGGGTCAACATGGTGTTCGCTTTGCCCCTTCAAAAAATATATCGGTTGATATCTATCTAGCAATGTTGCATTGCGACAACTTCATCGCGCCGCCCATTGTCTGATGCTCGTCTTGATACAACGTTTCGATATTACCCACTTTTCGCGGTAGAGTCGTGACCGAGCGTGGGCTTGAGGAAGCGAAGGTATGGCGGCTGAGAATAATTCTTTTGACGCAATCGTGGTCGGCACCGGCATCAGCGGTGGATGGGCTGCGAAAGAGTTGACCGAGAAGGGATTGAAAACCCTGGTGCTCGATCGCGGACGGATGGTGAAGCATGGTGATTACCCCACTACGTCCGATCATCTCTGGGAGCTGCCGTATGCCGGCCGCCCCACCCAGGAGGACGGCCAACAGCAAAATGTCGCGCAGCGCAGCGGTGCGCTTTCGCAAGCGACCAAACACTGGTTCGTCAACGACGTCGATCATCCTTACGTCGAAAAGCAGCCCTTCGCATGGATACGCGGCTATCACGTCGGTGGCCGTTCCATCATGTGGGGCAGGCAGTCATACCGCTGGAGCCCGATGGATTTCGAGGCCAACGCGAAAGAAGGTATTGGCGTGGACTGGCCCATCCGCTACCAGGATCTCGCGCCGTGGTACGACCACGTGGAGAGTTTCATTGGCGTGAGCGGGCAGGCAGAAGGCTATGAGCAACTGCCCGATGGAAAATTCCAGCCACCGATGGCGATGAATTGTGTCGAGCTTCACTTGAAGCAGGCAATCGCCGACAAGATGGGGCGCGCGATGACCATCGGCAGGACGGCCAACCTCACCGCGCCACTCGCGCACAGTCCACAGCGCGGCACGTGCCAGTACCGTAACCTGTGCATTCGCGGTTGTCCTTTCGGGGCTTACTTCAGCAGCAACTCCAGCACGCTTCCCGCGGCGGAGAAAACCGGCAACATGACGCTGCGGCCCAATTCGATCGTCTACGAACTCATCTATGACGCGAAGAACGACCGAGCCAGCGGCGTGCGTGTGCTGGATGCGGAAACCAACGAGCAGATGGAATTCCACGCCAAGGTGATCTTCCTTTGCGCGTCCACGTTCGGTTCCACGCAGATACTGATGAATTCCGTCTCCAGCCGGTTTCCGGAGGGGTTCGGCAACGACAGCGGCGAGCTCGGCTGCAACATCATGGATCATCACCTGGGCGTCGGCGCCTCGGCGATGGTCGAAGGCTTCGAGGATAAGTACTACAGCGGCCAGCGCCCGAACGGCATCTACATTCCGCGCTTCGTCAATATCGGCAACGACAAGCGATCCTACCTGCGCGGCTTTGGTTACCAGGGCGGCGCGGAGCGAGCCGGATGGACCCGGCTGCTCAAGGATTCCACGCTGGGTGCGGACCTGAAGACGAAGGCCGCGGAACCCGGACCATGGCGCATGGGAATGGTCGGTTTCGGCGAAACCCTGCCGTATCACGATAATCGCGTCACGCTCGATGGCACCCGCAAGGACAAGCATGGTCTTCCCGTGCTGGCGTTCGATGCGGTGATGCGCGAGAACGAACTGAAGATGCGCAAGGACATGGCGGCCGAGGCCGCAACCATGCTGGAAGCCGCGGGATTCAAGGATGTCAACGAGTTCCATGGCGGCGACCAGATGGGCCTGGGCATCCATGAGATGGGCACCGCACGCATGGGCCGGGATCCGAAAACCTCGGTGCTCAATGCCTGGAACCAGATGCATGCTTGCAAGAACGTGTATGTCACCGATGGTTCCTGCATGACATCTTCGGCATGCCAGAACCCATCGTTGACGTACATGGCGTTGACCGCGCGCGCCGCGGATCACGCCGTCCAGGAACTCAAGCGGATGAATATATGAAGACCGACATCAACCGCCGCGAGGCGATACGCCGTGTTGCCTTGTTGATGGGCGGCGCGGTTTCGGCGCCGGCCATCCTTGGCGTGCTCAGTGGCTGCTCCGCCGAGCCCGATACGGATGCCGCAGGCAAGAAAACCGAATGGAAGCCGGTGTTCCTCACCCAGGCGCAAGTCGCGTTGGTGGCGGAAGTCGCCGAGGTCATGATCCCGCGCACGGATACGCCGGGTGCGAAGGACGTCGGTGTTCCGGCCTTCGTCGATAAGATGATGAAGGACGTCTACCCGAAGGATGATCAGACGCACTTTCTCTCCGGGCTCGCGGATTTCGAAGCACAGGCCAAGCGCGAGCACGGGCGCGCGTTCCTTGAACTGGAACCGGCACAGCGCGCGGCGCTGGTGAAACAGCTGCACGATCCGGCCGTCGAGGAGGAGCGAGAGGCGACGCTTCCGCTTTCCGAACGGCGGCGCCCTTTCATCCTCATGATGAAAGAGCTGACGATGCTCGGCTACTTCATGTCCGAACCCGGCGCCACCCAGGTATTGCAGTACCGCCCGGTTCCCGGCGCATATCACGCATGCGTGCCACTGAAGCAGGCGGGCAAGGGCGGCAGGACCTGGGCCACGGAGACGAGCTGGCGGTTCTGATCCGCTGTACCTGAAGCCCCTCTCCCACCGGGAGAGGGGTTGGGGTGAGGGCGAACGAAGCGGCGCCCTCCGAGTCTCCAATGCAACAAGGCGCTCGAACACCCTCTCTTCGCTCGCCCCTCATCCGGCGCTTCGCGCCACCTTCTCCCGATGGGAGAAGGGACAGCGCAAGCAAACCAGCCCCATATGACGACAGGACTGACGCATGACTCCGAATTCCCGTTACATCGCGCGATCCGGCCGCTTTTTCTTCCTCCTCGCCGTACTGCTGACAGGCAGCGCCGCGGCGGAGACGCCGGCCGAAAAAGAAGAATGGATCTCGCTGTTCAACGGTCGAGATCTCGCCGGATGGACGCCGAAGATCGCCGGTCACGCACTCGGTGACAACTTCGCCAATACGTTCCGCGTCGAGGACGGCCTGCTCAAGGTGAGCTACGACCAGTACGAATCCTTCGGCAAGAAGTTCGGACACCTCTTCTACAAGGATCCGTTTTCCTACTATCGCCTGGTGGTGGAATACCGCTTCGTCGGTGAGCAGGCGCCACATGGTCCCGGGGTTTGGGCGGCGCGAAACAGCGGCGCGATGCTGCATTCGCCGCATCCGCGCACGATGGGGCTAAACCAGGACTTCCCCATTTCCGTCGAGGTGCAATTCCTCGGTGGTCTGAGCGACGGCAAGGCGCGCTCCACCATGAATCTATGCACGCCGGGAACGGACGTCGTGTATGAGGGTTCGATCTATCCGGAACACTGTCTGAGCTCCGCGTCGAAGACGTTCGACGGCGACCAATGGGTTCGCGCTGAGATACTGGTTCTCGGTAGCGGGCAGATCACCCATGTGGTCAACGGTGAGGAAGTGCTCGAGTACGCATTGCCACAGTTCGGCGGTGGCGCCGTAGCGGATTTCGATCCCGCCGACAAACCCGACGGGAAGCTGATCGAAGGCGGCTACATCTCACTGCAGAGCGAGTCGCATCCGATCGAGTTCCGCAAGGTGGAACTGCTTAACCTGGCTGGCTGCATGGATAACAGCGCAAGCAACTACAAGCGCTATTACGTCAAATCCCAGCCTGAAAGCTGCGTGTACGCGAAAGGCGCGAAGCCGAGTAAATAGCATGCAGTCCGGGTAAGGCCAAAGATCGCATCGCGCCCGGATCGCAAGCGCGAGTTCTTCGCTACCCGCGACCTCATGGAAGAGCTCGCGCCGAGACGGCGCTCCTACAACGGCAACGGCAAGCTTCTGTAGGAGCGCCGTCTCGGCGCGAGCTCTTGCTTCGGAGATCGTCCCGGGTGCGCTGCGCTTACCCGGGCTACATGCTATTGCTGTTGTAGGAGCGCCGTCTCGGCGCGAGCTCTTGCTTCGGAGATCGCCCCGGGTGCGCTGCGCTTACCCGGGCTACATGCTTTTCAACCGCCGAATGGCGGGTCATCCCCTTTGAAAAAGGGAAGGAAAGCGCCTTGCTTATCGCCCGACTGATGTGTTCACGGCTTCCTTCGCAAGATCGATGAAGGCGCGCGTCTTGGCGGGTGCGGCGATGTTTCCTGGATACGCCGCATGGAGAAACATCTTCCTGCTCGTCCAGCCAGGAAAGAGACGAACCAGGCGCCCTGCTTCTACCTCGGCGCGCAGGTCGGCCATGCTGGGAAAGTAAGAGATGCCTGCGCCCTGCATCACCAGTTGCATTACCGCGTCGGTACTCGCCACTGATATCGCGCCACCCAGCTTCACGCGCAGCTTGCGTCCGCCGCGCTCGAGATCCAGCGACCATGGCGTGGGCAAAAGCGACAGCGCGATCCACTCGTGGCGTGCAAGGTCCGCTGGCTTGCGTGGGGTGCCGTGCCGAGCGAGGTAGCTGGGGGCCGCGACGGTCCAGATCTGGAGCTCCTCAAGCACTACCGCGCGCAGACTGGAATCCGCCATCGGTCCGACGCGAATCGTGAGGTCGAAGTGTTCGGCGATCAGGTCGAGCTTGCGGTCCGTGGGCACGTAGTCGACGCGCATGGCGGGATAACGCTCCCGGTAACTCGCGATCCATCGGGCAACCAGGCTGGCCGCTCCCTGAGGGCTGGTAAGCCGCAACGTACCCGAAGGCTGCGCGCGCCCTGTGCGCGCGCGCTCCATCGCGGCTTCGGCGCCGGTCAGCAGCGCGCGGCAGTCGGCAAGGAATGATTCGCCCGCTTCGGTGATGGCGAGCTTGCGCGTGGACCGCTGCAACAACTGCGCGCCCAGCTCGCGCTCCAGCAGCGTGACGGCCTGGCTGACGGCGGACTTCGTTGTGTTCAGGCGTTCTGCCGCGGCGGTGAACGATCCCGCCTCCGCGACGGCGGCGAACGCGGCCAAACGGCTCAAGGAAATGGCGGGAGCTCTCATCTAGATCGTTCTCCTTAACTGAACAATGAATTATCGCTCGGGCGCTTTTTCGGAACAATTCCGACGCGCAGCATGGCATCCATCGACCTCACCGACTGATAAGGATTCGCCATGTACGTACTGCTCGGCTCCAACGGCAACATCACCTCCAAACTCGCCACGCTTCTTCTCGCGCAGGGCGCCGCGGTCCGCGTCGTCGGCCGCAATGCAAACTCGCTTAGCGCGCTCAAGGCCGCCGGTGCGGACATCGCCACCGGCGATGTCGCTGACGCGAGCTTTCTCGCCACGGCATTCGCAGGCGCCACGGCCGTCTACACCATGATCCCAACCCCGTATTCCGCGCCCGACCTGGACGCTTCGCTGGACCGGATCGGAACGGCGATCACACAAGCGATTACCGCGGCCAGCGTGAAGCGCGTCGTCAACCTCAGCAGCACCGGCGCGCATCTGAGCTCCGGCACCGGTCCGATCGCCGGCCTGCATCGGCAGGAGGTGCGCCTCAATGCGCTCGCCGGCGTCGACGTGCTGCACGTGCGGCCCGGCTACTTCTTCGAGAACCATCTTCTCGCGATCGATATGATTCCATCCATCGGCGTCTACGCAGACATGACCGCTCCCGATACGCCGCTGCCGATGGTGGCTACCGCCGATATCGCGCAGGTCATAGCGCGCGAGCTGCGCACGCCCTCCGCCCCGGACAAGCACGTACTTCACCTGCGCGCGCCACGTCTCTACACGATGCGCGAATCGGCGGCGTTGCTCGGCGCGGCCATCGGCAAACCAGACCTCGCGTATGTGCAGTCCAATCCGCATGAAGGCAAGGCGGCGCTGATGGAGCACGGTTTCTCCGCGAGCACTGCCGCGGCGTTGGAGGAAATGAGCGTCGCCTTCTCCAGCGGACTCCTGAACGGTGAGTACGAGAAAGGCCCGACAGAGATCATGCCGACGACGCTGGAGGATTTCGCGGCCACGGTTTTCAAACCAGCGTATGAGGCTAGCGCGGGCTAGGCGTATCTGAGGGATGGCTACCTCGGCCTGGGATATCCGAAGAGCAAGAGCTCGCGGCGGGACGCCGCTCCGCGCCCCGGTAGCCTCCCGGTGTGCACGATCACGAGCGCGCCGCAGCGCGTTCAGATGGCGGACGGTCGGGCTTCAACAGCTATTTTGAAACGCAAGAGCTCGCGGCGGGACGCCGCTCCTCCACGGCGATGTCATGCGCAGCACGAACACGCTCCCGTGACAATCTCGCTGGAACGATTGCCTTCGTAGACATCGTGGGTGACCCATCGGTTGGAGGAGTGCTGAAATGAGCCATGTAACCCGGCAACGCCTTCGCTTGTCTGGCGGCACGGAGTTGTCGTTCACCACGGCGGGGGAAGCGTCCAAGCCTGCCGTGCTGCTCCTGCACGGTCTTCCGAATTCTTCGCGGATGTTTGAGGAAGTCACGCCCGAGCTGTCGCAGACCGCGTACGTGATTGCTGTCGACTTGCCTGGCTTTGGCGAGTCCGACGTCCTGCCGACGTCCTCGTTTCCCGCCTATGGTCAAACTATTTCGGAGCTGCTGGACCGGCTCTCGGTCGGACCACGCTACATTTACCTCCACGATTACGGAGCTCCGGTGGGGTTCCATATCGCGATGCAAGCGCCGGAGAAGGTGCTTGGTCTCATCATCCAGAACGCGAACGCGCACCGAAGCGGATTCGGCCCGCAATGGGAACAGACGCTGGCCTATTACGCGAATCCCAACCCGGAAAACGAAGCAGCGGCGACCGCGCACCTGACACTGGAAGGTACGCACGCCCAATATGTTTCCGGTGTTCCATCGGAAGTAGCAGCGCGGATTCCGGCCGAACGCTGGGAAGAGGATTGGCGAGTGATGAACCTGCCCGGCCGGATGGATGCCCAGCGAGCACTCCTCGCCGACTATGGACACTACATCGAGCGGTTCGACGCCATCGCCGACTACCTCGCGCGCTGGCAGCCGCCCGCGCTGATGATCTGGGGAAGGCATGATGCATTCTTCGATCTCGCCGAGACCTTGTCGTGGATGCAGGATTTGCCGAGGATGGAAACCCACGTTCTGGACGCCGGCCACTTACTGCTCGAGACGAATTCGGCGGAAGCGGCGCCACTCATGCTCGACTTCATCAGGCGCACGCAAGGGGAAAGCAAACGAACCGGAAAGCGCGAATGATGCCGGCCAATCAGGCCAGTAGTGGTTGCAGTTCAACCGACCGCTGAGGGATCACACATGAAGAGCTTCCACGCAAGCCTCATTGCCGCGCTACTGGCGCTCGCATTGAGCGCCATTGCTCCTGCGCACGGCCAAGACAGCGCCAAGGTCCCGCAGGTGGCCGACGCCAGCCAGTCAGGCGCGCGCGGTTTCGATTTTCAGGTAGGCGAATGGCGCGTCCATCATCGCGTGAAGCGTGCGAGCGATTCGCAATGGCAGGAGTTCGAAGGCACCAGCAGCAATCGCAGCCTGATGGAGGGTGCCGCCAACGTGGAAGACAACACGTTCTTCAAGCCAGACGGCGTCACCCGTGGCGTCGCATTGCGCGCCTATGAACCCAAGACCGATGAATGGGCGATCTGGTGGGTCGACGGCCGCAATCCACTGGGCGCCCTGGACCCGCCGGTCAAAGGCCGTTTCGTCGATGGCATAGGCACCTTCTATTCGGACGGAATACTCAACGGCAAGCCGACCCGCACGCGGTTCATCTGGTCGCGCATCACGGCGACTTCCGCGCGTTGGGAACAGGCGTATTCGACCGACGCCGGAAAGACCTGGGAAACGAACTGGATCATGGATTTCACCCGCGTTCGATAGCAGGTTCGATCCAAAGGCTGGCCTGCACCGGATCCGCCAGGAAATCGGATATCCGGCAGGGATGACCTATGGCCTAGTGCATATCGTTATTCGATATGTTTAATATCGTTTCACGATACCGCCGGGATTCCCTGCATGAACGCCACTGCCAGCCGTGCCCTCGCCGTTGCCCGCCCCGTAATCACCGGCCTGACTGCCCTGAACATTCTTTACGGGCTATTTATCGTCGTGCTGCTGGTCGCCAGTGTCGTGGCGCCCAGCGTGCGGCCTGGCTGGCCCTGGGCGGTGTTGGGTTTCAGGATGGACGTTGCCCACCCTGCGCTTGCCACGGCGCTGCAGTGGATCGCCGTACTCGGACTCGCCGGCGCCGTGCTGGTGCACATCGTGCTGCGGAAGTTGCGAACCATCGTGGATACGGTGCGCGATGGCGATCCCTTCATCGCGGACAACGCCCGTCGGCTGACCGCCATTGCCTGGTGCGTGCTCGCCGGACAGGTGCTGCGACTGGCGATCATGCTGATCGCGGCCGCGGTATCCACGCAAGCGCAGCCGGTGGACATGGGCGATGGCTTTTCGTTCACGCCCTGGCTGGCGGTGCTGTTGCTGTTCGTGCTTGCCGGCGTGTTCGCGCAAGGGGCGCGGATGCGCACCGACCTCGAAGGCACGGTGTGACATGGCGATCATGATTCGCCTCGATGAATTGCTGTACGCGCGGCGCATGACACTGACCGAGCTGGCGACGCGCGTGGACATCACCGTCGCCAACCTGTCGATCCTCAAGACCGGCAAAGCCAAGGCGGTGCGCTTCTCCACGCTCGAGGCGATCTGCAACGCGCTGGATTGCCAGCCGGGCGACCTGCTGGTCTACGACCCCACACAACCCGCCGAGGACTGACCATGGCCATCGCGAACTTCTTCCGCACGGACCCGCTGCGTTACGAGGGCGTGCGCCCGATCAATATCTGGGGACTGCGGCTGTTCTATCTGTTGATGCTCGTGTTCGTCGCACCAAACGCCTGGCAGGTGCTGCTGACACATGAAGGACCTTGGCAGCCGTTGCCGGCAATCGCGTGGGCGGTGTGGGCGACCTACCCCGTCCTCGCCTTCTTCGGCCTGTTTCATCCATTGCGCTGGCTGCCGCTGATGTTCTTCACCATCGGCTACAAAGCGATCTGGCTGGCCTTCGTTGCCGTGCCGCTGTGGCAGGCGGGCTCGATGGACGGATCGGCCGCGCAGCCGATCGCCGAATCCTTCTACGGTCTTCCGCTGCTGGCGCTGGTGGTGCCATGGGGTTACGCGTGGCGCACGTACGTGCGTGGTGCACGACCAGCGCGCGCGGCTATCGGGCAGCAGGTTCTGCCATGAAAATCTGATGTAGCCCGGGTAAGCGCAGCGCACCCGGGAACGTGGAGCTTCCATATGAAGCGCCCCGGGTGCGCTGCGCTTACCCGGGCTACGCTGGCTTCAACGGCTTTCCTCAACCTCGTCGGCCTGGCTCAGTTTGCCTTGCGCTCGGTAGGCGAGTGCTGTCATCACGGCGCCTGTTTGTACTGGTTTGTCTTCGGGCTCTCCAACACCTGAATCGCTTTTCCATTCCTTCGGGAACGTGGGCCATGAGCAGGTGAACTGGCTGAGCATGTGGAAGCTTGCTTCCATGAAGCCGGGTTTCTGTTCCAGCGCGTACTGACGCGCATCGGGCTTGCCGCAATAGGTGGTGTGCTCTTGGTTGATGCGCTCGGGAATGCCTGCTTCGCCCAGACCGTGCGCCATGTAGCGGCGGATATACTCCCACAACGGAGCGGCCTCACTTGGATCGGACAAGCTCGGACCCACGAACAGGCAATCTTCGCCAACGCCACGGGGATCGTTGCCATCGATTGGCTTGCAATAGAGCACCAGTGCGTATCGCTGCAAACGACTATTTTCATGGCGCCTGAAGATGATGTCGTAGATCGTCCAATCCAAAACCGCACACATTCGATCCCAATCGAGTACGACGTTGCCACCGGCGAACTTCGGGCGTAATACGTAGACCTTGCGCGTGACGCGATTGAATCGGATTCGCCCGCGAGCGTACGTGAAGAATGACGGCCTGATAGCCCCTGGGAATACCGAGAGATGCCAGTAGGCACACAGCACTGCCGCGCATGGAAGCAGGAATATCCAGCCAAACCAAACGTAGATCGCACGTGCCTCGAATGAGCCAAGCCATAGAAAAATCATGTTGCCCGTGAGCAATGGGTGCACCGCAATCCCATAGAACAACCAAACAGCCAGGAAAACCGCAGCTCCTACGAAGAGCAACATGGGAACTGCCATCCACTGTTCCGGCCACCCGGGGTTGCACAGTTCCAGGTATCGGTCGTTCTGCGCATACACAGACCGGGCGGCGGGCTCGGGGGCGGCATCGGCGCTTTCATCCACACGCCACAGTCTGCTGGTTCCATCCGCCTGCGCACACCGGCGGCTCTCGGACAATGAGCGCTGACGGACAATTCGGTAGAAATTTTCAAATGCAAACATCAGGCTCTGATCGGTTGGACGGCTGGTGCTCAGCCTGGTGGACGAACGTCTGAGGCATCTTCTGCACGTTGCCCGAATCGGCATTCCGCAGTTGGCGACAGAACTCCATTTCGGTGTTCATCACTTGCGCGGCATTGCTTCTTGCGCCGCCTCGGCTGTTCCCCAGTACTGCAGGAACTCGATCTCGTCGGCCTGGCTCAGTTTGCCTTGCGCTCGGTAGGCGAGTGCTGTCATCACAGCGCCTGTTTGTACCGGCCTTTCTTCCGGTTCGCCCATGCCCGAATCGCTTTTCCATTCCTTTGGGAATGAAGGCCATGAGCAGGTGAATTGGCTGAGCATGTGGAAGCTTGTTTCCATGAAGCCGGGTTTCTGTTCCAGCGCGTACTGACGCGCATCGGGCTTGCCGCAATAGGTGGTGTGCTCTTGGTTGATGCGCTCGGGAATGCCTGCTTCGCGCGGGCCGTGCGCCATGTACTGTCGGATGTACTCCCACAAAGACGTCGCCTCTTGCGGGCCTGGCAAGGTTGGACCGACGAAGATGCAGTCTTCGCCTTTCGCCTGCGGGTCAGCTACATCGAACGGAGGATGGTAAAGCGCCAACGCCTTGATGATCTGTTTGGCGCCTGCACTTGCGCCTTCGGGTTCGAACAAGGCCACCAAGCGCTCCCACTCCAGCACCACGTTGCCGCCGCAGTTGCCCGGGCGCAAGACATAGACTTTGCGGGTGAGACGGTTGAAGCGGATGCGTCCACGAGCATACGTAAAGAAACAGGTGCGCATGCCCATGTAGTGGAACCACGCGAAGATCATGAAGGCGCTGACCAATGCCAATGGAAACAGCAGGAACCAGCCTAGCCATAGATCGGTCGAGGAGACGCGATCACTGATTGCGAAAAAGAAAATAATCTGTTCGAACAGCAATGGATGAACTGCCAATCCGTACCACATCCAGATCAGCACGAGAGCCGGCAGGATGACAAAGAGATTCCCCATCCCCGCACGCCATTGCAGATCCCAGCCTGGATTGCACAGCTCCAG
The DNA here is from genome assembly GCF_039710385.1 of Pseudoxanthomonas sp. CCNWLY206-1. Taxonomy (NCBI): domain Bacteria; kingdom Pseudomonadati; phylum Pseudomonadota; class Gammaproteobacteria; order Lysobacterales; family Lysobacteraceae; genus Pseudoxanthomonas; species Pseudoxanthomonas sp. CCNWLY206-1. The sequence goes on along the minus strand of NZ_JBDKXI010000004.1, from coordinate 35,730 downwards.
GTACGCATCGTTCTGTGCGTAGGCAGCCCGACTTGGCAACTCGACGTTGCGCGCACTGGAGCGCGAGGCCGGCCATTGTTTTTGCCCTTCCAGATTGATGTGGGCACGGCCTTTTCCAGGCGCGCGGCGCCAGGCCAGCCGGTAGCTGTTTTCTCGAACGAACATGAAGGGTCCTCAAGCGGGTTGCCGTTCGGCGTGCGCGTCAATCTGTTGCGAGTGATCCCCGCGAACGATGCGTTCTGCCGAAGGCAGGCGCATCTTACCCGCTCCGATGCACCAAGTTCCTTGCGATTTGGACGTTCGCTTTCAGGACCGTGCGCACCGCCAGCGGATTGCGATGTGCCGATGTGAAAGTCGCTCGATTAAAGAAGCGACGGATCCATCGGTGTCTGATTGAGCTACGAGCGACTCAGACGATCCGTCCAAAGCGACAGGAGCCGTGCCGGAACGGCGAGCGGATTGCCTATCCGGACATGCAATAAGCAGGCGGTGGACTCGAGGGCATACCCTGAAGAGATGTTGGCTCGCACTTGTGTGTTCTTGTTGGCTTGTTGCGAGATTTTGGGCGAGCTCTTCCCTTCTGCCATTGGGATGAAGGCGTGCGGCTTACGAGCCACTGGCTCGTGCATGCCTGAATGCCCTGCGCGCTGCGCAGGGCCGGGGCGGTAGCGAGAGCTTGCCCTCACGAAGGCGGGGGTGGCGCGTTGCGACGGATGAGGTGTCCGCTTGTAGCAACGGTCGCTGGCGAGTCATTGCCATTCCCTCATCCGTCGCTGCGCGCCACCTTCTCCCGGCGGTAGAAGAGAACGAAAGACATGAAAAACCCAATTGCCGGAGTAAGCAGAATATCTACTTCGACTCCCGTTTCGGACGCGATACCAACAAGCTCGCCGCCTCTGTAGCCTGGGTTCCACATGCGGCATCGAACTCCGACGACGCGCCGGAAACACCAACGCCGCCGATTGCGGTGCCGTCACGGGCAAAGATCGGCACGCCGCCTCCCATGGTGGCGATCATCGGCGCTGTTGGCGCATTCCACGTGGCCGTTTCGCTTGAGGCTCTGCGATAGACGGCCGCCGAACGTCCCTTCCACTGCGCCACCTCGGCCGCGGCCTGCGAAGCCCCATGGTTGGAGTAGCTCATCAGGTCGCCGCCGTCGTCGTACACCGCGACGGCGACAGCCTCGCCTGCTTTGTCGGCACTGGCCAGGCAATGGTCGCGGATGGCATCGGCGGTCTTGAAGTCGAGGAACGGCCGCATCGTCTGCGCCTGCAATCCCGTGCTCATGAACAATGCGGCCATCGCGACAAGTCCTGCGAAAACGTTCGATTTCATCCTGCTCTCCTGTTGTTGTGGGAACGACATGCAAAGAATGCCTCAAGCTGGTCCGCTTACTGGCGGCGCTCTTCCTGCGCCGTCAGTCGGAGTATCTGGCCGGGTTCGGCGGTCACCAGGTAGATGGCGCCGTCGGGCCCGACCACCGGTTCGTATGGGCGGCCCTCCGCCTTGAAGATGATCTCCTCGTGCTGGACACGGTCGCCGTCGAGGGTGAGCAGGCGAAGATCGCGCGGCGACAGGCCGGTGACCAGCAACTTGCCTTCCCAGAGTGGAAATTCGTCTCCGCGATAGAACGTCAGCCCCGACACGCCAATGGAGGGCCGCCAATAATGCACCGGCTGCTTGATGCCCTGCGCCCGCGTGTCCGGCGTCAGCACCGTGCCGTCGTAGTTGATGCCGTGGGAAACGACCGGCCAACCATAGTCGGCGCCGGGCTCGATGATGTTCAGTTCGTCGCCACCGCGCGGCCCGTGCTCGGTGGCCCAAATGCGGCCGGTCACCGGTTCGATGGTCACGCCCTGCGGATTGCGGTGACCCACGCTGTAGAGGGAATCCAGCGCGTTCTCGCGACCGCGAAACGGGTTGTCCTGCGGCACCGAACCGTCCGTCATCACGCGATGAATCTTGCCCGCGGGGTGCCCTGGCTCACGCGCCAGTTCCTTCCCGCTGCGATCGCCCACGGAGAAGTGCAGCCGCCCTTCGCCGTCGAACACCATCCGGCCCCCGTAGTGCCAGAACGCCTCGCCATACGCGGCGCGGTCGGCTTCGAACACGACCTGCTGGTCGACCCAGGCATTGCCGCGGAGTCGCCCACGCACGATCCGGGTCATGGCGAGCGGTTTGCCCTCGGGCCCGGTCTGGTCCAGCCGGTGGCTATAGGAAAGATAGATCCAGCCGTTCTGCCCATAGTCCGGGTCCAGCGCGATATCCAGCAGGCCGCCCTGGTTCCATTGATGGGTGCTGACATAGACCGGCGGCGTGCCGGTCACCGGCTGCGCCTGCAGCACGCCATTGCGGATGATCCTGAGCCGACCGGGGCGTTCGCTGACCAATGCTGTCTGCGCATCGATGAAAGCAATCGCCCACACCGTTTCCAGTCCTTCGGCAAACCGTTCCACGCGGACCGCGTAGTCGAGCGTATCGACCACGCCGGGAACCGCGTCGAACTGGCGCGGTTTGGCCTCCGCGGCCGGCGCTTCTTCCGGCTTGGGTTCGGCGTCACGGGCCGGGAGGAACTTGGTGAGCGCGTCGATTTCCTCCCGCGAGAGTATTCCGCCGAAGGCCGGCATGCCGCGCGACACGATGCCGTTGTGGATGACGCGGGCCAGATCGGCGCGAGCGCCGCCATAGCGGTACGTCTGGGTCGAGAGCGGCGGGCCCAGCCCGGTGCCTTGCCGTTCAGCACCGTGGCAGGACGCGCAGTTCCTCTGGTAAAGCGTCGATGCCGCCGTCTGGGCGGCGGCTGGTGCCGCGGCGGCCATCACGACCAGCATCGCTGCCGCATGGGCGACCGTTCTAACAAGGAAACCGGGCATGGACCACATCCTCCTGAAATCGATCACTCGGATCGGACGATGCAAGAAAACGACGAATGGCCCGCTGCTTGAATGGAGGGAAGCTATGGTTTTGCTATAGATTGGCTGCCGACGCGACCGGCGCTGCCGGGAGAGCGCAGGTTCGGACGGTGGTGTGGAGTGGACGAACACATGGCAATCGGAAAGATCGATGAAGCACTCGGAGATCGGACGGCCCGCAGAGGGCCTGCGAACTTCACCGCGGGCGAAGCGCTGATCCAACCCTCGCTCAACCGGATCTCGATCCAGGGGCGCATCGCGCAGGTCGAGCCGAAGGTCATGCAGGTGCTGGTCCTCATGGCGGAACGGCCCGGCGCGGTGATCACCCGGGAAACGTTCCTCGATACCGTGTGGGCTGGCACCATCGCCGACGACTACTTGCTCAACCGCGCGGTGTCCGAGCTCCGAAAGATCTTCGACGACGATCCGCAGACGCCCCGCTATATCGAAACGATCCGCAAAGGCGGCTATCGCCTGATCGCTCCGATCGCGCCGGCCAAGGTCGCTGCGGCGGTGGCTCGGCCCGCACCTGACGAAGCGGCTCCCGACGAAGCTGTCGCGACTGCACCGCAATCTGCCGCGCAGCCCGCCGCAATCACGCCCGCACCGGAAACGCCGAGCGTCTTCCGAAGCAAGCCTGTGTTGTATGGATTGGCCGCGGCCTGTGTCATTGCCGCGGCAGCCGCCGTTTTCCTGCTGGGCCCGAAGATGCTGGGAGACAGCTCCGGCATCGCCGAAAACTACAACGTGCTTCCGCTGACGAGCTTCGTCGGCCGCGAATTCGAACCCGCGATCTCGCCGGACGGAAGCCGCGTCGCCTTCATCTGGGACGGCGGCAGCGACGCCTTCGACGTCTACGTGAAAACGATCGGCAGCGAGGACGTGCTCAATCTGACCAACAGTCCCGCCGAAGAGCGCTTCCCGGTCTGGTCCGCGGATGGACGCAGTGTGTTGTTCTCGCGGCCGGACGACACCGGGATCGCGATCATGCGCGTCTCCGCATTGGGTGGTGGCGTGACTCGCGTGTTCGGTGACGAAGCAGCCAACGACATCCGCGGCATGAGCTTGTCGCCCGACGGTACGCGGATCGCTTACGCCAGCCGGGAAAATGCCGCTTCGCCTTACCGGATTATCCTGGCCACGTTGAGCAACGGAGAAAAGCGGAGCGTGTCGAATCCGGAGCCAGGTTCGCTTGGCGATATCGACCCGCGTTTTTCGCGCGACGGCCAGTCGGTCGCGTTTATTCGCGCCATCAACGAGGTCACCAAGGATGTCTACCACGCAGACCTGGACGGTGGCGAGCCAACCCGCCTGACCTCCGACAACCGCAAGATAAATGGACTCGCGTGGTCGCCCGACGGCGAACGGCTTCTTTTCACTTCAACCCGTTCCGGCATGTACGGCCTCTGGTCGGTCGAACCGGACGGTGGCGACTTGCGGCAGATTTCCCTGGGCAACGAGAACGTGCATCAGCCTGCAACGGCGGCGGGCGTGGATGCCATCGCCTTCGAGCAATGGATGCACCGCTCGCAACTGCGGCAGATCGATGTCGCTCGGCGAACGCAAGCCGACGCCGGCCAATACATGCAGTCGACCCGCTGGGACTCCAATCCGGCCTGGGCACCCGACGGCGAACGGATCGCCTTCGCTTCCAATCGCAGCGGGCCGCATGGCGTCTGGGTCAGTCAGCGCGACGGGCGCGGCGCCGTGCAGATCGCCGACTTCGGCGGCGCCTTCATCGACAATCCCGCGTGGTCACCCAACGGTGCACTGATCGCGTTCGACGGCAGCCCCGAAGGCAAGACCGAGATCTTCACCGTGTCTCCGGAAGGCGGCACCCCGCAGCGAATCTCCGACGGACAAGGCGACAATCGCAACCCCACCTGGTCGCGTGACGGTGCATGGATCTACTTCGAATCCAACCGCAGCGGCGAATGGCGAATCTATGCGCAGCCGACCACCGGCGGCGCACCGATTGCAGTCATCACCGGCCCGGCCATCAATGCGCGCGAATCCGCCGACGGCCAGCGGCTTGTCTACAGCAAGCCTGGCACGCCAGGACTATGGCAGCGACCGCGAGAGGACTGGCGCAAAGCAATCACCAGCGCACCGGAACAACTACTCATCGCCGAACTCGACCCGCAAGACGGCGCCAACTGGGCACCTTCCCCCAACGGCATCTACTTCGTTCGCCGCCCCGCCGAAGGCACACCCACCCTGTCGCTACTCGATCAAGCAAACTCGTCCATCACCGACGTCACCGAACTGTCGCCATCTTTCGAAGGATGGGGATTCGACCTGTCTCCCGACGGAACCCAGCTCATCTTTTCCGAAGTGACGATGCTGGAAAGCGATTTGAGGTTGGCGGCTCCGCGATAAGTGGTGCGTGGGTGAACAGGAGACAGCTGCGATTGCTGTGATGGGACCACTGGAAGGCGGTCGAGACCCGCCCTACGTTGGTTGATTGGGCTGCATGGACGACATGGCTATACCGCCATGAAGCCCAGGTCACGGGTGGCGAAGTTTCCGAGGTTGGGGAACACCACATCCAGTTCGGATCCGCTGACACCGAACCAACGCGCAAGCGTCGCTGCGTATTGGTCGACCGAGGTGGTGGGGATCATGCGGCCGGCCTCGACGTCGTCGGGTCCGCCGTTGCGCAGTTCCGGCATGCGGCCGTAGAAGCGGCCACCGCGGACGGCGCCGCCGATGACGAAGTGATGGCCACCCCAGCCATGATCCGAACCATCGCCGTTGGACGACAACGTGCGGCCGAAGTCGGATGCGGTGAACGTGGTGACCTGCTCGGCCACGCCCAGTTCCACCGTGGCGTCGTGAAAGGCTTTCAATGCCTGGGAAAGTTGCGACAGCAGCTGCGGATGCTGGGTGAGCAGGCCATCATGGTGATCGAATCCGCCCAGCGAAACGAAGAAGATCTGCCGTTTCATTCCAAGCGCGGCGCGCACCTTGATCAGTCGCGCGACCATCTTGAGCTGGGTCGCCAGGTTCTCATTCGGAAATGGCGTGACGAGCGGTGACGTCTCCGTCAGCGCGATGTCGACGCTGGAAGCCGTCATGCGCGTGCGCCGGAACGACGCCGCGAAGCTGCGCTCGAAGAGCGATGCCTGCAGGTCGTCGGCATGCAATGCCAGATAGGCGTTGCGGACATCGGGGTCCCATTCCAGATAGCTGAACTGGCGCGCGCCTTCGTTGCCGATCACATACTGGTGGCCGCCCTGGGAGCGCAACAGAATACTTTCGTAGTTCAACGAAGTGCCCATCGGAACAAACGCGTCCGGATTGGCGGCATGCAGCACGTCGGCGATGCGCCCGGCCCAGCCGGTATCGCCGCCGCGGGTACTGGACACCTGCCAGTAAGCCTGCTGGTCGTTGTGGGAGAACAGCTGCGGCGGTACCTCCACGCGATTGGCGAGATAGTCGGTCTTGGTCGTGGGCCGGATCAACGTACCCACGTTGCCCACGATGGCCGCCCGCCCCGTGTTGAACAGCTGCTGCAGACCGCTGGCGCCCACCGTATCCGTCGCGTCGGTGCTGGCCTGGATCGCATAACGCACGCCATCGGAAGCGCCGCCACCGGCCTGCGCGGTCAGCGGTAACAGGTCCGCGTGCGATACCGCCAGCGTGGCGCGCGCCTGCCGGTACTGCTGGTACGCCGCGTCGTCGTAGGGGATCACTGTGTTCATGGCGTCGTTGCCGCCGTTCAAGAACACGCAGACCAGTGCCTTGTAGTCGGTGAAGGCGGTGGCGCCGTAGGCGCGTGTCGCCGCTTCGACCAGGCGCAGGTTGCCCAGCGCGGTGCAGATGCCGGCGCCGCCGAGCGCCGCGTAAATGCCTTTGCGCAGAAATTGTCGGCGTTTCATGATCATTGCGGCGTCCTCACTTCTGCACGACGTATTCGGGGGAGTTGACGATCAGGTACAGCGCATTGCGCACGCGCTCCCGTCGTCCATCGACGGTGGAACCCGGGATGGCCTGTAGATGAGCTACCAGCGTGTTCTGCATCTTCGGCGACATGCGACCGGACAAAAACAGCAGGTTGTAGCGCGCGACCAAGGCGGGCGCGTCGGCTGCCAGTGGCAGGTCGCGACCCACGTTGACCGCGAACGTGCCGGTGGCGTGCGGCGGGCCTTCGACGGTGTGATCGACGGCGCGCCGGAAGAAGTACGCCTCGTGGCTGGGCAGCAAGTAGTCGGTCGCCAGCTGCAACTCCGGCGCCACCAGGCCGGCATTGGCCAGCAGTCCTGGCGGCATGTAGCGGGGACTGAAGAAGTTGAACACCGAAGGCGCCGACATCGGCATCTGGCCGAGGTCCGACGAGAGGGTCCAGAACTCCTCCATGTGACCGTTGCCAGCGCTGGCGTCCGTGGCACGCAACAGATGCGTCAGCCGCAGCAACGGTTCGCGCACCTTGCCGAAGTTGGCGGGCGGAACCGCCTGCCGCGCCTCGTCGTCCAGCAGGATCGCGCGCACCACGGCCTTCATATCGCCGCGCACACCGCTTCCGTTGTTATTGAATACTTGCGCCACGCGCTGCACGTAGGCGGGACTCGGATTGCTGGTGACCAGTCGCTGGATGAGCTGTTTACCGATGAACGGGCCGACGTTGGGGTGATGAAAGATGTTGTCGAGCGCGGCGTCCAAGTTGCTCTCAGGTGTGCCGCCCGCCGCCAATACGCCGCCTGGCAGCGTACTGCCGGAATACACCAGGAGCTGCTTGGTTTGCGCGGACGCGTGGTATTGCGGATAGCTCATCATCGGGCGGACCCACGCCGGATTCGTCTTGTCGTAGGCGTAGCAGCCGCGGAATCCCCACGGGCAATCGGAGAACGACCAGCCGGTGAAGACGTGCGCGAATCCCTTGACGGTGTCCTGGCCGTAGCTGGGGTCCGGCCTCCCATCGCGATTGCCATCAAGCGGCACGCCATCCGGCCCGAGCATGACGGTGCCCACACTGAAAAGCTGAAGGACCTCGCGCGCGTAGTTCTCGTCGGGACGAATATTGTTGGCGGCGTCCGGTTTCTCGTTCCCCAGCATGGACAGGTAGACGCCCATCACCGGATGCAGGGTGACGTTCTCGAGCAGATCGCGGAAATTGCCGAAGGCACCACGTGTCAGCGTGTCGTAGTAGTCCGTCATGCCCTGGGGGGCGCCCCCCAGGCTGTCGGACGTCGCATCGGAAACGACGAAGATCTCGCTCAACGCAAAAGCGACGCGTTGGCGAAGCTGGTCGCGATGGATCATGTTGGGATCGAACGGATCACGCCCGCCCAGCGCATGCGTAAACCAGGCGTCCAGTCGCCACTCAGGGTCGCTCGTCGAACCGGCGGCGCGCAAGAAGCGCAACTGCGATGACATGGGGTGAGCTACCTGCTCTTCGATCCAACCGGCGTAGCCGAGTTGCCTGACCCGCTCGATATCCTCAAGCGTGGGGCCGAAAGTGGCCTGGGCCAGAAAGCGCGCGCTGTCCTGCTGGCTGATTCGACGCGCCGCCAAGTTGCCGCCCGTCACTCGAGCCTGTGCAGCCGACACCGCCGCCGAAGAGGCCTGCCTTGTCAGAGCCGATCCCGATAGCGCGGTACGCGCCGGCGATGCGGCTTTGGATGCAGGCACTCGCACGTCCTGACGCAGCAAGGACGCGAACACCATCAGCACAAAGAACACGCGCCATAGCGGCGACGCGAACAGCGACAGGTACCAGATTCTCATGATGTCCCCTTTCATCCCTTGCCCTTTCCTGGGTCGACACGGCGTCCGTGCGCGAGGCCATCAAGGCGCGCGCCATCATCATTGCGGTACACGCGCCGCACTGTGCTTGGCGTCTCAGTTTCGCAATGATGGCAAGTCTTGCACGTTGGCCGCCAGTGCCCCATTACCTCGCACGCCACGGACTGCGCCAGCTTAGGCTGACCCTATTCTTGTAGAGCGGAGCTTGCTCCGCTGCCTTCCTGTCTGGGGTTACTGCTCAAGAGCAGCGGAGTCCCCCAAGGGAATGTAACAAGCTCCGCTCTACGGTGAGCATGACATGCGGATTCGCAAGGCTCCGCCTAAGTTAAAAGGAAAACCAGTGCGAGAAACGCTAAGAACCGAAATATACAAACTGGTCGAGGAATTCCTCGATGCAATCAATGCTGGCAACGTTGAATATCTAACCAGAAAATTCAGCTTATCTCCCCAGGTTCTGGACGAGATACATGAAGTCATCAATGTTGTCCCACGACATCCCGGTCCGAAGCTCGGGCTGGCTCCCTACGAGCGGGCATTTGAGCAAGGCGGGAGAAGCAGGCCTTCCATCGAGTTCTTCAGAATGGACGACGCCAGCTCTTGGGGAGTGGAGTGCTCATTGTGGATGGACGGCCGAGAATCAGAATTTATCCTGCATGCCGTGGTGACAGAGGGCGCTGAAGGATTGGCTTTGAACTATGGGTATATCGGCTCGTAATTGTCAGAGCCGTCCTCGTCGGGGACGGCATCTTAGCTCTCCGTTGAACATGCCGTAGGCCATGTTTTCTGGCGTTTAACGCCAGTTGCTACCAGCCAACTGTTTCATCGGTACCGCCAAAGATCGCTGGAAGGCCTTTGAAGTGGGGCAGATCATCCTTGACCGCCATGACCGCGAATTGACACTGATTATGAAATGCAGGTTCGAACATGCCAGCAGGAAGCAATGAGCCGCTGACCCCACGTATTGCCAAGCCAGGTGGCTCACCAAAGAGAAGTGTCCCGCAGGTCGAACAGCGAGTACGAGGCAGGGTTTTGTACGTCCACGTGAATGTGTCCCCGGTCGCAACGACCGAGTCCGCCGGGAAGAGCGCCACGGGGACATAAGCGCTGCCAGTGGCAGCTTGGCAGTCATCGCAATGGCAGTAGAACTGAGCAACAGGAGCGCCGCCGATCTGCAACTTGACACTGCCGCACCGGCAGCTCGCGGTGAATTCTTCCATTACCAACCCCTCGCTAGGATTTCATGTCGGAACCAAATTGGGGCCTCTTCTTCGAGGAACCCTCCAACCACCTTCCACGCAAACACCTTCATGCCGCGCGGGCTTCAACCCGCCCAATGAACGTGAGGCGACACTTCTGCAGGCCCTACCCGATCGTTACCGGCAACATTATGTCCGAATGATGCAAGTTCTCCAGCTTTCATGGCTCCGCTCGCGAAAAATGCGCCCGCCTGCGCTGGGCCACAAGCCGGAGGGCAACGACAAGGAACGCAATGTGCAAAGGCGCAGACAGAACAAAGCTGCTCCACAATGAGCCACTCTCGTTGTTGCCAAGGATCGCGACCACTGACCATGATAGATACAAGACGAAGGTAGCGAGAAACTGATACACAAGCCGTCGTGATGCGTCGGACAGAAACAGAAAGGTAGCGGCAACTAGACCAACCACACCTGCCCAGCCGAGTATCTTGCCCGCAACCCACCAAGCATCAGCACCGCCCATCACCAGCAGAACCGCCATGGGAACCGCACCGTGCCCGGCCACGATAATGGCGATTGAGTAGCAAATCAGGATAACGACTGCGGTGATCATTGGTGCGACCCTAACGCCGGAGAAGCCAACTTGCGAAGCGGGTTCGGCTTGAATGAACTGTTAGGGCCCACCTGCGGACTCGCCGAGCAACGGTTGATTGTTGCGAAACCACTCAGAAGCAGCTTTATCCCATGGCCAGATCCCGCTAGTAGTCGGGTAAATGATCTGGAGTGCTTGAAAGTCGGTACCACCATAAAGCCGCGTTGCGGAAAGCATGTAAGTCTTACGGTAATCCTCTAGCACCGGACGGAAGTACACTGGAAAGGCGCTAAGGAAGCCTAGGTAAGGAGTGCTGGGCAGGAAAGACTCCCCGCCGCGCGCACGCTCCATGTAGAGGTTAACGAGGGAGTGACCCAATTCGGAGCGTACCCCGATAACAATGACCTCCGGAACGCCAAGTGTCTTGGTGAGGCCGATGGAATAAGAGAACGACGGATCCACCTGATTCGGATCGAACACAGAGGTGACATGACAGCCGAACTGCTCAATGTCGTCGAGTATCCGCTGCTCAGCAGGTTTCATGTGGGCCTTAACGCCTGAGTTAAGCCGACCCGCGAAGCGGGCTTGGCTTGAATGAATTGTCAGGCCCTACCACCCTTGAGCCTGCGCGAACGACTCTAATTGATCCTGGATGCGAGCAGCCAGCTCTGGCGATGAATAGAACGCAAGATCAGGAGCGTCCACGTCGTCCTGGAACGCAACGATCACCAGGCGCTCAGTCTTGCCATTTGCAACGACCTTGTACTCCCAGTTGCCAGTCTGCCCCACAGGCAACGAGTCAATTGACTGAGCAAGGATGTCTGCTTGGGAGGCGTCTAAGCCAGAGGTGAAAGAGCGGGACAGTTCTGCGAGGAACGGACCAACCCCCTCTTGGTCGAAGTTCATGGACGACTCCGAAAGACCAGAAACGTCAATGGGCGGAGTCTGTTGCGCGCAAGACGCGCCAGAAACTGAAATAAGCAGGATCAAAGTTGCGATGAGTCTCGTCATAGGCACTAACTAATAGCCGGATCCTGAACGTCCGGTTGTGCGACTTATGCACAGCGCCCCGTGCGGTGCGCTGCCCCCTTGATGCGGCTCGATCTTAGGGCGGTGCGGTCCGGCTAACAAGCAGACGTATAGGCGGGCCCAGCGGCCCCACCCGTGCCGGTCAAAGACTTCGGGTAGCGCTCTCCGCCGACGTCCGCTTCGGGTCGAGCGGACCTAGGGCCGTAGCCAAAAACGCCCTGTTCGCGTATCCGCCAATCACTCGGCCCGGCGCGCTCCGGCAGGCACCACGCAGTATCTATAGCTAATCCATAGCAAAACCGTAGGTTCCCTCCATTCCGGCAAGCGGCGGATGGGTCTTTCCTTAGGGGAACCCTGGCCCTGCTTATGGAGGTACATCTCATGATTCGTATCAGCGTATTAATCTTCGCCCTGGCTGCCGTGTCCCCCGACATCGGCATGGCACATCCCGGTATCGAGCTCGCCGCCCAGACGGCGGTACGTGGTGACGCGGGGGACGCATCGCGCCTGCTGGCACGGCTTGCGCCGGACCAGTTGCAGATCGAGGACCGATCATTCCGGCAGTGCATGATTTCCCGGTTTGGCTCAAGCAAGCCAGAAGCGCTTTCGCCTGTCCCCGGCGATCCGTTCGTTAGAGGCGTGTTATCCGCCTATCAGACGTATTGGCATTCCGCCCTGCGGAATCCTAAGACCGAACCAAAGGCCCGCAAGCAGTTGGTCTCTCGACTGGTGCGCTTGGCTCGGCTCGATACGAGTGACGCAGACCGGCGCGCGCTGCGAAATTTGTCCCATGGCGAATATCAAACGTTGCGGACGCTTTCGCTCACCGGCGGTGGACCGGGATACCCTGGCTTCGATCTGCCGTCTTACGCCGATCTAACCAGGCGTTCGTTGGCACAGGAGAAGCAGGCAAACGATCATGCGGGGACGACACTGGATGCAGTCAGCCCCGTCATACGGCAGAGGCTGTCGGATCTGGGTTACTTCTCGATCGAACGCGAGGCGGGAAATCTGCGCGACCTGGTCCTGTGGGGTAAACAGACCACTCGGCCTCAGGAGGTCCAGATCGCCAACGATCCGCGCGCGGTTACCGTGGTCTATATGGACGATATCTATAGCCTTGGATGGAAGGACTATGCCACCTGTAGCCGCAGTACGCCCCAAGGCTGGCTGGCCGAGGACTCTCTGTATATTGCGGTTGACAGGTCTCCCGCCATGGCCAAGCAAACATCAACCCCATAAGCGGTGCCGCTTTCGTCTTCGCCACGCCTCCAGACGGGACGGCCATTCTGGCCGCGCATTTCCTGGTGGATGGACCCACACGTTGCAGGCTTAGGGTGGGCACGTTTCGTGTCCACCCCATGTCGCCTCTGTATGAAGAACGATCCAGGCGAAGTCGCCGGTAGCCTGCGGACGTCCCCAACTCTTGAGTAGCGCAGCGAACCACAAAAGGGCGGAGGCACGATCCAGGCAATCGCCAGATCAATAACTCCGCCATCTATTGACCGACGATACCGCCCTATACTCGCAGGCCCGCAGGCAATTAACTGAAGGACCTGGATCATGACCGATCGCTCGCGCCGAGATGTCATCGTCGCCGCCACCGCCCTGGCTGCCGGCGTGGCCGCCACCGGCTCCCGCGCTGCCGCTTCCAAGCCCGCCAGCAAGGCATCGTTCCCGCCAGTCGTGCACCACGTGTTCTTCTGGCTGAAGAATCCGGATTCCAAAGAGGATCTCGCCAAACTGCTCGCCGGATTGCAAACGTTGGCAGGCATCGACACCGTGCGAGGCATCCACATCGGCGTGCCGGCGGATACCGAGCAGCGCGGCGTCGTAGACGGCAGCTACAGCGTCTCGGAACTTCTGTTCTTCGACGATGTGGCCGGGGAGAAGGCTTATCAGGTCCATCCCATCCACAAGCAATTCGTCGCCGACTGCGAGCACCTATGGCAGCGCGTGGTCGTGTATGACGTCAAAGCCGTCGCGCCGTAAGTCATTTAGAGCAGTCAGGAGATCCCGTTGTTCTCTACCAGCGCCGCCACAGCGGCCGTCATCAGCCGGCTCATCCGGGTAAGTTCATTTACGTAACTAGCCGCGAACAACCGGTTAACGATGCGCTATTAATGTTCCGATGTGCTAATGGAATGGCCTTAGCACATCACTGAAAGTCGACATGGAGAACGACGAGATGAACTCGATGAAGCTGCTGGCCTTAACTCTCGTGATATCAATGATCTTCGTCGGAACACTTCTGGCCGAAGACCAATCAACGCCGAACGCCGATGTTGGCAAGATAGTTCGACAACAAGCCATGCTGGACCAAGACATCGCCCTTGAGCTGGCTCCGATCAAATCCTCCGCGGAATTGCAACAACATATGATGTCTGCAGGTATGAATTCGCCACTCTCATGGCTTTCTACACCTGCCCGCAAGCGCTTCATCGCGAGTCTAAGATTCAATGAGAAGGGAATCACAAGCTTCAAGTATGAAGACTTGCAGGCGGAGCTAACAGCTTCCCAGATCTATCAGGTGCTAAGCCTGTTTGGTGCACAGCATACGGTCGCAATGATGCGAAACGCACGCGTAGAAAGTCCGATCGACGAGCAGATCATGAAACCTCTTACCGATCCTTCTGACGTCTTATGCCCATCCCAGCCGTGCGATTATGAAGGCTACGAGTGCGCGAAGAAGGCAACGTGTGCTACCAACATCAACACGATCTGCATGCGTAACTGCTGATATATCTGGTGCAAGGAGCAGAATCTATGTCTTCGAGACTCACGGCATCCTCCTTGACCCTAATCCTACTGCTCTTTGCGATGCTTGTGGCCGGGTCAGCGCGTGCACGCGCTGACCCGGCTATTCAAGCGCGGTTCGATTCATTAATGAGCGCAGAAGAGAGCAGCCGCGGAACCTCGAGTAAAGGCAGAGCCGAGGTGATGACGGAAGCCTTCGCTAAACAGTTCCCAGCGACCATTGTCGCGGAACTCACCAGCCTTAATGATGCGGATCTTGAGCTTGTGTTTCGTGCAGCGAACGTCGCCACTTTTTACACGCAGAGTGATGAGCATCTCGGTGTAATGCGAACCGCTTTTGACGAGTTAGGCAACCGAGGGTTGGTCGTGCGGCGGACCTTCGCGGACATGCACGGTGCGACGATGGCGGCGCGGCAATTCGATAATGCCCGAGGACTGGCGCGTGCTTATGGACAGTGGGTTGTAGAACCGTCTCCTCAACTAGAAGACAGCCCTGATGGCGCTGTCACAGCACTTGAGATCAAAGAAGCAGGCCTCCTGAACCCTGTGTCGGTCGGAGTACAGAGTGGCGCTCATATCGTCGTAATCTCCCACCCTTTATGCCACTTCTCACGACGTGCCGTTGCTGCCATCGAGTCTGACATCGAGCTGTCCAAAGCGCTGGAGGGTGCGGTATGGATGACGCCGGTAGACCGCTCGCTGCACTTGGATGTCCTGAATGATTGGAACAAGAATCACCCTGAGCGACAGATGGTTATCGCCTACTCCAGGAAGGCTTGGCCGCAGTTCGAGTCATGGTCAACACCTACGTTTTATTTCTTAATGGACAATAAGGTGGTCGATGTCGTGGAGGGCTGGCCGGAGGAAGGCCGAAAACCTGAGATTATGCGAGCGGCAAAGACTATTGGCAGATAGGCGGGTAAGTTCTGTTGCATGACAGGGTCAGAGTGCACTTCCCGTCATCGTATGAGAAAAGCGACTCTGACCCTGTTTGCGCATCGCCTTGCTCGACGTTCAAGGAGATGGACGCATTTCAAACGCATAGATTGTTAACGCACGTGGGCGCCGCCGACACACCCAGCACCTGCTACTCTCCGCGTCGGAAGACCCCAGACCGATGCGATGCTCTGTAGGGCTGGTCCAAACCTCGCCACTTTTCGTTACCGGCAGCGCGCTGGGTTCGGCGTGTTGTGGATCTCGATACTCGGGTTCAATCAAGTCGAATCGGATTCCGTCGAACCGGTACATTCCTTCCGCGCTAGCGATCCACAAGAAGCCATCGTTGCCCAGCGCCAAGGCGATCACGCCGGTGGGGACCTCGCTGCCTTATCCAGCGCTGGTGCGAGTAGTGCGCCAGGCGGCGGGACTCTTCGGCCGAGGTGGCCCCGGGCAATGCCGCCATGACAGCAAACAGGATTGCTCCAAGTCGCCGCGCTGTCGCTCTCATGCGATTCCTGGCTACGGCGCACAAAGCCACCTCATCAATGTGCCCTGACCCCAGAACATCCTATCCCCCAGATCGAGGGGGCAAGGACTGACCTGATCGGGGCTGGCCGACGCGGAACGGCGCAAGCAGCCTCAACGAACCCCAACCACCGAGGCCGCCATGTCGACCCAGCTTCCCTTGAACACCGTCGGCCCGTCCATGCCTTCGAAGCATGTAGGCATCAACGCGGCGCAAGACGCATCGCCCACTGGCGCCGAAGCGCTGTCGCTGACGATGTCGCGTCGAACGGTCCTGGCGGCCGCGGCGGGGATGGCGGGCGCCGCCATGGTCGGCAGCGTATTCGCGCAGTCGTCCGGCGCCACCAGCGGGACCGGCAACGGCAACTATCGGTCGCAGCCCCGCTCGCCTCAGGGCGGCGTCTGGAACCATGACGAAGTTGCCTTGGTGCTGATCGATTACCAAGTCGAGATGTTCCAGCAGATTCGCTCGGAGACGCCGGCGGAACTGATTGATCTCAACACACGGTTTCTCATCCGCATCGCCAAGGCGTTCGACATTCCCGTGATCCTGTCCACCGTCGGCGTGGAGATGGGGGTCAACGGCCCGACTCGCGCCTCGATCGCAGAAGAACTCCCGGGCGCTCACATCATCGATCGCAGTTCGATGAACGCTTGGGAGGATGAGCCCTTCCATGCGGCAGTCGTGGCGACCGGCAAGAAACGCCTCATCTTCGGTGCGCTCTACACGGAGATCTGCTTGGCGTTCCCGGTGGTCGACGCGATCAAGGAAGGCTATGAGCTCATGATCGTGGCGGACGCCGTCGGTGGGCAATCGCAGGTTGCCCATGCCACCGCACTCGACCGCCTCGCCCACGCCGGCGCGATTCCGAATACCGCGCTCGCCTTGAGCGCGGAGTTGTTCCGCGATTGGAAGTCCGCGCAGGCCGAGCGCGCCCGCCCGATCATCATTTGGTACCTGGGCGAGCTGAAAAAGCGGGGCTCTCAAGGCTGATCGTATCGCGGTCTTCACCCCAAGCATCGGGTCAACCCACCACAAAGGAGAACCCCATGTCTTCGCAGACTGACGCCAACAAGGCCCTCGTTCGCCGCTTCTTCTCGGCGATCGAGAGCGGCGACCTGTCGGCCTTCGACGAAATCGTGGCCGAAGATTACGACGACCACTTACCGGGGCAAACCCGCGGCCGAAGCGTCCTGCGTACGTACTTCACCACGTTGCGAACGGCGTTCCCGGATCTGCAGCTTCCCATCCACGACATGGTGGCCGAAGGCGATCGCGTGGCCGTGTTTAACAGCGTCACCGGCACCCATCGCGGCGAGTTTCCCGCGTTGGGGCTTCAGGCGACCGGGCGTCGCATCGATGCGATGGCGTTCCAGCTCTATCGGATCGAGAACGACCGCATGGCCGAGCATTGGGAAGTGGCGGACTTCGCCACGCTGCTGCGGCAATTGACCGGTTGAAACACGAATCCTCCCCGAAGCGTCGATTACGCGCGTTAGCCCAAGCACGAGTCCACACCAATTCCTTCTCAAGGAGACGTCACCATGAACGCCCTGTCCCTACTGCTCGCCGGCATGCTCGCCGCTACGACGAATGCCGTGGCTAGCGACACGCCCGCGCCGTCCGCCGACGCGCCGGCCAAGAACGTCGTCCTGGTCCACGGCGCGTTCGTCGACGGCTCGGGCTGGCGCGGGGTCTACAACGACCTCACGCGGCGCGGCTATCGCGTCACGATCGTGCAGATCCCGCTGACCTCACTCGCGGATGACGTGGCCGCCACGCGACGCGCCCTCGACCGCCAGTCGGGCGCCACCATTCTCGTTGGCCACTCATGGGGCGGGACGGTAATCACCGAGGCCGGTGTACATCCGAAGGTGACGGGGCTGGTGTACATCGCGGCCCTGTCACCGGACGCCGGCGAAACCACGGGCCAGCAGTACGAAGGTTTCGCCGCGACACCCGAGTTCGTCATCGACACGCACAGCGACGGTTTTGGCTTCGTCAGCCCCGACCACTTCCGTTCGGGGTTCGCCCATGACGTCAGTGAGGCCGAAGCTGCGTTTATGCGCGACTCGCAGGTGCCAATCGCCATGTCGGTCTTCGGCACCAAGCTCACCCAAGCCGCCTGGCGCACCAAACCGAGCTGGGCCGTCATCGCCACCGAAGACAAGGCCTTCGATCAGGCCATGCTGCTGAACATGGCCAATCGCATCGGTGCGGATATCACCAAGGTGTCCGGAAGCCACGCGGTGTTCATGACCCAGGTCGAGGTCGTTGCGGACGTGATTGACCGCGCGGCACGCAACGCCGCCCGGCACAGCAAGTAACCACCTGATCGCGAATCACGCCGAAGATCCAGTCACTGGACGCCACCCATTGAGATCAGCATGAGCGGCGAATCCGGTTCGAGCATCTACCTTACGGGGTCAAAAGTCGGCGCGCGGTACAACCCAAACTGCGTCGCCATCTACCCACACGCCTGCTTTTTCCACCAACAAGTGGCCAGTATCGATGCCTACTATAGGCTAGAGCTCGCGATGTGGGTAGCTGAAAAAACAGGGCTAGAAACAGGGGTAGCAGAAACAGGGGCAGAGCGCATTTTTCTCTTCGCCATATGAGAAAAGCGACTCTGGCCCCTGTTTTTATGGAAGCGCATCCGACCGATAGTCGGCGACTCATCGAATGGAAAGTGCTCTCACAGGGACAGTTTTTGACGTGGGTAGGCAGACATAAACGTCTCAGCTCCAACTGTCGGCGCCAATCACCGATTACCTTTGGCGAAATGCTCTATGGTTCTCGTACCAACGGCCGAATGCTGGTGCCCGAAGAAAGCTAGGAGCTTTTTAACTCTTTGTGCCCGCTTGGTGCAAAGGATAATGTGTTCACCTGAGTTTGCACACGGTCGAACTTGAGCAGCCAGCCGGCGAAATCCGGCTTGAGATTTAGCTCGTGCTGATCTAGGTGGCTCATCATCCCGTCAAACTCAGAGGCCGTCGAGGGACGGCTCGGCCAGCTCCAGTCGTCTTTGCTATCCATGGCCTAATAATGCCATCTCAAGGCGAGGTTTGGTCCTCGGCAGAACTGGCTGCTTAGCGCGCTGCGACTCAGCGGCTTGGCTCCCGGCATCTCAAGCCACTTAAGACGGATGGCCCGCTCCCCGCCGATATCCGCCAACACTAGAATTAAGCATACCGGAAAGCGGCATCGGCCTGAATGAATTGTGCATAGGGCCTTCTTTCAATCATTGCTAAACTGGTAATAGCCGTGATGTTCTGCGTACTTATCCATTGTCTCGTGATCGTTTGGATCAACGAGCTCGTAGTAGTCGGGCGGAGAGTACTCGGATCGATTTGTGAAGTGATCACCGACGCCGGCCGCCACTAGTTCTTGATACCCGACTAACCTCAGGCCGCATGCCGTGCAACTAAATTTGGTGGGGATCACGCTCTCTCGAACAATGATCATTCCGTCTTTGTGCTCCAGCCTCTCGCCCCCATACGTTGTGCCTTGCACGGTAGCCGTGCATTTGCATGATGGACACGCGACACGGTGATGTCCTCGGTGGGAAAGTTTGTCGCTTTCAACCTGAGCGTCTTCAGCAAGCTTCTTTCGCTCTTCTGAGTCCTTTGCTTCGAACACGCGGGCGTATGCCGCGATGGACGATTTAACTTGGCTGATAACGCCAGCCTCGGCTTGTCCGAGAATCTCTTCAGCGACCGTGGCCTCAGCGTGCCCAAAAAGAGAGGTTAGTGACTCGCCTTGATGTTCAGCCAGTATTTTGCAGCAGCGAAAGAATCCGCCAATCCAAGACTGAAGCGGGAACGTTGCAAAAGCGGCTGACCCTGTATGCAATTCTTCATTCCTGCGATTGAGCAGCGACGATGCAGCTTTGAACTCGTCCTCGGTGAAGGCGGGTACTAGTGTCTTACAGTGAGAAAGCACTTGAATAGTGGGAATCGACTTTGGCGCGTTACTTGAGCTAATCCCAAGCGCGTGCAGCAAGTTCCTTTGCTCTTTATCCGGATCAGCCAGCAGAGCCGGGCTAGCTTGCGCTACAACAGCCCTTGCCAAGAGTTCAAGTCCAAGTGACGCCCAGAGCCCAAACTCCGGACTTTCCTTGTCCTGCGCCGCGGCACGCTGCATGAACAAAACAGATTTTGCCCATAATGCCTCACGCTCCCAGCTCATTTGCTCTCCCCCTGTAGAATCTATAAAGAACGCGCCTGTCGTTGCTGCAATCTTCTCTGCCGTGAAATGTGCGCCAATTGTCAATGATTAACACCTTTCCCCCTGTCCAGGCCACGCTATGCGCGCGCGCCGACAGCTCTACCATTGCAGCTTCGAAGTCTTTAGCCGCCCTATTCGCGGGTTGCATATAACACGGATCATATAACGCACAATCTCCGGACTCTTGTGTCCACGGACGCGAGTAGATTGGACCATTGACGGTTTGCCTTAGGAATATTGGATTGCTGCGTCTCGCGAGGTTAATGAGTTTTCGCGTGTCCTGCAGAGGTAGGACCAGGGTCGCCGTTCGAGAAGCACCTGCCATGAAGAACACAATAAACCGTCCCGGCGTTTTCCAAAAAACCGTATCGGTGTGCAGCGGAAAGGCGGCGCGCCCGTAGCGTCTACTAAACGAGTGTGAAGCAGCTGCCTCCCTGTCAGTAGCAAGCAAGGTCTGAATAGCCTGGTCATTCAGAGGGATTACGTCTCCAAGAACCGAGGTGGCGCTGAGCGCCTCCTCAATGCTTTGTACATTGAACAGCTCGACGTAACCATAGGTTGATAGTGCCGAGACGATGTCCACCGCGATACTCCCTGCGCCGCCTACGCCTGAGTTAAGCCGATCCGCGAAGCACCCAGTGCTTAGTTGTACTCAACTTGCGAGGCATGAAACAAGTGAACACCATCGATCAAGCCGAATCGGATCGCCCCTGGCTTTCCATCAATTTTAGCTACACTAAGGTCACCTACGTCCGCATAGCGCTCTCCCTTGAAGGGGATTGTTATCTTTCCATAGATCCGCATGAAATCAGATTTCGCCTTAGTGGGCTGGCCTGAACTGAGCGGGTGTCCCAACGCTACTACAAGGCTATCGATAGCCGCTGGCGTCTCGTCTTGGATTGCCTTGAAGAATGCAGATCGGCTTTCGGATTGGAGCTCGGAATTTGGCAGGGTCGGTTTGAAGTGGTAAAAGTAGTTCGCTTCACTCTCGGCGTTCTGCGTGTGAACGACTAGAGTGGCGCGGGTAACTCCATCCGAATCTACACTGAGCAGCACCGCGTGTGCCTTGATCAGGTTGTCGTGATCCTTTTCGCTAATTACTTGGCCAATCGACCCGAAGTCTTGCACCACAACCTCGTCGTCGATAGTGTTGGCGATAGATTCGGAACGCTGGGTCATGGCGCGGCTATTGAGAAAGGCGCCCCCAAGCAAGAATTTCCCTAGATTTCCTCCCTTTGTTTGATACACAAAAACGCTGCTGGCACCCACTCGGGCAGTGTGGTCACTCAAGGCATCCAGGGCGTAGATTTCTGATTTAGAAGATGTCTGTGCATTGGCCGCGAACGACAGTGACGCTACCAGCGCAAAAATTACTATGGCTCGCATTAACCTCTCCGATTGGCGCCTAACGCCGGAACTAAGTAGCTCCGCAAAGCGGGTTGGGGTGAAAGAATTTTCAGGCACCAAGTGCGGCATACCTATATGTCTCATAGGGCCCTTTATGAGCAAGGATGGTCGCAGCGGCACGTCTCTGGTCCATCAGTTGCTCGACGTTCGAGCTTTTGAGGTTGAAGTGGCGCTTATCCAGAAATCTAACGGAGCACAATGTTGGATGCTGAAGAAGTGGCGTTAGATCTCCATCCACGACGTTCGTACCAACAAACCTGAAGTCAACCAGCTTTGGGAAGGCGCTTAGAAAGGACAGGTTTTGAAGCGGTGCGCAATTATTTAGGCAAAGTACTCTCAGGTTAGCCAGCTTGAGCATGTTGCTTGCATGAGAAAATTTCTTGGACTGGTTGATATGAAGCCATTCAAGAGAATCTGCCAGCCCATCCAAGCCTTCATCACTCTCCAGTTTAAGGCAATGAGTTAGCTCAAGCCGCTTGAGACTGGAAAGCTTGCTGATTCCGCTGAATGAAGTGGCATTAGTCAACGTCAGGTGTAGGTAGAGCAGCGACTCGATTCCAGGGAAATCTTGGAAATCCCGGGTCTTGGATTTAAAACTACGGGCGATCAGATAGCGAGATTTGGATATGTCGGAGCGGCCAGTGAGCCGTTCGCCAAAGTTGACGGATGCCATTTGTCCTTCAGGTAGTTGCTCGAACCAGATGGTGTTGTATCTCCAGTCCATGGGAGTCCTTTATTTGGCGCCAAGCTACCGGTCGCCAGAGCTAGCATTCGATTACCCGGCTAATCCACAGCGCGCCATGTCGCACGCCATCCCCTTTTGCCGTTGTTCGATCTTAGGCTGGCCAGGTCCGGCTAACAAGTCGACGTAAACTGGTGGAGCTGCCCGCCCTGTGTCCGTGAAGGCACCACGTGGTCATAGCCGGTGTCTTCTTCGGGTCGGAAGCTGCCCTTCCCTGTCCACGATAAACATCCCTAATTCCTGCCCATCAGCGTCAGCTACCGGGCATAGGCGGATATTACGAACGCTGAGTTGAATCGCGTCGCGAAGCGGAATCGCTTGGATGAATTATCAGGGGCGTGTGCGACTACGTACCACGATCTGTTGAACGATACGGCGATTGATCTTGCATTTCCACTCAAGCTGCTTGGTGGAAAGATTGCGCTTTAGACGTGTCGAAACGAGGAACTCATACTCAGATTCATAGATAAAAACCGAGCTTTAACCCACGCCGGATTACATCAAGGTTTGCGTTGGCATACTGATCTTTAGCAATGCGCTTTAGACCATCAAACAAGGTCCCAGTATCAATGCCAAGGAATCGATTGATGCAAACGTTTCCGACGTACGTTGAATGACCCGTAATGCGGTTTGTTATGTAGCAGTGTTCTTTGATTTCTTGGTCGCAAGGGCAATGATCAAAATCCTCCGTAATCTCCACCCCAACGAGGTCCCACTCCGTGCGCGCCACATCGAAGCGGCTCGACTGGGAGAGCGGCAGGATATGCGCTTTTAGCCTTTCAAGATTGTGCTCCACTGCACCCTCAAGGAGAAATGGAAAAGGAACACCTAACTTCCCAATAGATCGACTCTGGTCCGGCTACTGTCTGCAGCGAACGAGAACTCGTGAATCCCATACTTTGGCGGACCATAGGCAGCCACAGCCCCGGCAAACAAGTGGGGGGCCAGACCCGACAAGCTCCGTTGGTGAGGAAAGGACATCCGCTTTGGGTCGAAAGCCGCCAAAGCGACCCCATCTGGCTCCCATTCGAAGGCAAGTCGTTGCAACTATTGCCTTTTTTATCATCATAAGTTGAAACAATGTTTCAACTTATGCGGCCGGTACCATTGGATGATCTTGAAGGCATAAGCTGAAACACCGATAGAAGCATAAGTTGAAACCAAGCGGCGTCTGTAGATGCCAGAAGCCCGCTTGCGGTCAATTGCTGACAGCAGGGTAAGAAGTCGGTCTCGGAATGACGAAGCCCGGCACAAGGCCGGGCTCATCGCAACGCTATCGCTAGAGCGGATTACGCCAAGACCGTCGCGCCGACCTTGTAGCCTCCCGGATTCACCGAGAATGAGTCGACGCGCGGGTAGCTCGGCGAGTAGTTCGTCAAGCTGTCGGAACGTCTCGTTCGTCGCTTCCTGCGCGCCAGTGCCGGTCACGTCGAGCGCTTCGTCGTAGCATGCAGTCGCTCGAGCGGCGCCTACCGTCGCTTAGCAGCTCAGCCCGTATCGGTATCACTTCCAGCGTCTATTCGTTCGTCGATTTGCTTCCCAGAAAGAAAAATACCTTCCTCTAATCCGCCAATAAACACCTTGATTATTCTCCGCTGTAGCGCCGCGTACTCTTTGTCCTTCATCCGAATATCTGCATCAGATAAAAACTGCCAAACTCGTATTGGCACTTGATCGCAAACAAACGGATCATTCCGCAACAAAGCAACTAGCTCTTGCGCTTCCTCATACCATCGCTGTAGTGACTCAGCATCAACGGGTTCAGCATCGTCAAGTCGCTTCAGCCTTTCATATACAGAATTAGTTATTTTATTTTTCATTTAAGTGTATTTGGCGTGTACCAACGCGGATCCCAGATGACGATATGGGGCGCGGCGCCGCGCCCGCTTTTTCCAAAGTTTATATGGAGCACTGGCGTTCCTTTTGATCCTGGAACTGGAGCATAGTCAAGGCGAAGGTTTAAATTTGAATTCCGCAACGAAATGCCAATCACTCTTCCGTTGGCGTAATTTAATCCCGGAGATGGACCATCGATTCTGACATTTTTCGAAATGTACTTCCCTCCGGAATATACTCCAAACCAAACAACAGGGCCTCCACGCCCGACGGTATAAGCAGCCGCAACAATCGCTGCGCCGGCCGTCCCCGCTGCTCCTTGAGCCTGCGTCCTATCCAAGAATTCGTCTGAGGATAGTTTTCCATCCAAGAATTGATTTTGGTTGTACATAAAATCGCAGTCCGCGACTCCAGAACAATAAAGTGGCTCATGCGGACCATCATTTGCAGCATATAGACCTGAAACACCCCCGGCCCCACTTACGCCTGCTTGTGCTTCAATGGATGCCTGATGAAGCACTGTCTGCGCGCCAGGCATTGTTGGCCCTCCTCCCATTGTGGTGAAGTCACCGGTACTCACACATGTTCCATCACCGTTCTCAATCCGGGAGCCGGTACAACGGCCATCCGGATCAAAGAATGCATATGGGTTATTCGCTGCGTACATGTAGCGATTGAAAAGCCCGCCTGAGTTTGGATCAGCTTCTACTGGATCAACTGACAAGAACCTCCCAATCTCTGGATCGTAATAGCGCTGCTGCATGTACGTCAGCCCGGTGGCTGCGTCTTGCACATGCCCTGTATACCCCGGCTCATCCGCCAGCGGTCGGTTCAGCAACTCGCCGTAGGGCGCGTATTCGCTACGCTCGATCACATTTCCGCCAGCGTCGGTCACTGCCACCGGAGTGCCTAAAGCATCGGTGTGGATGTATTCCACGGTGGTTTGTGCCTGCACCGTGTTGGCTGCCAAGGCCGCCATCAGCCATAGCAATGCTCTGCAAGCCAAGCGCGGCAATGCATGCAACACATCTTTCCTGATCACCGCGCTCATGGCGATACCCCCGCCGACCAGGCCGAGCAGCCGTTGGCGCTACAGGCACGCACCCAATAGGTCAGTGCAGCGGTAGTCCCCACCCCGGTTCGCCTGACGCTGGTTGCAGGGCCGTTGTTGAAGACGACCGCCGCTGCCGTGCCCTTCTTTTCCTGCACCTCATAGTAGGTGGCGCCGTACGAAGCGGACCAATTTACGTGCGCCACCATCGTCTGCAGCTCTTCATCGCGGAACCGACTGACCGATAATCCTGTTGGTGTAGCTGGAATAGCCGGCGGTACATTCACTACCGTGGAAGCCTCTGCACTCCACGGGCCGCAGCCACCCGCGTTGCAACCACGCGCAACATAGCCGTAGGTCGCATTGGCTTTTCCGCTGACGCTCATCGAGGTGGCCGGCGCATCGTGCACCGACACCCAGTTGCCGCCATTCACCCGCTCCCACACGTGATAGCCGGTGGCCGCACCGACCGTCGACCAACTCACCGTGTAGGCACCCGTCATATTCGACGCCGGTACCGAGGCCGAAGGCGCCGCGGTCGGTGGCAACACCACCGACGTGGTCACCGTGGCCGAAACCGGACCGCACCCGGCGGCATTGCAGGCAGTGGCTCGATACGCGTAATTACCCGCCGTCTTGCCGCCGACCGAGGTGCTGGTGCCGCTGCTGTTGTAGATCGTGATCCAGCCGCCGCCTAGCGCGCTTTCCTCCAACTGGTAACGGGTCGCGTTGGCCACGGCCGACCAGCTGATGCCGTAACTGCCCGTGTTGTTCAGTCCCGGCGAACTGACGCTGGGGGCACTGGCCGGCGCATACAACACGGTGATCGAGGCCGTACCGGAGTAACCGGTGCAGCCCGCCGGATTGCAGGCCCTCACTCGATAGGCATAGCTACCCGTGGCCTTGCCGCTGTAAGCATTCGAGGTAGCCGCTCCGTTGTAGGCCAATGCCCAGGCCGCACCGTTGGCGCTTTCTTCCAACTGATAGCTGGTGGCGCCTGTCACCGCGCTCCACGACGCCGTATAGCTGCCGCTGTAGCTGCTACTCGGCAGGCTCAGCGTGGGCACCGTGCTGGGAGGCAGCTCGACCGTGACTGTCGCTATTCCGCTCCAACCGCCACAGACGGTCGGATTGCAAGCGCGGACGCGGTAGCCGTACACGCCACTGGCCTTGCCACTGATGGCGTGGCTGACTGCTGCACCGGAGTAAGCCGCCTGCCATGCGCCGCCATTGGCTTGCTCCTGCAATTCATAGCGATTGATCGAGGGCACCGCCGACCACTGCACCGTATAGCTGCCTTGGGTGCTGTACCCCGGTGCTGTCAGTGCCGGCACGCCGGGCGCCACCGCCACATTTACCCGCGCCACCAGGCTGTCACCCAGTTGGATGAACTCGGTGTTCTTGCCTAGGCGTGCATTTGCCTGCCGGCGCAGCACGCCATCCTGGCCATACATCGATAGGATGTTCCCTTGCGCGTGACTGCTGGACTGCACGCGGCGGCCGTGACCGTCGTAGCGGTAGGTCTCCTTGCCCGTGGCTTCTCTTAACCGATTGCCGAAGTCGAACACATACTGCTGGCCGTTCTTGTTCCTCAGATTGCCCCGCTCACCATAGGACAAGCCGACAACGGTCGCGTTGGCCGAGTTTTGGATACTCAGCAGTCGATTGGTCGCTGGCTCGTAGTAGTAGTTCGCATAGTCCTTCACGCCTGCCAACTTCCAAGACTTCAGATTGTCCAACGCGTCGTAAGTGAAGCGATACCAGTGGTCACCACCGAACGATGCCGAGCCCGCACCGGTCAGCCGGTCCAGTCCGTCATATTCCAGCGTTCGGCTGTAGTTGCTCCCTTGCACCAGATCATGAAGATGAGTCGGGTTCCCGTTGTCGTCATACCAGTACTCGTAGCCGGTGACATTGCCCGACCGCACCTGCAAGGGCAGCTGGCGGTCGTTCTGCGTCATCGTGTGTACAATGCCATTGCCGTAGGTGAACTGCTTGATTGCCCCATTGGGGTAATAGCTCACCCCGGAGGCATAGCTGCCGGCTTGGGTTGGCTGCCCTAGCGCATTGGGCGCAAAGCTCACTTGCATTCCGCTGGGATACGTCAGATTCGCCAGCGCACCGTGGGTGTCATAGCCGTAGTTCAATGCCCAGCTATACACACCGGGTTGCGTCACGCTCTCGGACGTCAGCATCCGCCGCTTGTTGTAGCCGTAGGCGTTGACGACGGGATCGCCACCGTTGCTGTTGTACGTAGTGATCTGGGTGGGCAGACCATCTGGGGTGTAATCCCAGGTCTGATTGCCCACTCCATCCGGGAAGCTCAACGTCTTGATACGGTTGCGAGCGTCATAGGTGTGCGTGACGGCGCGGCTACCGGCTTCGTTGAAATTGCAATCACCGACGGACGGCAGATCCAGGCCGTTTGCCGACCACCAAAGATTACCCGCGCCGTCATTGTAATAGACCGACGCCCCGGTCTCCGGCTCAATGTCCTTGCACAGTGTCTGATCCCACGCGTAGATGTAACGCCGAGTCACCGACAGGCTGCTATCCGCATTGCGCCGGATTAGCGCCGTGGGCTTGCCGAAGATATCCCGGCTGATGTCCGTGAACGCGCCTTCCGGGTGGCTGATCATCACCGGACTGTCGTAGCTGGGCTGATCGAAGACCTGGAAGCTGGAGGTGGTCTGGCCGTTTTTGGGATTGGTGACTCGGACTTGGTTGTTCGCAAGATAATCCGTCAGCGTCGTCAATGGGCCGTGCTCGCTGTCTTGCGAGACCGACCTCACCCGGCCCAGGGCGTCGTAGATCGTCCAGACACCTTTCAACGGCGGCACCAGTTGCGATGATGGATACGACTGAAAATCAGCACGGCCGCTGGTGTTGTAGGTAGTACGGGTTGCGCTTAGTGTTCCGGGTATGTTGGTGGCGTCGAATGCATGCACGAGCACCGGTCGCCATAGCGCATCGTAAAAGGTATTTTTGTAGCCATTGCCGGTAATTTGGCTTTGCAGCCAATGACCCGGCGGCAACCCATGCTCTTCTATGTTTCTGTATTCAAAAGTAGAGACGGTCGGATGCCAAGCACCCCCGCAAACTCCCGCTGTCTCTGACGGATAGTCGATCCGCGATAACCGCCCCATCACATCGTAGCCGTAACAGGTCTTCGCACCGATCTCATCGGTGACCGATCGGATCCAACCGTCATCATCGACTACCGCCGACTGGGTGTTGGTATCTGCATAGGTAATGAGCTGCGGAATGCCACGCTTCCAGACCCCTAGCGTAGTGATGTTGTTGTTGCCGTCCTTGACCGTAGCCAGCGTGCCATTGGCGTTATAGGTCAACGTCTGCTGCAGCTTGCCGAAGCGCTTCTGTTGCAGCGGCAACGCGGTGCCAGGATCGAACACGATTTCAGCGGATATCAGGCCGGTATTGACGTTGGTCGTCTTGCTGGCCTGGCTCAGCACCCACTTGCTCAGATTGTGGTGATACTCGGTGGTGTCGGTGCGGCTGTACCAGGGACTGAATCGTGTCTCGCGCGTGGGGCGTGCGAATGCATCGAAGCACAACACGCCGTCGCAACCGGAGTCTACTGTCCTGGTGTAAGTCACCCCTTCCCGAACTTGCGTTGTGGCTTTGATGGGGCGAATCAAATTGGCCATTGCGTTGGGAAGATGAAGCAACGTTGTTCCTGCCTGCGCAGGAAACTTTTGCGACGCCACTTCGGAGTCTTGAACGTATGCCTGAGCAGACACATGCTGGACCACCCCGGCGGTGTCTTTGACGGCCGTAGAAAGCAAACGGCCTTCATTCAAGCCGTACATAATTCCATATTCGTAAAGCGTCTTAACACCGTCGGGTGCTGTCACGGTAGTAGTTTTGGAAGGTACGCACGATGGGCAAGGGTCACTGGAGGTGCCACTGGTATAAATCCCACGCGCGCCTACGCCAATGGAGTAGTCCCAGATCGCGGGAGCTAGACCTGGACCAGTGACCGTCTTCTTGTGTAAAGAGTAAGTGTCAAAGAAATGGGGAATGTACGGAATGAGCTCAGGCACACCCGGCGGGGTATCGCAAGGGTGGATGGGAGTGTGAGCGCGATATCGGCGCGAATGCGAGAAATTGAATAACGCGGAGGCGCCCCATGGCGCGGTGACTTCCAAGCTGAAAGCCCCATCCATTCGATCAGGCTCCGATCTGCAATTGTTGTTCTGGCCGCCATCCGGTGGCTGCTCGCGCAGCGGCATCAACGTGCCACTGGCCACGCGGTATCCCCAGGTTGATGCGTCCGGCCTCTGGACAGAGCGCAGTCGATAGTCGCCCGTGGGCGTTGGATATGCCTCACTCCATTCGTAGCTATAAGTCCATGTGCGGCCATTGGCGACCGCGCTTGCCAACCGGCCATCAGCATAGTTGAGGCTAATCAAACGGCCATCGCTAGACTCTATGCTGGTAAGCAAATCGCCTGTGTAGTTGTACTTGACCCAGTTTCCGAAACGGTCCTCAACGCGAGTAGCCATCAGGTGGACGCGCGTGCGACCGATGTAATTCATGATGGTCTGTACCATGACCTTGTATCCCTTGATGGGGTGAGTCACGGCATGATCGAAGTAATACTTGGTTCCATCCGGGGTAATCGCAACGAACCCCTCCCCTGGATAGCCATTCTTGGTCGCAGATAGGCAACCTAACCGGGTGAAATCCCGTGTGATCCAGGGATAGCTCACACCATCTTGCACTGCAGGAATCTTAGCTTCCGTGTTTAGCAAAAGTTCCTGGTCACCTGCGCCCGGCATATGCATGTGATAGCCGTGCCATATCTGATGGTTGGTTCCCGCATTCTCCACGCCGTTGATTACCGCAGCGGCATCCGCGATTGCTGGAATGGAGCAGCGGCTATAAGGCGATGTACTTTTCGTCTTCCATCCCTTATCGGCGTAGAACTCACCATAGAGACGCGGCGTGTCTAGCTCCCAGTCGGCGATTCCAGGTAGAGCACGTTCCTTTCTACGGTTAAATACCTTGAAGTAACGACTCAGTCTTACGGGTAGACCGTTGTTTCCAGGAAGATCGATATCAGTCGCATTGAAGCTCGTGCTCCCGTCGTAGAGGCTTACGCTCTCGCCGAAGGAGTCGGCAGACATAGGCGACACGACTTGGGCGGATTGAATTTTCTTGTTGTAATCCTCGATGGGCTCTAAATCGTTGATTATCTGCGCCACGCAGCTACTGGCAAAGCAGAGCTGCAGCAATATCAGCAGCACGAGGTGGTTAGTAAGACGCGCTATGAGTGGCACTTGCTTGCCGAAACGCCAGGCTTTGCCAGCTTCCTTAAACATCCATTTCCCCTTTTTATCCTTGATTTTCCGAAGACATTCGAGTCGTCGGAAGCCAGACTTTTTGCTGCGGTCTGCGGTGAACCTCAGAGGGCACTTCTGGTGCACATAGGACATTCCACTAGCTGCTGACAGGTCCAGCAGCTATGGAGGCAGAGCCACCCCTGTCTTGGATTCCCGTCCTAGCGTTCTGCATGGCAGCCCGACCGAAGGCTCGCGAATCCTCTTCGGCAACCGCGACCGAACCCCTATCCCCATTCCCGCAACATCCCCTTGCGGAATACCTGTTGCGAAACATATCTCTACTGGAAGGCAAAAGAAAGACAGAGATACAGGTAAATGCGTGTACCAGACATATTGGCAGCTATCACATGCCGTCGTGGCTTCTTCAACCAGACTGATTTGGCCTGTAGATCTCGTTCACAGCCAGGTCCATGTCAGAGGTGGGCAGGGCTGCGCTAGCCACGGAGCCGAGTAGCGGAAGGATAGCGGGCAGAAGCTGGATGCCATGGCACTCATTTACTACTTGAATGTCGCGCGAACTGAGGCAAACATGCTTGGTGTCGAAGACCGCTGTGCACAGTATCCCCCGGCGAGCGGATAAACTAAGGAAGGATAGGGACGGCTATGAAGGCATTGAACATCAGGCTACTCCGCCGCGGCAGGAGTAGCGCCACGGCGTTTGGCGATTCCTTTGCTCCCGGAGCCGAGCGCGAGCTTCAGTTACACAACTGGCAAGGCGAAGACAGCGCCGCCTTGTATGTGGGGCAGATCTATTCGAACCCACCGGCTTGGCGAGATTTCCTACAGTCTCTGAGCGGCCCTCTTCCCGAAGAGCTCTTTACTGGAGGCGCCGGAGCGGTCCTGTTTCTGCCTGTGGGTCAACGTACGGTCGCTGTATGCTTCGGGCATGTTCACATTGCGCTAGACGATGATGCGTTCGAGCGGGGATTCGGCCTCCGCGTAACACTGAATTCCGTCCCACGGGGGCAGCTTCGCACATTGGACCTTGCGACTCCTGACGCAGTTACGTTTCAGAAACGAATCCAAGCAAGCATGGATAGCGACGTGCAAGAGTTTGGCGTCGACATGCTTCGCGACTTGGCGCGCGTTGCCGGAGGCACCCCATCAGATCGGCGTTTCGCCAGGTTTGTCGCTGGCAAGGACACTCTTTCCATCACCTGCGACGTAGAGCCAGAGACGATCGGCGCGAAGTGCACTGAGGTCATGGCCGTTTATCGCAGCCACGCCTACAAGAGGGATTATGCGTGGGTAGACAATATGCGCGTCATCAAGGAACGCGACATCCTTAACAGGCTCGACGCGAAACTCTTCCGTGCTCTAGAGGATCTTCGCGAAGGCAGGGTCAGCGATCTGCACATGGCCCCGCCAGAGGTCGTGAACTATACCGAGGGCAGCCTTCTACACTACAACGGATTCGGCAGTCACGGAACCAACTTCACTAGCCTATCAATTGATGACTACGTAGATGAACTGAATAAGCAAGAGTTCCATGGCGACATTTCCGAGATCAAGGACAAGCACAGAATTCGGGCGATGGCCGAGGGCTCTGGTGCGTTCTCTGAGAAGTGGCGTGTCTATGATTGCTTCGTCTTCGAAACGACTGTCCATGAAGGTGGCCGCAATGACTACTACGTCATGTTCGCGGGAGACTGGTACTTCGTAAAAAGGACATTTCGCGACCGAGTTGAAGCGTTCTTCGACTCAATCGAGAAGGTATCAATCATCGGACCAACGACATGCCTCAACGAACGCGAGCTTATCGCCAGTCTTGATGGCACAAGGGACGATCTTCTCAACCTCGATCAGAGGAAGATCAATCCAGCTGGAGTTAGGTACGCGAACCTTGAACCATGCGACTTTCTTTCGCGCAACCGGGAGTTCATTCACCTCAAAGATGGCCACTCTTCCGGGCCGATCAGCCATCTATGGTCGCAGGGGGTCGTTAGCGCGGAGGCGTTTGTTAGTGACGCTGATTTCCGAGCAAAGCTCCGAGAGGAAGTAAGGTGCGAGCGGAGAGGATTCGAAACATTACTGCCGAACCGCAACGCGACAGTTACGAGGACTTCCTACAAGGTAGTCTTCGGCATCATGCGCAAACCGTACGCGGATGGAACGCTCGGACTTCCGTTCTTCAGCAAGGTTAGCCTGCAGGCAGCTGCCGAACGTATCGCCCAGTTCGGGCTCCCAATGGCGATCGAACTGATCCAGAAACCTGCCTCAGACGCTGAGACTCAATGATTGCCTTGAATTGCCCAGCGTTTCGGCAGCGTTGGGTGCGCCTTCTTTTCAAACTCTACCGGCGATAGGCCGTGGTTGGAACCGTGCCGCTGCTTGGAGTTGTAAAACACGTCGATGTATGGCGTGCCCTTGATACTGCATGATCTTAAGGTGACAGCATTCGGCTAACAAGCCTGCATATGTAATCGGAGCAGGGCCAGCTCAGTTCGGAGCCCAGATTAGTTTGTCTGGGGCGGCACACCAATGTCCATTATGGTCGGAACGGACCTCTACGCCACACTTCTCACTACTGCAGCAAACATCCACGTTTGAAGTGCACCTCCACAACAGCTTCGAGTCCGCTCTTAAAGTCCAGCCCATCCGCCTCGATTCCGTCACTGAAAATCACACCGTTCTCGGGCATCAACGACCGAATGCGCAATGGCACTCCTGAAGGGATCCGACCGAAGACCAGCTCGGCGCCGGTGGAGCGACTCGGGTAAGGCTCCCGGACATTGAACACCAACTCGCGACTGTCCCATGGCACACCGCGCTTCCGGACTTCCTGCATGCCGGGATCGGCATCCTGGCCGGTCACAGCATGGGCACCGGTCAGCACGCTTCGCAGCCAGCCGGTCGAACCCAATCCCGTCGAGACGATAACGCCGCTGGAAGACTGCCGCTCCCTCTGATCGCCCAGCGCGATTTCATATCGCGCCGACACATGACTGCGTACGCCGATAAATAGATCGTTCACTGCCAGCAAGGTCTGACCATCACTGAGCTGCGCTCGCGCCATAGTGATTTCCCGCGTACTGCGCCGATCCTGCAGGACTTCGGGAAGGAGCCTAGCAAGGTCTCCCACCTGGAATGGCAGCAACACGCCTTCCCAACGTGCCGGATCCGGATTGATCGCCAGCACCGGCTGTCCTTCCAGATACTTCAAGGTGTTGGCGACCAATCCATCCTGCCCCACCACGACCACCAGGCATTCGGGCGGAAACAGGAAATTGGGCAGGAAGCCGCGGTCCAACCGCTGCAACTTGCCATGACGCTGCAACGCATCGGCTACTGCAGTGATGGCTTGCTGGTAGACGTGGTCCTCTTCCAGGAAGTCGCTGAAGTCCATACCCAGGTGCTCGGCCTGGAAGCGTGCCTGCTCCGCGGTGTTGTAGCGAGCCACCAGCTCCTGGAGACGCGTGCGCCGCGTCACTAGGATGATCTTGCGATCGCTTCTGTCCATGGCCTTAACCTTTTTGCTTAGCCATCTGGCGCAGCAGGTCAGGCGAGAAGTTGAACTCGCCGATCTTGGCCGCGTTGTCGGCGATGTTCTGGAATCCCAGTGCCATCATCGCTTCGGGGCTGGCGCCGCCCATCGTCAATGCCTGTAGCGAACGGGCATCCAAGCCCTTCATGGCGTTGACCAAGGCTTCCAGGCCATAGGCTTTGACATCCGCTTCCTGTTTGCGATTCTCCGATTGCAGCTGGACCAGTTCGGCATTCTGCTTTTCCAGTTGCACCTTGCCGGTCAGTTCCTGGGTCTGCATCTGCTGGCGCTTTTCAAGCAGTGTCCGCTCGGACTCGATCTGGGTCTCGCGCACCTGCCGTTTCTTCTGCTCGATGATCAGTTCGCTGCGCAGTTCGTTTTCCTTGACCGAGCGTTCCTGCTCGATGGCCGCATTGCGACGGGTATACATCGCATCATCGGCCTGCTTGAGAATCTCCTCCCGCATCGGCGCTTCCAATGCGCGGGCGGTGTCCGGGTTGGGCTTGACTGCCAGCAGGCCCAGATCGCCGATTTCGATGCCCAGGGCGGTCAGGCTGGGCGCACCGGCGACAGCCCGCCGCGCGGACACGGACAGGCGCTCGGTCCCTTGCAGGACATCGCGCAGATCCAGGTCCTGCAGCAGGGTGCGGAACTGCGCCTTGACCGCATTCAGCACACGCAGCGGGAGCCGTTCCGGATCGTCGGAAGCGTACTGACCCGTGGGCTGCAGGCTGTAGTTCTGTTGTTCGGCCAGTCGCTTGGGATCGGTAATGCGGTAACCGACCTGGCCTTGCAACGTGACCTGCTGGAAGTCGCGGGTGACCTCCTCGAACATGAAGGGCACTTCGACTGCATTGAGCGGAATGCTGACCAGCGTTGAGCGGGGTGCGTAATACCAGAAGGCCAAGCCCGTACCTTCGCGGACGACATGTCCGTTGCGGTACTGCAGCAGGTACTGGCTGGGAGAGGATTTGACGTAGCGAAAACCGAACATGGTGGTGCTCCTAAAGGTGCCGCGCGAAGCGCGGGATGCAGGGGGCCGCACGACCTGTTGCATCCAGGTCGTGGGATTCAAGATGGAAACGGAAGCGGCTTAGAGCCGGGCGGCGTTGGCGCGGGCGCGGATGTCGGCGAAGGTGTCGTCGTGGAGGATCCTGCCGTCCTCCCAGATCGTCACCATCGCGTCATCAAAGCCCATCGGCTTGTCGACCTGCGCCAACGACTCGGCTTCGGCCGGCACCGGCACGGTGCGGTAGCTGCCGTATTCGCGGTGCTGCAACAAGGTCATGCGGCCGCGCTTGCTCTGCTTGCCTTTGTCGGTGACCGGATCCTTGTAGACATCGATCCAGGTGCCGTTGACACGTGCGGCCGAGCACTTGAGTGCGAATTTCTGTGTGTCGCGATCCAGGCGCTGCAGCAGCGCGCCACCCATGCCGAAGGCCACGTTGTCGGTGGCGTAGCCGGCGCTGGTGATGCGTTCGAGGATGGCGCGAATGCTGATCGGGTTGATGCCATCGCCCTGGATCACGCGGACGTGGTTGAGCACCTTGTAGCCCTTGCCGTTGACGGTATGGCCGAAGGCTTCGTCCAGCAGCTCCAGGCACTGATGCACCACCGCCACCGGGTCGCCCGAGTCGGGTCGAATCACCACGGTGGCGCCGGAATCGATCACTTCCTGCTTCAGCGTCTTGCCCCAATGCTCGCGGATGGCGTGGTAGATGTCGTAGCTGTCCGACACCACCGCGACAATCGAACCTGGCCTGGCGAACTGCTTCAACATATTGCGGTAGGCCTGCACTTCGTTATCGCGGCCCCAACTGGTGATGGTGCTGTGCTCGGCGGCGGGAATGGAGTAGCCGGCCATCGGCTCGTGGTAATAGGCCTTGGCCAGCTGCAGGCCAGACACCGTATCGGTGCCCAG
>NZ_JBDKXI010000003.1:571842-597663 GCF_039710385.1 Pseudoxanthomonas sp. CCNWLY206-1 | reverse complement strand
GCAGCGTTTACGAACTCTGCCGCCGGATGTCTTCAATCAAATGCGAGCGCCTTCGTGAAAACGTGGGGATACCTCAGCCTCAGTCCCCCTTTTTTAAAGGGGGAGGTAAAGCAGAGCCTTTTCCGTTCACCCTTTTCCGTTCACCCTTCACCCTTCACCCTTCACCGTTGCCGCTATGCTCGCAGCATGAACAACCGCATCCTGCTTCTGCACGGCATCTGGAACGCAAAATCATGGCTGGCACCGCTGGCCCGGCGGCTGCGTGCCGAAGGTTTCGAGGTCGATGTATTCGGCTATCCCAGCGTCTTTGGCGGGCCCGAGATCGCCATCGCTCGCCTTACCGAGCAGTTATCCGTATCGGAACCGATCAATCTGGTGGGGCACAGCCTCGGCGGGTTGATCGGGCTGGAGGCGCTGCGGCGCAAGCCTGATCTGCCTGTGCCGCGCATGGTCTGCATCGGCTCGCCGTTATGCGGCAGTGAGGCCGCGCGCCGCCTGAGCCGCCATTCTCCCTTGTTGGGACGCAGCGCAGGCCTGCTGCAGCAAGGCTGCGAACCCTGGCGAGGCCGAACCGAGGTCGGCATGGTGGCCGGCACTGTTGCCAGGGGAATGGGGCGGTTGTTCGTCCGTTTCGACGGTGAATCCGATGGCACGGTGGCGGTTGCTGAAACCCGATTGCCCGGCCTGGCGGACCACTGCACGGTCGCCGCGAGCCATACAGGACTGGTGTTCTCGGCTGATGCCGCGCAGCAGGCAGCGCATTTCTTAAGGGCAGGCCACTTCCAGACGGCGTAGGGCGTCCGCGCCCCGATAGCTCCGCAGCGCGCGCGATCAAGAACGCGCCGCAGCGCGTCCGGATGGCGAACCGGCGGGATTCAACCACCGCTACCTGCAGTGGCTCCCGCCCGCAGGGCGCTCCCAAGGCGTCAGCGCTATAATTCGCGGCTTCACCAACGCAGCATCCGGAATGCCCATGGGTCGTGGACCGTCTATCGAAGCCCGCAAGAACGCTACCGACGCCAAGCGCGGCAAGATCTTCACCAAGATCATTCGCGAGATCGGCGTGGCCGCGCGTGCTGGCGGAGGCGATCCCGCCAACAACCCGCGTTTGCGCACCGCGATGGATAAGGGCTTGTCCGCCAACATGTCCAAGGACGTGATCGAGCGGGCGATCAAGAAAGCGACCGGCGAGCTGGAAGGCGTTGTATACGAGGAAGTCCGCTATGAGGGCTATGCCCCCGGTGGGGTTGCGGTCATCGTCGACTGCCTCACCGACAATCGCGTCCGTACGGTGGCCGATGTCCGGCATGCCTTTAGCAAGTGCGGCGGCAATATGGGCACGGAAGGCTCGGTGGCTTTCATGTTCAAGCGACTGGGCGTGCTCAGTTACGCACCGGGCGCGGACGAAGGCAGGATCACCGACGCCGCCATCGAAGCGGGTGCCGATGATGTGGTGGTCTATTCGGATGACGGTTCCATCGACGTAGTGACCGCACCGGAGAATTTCCAGATCGTGAAGGACGCCATGGAAGCCGCGGGCCTGACCGCCGACGAGGCGGAAGTGACCATGCGCGCCGACAACGATATCGCCGTCGAAGGCGACACCGCCAAGCAGGTCGTCAAGCTGCTGGAAATGCTGGAAGACCTGGACGATGTGCAGAGTGTTTATTCGAATGCCGAGTTGAAAGCGGACGCCTACGCGTGAAGCCGCTTGCGATGCTCGCTGTGAAGAGTGGATCCGGTCGCTACGCGACCTGTGAATAGAAGCGCTAATGACCTTCTTCTTCACTCTTTGCAGTGCACGCAGTGCGCGACGTCACCCGGCGCGCAGCGGCCGGATTGAGCTCCCATGACCCGCATCCTCGGCATCGACCCGGGTTCCCAGCGTACCGGCGTCGGCATCATCGATATCGATGCGGCGGGCAAGACAACGCACGTCTTTCATGCGCCGCTGGTATTGGTGGGCGCGGATGATTTTCCGCAACGCCTCAAGCGTCTGCTGGATGGGCTGGGCGAGATCATCGAGACTTGGAAGCCGCAGGAAGTGGCCATCGAAAAAGTCTTCATGGCGCGCAACCCGGATTCGGCGTTGAAGCTGGGCCAGGCACGCGGCGCGGCGATTTGCGCGGTGGTGTTGCGCGATCTGCCGGTGCACGAATACGCAGCCAAGGAAGTGAAGTTGGCGGTAGTGGGCCGCGGCGGCGCGGAAAAGACACAGATTCAACATATGGTCGGCATCATGCTGGGATTGCAGGGCAAGTTGCAGGCCGACGCGGCCGATGCCCTGGCGATCGCCATCACTCATGCGCACGTGCGCGCCACCGCCAATCGGATCGGCATCGACGTGCGCGCTGCCTGGAGCAGGAAATGATCAAGGCTGGGAATCGGGAACCGGGAAACGGGAATGGGAAAGAGCGAGAAGAGCGTAAAGCTTGGCTTCTAGCCCATTCTCTATTCCCCGTTTTCAACAGCCGGATGGCTGGTCTTCCCCATTCCCGCGTCCAAAGGGCGCACCCATGATCGGCCGTCTGCGCGGCATCGTGGCTTACAAATCGCCGCCCTGGCTGGTCATCGATGTGGGCGGCGTGGGTTATGAACTGGAAGCGCCGATGAGCACTTTCTATGATCTGCCCGAGGTCGGCCGTGAGGTGACGCTGTTCACCCACTATGCGCAGAAGGAAGACAGCGTCTCGCTGTATGGTTTCCTGCGCGAGAACGAGCGCAGGTTGTTCCGCGACGTGCAGAAAGTCAGCGGTATCGGCGCGAAGATCGCGCTGGCCGTGCTGTCCGGCGTCAGCGTCGACGAGTTCGCGCGGCTTGTGCAGACCAGCGACGTGACGGCACTGACCCGCATTCCCGGGATCGGCAAGAAGACCGCCGAGCGCATGGTGGTGGAATTGCGCGACCGGGCCGCCAACCTGGGCGGCGGGCCTCCTGGCTCTTCGCCGTTGCCGCAGGATCCGCAATCGGAAGCCGTCAGCGCCCTGCAACAGCTGGGCTACAAGCCCGCCGACGCTGTGCGCATGGCGCGCGAGGCCACCGCCAACGGTGACGATGTCGCCACCATCATCCGCAAGGCTTTGCAGTCGGCGCTTCGTTGAAACGAGCCGGGGCCTGTTAACACTTATGGAGTATGTCGCGTTGTTTCCCAATGGTCGCCAGGTGGTGTTGCGCAGCGCCGCGCCTTGCTGGTGGCCAGGTCAAGCTGCGCGGCGCCGCATGGTGGCCATTGGGAAACAACCCGAAGGGCCGGGCCTGTGGACGTGCGTGGCGGCGTCATCACTCGGTTGCGTATCGACATACGCGCCCTCGTTCTTCCTTGCCCCGCACGCCCACAGGCCCGGCGCGGCATACTCCATAAGTATTAACAGGCCCTCGAGCCCTCTCTCGGAAAACCAGCGTTAGCCTTTCTCAACCATGTCCAAAACATCCTCTTCTAATACGAATGCGGGCCAACCCGGCGTTCACGGTCATGGCGGCGGCAACGTGGGGCTGGCGGGACTGGTCGTCGGTGCGGTCGGCGTCGTTTTCGGCGACATCGGCACCAGTCCGCTTTACACCATCAAGGAAGCGTTCTCCGGCCACTACGGACTGGTGGCAGATCACGACACGGTGCTTGGCGTACTGTCGCTGGTGTTCTGGGCCCTGATGATCGTGGTGACGCTGAAGTACGTCACCATCATCATGCGCGCGGACAACGAAGGCGAGGGCGGCATCATGGCCTTGATGGCGCTGGCGCAGCGCACGCTGCGCAAAGGGTCGTGGTCGGCGTACGCGGTCGGGATACTGGGTATCTTCGGCGGCTCGTTGTTCTTCGGCGACAGCGTCATCACGCCCGCCATTTCGGTGCTTTCGGCGGTTGAGGGCCTGGAAATCGCGGCCCCGCAGTTGCACAACTGGATCGTCCCGATCGCGGTGCTGGTGCTGCTGGCGCTGTTCGCCACGCAGCGCTTCGGCACCGAGAAAGTAGGGCGCGTGTTCGGTCCGGTCACTGTCGTGTGGTTTCTGTCGCTGTCGGCGATCGGCATCCTCAACATCGGTCACAACCCGGAAGTGCTGCATGCGGTGAACCCGATC
Organism: Pseudoxanthomonas sp. CCNWLY206-1; assembly: GCF_039710385.1. Taxonomy (NCBI): domain Bacteria; kingdom Pseudomonadati; phylum Pseudomonadota; class Gammaproteobacteria; order Lysobacterales; family Lysobacteraceae; genus Pseudoxanthomonas; species Pseudoxanthomonas sp. CCNWLY206-1. Next base: position 593,586 of record NZ_JBDKXI010000003.1, on the reverse strand, counting down.
TGGGCGGTGCGTTTTTTCGGCACCCATGGCGCGCATTCGATCTTCATTCTCGGCGCAGTGGTGCTGGCGGTGACGGGCGGCGAAGCGCTGTACGCGGACATGGGCCATTTCGGCACCCGGCCGATCCGCTATGGCTGGTATTTCCTGGTGCTGCCGTCGCTGATGCTGAATTATCTGGGGCAGGGCGCGTTGGTGCTGGAAGACCCATCGGCGGTCAAGAATCCGTTCTACATCGGTGTGCCGGAATGGGCACGCTACCCAATGATCGCGCTGGCGACCGCCGCTACGGTTATCGCGTCGCAGGCGGTGATCACCGGTACATTCTCGGTGGCGCGGCAGGCCATGCAGTTGGGTTATCTGCCGCGGATGGCGATCAAGCACACGTCGCACGAAACCATCGGCCAGATCTATATTCCCAGCATCAACTGGTTGTTGGTGGGCGCGGTGATCGCACTGGTGTTGGTGTTCCGCAGTTCCACCGCATTGGCATCGGCCTACGGTGTCACCGTGTCGGGCACGATGCTGATCGACACCATGCTGCTGGCGTTGGTAGCGCGCGCGACCTGGCTGAAGGCGCGCGCCTGGGTGGTGCCGCTGTGCGTGGTGTTCTTCGTCATTGACGTATCGTTCTTGATCGCCAACGGCATCAAGTTCCTGGATGGCGCGTGGGTGCCCGTGGCGCTCGCGATCCTTGTGTTCACGCTGCTGCGTACTTGGCGGCGCGGGCGCGAGCTGCTGAGCGCCGAGATCCGCAAGGAAGGCATTCAGTTGGATACCTTCCTGCCCGGACTGATGCTGGCACCGCCGGTGCGGGTACAGGGCACGGCGGTGTTCCTGACCGCTCAGACCGGAGTGGTGCCGCATGCGATGCTGCACAACCTCAAGCACAACAAGGTACTGCACGAACGCAACGTGTTCCTCACCGTGGAAACGCTGACGGTGCCTTATTCGCACAAGCGTTTGAAGATCGATGAGATCGGTGATGGGTTCTATCGCGTGATATTGCGTTTCGGCTTCATGGAAACGCCGGATGTTCCGATGGGGCTGATGCGCAGTTGCGACAACGGTGGCATTTACTTCGATCCCATGGACACCACGTATTTCGCCAGCCGCGAAACCGTAGTGGCTTCGGCGCGACGAGGGATGCCAATCTGGCGCGACAAGCTGTTCGCGCTGATGCACCGTAATGCTGCACCCGCCACGGGCTTTTTCCGCATTCCTGGCAACCGGCTAGTCGAGCTGGGTTCGCAGGTCGAGATCTGAGCAATCCAGTCACGTAGAGCGGAGCTTGCTCCGCTGCTTTGTCTCAAAGCAAAAGCAAATCCACCGTAAGCCCCTTTGCAGAGGGGGCAAAAGCGGGATGCTTTACTTGCTCACCGCTCACCGAACTACGTCAGCGCCGCAAAACGCTCCACGATCGCGGCGGTACCCGTGACGAGAAGCGTATCGCCGGGTTCGACGATGGTGTCGGCCTTGGCATAGGTCAGGTCGGCACGGGTCCGTTTGACCGCAATGACGGTCACGCCATATTTGCTGCGCAACGCGGATTCGCTGAGCGTCTTGCCCCAGCTTTCCTGTGGCGCGCCCGTTTTCGCGATGGCGAAACCATCATCGAATTCCATGAAGTCGGTCATCTTGCCGGTAACCAGGTGTGCGACGCGCTCGCCCATCGCCGCTTCCGGATACACCACATGATGCGCACCGGTGCGCTCCAGTATCCGGCCATGCTTGGTGGTAGTGGCCTTGGCCCAGATGTCGCGGACGCCGAGTTCCTCCAGCGCCAGCACGGTGAGCACGCTGGCTTCGATATCGGAGCCAATGCCGACCACGGCGCGCGTGAAATCCTTGACGCCCAGTTGGCGTAGTACATCGCTGTCGGTGGAGTCGGCTTGAACCACGTGTGTCAGTTCATCCGACCATCGCTGGACTATCTCAGGGTTCTCATCGATACCCAGTACCTCATGGCCCAGACGGATGAGCGAAGTCGCGACCGCGGCCCCGAACCGCCCCAGACCGATGACGACGACACTGTCAGCGGGAATGGATTGTTGTTTAGCCAACGATGGGGCGCTCCTCTGGATAACGGTAAGCCGGCGTCTTGCTGCGCAGGGCCAGCGCGGTGGCCACAGTGATCGTACCGACACGGCCCACGAACATCAGGGTGATCAAAATCCATTGTCCCATGGGAGGCAGGCCGGGGGTAATGCCGGTCGATAGTCCGACCGTGGCGAAGGCCGAGATGGTTTCGAACATCACGACCTCCAACGGCAGGTCGGTCACGCTCAACATCAGCAATGTTGCCACCGCCAGGACGCCGACACCCAGCAGCACCACGGTGAGTGCCAAGCGCTGGGTTTCGGCGGAGATGCGTCGCCGGAAAGCCGTGGTGTCCAGGCTGCCGCGTACTTCGGTCCAGACGACGAAGCCCAGCACGAAGAAAGTAGTGACCTTGATGCCGCCGGCCGTGCCCGCGCTACCGCCGCCGATGAACATCAAGACGTAGTTCACCGCCAGCGTTTCGGTACTCATGCCGCCTATATTGATGCTGTTGAAGCCGGCGGTGCGGGCAGACACCGATTGGAATAACGCCCCCAGCAGCTTTCCGCCCGCATCCAGCGAGCCCAGCGTGGCGGGATTGCTGTATTCGTAAAGCAGGATGGCCAGAGTGCCGCTCACGATCAGGATGCCGCTGCCCAGCAAGGTGATCTTGGTATGGATCGACCAGCGCGCCCATTGCCCGGGTTCGCGCTTCAGTTCCAGCAACACGGGGAAACCCAGGCCGCCGATGATGATCGCCAACATGATCGGCACGACGATCAGCGGATCGGCGACGAAGCCCATCAGATTGTCGGAATAAGTCGAAAAACCGGCGTTATTGAACGACGAGATGGAATGGAATAAGCCATTCCACAGTGCCGTGCCCCAGGGTTCCCCATACCCGTAACGCAAGCGGAGGACCAGCACGATAGCGACCAGTGCTTCCACGCTTAGCGTCACCAGCAGGATCAGCTTCAGTACCGCCGCCACATCGCCCAACCCCAGGCTGCGGGTTTCAGCCTGCGCGATCAGACGCGTGCCCAGCCGCAGGCGCCGCATGACCAACAAGCCCAGCAAGGTGGCGCCAGTCATGATGCCGAAGCCGCCGATATGGCAGAGCGCCAGGATCACCGCTTGCCCGAATATCGACCAATAGACCGGCGTATCAACGACGGTCAGGCCCGTGACGCAGACCGCGGAGGTCGAAGTGAAGATCGCGGTCAGGAACGGCGCCGAGCCTTCGCCCGCCCGAGAGACCGGCAGCATCAACAGCACAGTCCCCAAAAGCATGGTGCCGAGGAACGCCAATGGAATCAGCCGCGCCGGGTGTTGGATTCCACGTCGTAGCAAACAATGTCTCCCGGGTGGGGAATAGGCGGGAACGGCGCGGATTGTGCCATGGGCGACGGGCGCATAGACCTGTCTGGAGCCGATCTTGAGGAAAGATGAAGGCAATCGCGCGCCTCTCGCGCATTGCGTCCCTCATAATGGCGTCATGACCGAAGACCGCATCATCGCCTCCCGGGCCACCCGCGAGGACGAGGCCATCGAAGCCAGCATCCGTCCCAAGCGACTGGACGAATACCTGGGACAGCAACCCGTCCGCGAGCAATTGTCGATCTACATCGAAGCGGCCAAAGGGCGCGGCGAAGCGCTGGACCACGTGCTGATCTTCGGGCCGCCGGGGTTGGGCAAGACCACGTTGAGCCACGTTATCGCCAATGAACTGGGGGTCAACCTGCGGGTCACCTCGGGCCCGGTGATCGAAAAAGCCGGCGACCTGGCCGCGCTGCTGACCAACCTGCAGCCGCATGACGTGCTGTTCGTGGATGAGATCCACCGGTTGTCGCCGGTGGTGGAAGAAGTGCTGTACCCAGCCATGGAAGATTTCCAGATCGACATCATGATCGGCGAGGGCCCCGCCGCGCGCTCGATCAAGCTCGATCTGCCGCCGTTCACGCTGATTGGCGCCACCACCCGCGCCGGTTTGCTCACCGCGCCGCTTCGCGATCGCTTCGGCATCGTCCAGCGGCTGGCGTTCTACACGCCGGAAGAATTGACCAAGATCGTCCGCCGCTCAGCAAAAATCCTGGGTATCGACTGCGTGCCAGAGGGTGCGGCGGAAATCGCGCGCCGGGCGCGCGGCACGCCCCGCATCGCCAACCGGCTGCTGCGCCGGGTGCGCGACTTTGCGCAAGTCAGGGCGCAAGGACGCATCGACCTGGACGTGGCGCAAGCCGCCATGCAGATGCTCAAGGTGGATCCGGAGGGCTTCGACGAGCTGGATCGCCGGATGCTGCGCACGATCGTCGACAGCTTCGACGGCGGCCCGGTGGGCGTGGAATCGCTGGCTGCCGCGCTGTCGGAAGAGCGCGGCACTCTGGAAGACGTCATCGAACCCTACCTGATCCAGCAAGGTTTCCTCATCCGCACCGCGCGTGGCCGCATGGCGACGTCGAAGGCCTACCGCCATTTGGGACTGAAGCCGAAAGGGCGTGAGAGCTTGTTTGATGAGGAAGAAGCGGGAATAGGGAACGGGGAATAGGAAATGGAAAATCGCCGCTTTGCTCCTGCCCGGACGCGAAACGCTGAAATGAAAGCCCGCGCACGCCGCCATTCCCGGTTCTCCATTCCCCATTGGCGGCTTCACTAACCTGTGTTCAGCATACCGACAAGGGTCTATTGGGAAGATACCGACGCGGGTGGCGTGGTCTATCACGCGCAGTATGTCGCCTTCCTCGAACGCGCTCGGACCGAATGGTTGCGTGCCGGCGGTCACGGACAGGAACTTCTGCGCCAGGATCACGATCTGGTGTTCGCCGTACGCGCCATGCGCCTGGATTTCCTGCGCCCGGCGCGGTTGGACGATCTGCTGCGAGTGACGGCCGGTCTGCAACAATGCAAGCGCGCCAGTGTGGTGTTCGCCCAAACCATCCTGCGCGGCGACGAGATACTGTTGAGCGCGGAGGTGAAGGTGGCCGCACTTAGTGCATCAGCGTTCAAACCCAAACCGCTACCCGATGCGTTATACGAATCGTTCAAACAGCAAGAAATGCCCCCGCAGCCATAACCTGCACCCCGACAAGCACGCTCAAGCAACAAGCCTGCCCAAGCCCCATTTGATATCGAGGAACAACGGATGATCGCAACGCTCCTGGCCTTTCAGGACACCGTGGTGGAAGCCCTGCCGGAAGAAGCCGTCGGCGCCGCCGCCGAAGCTACCGCCACAACGGTCCACAGCGGCATCAACTATATCGACCTGATGATCAAGGCCAGCGTGCCGGTCAAACTGGTGGTGCTGCTGCTGTTGGTCGGTTCGCTGATCAGTTGGGTCATCATTTTCCGCAAGGCGCGCATCTTCAACGCCGCCAACCGCCACGCCGACGATTTTGAAAGCCGCTTCTGGTCCGGCGCCGAACTGAACAAGCTCTATGCCGGGACCGCGGACCGCAACCGGGTGGTCAACGGGCTGGAAGCCATCTTCGAGGCCGGTTTCCGCGAGTTCGCCCGTTTGCGCGACAAGCGAAAGCTCGATGGCCGCGCGCAGTTGGAAGGCGCACAGCGAGCCATGCGTGCCACCTACGCGCGCGAAGTCGACCAGCTGGAGCGCAATCTGGAATTGCTGGCCAACATCGGTTCCACCGCGCCTTATGTGGGCCTGGTCGGCACCGTGTTCGGCATCATGGTGACCATGCACGACATGCTCAACAGCGGCGAACAAGCCGGCATTGCCGCGGTCGCGCCGGGCATCTCCGAAGCCTTGTTCGCCACGGCCATCGGCTTGTTCGTCGCCATTCCGGCGGTGTGGGCCTACAACCGCTTCACAAACCGCGTCGAGCGGTTGTCGGTGCGCTACGAGACCTTCGCCGAAGAATTCAGTTCCATCCTGCAACGCCAATCGTCGGCCGACGAATAAGCGGAGTTCGCCATGACCGCCGCCATTGCCCGCCACCGTAAACGCCGCAAGCTCAAGTCCGAGATCAACGTCGTTCCGTACATCGACGTGATGCTGGTGCTGCTGATCATCTTCATGGTGACCGCGCCGCTGTTGACGCTGAGCGTCGACGTCGACCTGCCCGATTCCAGCGCCCGCGCGGTGGAAAGCAAGAAGGACCCGGTGATCGTCGCCGTCGACTCCGAGGGCCGCTACACGCTGACCCTGCAGAACGGCAAACCGGAACCGATCGATGGAGTAAGCCTGCAAGCCAAACTGCGGGCTTTCGTCGAGCAGAACCCCGATGTGCCCGTTTTCGTCGCCGCTCCAGGAGCGTCCGACTACCAGCGGGTGATGGATACCATGGTCATGCTGCAGCAGGCCAAGGTGAAGAAGATCGGCTTGATGAGCCAGCCGGGTGGCAATGCACGCTGACGCCGCCTACCGCCATCGCCCACAGGACAACAATAAAGATCTGTGGGTCTCCGTCGCCCTCGCGGTGGGCGTGCATGTACTGGTAGCACTGCTGTTCGTGCTGGCTTGGCTGTGGTCGCCGACGCGCAGCTTCGAACCTGCGGCGGGCTCGCCGGTGGTCGAAGCATCGCTGGTGATTTCGAGCGCCGATATCCGGGCCGCCGAGCAGGCCATGCAGGACGCACCCAAACCCGAACCGCTGCCGGAACCTGTTCAGGAAGTAGCGGAAGAGGACACCGTGCCGCCTCCACAGCCAATCCCCGAGCCTAGTCCGCAGGATTCGCCGGTGCCCCAGCAGCAACAGGCGCAGGAGCGCATTCCGGTGCCGGATACCGAGGATCAGGAAGCGGCGAGCCGCTTGGCGATCTCGCAGGAAAAAGCGCTCAAGGAGCAGGAAGAGAAGCGGCGCCAAGAGCAGATCGACCTGACAGAGCGCCAGCGCCAGGAAGAAGCCGAGCGCAAGCAGCGCCTGGCCAAGCAACAGGAAGAGACGGACCGCCAGACGAAGCTGGAAGAAATCCGTCGCAAACGCGCCCAGGCCGCACGCGAGGCGCAATTGGCCGAACAGCGCCTGCAGCAGATCACCAATGCCCGCAATCGTCAGACTGCCGCGGCGAGTACTCCGGCCGCCACCAGCGCCACCGGCAGCCCGCCGCCAGGGCAGGGCGGAACCGCCAACGATCTGCTGGCCAAATACCAGGCTGCGTTGCAGCAGGCGATCACCGACAAATGGACTCGGCCCGATTCGGTTCCGCTGGGCACCCGCTGCCGTATCGTCATCCGCCAGATTCCCGGTGGCGAGGTCATCGAGGCCCAGGTGCAGCCCGGCTGTCCCTTCGACGAAATGGGCAAGCGTTCGATAGAAGCGGCGGTGCTGAAAGCCCAGCCGCTGCCCTACAGCGGCTTCGAGTCGGTATTCAACCGGACCCTGATCCTCAATTTCGAAGCGCAGGACCGTTAGGCCTGCGCCAGTGCCACATGCTCCACCAGTGGTTACAGCCCTTATTTCACGTCCGCTTTAGCGCAATGCCGTTCACAATTGCGAAAGCATTCACGCGCAAGCTGCTATCCCTTCCCGTTTATCCAACACGGATCTGACCCTTGCCCATGAAAAGATCGCTGCACTGGCTTGCCGTACTAACCCTGTTGCTGCTGCCGATGCTGGCGTCCGCGCAGCAGCGCGGCCTGGAAATCGACATCATCGGCGGCAACGCCTCGGCCCTGCCGATCACCATCGTCCCGATGCCCTACCAGGGTTCCGCGGCCGCGCCGCAGACCGACGTCGCCGCGGTGGTCCGAGCCGACCTGGAGCGCTCCGGCGCCTTCCGCGCCTTGCCGGAAGCCAGCATCGTCGAACGACCAACCCGGGGCAGCGAAATCCAATACCCCACCTGGCGCGCGCTTCGACAGGACTTCATTGTCGTCGGCCGGGTCGTCGACGGTGGTGAGGGCGGCTATCGCGTTGAGTACGAATTGTTCGATGTCGCGAAGCAGGAACGCCTGCTCGGTCTGGCGATGACGGCGCGCGCCAACGCCATGCGTGATGTGGCGCATCAGATCGCCGACGCCATCTACGAAAAAATCCTGGGTGTCCGCGGCGCTTTCTGGACCCGCATCGCCTATGTCACCGCCAGCGGCAGCGGCCGTAACATGCGCTACGCGTTGATGGTCGCCGATTCGGATGGCTACAGCCCGCAGGTCATCGTGCGCTCGGCCGAGCCGCTGCTGTCGCCGGCTTGGAGCCCCGACGGCCGCAAGTTGGCCTACGTCAGTTTCGAAGGTGGCAACTCGGCCATCTTTATCCAGGACATCGCGACGGGTGCACGTCAAAAGGTATCCAGCTTCCGCGGCATCAATGGCGCGCCATCGTTCTCGCCCGACGGCAGCAAGCTGGCGCTGACGCTCTCGCGCAGCGGCAATCCGGAAATCTATGTCATGGACATCGGCAGCCGTCAGCTCCGCCAGCTGACCAACCAGTCCAGCATCGACACCGAACCGACCTGGAGCGCTGATGGCAGCAGCATCTACTTCACCTCGGACCGCGGTGGCCGGCCGCAAATCTATCAGGTGCCTGCCAGCGGTGGTTCGGCCTCGCGGGTGACGTTCGAAGGCAGCTACAACGCAACCGCCACCGTGTCCTACGACAGCAAGAAAATCGCAGTGGCGCAGGGTAGTGGCAATACGTACCGGATCGCGATGATGGACAGCAGCCTGGGTTCGCCGCGCTGGTCCTCGCTGTCGCCGGGGTCATTGGATGAGTCTCCCAGCTTCGCGCCAAATGCCAGCATGGTGCTGTACGCGGCACGCGAAGGTGGACGCGGCGTTCTGTACGCCGTGTCCGCCGATGCCCGGGTCCGGCAGCGATTGGTATTGGCCGATGGCGACGTTCGTGAGCCGGCGTGGTCGCCTTATAGGACACAACGTTAAGTTTCCGTCTAGAATGTCGCGCCTGTAACCCCCCGCACAACTAAGGAATGACCATGAACAACACTGCCCGTATCTTGATGCTGTCCCTGATGTCCGTGGCCGTCCTGGCCGGTTGCAAAAAGGCCGTCAAGCCCGAAGCGCCGACCGACACCACCACCACCACGCCAACCACCCCGACCGGTCCCACCACGGCCGGCGCCTATGGTCCGGAAGACCTCGACACCGACGCTTGCCTGCGTCAGCGCGTTGTCTACTTCGACCTGGATCAGGACACCCTGAAGCCGGAATTCCAGGCCATCATGGGTTGCCACGCCAAGTACCTGCGTGACCGTCCGTCTTCGCGCATCACGCTGGAAGGCCACGCCGACGAGCGCGGCAGCCGCGAATACAACCTGGGCCTGGGCGAGCGCCGCGGCAATGGCGTGTCTTCCGCGCTGCAGGCCAACGGCGGTTCGGCCAGCCAGCTGACCGTGGTCAGCTACGGTGAAGAGCGTCCGGTTTGCACCCAGTCCGACGAATCGTGCTGGTCGCAGAACCGTCGCGTCGAAATCGTCTACACCGCCAAGTAATCCGTCATCGCTCTGATGATCTTCAAGAAGTACATGCTGGTAATCGCGGCGGCCCTCGTGGCCGCCGCACCCGCCCACGCACAGCGCCAGAGCCTGGCCGACCGCGTGGCCGCACTCGAAGCCAAGGCCAACAACCCCCAGGCAAACCTGGATTTGTTGAACCGGATCGAGCAACAGCAGACGGAACTGCGCGAACTGCGTTCACAGCTGGAACAGCTGCAGAACGAAAACGAACAACTGAAACAGCGCAATCGCGATCAGTACCTTGACCTGGACGGCCGCTTGGAGCGTCTGGAAAGTGGTGCCCCGGGTGTTACACCTCCGGTGTCGCCGCCAGTTGCCGGCGCGAATGCTTCAGCTCCGGCTGCGGCGCCGATTTCGGCGGCCCCGGCAGTCGCCGAGCCTGCACCCACCGTGCACGGCGATGTCGGAGCGATGGCCTCTGCGGGCGACGAACGCGCTGCCTACAACGCTGCATTCGATCAGCTGAAAGCAGGAAAGTACGCCGATTCCGCTGAGCTGTTCACCAGCTTCCTGACGCTGTATCCCAACGGCGTTTATGCGCCGAATGCTTTGTATTGGCTGGGCGAGAGCTACTACGTCACCCAGAACTATCAGATGGCGGCACAGCAGTTCCGCGCCTTGATCGATCGCTACCCCACCCACGAAAAGGCTGCGGGCGCTTTGCTCAAGCTGGGTCTGTCGGAGTTCGGTCTGGGCAAGATGGACGAGGCAGAACGCATCCTGGCCGATGTGGTTGCTCGTTACCCCGGCAGCGACGTCGCCAATATCGCCAGCGGCCATCTCAGGTCAATGCAACTCGGCCGCTTGCGCTAGACCACGCGTCCAACGTTTTTGAGAGCGGCCTCTGGCCTGTGTAGATCGGGGTTTGCTCTGTAGGAGCAGCGTCCCGCCGCGAGCTCGTCCCATAACACCTGCATTCTCGCCGAAAAGGCCGCGCCGAGACGGCGCTCCTACGTTGCGCTGTCGCTTGTTGGCTTGAATCTGCAATCGGCCATATCGCCGGCCAAGCCTCATAATACGTACGTCATGAACGTCGCCGTCCGCGAAACCCCCGCTGCAGCCCAGGAACGCCTGAAGCTGACTGAAATCTTCCTTTCGCTGCAGGGCGAAGCGAATACGGTCGGCTGGCCCACGGTATTCGTGCGCCTGACAGGTTGCCCACTGCGTTGCCAGTACTGCGACACCGAATACGCGTTCTATGGCGGCCAGTGGTGGGACATCGATGCGATTCTCGCGGAAGTGGCCAAACACGGTGTACGCCATGTCTGCGTCACCGGTGGTGAGCCCCTGTCGCAGAAGCGTTGCCTGATCCTTTTGAAAAAGCTTTGTGACGCCGGCTATGACGTATCGCTAGAAACTTCTGGCGCCATCGACATCGCCGAGGTCGATCCGCGTGTGTCCCGCGTGGTCGATCTGAAGACACCAGGATCGAAGGAAATGGCCCGCAACCGGCTGGAGAATCTGCCGCTGCTGACCGCGCGCGATCAGGTGAAATTCGTACTTTGCGGCCGGGCCGACTACGAATGGGCGCGCGACATGCTGTCCGAACACCGCCTGCCTGAACGCTGCGACGTCCTGTTCTCACCCAGCAAATCCGAACTGGACCCCCGCGATCTAGCCGACTGGATCGTGCAGGATCGCCTGCCGGTGCGTTTCCAGATGCAGCTGCATAAGTTGCTTTGGAATGACGAACCCGGGCGGTGAGCCAGGAGCGGGAAGCAGTGACCAGCAAGCGGCAAAGGCTCTTGCTTTTACCTCCCCTTTTTAAAGGGGGAATGAGGGGGATTTGCTTTTGATCTTAGAGGCAACAGCAACGGCAAATCCCCCGTAGCCCCTTTTAAAAGGGGGCAAAAGCCGCATGGTCTCCTTTTCACCTTTCCCTTCCCCTTTTCGCACTCCCCATGAAAAAAGCCGTCGTCCTTCTCTCTGGTGGCATGGATTCCGCCGTCGTCGTCGCCATTGCCCGCGAACAAGGCTTCGCCGTGCACGCGTTGAGCGTGCGCTACGGCCAGCGCCACACGTCCGAGTTGGAGGCTGCCGAACGCGTGGCGAAATCGCTGGGAGCCGTCGCACACAAGACCGTGCATGTGGACCTGCGCAGCATCGGCGGTTCGGCACTGACCGACGATATCGAAGTGCCGGAAGCCGGCGGCGCCGGAATCCCGGTGACCTATGTGCCTGCGCGCAACACCATCATGCTGTCGGTGGCGCTAGGCTGGGCAGAGGTATTGGGTTCGGCGGACATCTTCTGCGGCGTCAACGCGGTGGACTATTCGGGGTACCCGGATTGCCGCCCCGAGTTCATTGAAGCTTTCGAGAAGCTGGCGAATCTGGCCACCAAGGCCGGCGTGGAAGGCGCGGGTTTGCGGATCCACGCGCCGCTGCTGAAGCTCAGCAAGGCCGATATCGTGCGCGAGGGTGTCAGATTGGGCGTGGATTTCGCGCAAACCGTGTCGTGCTACCGCGCCGACGATCAGGGTCGTGCCTGTGGCCATTGCGACGCCTGCCAACTGCGGGCAGCCGGATTCGCGGATGCCGGCGTCGCCGATCCCACCCGCTACCTCTGATGGCGATGGCCTCCCGGCCCTGGCGTTCGCCAGATTCAGCCGCCGATTTCGCAGTCAGCGTCTCCTAGGTTAGAATGCACGCCCCGGCGCAAAGTCGGGACGCTAATGTGGGTCGTTAGCTCAGTCGGTAGAGCAGAAGACTTTTAATCTTTTGGTCGAAGGTTCGAATCCTTCACGACCCACCAATCACGTCAACGACTTACGTCGTTTCAGGTGCGCCAGAACGGGCCGCTCCTGAAAATTCAGCCCTTTCCGCTGGTTTGGAAACTGGGGTCTGGAAACAGGGGGCAGAGTGCCGCTCTGACTCCTGTTTTCCCCCTGTTGATGATCAGTTGATAGGTGCCCAATGTTGTCGATGGTCAGCTAGGGTTTGGCCAATATCCACTGTAGAGCTGCATCTCCCCCGGCGCTGAACGACGACCAATCGGGGTCGATTCGCTGATCGGGGAATACAGCGTCAGTCTCTGAGCCCGGTTGAAATCTGTACCTGAGCATCGAACAAGAGACATGCAGCTTTGAGAGTGGAAGCGTAAACATATGGTTCTCTTGGTATCCGTTGGGGCGCGCGCCCGTGGGCTCACCAACCAGGATTGCTTCTGTCTCTCTTTGAAAATCGGTGATGTTGGTCATGCCAGCTGAGAATGCGCCGCGGCCGGTAATCACGAAAAGGTATCCAGCACGATTCAATGCGGGCATGAATATCAGCTTGTAGATGAGGTATTCCCTCCCCTTGGTGAAGTTTCCACCTTGGTTCCAGCGCATGTCGATTATCAGGCGTCTTACTGGATGCCTTCCGATGTATTCCCAAAGCCGTGCGGACTGCGTCTCCAGGTCTTGGTAGGAGCGGAAATTCACATAAACCGTTTTCGAGTCAGCCAGGTAAGTAAACCAAAGCGCATCCTCCGGGTGCTGAAAGGGCAGTGGCACCGGTTCGATAGCCACTTCCCCTGAGTTACTGGCTCCTGCAGGACGAGGCCGAATCCGCAGCTTGAAGCGACGACCAGAATCATCCTCAAACGTGAAATCCGCGGAGCCCGGAGCCGCAATCACGCCCAAGGCGGCTAGCGGCTCGACGCTCATGAGCTGCTTTGCGCTGCTGTCCAGCACATACCACTGATTCTCAGCTTGCGGGACAAACTGTTGAATTCTCTTCCGGGCTTCCGCAATGGATACGGATCCGATCGAGACAATCCGGGCTCCCAGTGCTTCCCGGTATTCCGGAGCCGCACGGATTACTCGCAGCTCGTTGCCAAACCAAAAGACCTCCAGCGGAAATCTCCCATACAAGCCCGATGTGTCCAGAAATGTATGCCCGTCGCCAATGAGGGCCGCCAAGTGCTGCAATCCAGCGACCACTTCGTAGTCTTTCATCGAGGGGATCCGCTGGTGCAGGTTGGATACCGCCTGGTCGAATTCAGTCTTGCTGATGAAGTGAAAAGGATCTCGGTGTTTCGTCGTGATCTCGTTGGCGAAAAACTCGAGATCCTGTCGCCACTGTTCGGTAGTCAAAGCCGGAAGCGAAGCTTCAGCATGAGCAAAGTTGCAAGCAAGAAGCAGGATGCAGAACAGTTTTTTCATGAGCACATCCTTCGGCTTGGACGGGTACTTCGCGCGAGAGTAGCTTGTAGATGTTCTGTCCGTCGGTGCTGGTGCTCGCCCGAGTGTTCGAAGACATCTGTTCCGACCCAGCGGTTCGGATCTATCGTTTTTGGATGCGCAAACCGCTCGAAGGGCTTAAATGGCAGCGCGTCCACGCGTTGACCTTAGGCGCAACCGCGTAACCGAGTCGCAGGTCGAGTCAAAAACCGCGTCAGGACACGTCAACAACCGTTTCAGGTGTGCCAGGACGGCCATCCCTGAAAACCGTCGCTGCTTTTGAAGGAACGGTGATGTGTGTTCAATGACAGCCGCCGGAAATCTGCCCTCCAACGCGTAGTTGCAGGACGGAAGGCTGGCCGACATCAAAGCGAACTGCCGCTGGCGCTCAATGCCTAACGGGTTTCGGTGATCGTGGTGACCTTGCCGTTAATGATCGTAATAGTGATGGTCTTGCCATCGCGGTAGTACTGCCAGCGCTGTCCCAGCGTGGCGCCATACTCGTTTTGGATTTGCTCGGTGGCATCCGGTTCGCCTGCGATCTGCTTGACCTTGGCGGCGCTGTCGCCGTCGGTCAACAGCTTGTCTCCGAATCGGATGGAGTCGGCGAAGGCGGGGAGGGCGAGCAGGGCTAGAACAATGGCCAGGGCTGTGGTGCGCATGGGTCTTCCTTCCTGTGGAAACTGCGTTGGAGTATAGCGATCTCGAAAGCCGTGCCAATAAGGGCGACGCATCTCAGGCGGTGCTCGTAGTAGGCGTCGGGGCGGTCGCCGAGGATCGCCCACCCGCCATGCTTTTTCCTCCTGGCTGCAGCCAATCCATGATCCGCTCGGGCCAATTCCGATGGGTGATCCGGTCGTGCCCTGTGGCTGCAACTCGGGCGGGGACTCGTCGGTGACGGCCCGAACGCAGTTGATTCCGAAGGGCTATGGGCTTACTCGGTACGATCGATGCAGCGGGAGTATCGAATAATTGACGCGGGTGACATCGCGGAGTCGCCGTTGCAAAGTTCCAGGCATGCACCGCGCGATCTGCACGCGATGCGTGGTGTTACGTCGGTGTGAAGTGTCTGCTGCATCGACGTCATGGCGGCTCCTGCAGGTCAATGCACGTAATTGAAGGCAACCACCGGTGTTACCGAGTGGGTGGTGTTGCGGCCACGGATCAGACGTGCGCCGAAGATGACGCCGAAGCGTGGGCTGAAGTTGTATTCCACCGCGGGGGCTAGGAACCAGGCTTCGCTGGAACCTGATTCGAAGGCCAGCGGAATCGGTGTGGGATCCTGTCCGCTGTCGCGGATCACGCCGCTGATCCGCGTGCTGTCGCTGTGGCGGTAGACCAAGTCCAGCGCCAGCACCCAGTTGCGGGTCCAGCTGTATTCCCATGCGGCGTTGACGTTCCAACTGTCGCCCGGACGGGCGTGGCCGCGGAAACCCTCCGGGGTGCCGTAAACGCTGATGTCGCGCAACCCTGCTTGGCGCGAGCGCGTGGCGCCGAGATTCAAGCGCATGCGCAGGATGCGGCCGTTCGGCATCCAGAAATAAGTCTGGCTATTGAGCTGGAGCAAGGTGCTGTGCGCACCGCCTCCGAAACCGTCGGCGCTGCCAAGCTCGAGCTGATCGTATTTGCCTGTTGGCAGCGTGTGCTGCAGCTGCAAGGAAACGGCAGGCAACCAGCTTCCTTCCCGGTATTGCCGCAGGCGGTACTGCAGCAGCACGCTGGAATCGGCGGCGCTGGGGCCGGCACTACGCATGCCGTCACCGCCCTTGTTGTACCCGAACACCGGCACCAGGCCGACCGTCAATGCGTCGGTGGCGCCATAGAGCATGAAGGTGAGCGACCCGTAGCTCTCCGCGTCGTCTGTGCTCACGACATAGAGATAGGGTTCGATCAGATAGTGGCCCTGCGGCAGGGTGACGGCGCTGTTGGCGATGATTGGCCCAGTCCACCAGGCATCATCCAAGGACTGGCGCGACGGCGCTTCCGTGGCGAGTGCGGGGAGGGCGACCGACAGCGATAGCACTGCCAGCAGCGAAGCGGAGTGGTGGCGGAATGGCGGCATCGTTCTGTCGGTGGCGGAACCGGCCCCAATTCTGGCGCCGCCGCCGCCGCTGTGGGAGCGGTCACGCGATTCCTGCTGACAGCGTGGTGGCAGCATCTTGATTCCCGGGCTGGTTGTGTGGAGGTCTTAAGCTGAGGGAATCCTGAGGGTGAGGCTGGCGGGGGACTATCCGGATCTTGCTGCGGAAAGCAGTCGCAGCATTGGTTCTTCTGCCGAGGACGAGGAACTCGAGTCTTCCCTATCCTCCGGATGCCAGGAATTGGGCATGTACTTCAGCTAATAACCAAACGGGGCGTCATTATTCGATTCGCGTGCCTGCCCGCACGCCGCGCTGTTTCAAACGGTGGAACGCACGGCCGTCGCCGGGTTGCCAGTAAGGCTGGTTATGCGACTAGGCTGTCGTATGGTTCATGGATTCGGCATTGCCGAATTGATCGGCAAACCGTTGGCGACGGCGGCGCGCTTTGGCTGCAGCCACATGCCGAATGCCGACAGGCTGATGAGGGCGGTCGTCGCGAGTTCGCCGCCATCTTCGATCAAGGTCAGCAAGGTCTGCGACGCATTCTTTGCCACCGTTCCGTGTACGGCATCCACGCCGGCACCGAAGAAGACCAGGATTCCGAAATAAGCCGTGAACACAAGATAGGGAAGCCAGTCGTCTTCTCCTCGGATCAAGCGTGCACCCGCGAACCAGAATGCCGCCGATAACAAACCCAGCGACGCGAACCCGATCACCTCACCAATCACTGGCGACAAACCGAACTCCGCTGTCAACATGGCGCCAATCGTTTCATGCGCCCCGAATGCATCATCGAGGAACGTCAGCAACAGGATCGCTGAGCAGGCATACCAATGCTGCTTGCGGCGCGTCCAGGCAAACATGGCGAACAGGGCGCACGCCGCGAGTTCCAGGCCATAACCGAAGGTTTCGGGAAAGCCTCCGTCGACGAAGGAAAATTGCAGGCGGTCGTAGAAAAAGCTGCTCGTCAGGTGGTGCTTCTCCACGTACGCATATCTGACGAAGCAGGCGGTCAGTATCCCGATGACACCAGCGGTGATTGCGACAGTCCATCGATGCACACGATCCGGAAGAATCAAGAAGTCCCGCGCGAGTCGAAAGCAGCGAGGAACCAGGTATGGGATCGAATAAGCTCGATAGCCCGTCGCGACATACATATGACCTCCTGGGGGAAGACCTGTCGTCCGAAGGCTCGGCGGCGGACACGTCATATAGATGTCATATATTGGTCAGACAATTAGAAAGTTTGCAATCGTTCCGCAGTAGGCTTTGCACGGAAGAAACCAAAGGGCCTTTTTTCTTCCGACGGTATTAACGTAGATGATGATGGTGTGAAGTTAATGCCGCGGCAGACGCAGAAAGTCGCCAGAGCCGAGTGGAAAGCGCTTCGGCTTAACGGGCAGGACGGTCCACGCGGCCTATGGAAGCGTGGCGCGAAAGTGGAAACACTCGATGCCGAAGCCCTCGCGAAAATAGAACCGATGGGCATGTTCCCGGGTGACGCGCGAGATCAGCTGGATTTCACTACAACCCAGAGCGCGCCCCTCCTCTTTGAGTTTGGACATGAGTTGCGCGCCGTAGCCACGTGACCGAACGCGCGCGTCCACGACGAGATCATCAACGTAGAGCAGACTGCCGCAATAGAGCATGTTCATGACTCTATAAGTGGCAACCGCGCGGGCTTCGCCTTCGTCGAGGAGCATCAGTAGCTTGAGCCCGTCACTCGCCATCAGGCTACGCATCAGGGGAACATATTGAATGCGCTCAAGGTGCGGACGGAGCTGCTGCATGACATCGAATGTCGCTGCAATTTCGTTGTCGGTCTCTGCGTAGGTGATGTTGATCGTCATCGATATTCAGCGCTCTTTATGAGTAAGCCGTCATGAGGCGCCATTTAGCCGCGAAGGGCGAAGTTGGTCCTCACGACCGGCGAGCATCCAGATTGTCGTCCGGGAAACTCATTTATCGGACCATACCGCTAGCTCATATCCATCCAGATCGTGGAAGTGGAACCGGCGGCCGCCCGGAAAGGTGAATATCGGTTGGGCGATCGAGCCGCCAGCGGCTTCGATTTGCCGAAATGTGGCTTCCAGCTCCGTCGAATAGATGACCACCAGCGCGCCGCCGGGACTGGGTTCGCCATGGGCGAAGCCGCCGGTCAGCCGACCATCACGGAATTCGCAGTAGTCAGGACCGTAATCTTGGAAAGTCCAGCCGAACGCTTGACCGTAGAACGCCTTGGCGGCGGCAATGGAGGCGACCTTGAACTCCACGTAGTCGATGCGATGGTGGTTTTCGATGTTGCTCATGCTGGGCTTCTTGGAAAGAGATGCGGCATAGTCTGACGGGAGAACGCTGAGCGAAGAAAGGTTCGCATCATGCGCGGACCATTGGCGTACCAGTGGCGGAATGAATAGGCGCCGCTGCTAACTGTTTGACCGTCAATGTAAACGTTTTCATAATGGCCTTCCTATTCTTTACCGCATCCCCGGGAGCTCCTCATGCCTCATCAGGACCGGATCCAAGGCCTGATTTCACGGATGACGCTGGAGGAGAAGATCGGCCAGTTGGGCGCCTTCGCCGATGCGCTGCGCCCTTTCGCATTTGAGGTGAATCCTGAAACCTTTGCCCGCGATGCCGAGCAGGTACGCGAGCAGATCCGTGCCGGCCGTGTGGGGGCTTTGTTCAACGGCGTGGGTGCGGCTGAAGGGCGCGAGGCTCAGCGCATTGCGGTGGAAGAAAGCCGCTTGGGTATTCCGCTGCTGCTGGGTGCCGACGTGATCCACGGCATGCGGACGGTGTTCCCGATCCCGTTGGGCGAGGCGGCGAGTTTCGAACCGGACCTGGCCGAACGCACCGCCCGCGCCACCGCCGTCGAAGCCACCGCGGCGGGTATTCACTGGACCTTTGCGCCGATGGTCGATGTGGCCCGCGACCAGCGCTGGGGCCGAGTGGCTGAGACTTCCGGCGAAGACGTGCATCTGTCCAACCTCTTCGCAGCGGCTCGCGTGCGGGGATTCCAGGGCGAAGATCTGACCGCGCCGGATTCGCTGCTGGCGACGCCCAAACACTTCGCCGCCTACGGTGCGGTCGCGGCAGGGCTGGATTACAACCAAGTGGATATCTCGCCGCAAACGCTGCGCGAGGTGCACCTGCCGCCTTTCAAGGCCGCCATTGAAGCCGGCGCGTTGACGCTGATGAGCTCGTTCAATGACATCAATGGCGTACCGGCTTCGGCCAACCGCGAGTTGCTGACCGATCTCCTTCGCGGCGAATGGGGCTTCCGCGGTTTCGTGGTGTCCGATTACACCTCCGACTTCGAGTTGATCGCTCACGGTTTTGCCGAAGACGAAGCCGACGCAGCGAAGAAGGCGCTGGTTTCCGGTTTGGATATGAGCCTGCAGAGCGGCTTGTACGCCGCGCATATGGCCGATCTGGTGAAACGCGGCGACGTGCCCCTGGCAGTGGTGGACGAAGCGGTGCGACGGGTACTGACGGTCAAGGCCGCGATTGGCTTGTTCGAGGACCCGTACCGTTCACTGGATCCGCAGCGTGAGCAGGATACGTCGCATCTGGCGGCTCATGATGCGTTGGCGCGCGATTGTTCTCGCCGCTCCATCGTGTTGTTGAAGAATGACGGCGACGTACTGCCGTTGAAGAAGTCCGGTCAGCGCATCGCCTTGATCGGTCCGTTCGCAAGTGATCGCAGCAATCTTGGCGGCTGCTGGAACATCTTTGGCGACAAAGCGCGCGAGATCGATCTGGAGGCCGGCCTGCGCGCGGCCATGACCGATCCTGATTTATTGACGGTGGCCCAGGGCTGCGATTTCGAGGCACCCATGGAAGGCGGCATCGAAGCCGCAGTGGAAGCCGCGCGCCAGGCCGACGTGGTGCTGCTGGCAGTCGGCGAGCCTTCCGATTTCAGTGGCGAAGCGCAGTCGCGCACGCAGATCATCATCCCTCCCGCGCAGCAGGCATTGGCGGAAGCGGTCGCGGCGGCCGGCAAACCCGTAGTGGTGCTGTTGCGCAACGGCCGTGCATTGGCGCTGACCGGCGCCGTGCGCGATGCGCAAGCGATCCTGGTCACCTGGTTCCTGGGTACTCAGACTGGCCCCGCTGTAGCGGATGTCGTCTTTGGCGATTACAACCCCTCGGCGAAATTGCCGGTGAGCTTTCCGCAGGATACGGGGCAGCAACCGTTCTATTACAACCATCCCAGCACCGGCCGCCCCAACATCCCGGGTCAGCCGCGTTTTTTCCAGACCCGCTGGCGCGAGGTGACGCATGCGGCGCTGTTCCCGTTCGGCCATGGTCTGAGCTACACCCGATTCGAGTACAGCCGGCCTGCGCTCAGTGAAGAGAAGCTCGCATGGGACGGCACGCTGGCGCTGCGCGCCCGCATCACCAATACCGGCGATCGCGAAGGCGAGGAAGTCGTACAGCTGTACATCCGCGACCGTGTCGCCAGTCGCGTGCGGCCGGTGCGTGAGCTGAAGCGGTTCGAGAAAGTGGCGTTGGCCGCGGGCGAATCGCGTGAAGTGGTATTCACGCTTTCGCGCCAGGACTTCATTTTCCATGGAACAGACAACCAGCCGATTGCCGAACCCGGATGGTTCGACGCCTGGATAGCACCGTCGTCCGCGGTTGGCGAAGCGGTGTCGTTCGAACTGCTGGCGCCGTAGAGGCTGGCGCGCTTCATTTCATACTGGTAGAGCCGTCTCTTGGAAGAACATCGTTCGACTTCGCATTCCATTGGCCACGAAGCAAGCACCACGCCGGGAACCCGCGAACAACTATCCACGCGAGTAGCGTTTCTCATCGCTGGCTTGGCGGTGTCCGCTTGGGCACCGCTGATTCCGTACGCACGACAGCGGCTGCAGGTGGACGACGCACAGCTGGGTCTGTTGCTCTTGTGCCTGGGTATTGGCTCGGTAGCCGGAATGCCGTTGGCAGGCGGATTGGCGGCGCGCTTCGGTTGTCGCAGGGTGTTGTTGTGCACGGGCGCGATGTTCTGTCTTGCGCTGCCGTTTCTCGCCATTGCTCCCACTATGCTGGGAATGGCGTTGGCACTACTGATCTTCGGTGCGGGAATCGGCATTTTCGACGTCGTGATGAATATCCAGGCGGTGATCGTCGAGCGCTCCGCACGGCGCGCGATGATGTCCGGATTCCATGGAATGTATAGCGTTGGCGGCATTGCCGGTGCTGGTGGAGCATCGGCACTGATGGCGTTGGGCGCTTCGCCGCTGCTGGCCGCCGTGGTGGTGGCGTTTCTGGCGGTGGTGGCGCTGGTCGCCATCGCGAAGGCACTGCTGCCTTACGCGGCCGAAAGCGGTGCGCCGGCATTCGTGATGCCGCGTGGAAGCGTCCTGTTGATCGGCGCGATCTGCTTCGCGCTGTTCCTGGCCGAAGGCGCGGTGCTGGACTGGAGCGCGGTATTCCTGACAGCCGTCCGCAACGTCGATCCG
This sequence comes from Pseudoxanthomonas sp. CCNWLY206-1, assembly GCF_039710385.1. Lineage (NCBI taxonomy): Bacteria > Pseudomonadati > Pseudomonadota > Gammaproteobacteria > Lysobacterales > Lysobacteraceae > Pseudoxanthomonas > Pseudoxanthomonas sp. CCNWLY206-1. The sequence goes on along the minus strand of NZ_JBDKXI010000003.1, from coordinate 572,409 downwards.
GCCACGGCGGGATTCGGCTACGTCGCCTTCGCCGTCACGATGACGCTTGGACGCCTGACCGGCGATCGCGTCGTACACCGGTTGGGTGCGACGCGCGTGGTGTTGTTCGGCGCCCTTTTGGCCGCTTCAGGATTCCTGTTAGCGATTCTCGCGCCATCCTGGGCGTTGTCGATCGTCGGCTTCGGCTTGGTCGGTGCCGGCGCATCCAACGTGGTGCCGGTGATGTTTTCGGCCGCGGGCCGTCAACACGTCATGCCGACCCACCTCGCGGTCGCGGCGATCACCACGATGGGCTATGCCGGAGTCCTGCTGGGGCCTGCGTTGCTGGGCTTTGTCGCCAAAGCCACCACGCTGTCGTTTGCGCTGGGATTGCTGGCCGCGTTGTTGATGGCGGTCGCGATGACTGCGCGCCTGGTGACACGGTGATGGGCGCCTTGTAGAGCCGAGCTCGCTCGGCTGCTCTTCTGTTGGGTCATGCAGAAAATGCCAAAGCAGCGGAGCAAGCTCCGCTCTACCAGAAGCTCGCAGCGGATCTTTGAGGCATCGCCTTGTAGAGCCGAGCTCGCT
>NZ_JBDKXI010000003.1:86182-571742 GCF_039710385.1 Pseudoxanthomonas sp. CCNWLY206-1 | reverse complement strand
CGGCTGCTCTTCCGTTGGGTCGTGCAGAAATGCCAAAGCAGCGGAGCAAGCTCCGCTCTACCAGAAGCTCGCAGCGGATATTTGAGGCATCGCCTTGTAGAGCCGAGCTCGCTCGGCTGCTCTTCCGTTGGGTCGTGCAGAAATGCCAAAGCAGCGGAGCAAGCTCCGCTCTACCAGAAGCTCGCAGCGGGGGTATCTTTGAGGCATCGCCTCGTAGAGCCGAGCTTGCTCGGCTGCTCTTCGCCCTCATTCGGCCAGCGCGTGCCGTCAGGCAAAAAACAGCGGAGCAAGCTCCGCTCTACGCAGGACTAACGGCGCGGGCCGTAATAGCCGGGATACGGGCCATAGAATCCCGGCCCATCTGAACGGTCGACGTGAATGTTCAGGTTGAACATGCGGGTGTTGCCGTCGTCGTTGTTGTATGACTTGCAAAGATTGATCGTGGCTGCGTTGTACGTGCTGCGGCCGTAGCCTTTGCTGTAGCCGATGCCGGTGGTGAAGCTGCCGGTCACGCCATCGCCGTCGCGATCGTTGTGCATGATGACGCAGGGGTCGCGCTCGCCATCATCGGCCACCGTTGCCAGGGGCGGCCCGCTTTTGTCGCCGTAATAGGTGCCCGGCGGATCCGCGGTATAAGGCACCGCTTCGCGCGGCAGCGTCAGGTCCAGCTTCTCGGCTTCCGACTGCGCCCAGGCCGGCGAAGCGGTAAAGACAACCAGCAGCGCGAGGGGCAAGGTTTTCATGGCGGTCTCAATACGGCAGGAGCGCGGAAGTAGCGGTCGTCGCCTGCGCGGTGCGACAGCGATGAAGCTAGCAATCAGCGCTTGAACGCCGGCTGATGGATCGGCGGTCGTACAGGAAAGCCTACGGAACTTCAGCCAGCTGCCAGTACTGCATCCAGCACCTGCTGCCCATAGCGGGCCAACTTGGTTCCGCCGATGCCGCCCACACGCGCGAGATCGCTCAGGCTGGAGGGACGGTGTTCGGCGATGTTGCGCAGCGTGCTGTCGTGGAAGATGACGTAGGCGGGTACATTCTGTTCGCGTGCCAGTTGCGCCCGCAGTTCGCGAAGCGCCTGGAAGACCGGCAGGTCGTTGGATGGCACCGCCACGCCGCTGCGGGGGCCACGTTCGCGCTCGCGCTTCTCCTGGGATTCCTGCCGCAGGTGCAACGTGCGTTCGCCGCGCAGCAGTGTGCGGCTGGCTTCGGTAAGGCGCAGACCACCGTAGCCTTCGGCGTCGACTTCCAACAGTCCGGATGCCACTAGTTGGCGAAACACGCTGCGCCAGGTCCTGGCGTCCAGATCCTTGCCGATACCGTAGGTGGTCAACTGGTCGTGACCACATTGCTTGATGCGCTCGCCGTCGCTGCCGCGCAGCACGTCGATGATGTGCTGTACGCCGAAACGCTGCCCGCTGCGGTAGACGCAGCTCAAGGCTTTCTGCGCGGCCAGCGTGGCATCCCAGGTTTGCGCCGGCGATAGACAGTTGTCGCAATTGCCGCACTGGTGCGCGTAGGTTTCGCCGAAACCAGCCAGCAGCACCTGCCGGCGGCACTGCATCGATTCGCAATAGCCCAGCAGCTGGTCGAGTTTTTTTCGTTCAAGGCGTTTGCGTTCTTCGCCGGCTTCGGATTGCTCGATCATCTGCTTCAGCAGCACCACATCGCCCAATCCATAGCACAGCCAGGCGTCGGCGGCTTCGCCATCGCGGCCGGCACGGCCGGTTTCCTGGTAGTAGCCCTCCAGCGACTTGGGCAGATCGGTATGCGCGACGAAGCGGACATCCGGTTTGTCGATGCCCATTCCGAACGCGATCGTGGCCACCATGACGATGCCTTCTTCACGCAGGAAACGGCGCTGGTTATGCGCGCGGACCTTCGCATCCAAGCCTGCGTGATAAGGCAGGGCATTGAAACCTTGTTCCGCGAGGAATTCCGCCGTCTGGTCCACGCGCTTGCGCGACAGGCAGTAGACGATGCCCGCTTCGCCGCGGTGGGTCTGCAGGAAATCGCGAAGCTGACGGCGGCTGTTGTCCTTCTGCACCACGGTGTAGCGGATGTTGGGCCGGTCGAAAGAGCTGACGAAGCGGCGCGCATCGTTCAGGTTGAGCCGTTCGGCGATCTCGCGTTGCGTGGGCGGGTCGGCGGTCGCGGTCAGGGCGATACGCGGCACGTCGGGCCAGCGCTCGTGCAGGATCGTCAGTTCCAGGTATTCCCGACGGAAATCATGCCCCCAGGCGGAAACGCAGTGGGCTTCGTCGATGGCGAACAGGGCGATGCGGCTGCGTTCCAGCAACGAAAGGAAGCGGCTGGTCAGCAGCCGCTCCGGCGCCACGTACAGCAGGTCCAGTTCGCCGCGCAGCAGTGCTTGTTCCACTCGCGCGGCGGATTCCGCGTCCAACGATGAATTCAGGAATTCGGCGCGTACGCCGACTTGGCGCAGTGCCTCCACCTGGTCCTGCATCAGCGCGATCAACGGCGAAATCACAATACCGACGCCATCGCGCAGCAGTGCAGGCACCTGATAGCAAAGGGATTTGCCGCCGCCAGTGGGCATTAGCACCAAGGCGTCATTACCGGCGACCAGATGTTCGACGATGGCTTGCTGGGGGCCGCGGAATTGCGTGTAGCCGAAGACCCGCTGCAGCAGGTCCTGAGGGAGTTCTGACATGGGGATAGGGTAGCAGCCGCTGCCTTCAACTGCGATGTCGAATGTTGGAAAGCTGACTGATTTTGCTTTGGGTTTCACTAGCGCGGACAGTTCGGCACCGGCGGCCCTGTTCTCATGGTGCGAACCCAAGATTCACCGTATGCAAGCGAGTAGCGTCGAAAAAAAACGCCCAGCTCAAGCCAGGCGTTTTTTGGCGCTGAAAGCGGGAGCATTCACTCCAGCAGTGAACGCAGCATCCAGGCGTACTTCTCGTGCGTCTGCAGGCGCTGCGTCAGCAGATCCACCGACGGGTCGTCCCCGGCCTCGTCCGCCACTTGAAGGACCTTGCGAGCGGTACGGCAAACGGCTTCATTGCCCGTGACCAGTTGCTGGACCATGCCTTGCCAAGCCGGCACGCCGGTGGCGCCGGGCTCTTCCTGGATCGAGGACAACTTCACGAACTCACCATAGGAGCCTGGCGCGTTATAGCCCAGCGCGCGGATGCGCTCGGCGATCTCGTCCAGCGCCGTCCACTGCTCGGTGTACTGGGTTTCGAACATGGTGTGCAGCGAGTTGAACATCGGCCCGGTAACGTTCCAATGGAAGTTGTGGGTCTTGAGGTACAAGGTATAGGCGTCAGCCAGGAAGCGCGACAGGCCTTCGGCGATCTTCTTGCGATCCGGCGTGCTGATCCCGATATCGATATTCGGCGACGTGGCCGCTTGAACCAGCGGGGTGGGTTTGCTTTTCGTCTTGGTTTTTGTCTTGGGCATACAGACACTCCTTCAGGGGGTATAGGGCGGATCATCCATTGGCTTCACAATAGCCAAGCTAAACCATCTTGTGTAATCGAACGTTTCACAACCCTCTAATTGATGAAGTCTATTGAAACCCCATCGCCGGCCGAGCTGGACGCCGGCCGGCGCGCCATCGATGGCGCCCTCAGCCGTGATCGCGGCCGTCTGCATGGCCTGTGGTCGCGCTGGCAGGCCAAGCCCGGTGATGCTGCCGCGCGGGCAGCATTCGGGCAAGCGCTGGCGGCGTCGGCCGCCGCGCGCGAGGCGAGGGCGGCTTCGGTGCCGGCGATCACGTTGGACGAGTCGCTGCCCATCGCGAGGGAAGGCGAGCGCATTGTCGAAGCGATCCGCCGTCATCCGGTGGTGGTGATCGCCGGCGAAACGGGTTCCGGCAAGACCACCCAGCTGCCCAAGTTGTGCCTGGCGGCCGGCCGTGGCGCGGCCGGCATGATCGGTTGCACGCAGCCACGCCGTATCGCCGCCCGTGCGGTAGCACGGCGGGTGGCGGAGGAGCTGAATTCGGAGATCGGTGGCGCGGTCGGCTACCAAGTGCGCTTCACCGATCAGGTCGGCCAGGACACCCGCATCAAGTTCATGACCGACGGCATCCTGTTGGCGGAGATTGCCAGCGACCGCTGGCTGTCCGCCTACGACACGATCATCATCGATGAAGCGCACGAACGCAGCCTCAATATCGATTTCCTGCTCGGCTATCTGAAGCAGCTGTTGCGCAAGCGCCGTGATCTGAAAGTGGTCGTGACCTCGGCGACCATCGATACCGAACGCTTCGCCCGCCATTTCGACGGCGCGCCGGTCATCAGCGTGGAAGGCCGCACCTATCCGGTGGAAGTGCGCTATCGCCCGCCGGGCGAAGACCGGCAGGAAGTCTCCTCCTCCTCGCCGCCTTCCGACAGCAAACGCGGCGGAGCGCCGGAGAAGGAGTCCGATCCTGTCTCAACTCAGGACGCCATCGTGGCGGCCGTGGACGAAATCACTCGCCTGGATCCGCGCGGCGACGTACTGATGTTCCTGCCCGGCGAGCGCGAGATTCGCGACGTGCACCAAGCGTTGGAGCGCCGCAAGTATCGCGAGACCGAAGTGCTGCCGCTGTATGCGCGGCTGTCGGCGAAGGACCAGGACCGCGTATTCAATCCCGGACCGAAGCGCCGTCTGGTGCTGGCCACCAACGTGGCCGAGACCTCGCTGACGGTGCCGCGCATCCGCTACGTGATCGATCCTGGCTACGCGCGCGTCAAGCGCTACAGTCCGCGGCAGAAACTGGATCGGTTGCATATCGAACCGGTATCGCAGGCCAGCGCCAACCAACGCAAAGGGCGTTGCGGTCGCATCGCCGAAGGTATCTGCTACCGGCTGTACTCGGAAGCCGACTTCCAGTCGCGCTCGGAGTTCACTGACCCGGAGATCCGCCGCTCCAGCCTGGCCGGAGTCATTCTGCGGATGCTTCAACTGGGGCTGGGAAAAATCGAGGATTTCCCTTTCCTGGAGCCGCCGGACGAGCGCGCCGTTGCCGATGGCTGGCAGCAACTTGCCGAACTGGGCGCCATCGACAAAGACCGGAAACTCACCACTATCGGCCGGCAAATGGCGCGCCTCCCGGTGGACGTAAAACTGGCCCGCATGCTGGTGGCCGCGCAGCAACATCGTTGTTTGCGCGAGATGATCGTCATCGCCGCGTTCCTGGGCATCCAGGACCCACGCGAACGTCCGCCCGAAGCGCGCGAGGCCGCCGACAACGCGCACGCGAAATTCGCCGATACGCGTTCCGAATTCCTCGGCATCGTGAAGTTGTGGGACGCCTATCGCCAAGCCCACGAGGATCTGACCCAGTCGAAATTGCGCGATTGGTGCGAGCGCCATTTCCTTGGTTTCCTGCGCATGCGCGAATGGCGCGAACTGCATCGACAACTGTTGCTGCTGTGCGAAGAACTGGGCTGGTCGCTGGACGCGCCGGCCATGGGCAACCTTGAGAAAGAGAATCCCTCCTCGACAAGGGAGAGCAAGGCAGTGGCAGACAATCCCGCTTTGAAAAAGGGGGGCAGGGGAGATTTGCTTTCCGCACAAGGAACCATCAAAACAAAGGCAAATCCCCACGCCGCTTCGCGCAACACTCTCCCCATATCCAAGCGGAGCGAACAATCGGCAACCACCGCCGATACGTTATCGGAAAAGCAGCGGCAGGCGGCCTACATTGCGTTGCATCGTGCCCTGATCGCAGGCCTGCCCACCCAGGTCGGCCACCGTACCGAAAAAGGGGACTTCCAAGCGCCGCGGCAGCGCCGATTCCATGTGTTCCCCGGTTCCGCATTGGCAAAGAAGCCGCCGCCGTGGTTGCTCAGTGCCACCCTGCTCGATACCCAGCGCGTATGGGGGCTCACCAACGCCGCCATCGAGCCGGATTGGGTGATCGCGGAAGTGCCGCATCTGCTGGCACGCAAGCATTTCGATGCGCACTGGTCGCGCGCGCAAGGGCATGTGCTGGCATCCGAACAAATCAGTCTGTTCGGGCTGGTGCTGGCGCCGAAGAAGCCGGTTCACTATGGCCGCATCGCGCCAACGGAAGCGCATGACATCTTCGTGCGGCAGGCGCTGATCACCGGCGAAATCAATACTCGCGCCAGTTTCGTGGCCGATAATCTGAAGACCCTGGAGCAAGCGCGCGAAGAAGAAGCCAAGCTGCGTCGTGCGGGTTTGATCGCCGATGAAGACTGGCAAGCGCGCTGGTATCTGGACCGCATTCCGGCCGAAATCCATTCCGCGGCTGGCCTGGATGCTTGGCACAAGACTCTATCGCCTGAAGCGCGTCAGAAGCTGCGATGGGCGTTGGCCGATCTATTGCCGGGCGAGGGCAGCGAGGAGGATCGGTTTCCCAAGTATTTCGTCTTGGGCGATGCGCGGTTGCCACTGCACTACAAGTTCGAACCAGGTGCGCAGGACGACGGGGTGACGCTGGAGGTCCCGATTCATCTGTTGAACGCATTGGACCCGGCTCGCCTGTCATGGCTGGCACCCGGTTTCATCGCCGAGAAGGCAGCGGGCCTGATCCGTACGCTGCCCAAAGCGATGCGGCGTAACTACGTGCCGGCGCCGGATTTCGGGCGTGCATTCTTCGAGGCTTTTCCGCGACCCGGCGCAGACGATATCCGCGGCGAACTGGCGCGGTTCCTTTCGCGTGCGACGGGTGTAGCCGTAACGGCGATCGACTTCGACGAGAGTGCGTTGGAGCCGCACCTGCGCATGAACCTTCGGCTACGCGAGCGCGAGGGCAAAGTACTGGCCGAATCCCGCGACCTGGATTCATTGCGTATGCGTTTCGGTGAGCGTGCGGGGCAGGCGTTCGCCGCACGCGCCGGACGCGAATTGGCCGCCGAGGGCTTGCGCGAATTTCCGATGGACACAGTTCCCGTCCAGGTGCCGGGCGAGGCGGGCGTACCGGCGTATCCGGCCTTGGTCGATCAGGAGGATTCCGCTGCGCTGCGCGTGTTCGCCGACCGCGCCGAGGCGGATGCCGCGCATCCCCAAGGCGTGCGCCGCTTGCTGGAAATCGCGCTGGCCGACAAGGCCAAGCAGGCGCGCAAGCAATTGCCGATACCGCCAAAAACGGGGCTGCTTTATGCGGCAATCGAATCGCAGGAACGGTTGCGTGGCGACCTGGTGGATGCGGCGCTTAACGCCTTGCTCGCCGAAGGCCTGGGCGATATCCGTGACCGCGCCGCGTTCGAGCACCGCCGCGAGGATGCCAGCAAACGACTGTTCGGTGAGGCCATGGAGCGCCTGAAACTGGCGGAAACAATCCTCTCGGCCGTAGCGGAAGTGAAGCCACGGTTGGAGTCGCCGCTGATGGGTTGGGCGCGCGGCAATCTGGACGACATGCGCGCTCAGTTGGATGCGTTGATCCATCCGGGCTTCCTGCGTGAAACACCCGCGGATGCATTGGCGCAACTGCCTCGCTATTTGAAAGCGATGTCGTTGCGAGCCGAGCGGGCCAAACGGGACCCGGCGCGAGACCAGGCGCGCATGCTGGAAATCAAGCCATTCGTCGACGCACTGGAGGATGCGGCAGCGTTGGGCAGGCAGGCCGATCCGGAGTGGCAGGCGCTCCGCTGGGACTTGGAAGAATTGCGGGTATCGATGTTCGCGCAGGAGCTGGGTGCTCGCGCCGGCATATCGCCCAAGAAGCTCGCGCAGCGCCTTTTGGCACTGCGCGGGTAATGCGGAGAAGGTAGGGCTGGGCCCTAGCCTCCGGCCCCTCGCGCTTAGCTCAGTCGAGCGGCTGCACCTTTGCGCTGGGGTTGTGGCCTTCGACCCGCAAATACCAGCCGCTGATCTTGCCTGGCGTCACTTGGACCTTAGGGTCAACAATGGCTTTTAACGCATAGTAGTCGCCTTCGATGACACGCCAGCGATCGCCATTTTCAAGATTGAAAATGGTGCCTTTCGACCAGCCCCGGAACTCGCCCTTCAGCCTTGTATTGATAGGTTGGGTCCCTACACCACTAAACCGCTTGCCTGACGGCCGTTCTACGCTTTCGGCCTTGGTGGCCTCTACAACCGTTTTCTGTTCTTCGCTCAGCAGCGAGTTCAGCAGCTCCAGTTGCGCGGCGGACAGTTGATCCAGACCGGTACTTTTGAGCTGCTCCGCGGTCAGTCGCTTTTCGATCGGCACATAGTTGCGTTCCGCCTGGGCGACGGTCGCGTGCATGAGTAGGGCGCTAGCAAGAACAAGAGGAAGAAAGATGCGCATGTGAGGACCTGTTGAGGAGGCGAATGCTTATTTGATGCGGCGAACCGGCGCCGCGGTGTTATAGCCTTTGATCTGCATGAACCACTTGTTGCCGAAGTTCGACGGTTTGATGCTCACGGCCGGATTGGTTTTACGTACGCCCGCCAGCGATACCGGTTCGATCTGCTCCCAGACCTGGCCGTTCTCCAGCGTGTACTGCCTGCCTTGGGCGAACCCCTTGAACTCGCCGGCGATGGCGCTCTCGATCGGCTCTTTGGTTCCGAAGTCGAAGAAGCCACGATTTTCCTGCTCCACTTCCTTGCGCGTGGTTTCCTTTGCGGCGGCGACGGCTACTTCCGTCTCCTGGATCACCTTGCGCTGCAGCCACGCGTTGAGCGCGGCGAGCTCGGAAGGGGAAAGCTTGTCGAGCCCGGCGGCCTTGAATTCCGCCTCGCTCATTGCCTGTTGCAGCGCGCGCGGCGCGGCGTTTTCCTGTGCCGCGACATGGAATGTGGCGGTGAACAGAAGGAAAAATAGAAACAAGCGGCTCGTATTCATGACTGTTCCTAAAGGCGGCTGGCCGGTAGTGTAGTCGTAACCGACGGCGCTGTGCCGTCGCTCCATGGCGCCCATGAGTACCGCTGTCACCGACATCGCCACCGTGCTTCAGCGTCCCGCTGTCGGCAGTATTGCGCCGGCGCTTCGCAGCGCGCTGGATGAAGCCCTGCGCGCACCGGACGCGCTGGAAGAACTGCCGGATGCATTGTCGGTGGTGGGCGATACCCTGGACACCTTGGCGGGACTCTCCGCCGAGGGCGAGGTGATCGCGGCGGCACTGTTGTTCGGGTTGCCGCGTTGCCACCAGGCGTTGGCCGAGCGCATCGGGAAAACCTATCCCGGCATCGCGGGATTGATCGAAGGGCAAAACGCCGCGGCCCAGGTGTGGGCGCTGCATGCGGAGCAATCCCGGGGAGCGAATACCGAAGGCCTGCGCCGATTATTGCTGGCCATCGTGAGGGACCTGCGCGTGGTGCCGATCCTGCTTGCGCGGCAGCTTGCCCGCATGCGCGAAGCGGACCGGCTGCCGGATAGCCAGCGACGCGCTCTGGCGCAGCTGACCCGCGATATCCATGCGCCGCTGGCCAATCGCCTTGGCATCTGGCAGCTGAAGTGGGAATTGGAGGATCTGGCGTTTCGCTACCTGGAACCCGACACCTACCGCCAGATAGCCGCGCAGCTGCACGAAACGCGTATCCGGCGCGAACGCTATATCGAGTCGGTGAAGGCGACATTGCGTAATGCGCTGGACGAACAGGGCATCCGCGCTGAAATCAGTGGCCGGCCGAAGCACATCTACAGCATCTGGCGGAAGATGCAGAAGAAGCAGGTGTCGTTCGATGAACTCTATGATCTGCGTGCGGTGCGCGTCGCCGTCGATGATGTGGCGGCTTGTTATGCGGCGCTTGGCATCGTGCATGCGTTGTGGATTCCGATTCCCAGCGAATTCGACGACTACATCGCTCGTCCCAAGGCGAACGACTACCGCTCACTGCACACGGCGGTGATCGGGCCGGAAGGCCGGACGCTGGAGGTGCAGATTCGGACTCATGAGATGCATGCCCAGGCCGAATTGGGTGTGGCCGCGCATTGGCGCTACAAGGAAGGCGGGGCCGACAAGGCGTTCGATCGCAAGATCGCCTGGATGCGGCGGTTGCTGGACAACACCGGTGAAAGTGGTCGCGAAGGCGATGACGCATTGGCTGGCGACCTGGATGCCGAGCTGGTCGAAGAACGTGTCTACACACTGACGCCAAAAGGCGAGGTGATCGATCTTCCGCAGGGCGGCACCGTGCTGGATTTCGCTTACCACGTGCACACCATGGTCGGGCACCGCACCCGCGGCGCCAAGGTCAATGGCCGCATCGTGCCGCTGCACCACAAGCTGCACAGCGGTGATCGTGTCGAGATACTGACCTCCAAGACGGGCGAACCACGCCGCGATTGGCTACTGCCGGCCAACGGGTTCCTGGCCAGCGGACGCTCCCGCGACAAGGTGAGGGCCTGGTTTCATAAACTGGACCGCGCGCGCAACGTGCAAGCCGGGCGCGAACTGCTGGAACGCGAACTCAAGCGGCTGGGTCTTCATCACGCCGACTTGCAGCCGATGGCGAAGAAATTCCACGCCGAAAGCGTGGACGACCTGTATATCCAGGTCGCATTGGGCGATGTGGGGCCGAATCAGATCGGCCGCGCGCTGCACGAAGAGCAACGTGCTCAAACCCAGGCGCCGCAGCCCCCGGGTCTGCCGCAACGTCGACCACCCCGACGGCCGCCTCCCGCATCGAAATCCAAGTTCACCGTCCAGGGAGTCGGCAACCTGCTGGTGCAGCTGGCGAGGTGCTGCCAGCCGGTACCCGGCGAACCCATCGCCGGGTACCTGACGCGCGGCCGTGGCGTCACCGTGCATCGCAGTCACTGCACAGCATTCGCACGGCTGGCAGCGGCCAATCCGCAACGCGTGCTGCCGGTGGAATGGGGGCAAGCCGGCGGCGGCTACGAGGTCGACGTGCAGATTGCGGCCATTGACCGCAAATGGTTGCTCAAGGACGTAACCACGTTGATCGCCCAGGAGGATGCCAACGTGCTGGATATCAACAGCAACAACGTCGCCGGTAGCGGCCGGGTGCATCTGCGCTTGCGCCTGCGGGTCTCGGATTTCGGCCAGCTGTCCACGCTGCTGGGCAAGCTGGACGCGCTACCCGGGGTGGAGGAGGCGCGACGTTCAGGCTAGAGCGTGTTATGGCCTTTGGGATGAGATGCGTGGCTTGCCTGCGTTGTCGCCGCAAGGCGTCCGGCGCCGACCTTGGGTGGTGTCCAAGGCAAGCCGGACAACGCGGCGGCGGCGCAGGCAAGCCACCCTTCGGGAAGGTGCCTATTGCGGCGCCATGCTGTGTTGCGCGCGTTGGCCAGGCGGCCAGCCTGCCCGGCGGCGCACGCCTTGCCTGGCACTGCAATAGACACCTTCGCACTCACCCCAAAGGCCATAACACGCTCTGCGGTATGCTTTAGGAGATGCGAGAGCGCGAACCTGACGGTGAAGGGCAGAAAGGTCGAATCGACCCAGTCTTGCGCTGGGACGAGGTGGAATTTCGTGCCGATGGGCGAGAGCCGCCGGAGGATCCCCCACCCCATTGGCGGGAGCGGCGGCGCATCTGGCCGTGGGCCGTGCTTGTTCTGGTGGCGCTTGCCGTCGCTCTGGCCGTTTTCCGCGAGCCGCTGGCAGAGGCCCTGTGGCCGGACACCCGCGTTCAGCGGCTGCTGGATGATGCGGAAGCGGCGCTGAAGCGAGGTCATTTGACCGCTGAAGATGGCAGCGGTGCGCGCGAACGATTCGAGGCTGTGCAGGCACTGGATTCGGATCGGATCGAGGCGCGTACCGGATTGGTGCGGGTTGGCTACGCGGCGCTGCAGCAGGCTCAGGCTGCTACCCGCGAAAACCGGTTCGAGGAAGCCCGCAGATATCTGGATTTGGCGCGCGAGTTGCAGGTGCCGCGTGCCAACATCAATCTCGCCACCGAACAGTTGCGGGCAAAAGAGAAGGAATCCCCCACTGATGGCGTTGACGCGTTGCTGCAGCAAGCTCAGAACGCGCAAGCAGCTACCAAACCCGGTAGTCCGGATCCCGCGGCCGCGTTACCCCTGTATCAGCGCGTGCTGGAGATGGAATCCAATCAAACCCAAGCGCTGGAAGGCCGCGAGGACGCGTTGTCCGACCTGCTTAAACGCGCCGAGGAGCGGCTCAAGGCAGGTGATGTGACCCAGGCCGCCGAACTGATCGCCAAGGCGCGCGGCTACGATTCCGGGCACGTCGATCTGCCTGAGGCGCAGGCCACCCTTGCCAGCACGCTGGAACAGCGGCAGCAGCAGGCAGACAAGGACTTGCGCAGCGGGCGTCGGGATGAGGCGCTGGCCGGTTATCAGGCCGTGATCGAGGCCAAACCGGACGATGCGGCAGCCAAGCAGGGTATCGAGCGCGTTGCGGCCGCCTACGCGCAGGACGCCAGCCGCAAAGCGGCGGATTTCGAGTTCGATCAAGCACGAGTGGCATTGGACAAGGCGGTCGCAATCGCACCGCAGTCACCTGCCGTCAAAGAGGCGGAACAGAATCTGGCGCGAGCGCGGCAATCGCAGGCACGTTTGGGTTCACCCGCTTCTTTGTATGAGCGCGAGCGCAGGGTCCAGACGCTGCTGGCGGAAATGGCGCAGGCGGAAGCGCGAGGCGATTGGCTCTCGCCGCCGGGCGTCAGCGCCTACGATAAGTTGCGCGCTGCACAGGCGCTGGCACCGGGTAGCGGTGCCGTCCGGCAAGCCGCCGCGCGCCTGTTGCCTGGCGTGCAACGATGCTTCGAGGATGAGCTGCGCGACAACCGCGTCCGTCGCGCGCAGGCCTGCCAACAGGCGTGGCAGACGCTGCAGCCGCGTGATCCGAGGCTGAGCGGAACTCGCCGGCGATTGGCGGAAAAGTGGGTCGCCGTGGGGAATGAACGGCTGGGTGCGGGCGACGTGAACTTCGCTGCCAACGCATTGCGGGAAGCTCAAGCGTTGGACGCATACGCACCTGGGGTGGCTGATTTCGCCGTCCGTGTGCGCACTGCGCAGGCCGGTGGGAATTAGGGGCGCCTCGCAATAGCACCGAAGTCGGTAGCAACAAGGCCGTCGCAACGGCGGGCGTCAATGAATAGCGGTTTTAAGGCGTTTCGTAGAGCGGAGCTTGCTCCGCTGCTCTTGGTACGTCACGTCCGGATCGAAGAGCAGCCGAGCAAGCTCGGCTCTACATGGCTCCACTCGGCTGACCGGAAAAGAAAACCCGCTTCACGACGTCGCGCGCCGCATCCAGCGAGAAGTGCTGGCGAATATTGTCCAATCCATTCATCGCCAAGCGATTCCACAGGGTCTCATCTTGATACAGGCGAACCACGGCGTCGGCGAAGGCCTGCGCTTCGTCCGCCACCAGCACATCCACCTCGTCGCGCAAGTACATGCCTTCCACCGCGCAGGATGTCGCCACTACCGGTTGCCCATGCGCCATGCTCAGATTGACCTTTCCTTTCACGCCAGCACCGAAACGCAGCGGCGCGACGGCTATCCGGACTTCGTCCATGTAAGGTGACAAGTCTGGGACGTGCCCATGGACCAAGATGCCTGGCTGCTTCCCCAGTGCGGTAATGGTTTCGGGCGGATCGCTGCCGATGCAATGGAAACGCACCTCGGGCAGGCGGTGACGAATGAGCGGAAAGATTTGTTCGCCGAACCATCGCACGGCATCGGTATTGGGTGGATGGTGAAATCCGCCGACGAAGACCAGGTCTTTCCGCTGCGTGTAGTTTCCGCCGTTGCCAGCCACTTCGTGCAGATTGGAGAGGATCTCCACGCGCGCGCCAGGCGCGTCGTCTGCCAATAGCTGCTTTTCCAGCGGACTGACCACCAGCGTGACATCGCTGCTGTGGATCAAGTGCAATTCTTTCTCGCGAGTCTTCTCCGCGGACTTCTTTAGTGCGGCGCGCTTCAGTGCGGCGTGTTGGGCGAGATCGGCGCCGCGCGACTCGCGCAGATAATGGAGATCGACCGTATCCAGGATCACGCTGGCATTTGGCGCATGGCGCCGCACCAGCGGAAGGAATTCGCTGGCAATGTGGTGGCGCGACAGCATGACCGCATCAAACCGCCCACCATGTTCGCGAATCCAGGTGGTCGCACGGCCGATATGGGGTTTGAACCAAGTCTCCACGCCCATCGCCTGCAGTGCAGCCGGATAGTCGCCATCGCGATAGCCATGAGCGGCCAGGAACACCACGTGCGCGCCTTGCTCGATCAACAAGCGGAGCAGATTCATCAACCGAAGCGACCCCGAATCCCGGTCCGGCTGCGGAACCGTCGCATCGATGATCAGTATCTGCCGTTGCTTCCTGTGCAGATTGGCGGGCGAAGGCAGCGCTTCGGTCGGCAGATGATGCGCCAGTGCTTCCTGCCACTTCTGCGCAAAAATCGAGCGATTGCGTACTTGATACGCCTTGATGCCGCTGCCGGTGTCGGTGCCGGAGGTGATGCCTTCCAGATGGATGACCCGGGCGCGGGGCTGGTAAAGAACGCGCTTGCCCAGCGCGCGCACGGCGAACGCCAGGTCGGTGTCTTCGTAATATGCCGGCGCATACCGCTGATCGAACCCACCGATGCGGCGAAACAGCGAGGCCGGAATGGCGATTGCCGCGCCCGAGCAATAGTCCGCATCGCGCAAGCTGGCAAAGCGCGGGTCTTCCGGCGATTCCAGCCGTCCATAGTTCCAGGCCGAGCCGTTCGCGAACACCACGCCGCCTGCTTCCTGCAAGCGCCCATCGGGGTAGAGCAGTTGCGCGCCGGCAATGCCGGCTTCCGGATGGGTACGGAAGGTCTCCAGCAGTGCGTCCAGCCAGCCTGGTTGCGGCACCGTGTCGTTATTGAGGAACACCAGATAGTCGCCGCGTGCCAGGGACGCTCCGTCGTTGCAGGCGGCGATGAAGCCACCGTTCTCCGCGCGCCGGTGGTATCTCAGCCCGGCGATCTGGGGAAGCCATTGCGCCGTTTCGTCCGATGAGCCGTCGTCTATCACGATGATTTCGCAGCTGGCCGCCGACGGATGTTCCGCCAACGCGCGCAGGCAATTCAGTGTGTGATCCGCCTGGTTGTAGACTGGAATGACGATGCTGGCGGTGGGCGCATCACTGAATGGCACCGCGAAAGGCGCGAACGGCATCCGCGCCGGGAAATACAACGGCTCCAAGGCAGAGGGAGGCGCACGCCGGAATTGCCGCTGGACGCGGTCCCAGGTGGCGCGCCAGCCTCGCATGCGCAAGCTGGCCAAGCCGCGACGAATCAGGCCCCGCACGCGATCGAACAGAAAGCGCACATCGGCCGGGGACATCGACATTCCGTTGCAACTCCAGCTGAGCAAAAGGTATTCAGGCCGGACCGCATCGAAGCGGCTGCGTTAGACTCGCCTGAATTCCCATTGTCGCATCCCCTGTGGCCCACAACGACTACGACGAAGATAACCACGACGACGAGCAGCCCGCAGCGCCCTTCTGGCGCCAGCGGCTATTGACCTGGGGACTGGCGGCTGTCGGTCTTGGGCTGGGGTTCCTGATCCCCTATACGTTGTACCTGAATCACCAGGTGACCCAACGGTTCGGTGAACTGCGCTGGCAGATTCCGACGCGCGTCTACGCGCGCCCGTTGCAGTTGGCGCCCCGTATGGCGATGGATGCGGCAACGCTGAAGACCGAACTGGATGCAGCTTCGTACTTCGACGACGGCACCGGCAGCAAGCCGGGCACGTATGCGCGCGACGGCGGTCGCTTCACCATCTCCAGCCGCGGCTTCATCGACGTGGACGGCAAAGTGGCGCCGCGCCAGGTGCAGGTGACGCTGTCCGGCGGACAGGTTGCCAGCGTGCGGGACCTGACCAGCAAGAAGAATCTCAAAGCGGCGCGGCTGGATCCGGCGCGCATCGCGACCCTGTATGGGCAGAAGCAGGAAGAACGCCGGCTCGTTCGCCTGGAGGAAGTGCCGGAGCTGCTGGTCACTGGCTTGCAGGCGGTGGAAGACCGCGATTTCAACCGGCACCATGGCATCGACTTCAGCGGCATCGCGCGTGCCATCTGGGTGGCGGTGCGGTCCGGCGGCGAAACCCGCCAGGGCGCCAGCACGCTGACGCAGCAATTGGCGCGCAGTGGATTGCTGGGAATCGGCAAGGAAGTCACGCCCAGCCGCAAGTTCAACGAGATTCTCTATGCGTTGATACTGGAGGCGCGCTACGACAAGCGCACCATCCTGGAAGCCTATTTCAACCAGGTCTATCTGGGGCAGCGCGGCAGCCAGGCGATCCATGGTGTCTCGGCCGGTGCGGAATTCTGGTTCGGCCGCGACCTGGACTCGCTGTCGACCGAGCAGATCGCGCTGCTGATCGGCATCGTCAAGGGGCCTTCGCATTACGACCCACGCCGGAATCCTGAGCGCGCCAAGGAGCGCCGCGACTACGCGCTGTCCAAGCTGCACGAAACCGGACTGATCAACGATGCCGAGTACAAGCGCGCCTTGGCCGCACCGCTGGGTATCACCAAGACCCCGGGCATGGCCGCGGCCAATCGCTTCCCCGCCTATGTCGATCTGGTGCGCCGCCAACTGGCGCGCGATTATCCGGAGAGCGCATTGCAGGGCGCGGGCCTGTCCGTGCTTACCGGCATGTCGCCGTCGGCGCAGGCCTACGCCGAAGGCTCAGTGACGCGCACCATCAAATCACTGGGAAACAACCGCCGCGCGCCTTTGCAAGTCGGCCTGGTGCTGACCGATGTGCATGACGGCGATGTGCTTGCGGTGGTGGGTGGCCGCGACGTCGCGGTCCATGGCTTCAACCGGGCGGTAGAGGCACAACGGCCGGTGGGTTCGTTGCTGAAACCCTTCGTCTACCTGCTGGCTCTGGCGCAGCCGGACACTTATTCGCTGGCATCGTGGGTGGATGATTCCCCGGTGACGGTGCAGTTGGGCAAGAACCGTCGCTGGACGCCCACCAATTCAGATCGACGCAGTCACGGCACCGTGCGGCTGGTCGACGCGCTGGCGCATTCCTATAACCAGGCCACCGTGCGCATCGGCATGAAGGTGGATCCGGAGCGTCTTGCCGACTTGATCCGGGTACTGGCGGGTATGAAGGCCGATCCGAACCCCGCGCTGATCCTGGGCGCGACCGACCAGAGCCCCTACGCAATGGCCCAGCTTTATCAGTTCCTGGCCTCTGGCGGCGAGATCCAGCCACTGCATGCGGTGCGCGGAGTGTTGTCTCCCAGTGGAAAGCTGCTGAAGCGTTACGACAAGACACCCGCACCGGCCCAGGAGGGTGATTCGATCGCCGCCAATTTGATCAGCGTCGCCTTGCAGCAGGTGGTCAGCAACGGCACGGGCCGCCCACTGTTGAACGACGGTTTGGGCAGGCTGCAATCGGCAGGCAAGACCGGCACCAGCAACGACGGTCGCGACAGTTGGTATGCCGGCTACACCGGCGATCACCTGGCCGTGGTGTGGATGGGCAATGATCAGAACGAACAGACCGGCCTCTACGGCGCCACCGGTGCCATGCGTGTATGGTCGGGCATCTTCAGTCGGCTTCCGAGTGCGCCGCTGAAGGTCTCCAGCAAAGGCCTGGACTGGCAGTGGGTGATCGACTCCAACACCACCGATCCCGACTGCCCTGGCGCGCGGCGCCTGCCTTTCGTGTCAGGCTCCGCGCCTGCTTATGCGCCGTGCGTTGTTCCTACGGTGCCCGAGCAAGAGGAGGAAGGCGGCTGGCGCAGCTGGTTCGGTTTGGACAAGAAAGAAGAAGCCCCCGCTGAGCCCGTCGAACCGTCGCCACAATCGCAGCCACAGCAGCAACCTTAAGTTCATGCCCCACTTAAAGATCAACAATTTCCGTTTTATCGGCACCCTCCTGCTGGCAACGCTGGTGACCGCCTGCGCTGTCATGCAGGAACCTGCTCCGCCTACGGTGGTGGAATCCACGACACCCGAGCAGCGCGTGGCCGCGATTCGCGCGGCCGCGGGTGTCGACGATAAAGAGCTGGCTGTGCAGCCATTGCGCGATCCACAGGTCGAGGACCTGCGCGAGACCGCCGCCAGAGCCCTGGCCGCCCGCGACTACGCCGCTGCGGCCGAGGCATTGAACCAGGCCATCCTGATCGTGCCGGAGGACCCGGCCGTATTGCAGGAAAGAGCGGAAGCCGCTTTGCTGCTGCGGGATTTCGATCGTGCCGAAACACTGGCCCAACGGGCCTTCGATTTGGGTTCGCAAGTCGGACCGCTATGCCGACAGCATTGGGAAACCATCCGCCAGATACGCGAACGCCGGCTCGAGATCGCTTCGGCTCCGGCGGCGCGACAAAGTGCGGAAGAAGCAGCTCGCCAGGCGACGTCGATCACTGCCCTGAAAACGGCAGTCATCCAAGCCGCGGAACAACGTGATGCGTGCACGGTGCCCGGCATCAACAGGATGTAGGCCGCAGGCATGCCGCAGCTAGCTCAAGCCAGCCGCGAGGCCCTCAGCGAGGGCGGGGCGCTGGCCACCCAACTTGACGCTTTCGTGCCGCGCGCTGCCCAGCAGCGGCTGACGGGCGCGATTGCCGATGCATTCGAACAGCGCGATGTGTTGCTGGCTGAAGCCGGCACCGGCACCGGCAAGACGTTCGCTTACCTGGTACCGGCGTTGTTGTCGGGTTTGAAGACGATTGTTTCCACCGGAACGCGTGCCCTGCAGGATCAGCTGTATCACCGCGATCTGCCACGCGTGCGTGATGCGTTGGGCGTTGGCCTGAAGTCGGCATTGCTGAAAGGCCGCGCCAACTACCTGTGCCGCTATCGGCTGGAACAGGCAAAAGGCGAACCACGGTTCACTTCACGCGAGCAGGTCGATCAGTTTCAGCGTGTCGTCGCATGGAGTGGGCGAACCAAGTTCGGCGATATGGCGGAGCTTTCGGCATTGCCGGAGGATTCGCCGTTGCTGCCGTTGGTCACCTCGACGGTCGACAATTGCCTGGGCAGCGACTGTCCCTTCTGGGACGAATGTTTCGTGGTGCAGGCGCGCCAGCGCGCGCAAGCCGCCGATGTGGTGGTGGTCAATCATCATCTGCTGCTGGCCGATTTAGCGCTGAAGCAGGAAGGCTTCGGCGAGATCCTGCCGGGCGCGCAAGCCTTCGTCATCGACGAAGCGCATCAATTGCCAGAACTCGCCGCCAACTTTTTTGGCGAAGGCTTCGGCATGCGCCAGCTGCAGGAACTGGCGCGCGATGCTCTGGCCGAAAGCAATGAGGTGCCCGGTGCATTGGCCACGCTGCAACCGCCGGTGCGTGGGCTGGAGCAGGCGCTGCGTGAGTTGCGCGCGGCGATGGAAGGCTTGCCGGTACGCGGCACCCGCGAGCGAGCGCTCGACAAGGCGGAAGTCCGCGAAGGATTCGAAGCGCTGGCTACCGCTTTGGCCCAGTTGTTCGAAGCGCTTTCACCTTTGGCCGGCAGTGCGGTCGGCCTGGAGACCTGCGCCGCGCGCGTCGGCGATCTGATGGCACGTTTGGGTCGTTGGCGGGGCGAAGGCGAAGCAAAAAATGGATCTCCGCAAACGGATGCCGGGCAGGCCGATTCAAAGCAGTCCGGCACCGTTGAAACCGCAGCCACTTCCGGCGACGTGCTGTGGTACGAATTGACCCAGCGAGGGTTCCGTTGCCAACGCACGCCATTGGATGTATCCGGGCCGCTACGCGAGCACCGCGAGCGTTCCCATGCCGCCTGGGTGTTCACTTCTGCCACACTGGCCGTGGGTGGCCGTTTCGATCACATCGCGGTACGTCTGGGCTTGGACGACCCGCACACATTGTTGCAACCCAGTCCGTTCGATTGGCCGCGCCAGGCTTTGTGTTATCTGCCGACGGGGTTGCCGGATCCCAATGCGCGCGGCTACGGCACCTCCCTGATTGCGGCGCTATGGCCCGTGCTTGAAGCGTCGCAAGGCCGCGCCTTCCTCTTGTTCGCTTCGCATCGCGCTTTGCGTGAAGCAGCCGAGACACTGCGCGACGGGCCCTGGCCGTTATTCGTGCAAGGCGAAGCGCCACGCGCCACGCTGCTGCAGCGTTTTCGCGAATCGGGGAATGGGGTGTTGCTGGGTGCGGCCAGTTTCCGCGAGGGCGTTGACGTGGTTGGCGACGCGTTGTCGGTCGTCGTAGTCGATAAGTTGCCGTTCGCAGCGCCGGATGACCCGGTATTCGAAGCACGGCTGGAAGCGATCCGCCGCAGTGGCGGCAACCCCTTTCGCGATGAACAATTGCCGCAAGCGGTGATTGCGCTGAAACAAGGTGTCGGCCGCCTGATCCGCAGCGAAACCGATCGCGGCGTGCTGGTGTTGTGCGATCCCCGGCTTACCGGTAAGCCTTATGGCCGGATCTTCCTAGATTCCTTGCCGCCATTCGCCCGTACCCGGCGAGTCCAAGACGTGCAGACGTTCTTTGGTGTGGCCGTGCCGGAGACGGAGGAGCAAGCGCCGGATGCGCCCCACGACCCGTCCGACTGGTATGCCGCCGCACGGTTCTGAAGAGCGATCGTCGCGCGCGGTTATGCTTCCCATACCCCGACCTCCGGCTTCCAGATGAAACTGCTCGCGTTCGAAACCGCCACCGAAGCCTGCTCCGTCGCGTTATACGTCGATGGCGAGACCATCGAGCGTTTCGAGATAGCGCCGCGTCGCCATGCCGAATTGTCCTTGCCGTGGGCGGATGCGTTGCTGGCTGAAGCCGGTATCGCCAAGGCGCAACTGGACGCCATCGCTTTTGGCCGCGGCCCCGGTGCGTTTACCGGTGTTCGCCTGGCGATTGCCTTGTCCCAGGGCATCGCGCTGGCGCTGGATCGTCCGCTGGTGCCCGTTTCCACGTTGGCCGTGTTGGCCGCGCAATCCGACGGCACACGCATCCTGGCCGCCATCGATGCACGCATGGGCGAGGTGTATACCGGGACTTTCCTGCGCAGTGGCGAGAAGCTGGAAGCCACTTCGCCCGAGAAGGTGGGTGCACCCGCCGACTATGTGCTCGCAGGGGATGACCAGGACTGGAGTGGCGTCGGCACCGGCTTTGCCGCCGCCGAAGAGCACTTGCAGGCTCGATTGGCCGAGCGCTTCATCCACATCGACGCCACGGCTCTGCCGCGCGCCGCCCACCTGGCGCGCTTGGCAGCGCAGGCCTTTGTACGCGGCGAAGCGGTAGCGCCGGAATGGGTGGAGCCCGCCTACCTGCGGAACAATGTCGCGCTGACGCTGGAAGAGCAGAAGGCGTTGCGCGCTTCGCGGTAGCCGATGAATCGGTCCTACAAAAAGGCTAAGACGAATCGGCCGCGGCCGTGACTTCCGGCGGTGGTGGATAAAGACAGGCTGTCTATGCTGGCTAGGACAGTACTTCCCTCCGCCGAGGTGAATCATGCCCGCCCATCATTCCGAAGACACGCAGCCATTGCGCCACTGGCGCTTTGAAATCCGGCAGCTCTTGCTGATGGTCCTGCTGCTGACCGCGGCGCGCGCTTCGTTCGCCAATCACTACCAGGTGCCCAGTAGTTCGATGGAGAACACCTTATTTCCAGGCGATCGTGTGGCGGTCAACATGATGGCCTATGGAGTGCGCTTCCCGTTTACGGATACCGATCTGATCGCGATGGATCAGCCCGCGCGCGGCGACATCGTGGTATTCGACTCGCCCAGCGATGGCACGCGTTTGATCAAACGCGTGGTGGCGGTTGCGGGTGATACGGTCGAGCTGACGCGAGGCAGGCTACGGATAAACGGCCGCGCGCTTTCGGACGACACGGAACCGGATGTGGAAATATTCGGCGAGCGCCGCTCAGCATTGAACCTGGAGCGCGGCGGCGGTCCCGATATTCCTTCATTGGCGGTGCCGGCCGGCAAGGTCCTGGTGCTGGGCGATTATCGCGGCAACAGCGCCGACGGGCGTTTCTTTGGCTGGGTATCGGCCGATCAGGTTTATGGCAAGGCGGTCGCCGTTTATTACCGACGCGATCAGGGTTTTACCTGGAAGAAGTTGTAGAGCTGTATTGCTGATCATGAAGAGCTAAACAAGATTGGAACCCGGTAGGAGCGGCGTCCCGCCGCGAGCTCTTCGCTTTTTGCGCGATCTGATGGAAAGAGCTCGCGGCGGGACGCCGCTCCTACGGCCGAAGACCGTTACGCGGGCTCTGTCCTAACCACACTCATTCGTCGCGGATTTCGCCGCCAGCCAGGAAGTTCCAGGTGCGGGTGACATGCAGGACGTCGATCTTCTCTTCGTCGTCCGGCAGGGGCGGGAAAGGCTCAGCCAATTTGACGATGCGCAGGGCGGTGGAATCCAGCAAGGCGATGCCGCTGGAACGGATGATGCGGGTCTGTTCCACCGAACCGTCACGCCGCACGGCCACGCTGATCACCAGCTGGCCGCTCAGGCGCTTGCGGCGCGCCTCATCGGGGTAGTTGAGATTGCCGACGCGTTCGGCCCGGTCCACCCACGCGCGCAGATAGTTGGCGTATGCGTATTCGCGTGTGCTGGCCGAAACGAACTTGCGCTTCGGCCGCTTGGCGTAAAGCTCCGAACGCAGGTGGTATTCCGCCGCCAGTCGCGCCATCTCCGCGTCGCGCTGCACCTTGCGGTCACTGGGAGGCAGTTCCGGCTGGTCCGGTTGTGGGCGGGTTTCCGGCGCTGGCACCGAAACCTCGCTGCGAGTAGTCGTGACCACCCGCGTTTCCGGCGGCGGCACCGTCTGCGGCGACTGCGCGCGTAACGGCTGCGGCGCTAATCCGGTTTCCGGCTGCGGTATCCAGCCCGCCTGGCTGTCGCGCGGACGCTTGGCCTGGTCGGATTCGCCGCCACCCTGCTGGTTGGCCGCGGCCAGGAAGTCGGCTTCCTTGGGTGTCAGCGGGGTCTGGGTCTGGCTGAGGATCACGTCCAGCGTCGGTACCACCGGCGCGGCATCGTCCAGGGCGAAACCCAGGCCCAGTACCACCATGCCGTGCACGATCAGCGACAGCGCCAGGGTGGCGCTGAGGCGCTCGTTCTCTCCGATCCTGGGTGCTACCCCTACCGCGGACATGTCAGGCTCTCAGACAGCGAGCTTGCGCTCGATGGCGTCGAACAGCTGGCCGGCGATGTTCAGGCCAAACTGCGCATCCAGCTCGCGGACACAGGTGGGGCTGGTGACGTTGACCTCGGTCAGGTAGTCGCCGATCACGTCCAGGCCCACGAACAGCATGCCGCACCGCTTCATCTCCGGGCCTACCTGCTGCGCAATCCAACGGTCGCGCTCGGAGATCGGGCGGCCTTCACCACGGCCGCCGGCGGCCAGATTGCCGCGGAACTCGTCGCCCTGCGGGATCCGCGCCAGCACGTAGTCCACTGGCTCGCCGTCGATCAGCAGGACGCGCTTGTCGCCGTCCTTGATGCCGGGGATGAAGCGCTGGGCCAGTGTCAGCTTGCCGGGGCCGACCAGGGTTTCCAGGATCACATTGGTGTTGGGATCACCGGCCTTCACCCGGAAGATCGAACGTCCGCCCATGCCGTCCAGCGGTTTCAGCACCGCCTCGCCGTGTTCGGCGACGAAAGCCTTCAGCGCAGCCGGGTCCCGGCTGACCAGCGTGGGCGGGCAGCATTGTGGAAACAGCAGCGCCGCCAGCTTCTCGTTGAAATCACGCAGGCCCTGCGGGTCGTTGACGATCAGCGCGCCCGCCTGTTGGGCGATGCCCAGCACGTGGGTGTCGTAGAGATATTCCGCGTCCACCGGCGGATCCTTGCGCATCAACACCACCTGGCCTGGGCCGAACGCCAGTTCATGCGCCTCGCCCAAGGTGAACCAGCCGGCCTTGTCGTCCTTGACCGCCAGCGGGGCGACCTGGGCGACCGCCACGCCGTCGCGCAACGACAGCCGGCCGGGGACGACGTAGTGCAGCCGATGGCCGCGCCGCTGGGCTTCCAGCAGCATGGCGAAGGTGGTGTCCTTGGCGATCTTGATGGACCCGATGGGGTCCATGACGACGATGACATCGAGGGGCATGGAATGTTTTGCGGGGGGCATTCGGAGGACCGCGCGATGTTAGCAGGCCGCCAGGGTTTGGCCGGGCCGACCGGGAAAACAAGCCCTGATCCGCTGTGTTCTGGCCCACTGGCACAACTGCGACGGGGTTCGCATCGTGGCATTCAGCTTGGGGGTATCCGAAAGCGCCGCTTGACAGTGTGCGCCGTGGCTGGGATATAAGTAGCATCGCAGCGGGGCCGGCAGGTCAAAGAAGCGCCGCGCGCACGGGGAAATAAAGTCAATGATGCAGAACAAAGGCCAGGCCGGTGAACTTAACGGCCTCAGGGTCATGGTGATCGATGATTCGAAAACCATACGGCGTACCGCAGAGACCCTGCTAAAACGTGAAGGTTGCGAAGTGGTGACCGCAACGGACGGTTTCGAGGCCCTAGCCAAGATCGCCGACCAACAACCGCAGATCATCTTCGTGGACATCATGATGCCGCGCCTGGATGGGTATCAGACCTGCGCGTTGATCAAGAACAACCAGGTGTTCAAGTCCACGCCGGTCATCATGCTGTCCTCCAAGGACAGCCTGTTCGACAAGGCGCGCGGACGTATCGTTGGGTCGGAGCAATACCTCACCAAGCCGTTCACGCGCGAGGAACTCCTCGACGCGATCCGTTCGCACGTCAGCACCTGACCTAAGATACGGACATGCCGTTCATTCCGACATCGCATACAGGGGGCGGGTCGTGATTCGTACACCGTTCGACGTTTTGGCCGAATACGAGCGCCGCAGCCTGGCGCACGCAGTGGTATTGCCGGCACGGGAAACCGCCCCGGATCAGTATCGCGGCGTCGGTTACCGGGTCGGCAAGCGCCGGCTGATTTCCAATTTCGGCGATGTGGTCGAAATCGTGCCGTTGCCGCCAATGACGCCCGTGCCGGGTGCACAGCCGTGGCTGCTGGGTATCGGCAACCTGCGCGGCAACCTGTTTCCGGTGGTCGACCTGAAGCAATTCCTCGAAGGCGAGCGCACCGTGTTGCACGAAGGACAGCGCGTGCTGGTGATGCGCCAGCCCGGAGGCGATGTGGCGCTGACCATCGACGAGTTGTATGGGCAGCGCAGTTTCAGCGAAGCGCAGCAGACCGATCCGGGCGAACTGGCCGCGGGCCGCTACGAGCATTTCATCGATCGCGCGTTCCGCAGCGACGAGCAGGATTGGGGTGTGTTTGCGTTGTCCTTGCTGGCCAGGACGCCAGAATTTCGCCAAGCCGCGCTTTGAACGCGGATGGCCATTGAACGAAGTTTCATTCGAATTTTTCAGGGGTTGAATTGATGAGCACCGCAACGGATTCTCCCGCCGCCGCCAAAGTCGGCAGTTTCGGCAGCAGCTTCTGGCTGGTCATGCTGGCGATATCCGTCGTCGTGTTCGGCGCCAATACCGGCATGGCCACGTACGAGGGCAGCCGCCTGGCGGGCGCCGGTACCGGCGCGGCCGACTTGCAGGTGCTATCGCAGCAGCTCGCCGTGCAGGGCCGCGACGCCGTAGCCGGTGACGCCGAAGCCTTCAAGGTGTTCCGCGGTACCCGCGAGCAGGTCGCATCCACCATCAGTAGCCTGCAGTCGCGCTTCGGCAACGAAGGTTCGGTGACCGGACCGCTGGAGAAGCTCACCGCGACTTGGGGCCCGCTGGGCAAGAACGCCGACCAGATCCTCAGCAGCGAGACGGCCGTGTTGGCGCTGGCGGGCAACGCCGATCGCTTCGCCACCCAGATTCCCCAGCTTCAAGCACAGTTGAACGAAGTGGTGCGCGCGATGTCCGCTGGCGGGGCGCCGTCCTCGCAGATATACAGCGCGTTGCAGCAGGTGGTGCTGGCCGGCACCATGGCCCGCCGCGTTACCGAAATCCGTGCCGGTGGTACGGGTGCTTCCAATGCCGGCGATGCGCTTGCCCGCGACGCGGTGCTGTTTGGACAGGTGCTGGACGGCCTGCGCAACGGCAATCCCGATCTTGGCGTGGCTGCGGTCCGTACCCCTGCCGCGCTGTCGGCGCTGGACCAGTCGCAGACGCTGTGGAACAACATGAAAAAGGATCTGGACGCCATCATGGGCAGTTCCAAGAACCTGTTCGCCGCGCAGTCCGCCGCCAACTCGCTGTCCCACGGTGCCGGCCAGATGCTGGAAGACAGCAAGAAGCTGTTCGATGCTTTCACCGCATTCGGTTCGGCGCGCGATACCCGTATTTTCCCCAACTTCTGGATCTCGGTCGTGGCCGGTGCGCTGCTGCTGGTCTCCATCGGCGGCTTCCTCTACAGCTTCTACCGCGCACGCCAGCGCGAGCAGGACATGCGCTACCAGACCCAGGTGGAATACAACAGCCGCAATCAGCAAGCGATCATGCGGTTGCTGGACGAAATCAGCTCGCTGGGTGAAGGCGATCTGACCGTGAAGGCCTCGGTGACGGAAGACATGACCGGCGCCATCGCCGACGCTATCAACTACGCCGTGGACGAACTGCGCAACCTGGTGACCACGATCAACGACACCTCGGTGCAGGTGGCGGCGTCGACCCAGGAAACCCAGGCCACCGCGTTGCAACTCGCGGAAGCGGCCGGGCACCAGTCCGACCAGATCAACAGCGCGTCCGAGCGCATCAACGAAATCGCCGTCAGCATCGACCAGGTGTCGCGCAACTCCACCGAATCGGCCGAAGTGGCGCAGCGCTCGGTGCAGATCGCGACCGAAGGCGCGGGCGTGGTGCGCGAAACCATTCGCGGCATGGACCAGATTCGCGACCAGATCCAGGAGACCTCCAAGCGCATCAAGCGCCTGGGCGAGTCCTCGCAGGAGATTGGTTCAGTGGTGGAACTGATCAACGACATTTCCGAACAGACCAATATCCTGGCCTTGAACGCAGCCGTGCAGGCTGCTTCGGCAGGTGAAGCCGGCCGCGGTTTCGCGGTGGTGGCCGACGAAGTGCAGCGCCTGGCCGAACGCACCTCCGGCGCGACGCGCCGTATTGAATCCCTGGTGCAGACCATTCAGGCCGATACCAACGAGGCGGTCAGTTCGATGGAACAGACCACCGCGGAAGTGGTATCGGGCGCTCGCCTCGCTGAAGACGCCGGCACCGCGTTGGGTGAAATCGAGCGGGTGTCGCACGATCTCAACAACCTTATCAAGAACATCTCCGGCGCCGCGCAGCAGCAGTCCGCCGCGGCTTCGGACATCACCCAGACCATGGGCGTGATTCGTCAGATCACCTCGCAGACATCGCTGGGTGCCGGACAGACCGCCGAATCGATCGGCCACTTGGCACAGCTCGCCGCGGACCTGCGCCGCTCGGTGGCTGACTTCAAACTGCCGGGCTGAGGACGGAAATCACGGATGAAAGTGCGAATTCTTCTTGCTCCGCTGTATCAGGACGATGGCTTGCCCGTCGGCCCGGGAGTGCGCTCATGAGTGCGTTGCGCGAAGCCATGAGCCACGCGGTGCTTGGCTGGGTCAAGCCTGAGCTCGACGAAACCCTGCGCTTGGCACGGTCGGAAATCGAGGCGTTCGTCGAGTCGCCGAGCGATGTCGGACGCATGCGTTTCTGCGCCGGCTATCTGCACCAGGTGCAGGGCACGCTGCGCATGGTCGAGCTGTACGCACCGGCAATGGTGGCCGAGGAACTGGAACTGCTGGCGCAGGCGCTGCAGGAAGCCGCGGTCGCTGATCACGATGAAGCCTGTTCCACCTTGATGCGCGGCGCGGTGCTGCTGCCGGATTATCTGGAACGGCTGCAGGACGGCCACCGCGATATTCCGATCGTGTTGCTGCCGCTGCTCAACGAAATCCGCGCGGCGCGCGGCGCGTCGGGCTTGAACGAGAGCATGCTGTTCCCGCCGGGCAGCGAAGAAGGCCTGGCTCCCAGCGAAGCCGAGATCGATCACGCGCGCGGCAGCCTGAGTGGCCGTAACCGCGAGCTGTTGGATACCGTCGGCAACGCGGTGAAAGAAGAGCTGCTGCGGGTAAAGGATGCGCTGGACCTGCATCTGCGTACCCAGGGAAATGCGACGGAACTGGGAACCCAGGTCGCCGAGTTGGGCAACGTCGCCGATACCCTGGGCATGATGGGCCTGGGCATGGCGCGCAGCGTGGTGCTGCAGCAGCGCGATACCCTGCGCGAAGTGGCGGAAGGCGCACGTCCGGCTGACGAGGACACGCTGCTGGATGTCGCCGGCGCGCTGTTGTATGTCGACGCCTCCTTGGACGATCAGGTCGCGCGGCTGGGCCATTCGGAAGGCGCCAGCGCCAATGACGCCAGCGCCGCCGAGTCGCAGCGCACGGTCGAAGTGCTGGCCCAGGAAGCCATCATCAATTTCGCGGCGGCGCGGGAGAAGTTCGTCGCCTTCATCGAAACCAATTGGGATCACACCGAACTCGCCGACGTACCGCGTTTGTTGGATGAAGTGGCCGGCGCGCTGCGCATGCTGGAACTGGGCCAGGCTTCCGACTATCTGATCGGCGTTCGCCGGTATGTCCATAACGAACTCATCGGCAAGAAACGCGTGCCTGGTGGTCAGCAGTTGGACACGCTGGCCGACGCCATGGCCAGCCTGGAGTACTACCTGGAAGCGCTGCGCGAGCGCCGCCCCAACCGCGAGGAAATCCTCGAGATCACTCGCGCGAGCCTGGAAAATCTGCGCTACTGGCCATTGCCAGAAGAAACCGAGTTCGCCGGAGCGACAATCGTCGAGACCGCGCCTGCCGTGCTCCCCGTTGCGGAGCCGCCACCGTTGCCGTTCAGTGCTTCCGAGTTCGAACCGGCAACTGACGCTCCCGCCTCCTCGATTCCCCTCGGCAGCCACAGCTTCGACCCCGTCAATTTCGACGAAGGCGAGCTATCCAGCGAGCCGGCGCCGGATGATGGCGGCCAGCGATACGACGCAACGGAATTCGAGTTGCCGACCGAGACGACGGCCGATACGAACGCTGCATTGTCCGAAAACGACGAGTCAGTCGTTCCCACGGTCTCTCCTGAACTCGACGGAACGCTCCCGCCGATCACATTCGGAACCGGCCTGGAAGCGCCGGTGGCCCCGACGGCGCCGGAAACGGCACCGGACGCAGCGCCTCCCGCTTTGTCCGCCGCGACACCCGCGATTGCCGGTCCCACCGCTGGCTTCGACGGCGATTCCGCTGATATCGACGATGAAATTCGCGAAGTCTTCCTGGAGGAATTCGAGGAGGAAATCGCCAACCTGCGCCAGCTGCTGCCAGCGTGGCGCGCGCAGTTGGACAACCTGGACCAATTGCGTCCCATCCGGCGCGTGTTCCACACCCTCAAAGGCAGCGGCCGATTGGTTGGCGCGAAAGTCCTGGGCGAGTTCAGTTGGAAGGTCGAGAACATGCTCAACCGCGTGCTCGACCGTACCCGGCCGCCCAGCCACGCGGTTGCCGCACTGTTGGAACTTGCCTGCGAGGCGCTGCCGGAACTTTATGCCGCGTTGCGCGGACAAGGCACCATCACCGCCGACTTGGCCGGCTTGCAGGATCTAGCGGACCGCTTGGCCGCAGGCGAAGAGGTTTATTACAGCGCCACACCCGCGGCGTCACGCACGGTCGAAGAGCCGCCGGCAGCGACAGCAGCGCCCATGCCGGCAGTTACGCCTGCCGCCGCGGCGCGGATTGGCTATGACAACGAGCTTGAAGGCACGCCGGCATCGGTCGACGCCGTGTTGCGCGAGATTCTGGAAGTCGAAGTCGACAATCATCTGGATACCGTCGACGCCTGGCTGATGCAGGCGCAGGCAGCACCACAGCCGGCCAGCGAAGCGCTGTTGCGGGCCATGCACACCATGAATGGTGCGTTGGCGATGGCCGACGTACCTGAGATCACCGACGTCACCACGCGTGCTGAGCAGTACATCAAGCGCCTGCTGGAAGCGGCGGAAACCCCGACACCGGAAGGTGTATCCGCGCTGGGCGATGCCGCGCAAGCGGTTCGCCGAAGTGTCGCCGCATTGCAGGCGCCGTCGCCGCGCATTCCGGTATTCGCCGCCTTGGCGGGACGGCTGACCGCATTGCGCGACAGCTTGCCCGAAACCAGGCCATCCGCGCAGATCGTCGCCGACACCCAGGGCACCTACATGGAGACGCTGCCGAATATCGCAGCGCCCCTGGCGCCGGAAGACATCGAATTGTCGGCGCTGGATCTTTCCGCTTACCTGGACAAGCCGGCTAGCGCGGGCATCGGCGAAGCCTCGTTGTCTGATGACACGGCTGCGAGCATCCCGCCCAGTTCTTCCACACAGCAGGGTGTCACGTTCTTCGACGTCGACTACCACTTCAAGCCATGGACCCCCGAGCCGGAACCGGTCACGACCGAGCAGCAAGACACGACCTCCGCGGACGAAGGCATCGCCTTCACCAGCGAGCCGTTCGATAGCGAGCCAGTGACCACGGACGGCGGCGAATCGCAGCTGGTCGAATCGATGCCGGCCGAGCCGTCCATCGAACAGGCATCGGCCGAAGTATCGGCTGAGCCGGTCGATTCTTACGAACCGGCGACGGAAGAGGCGCCTGTTGAGACGGCTGGCCACGATCCATCGATGGCCGAAGACTCACTGCTGCAAGAAGGAGCCGCGTCGCAAGAAGAAGCGCTGTCGGAAGACCCGTCGACCATCGAGGAAATCGTCCTCTCCTCGTCCGACGATGATCGCGTGGACGACGAAGTTCTCGCTGCTGGTTCCGAAGTTTCCGACGGAGCGACAATCATCGAGGCGCCCGTCGAAGATCAAGCGATCTCCTTCGAGAGCCTTGAATTCGAGGTGGAAGAGATAACGCTGGAAACCTCCACCGAAGAAGCGTCGGTTGGCGAGGCCGAGGAAGAAATCCTTCTGTCATCCGATACCCCGGTGTCCGACGCCGTTTCGGCCGACGACGTTTCGCAACAAGAACCGACTTCGGCGCCCATCGAAACGGTCGTAGAGGCGATCACGGAAGCGGTCGCCGCTGAGTCGGAAGACGTCGCGCCGGTAGACGCCGAATCGGCAGTAATCGAGATCGAATCGGAATCCGAACCTGCTTACAACGCAGATGCCGAACCGGCCACTCAAGCCGGTGCGGAAGCGGAGGCAGAAACGAAAGCCGAAGCAGAAACTGAAGCGGAAATCGAAGCCCAAGTCGAAGCGGAAGCCGAAACCCAGACCGAAACCGAAGCTCAGTCGGAAGTCGAACCGGTCGAGACCGCCACTGTTGAAGCGGCGTCGATCGGGGAAGTCGAAAGCGACCGTGCTACCGAAGTCACCGAAGCCGTCGAAGAAGCCCCCGCGGCACACGCGATCGACACGGAGGTTGCCGACGCTGACGCTGATGTCGGCACCTTCGAACCCGAAGACGAGACCGAAGTCGAGGAAGCCGTTGTGGCCAATGCTGCTGCCGATCTTCCCGATGACGCCCTCGATACCACCGGCCTGGATATGGATCTCGTCGAGATCTTCATCGAGGAAGGCAACGACCTGCTCGACCATTCCGATGACCTGCTGGCGAAGCTGCGCGAAACACCGGAAGACCGCACGCTGGTGACCGGTCTGCAGCGCGACTTGCACACGCTGAAGGGCGGTGCGCGCATGGCCGGCATTCACCCGGTCGGCGATCTGGGTCACGCCATCGAATCGATGCTGGAATCGATCGTCGGTCAGCGCACCGATCTGGACCGCGACGCCATCCGGTTGTTGGAGCGTGGTTTCGATGGCCTGCATGGCCAACTGGGCCGCGTCACCGCGCGCCGTGCCGTCGCTATTCCGGACGTGCTGATTGCCGAATTCAATGCCCGCGCTCGCGGTATCGCTCTGCCGGCCGCCGTCGAGGCGGTGGACGCCGCGCCCGCCGCACCGTTGGCACCGCTGTCCGCGCCGGTTGAAACCGAACTTGCCCCGGTCCTGCAGGAAGAAGAATTCTTCCCAACAGGCCAACAGGAGCAAGTGCGAGTACGCGCGGACCTGCTGGACCGGCTGGTCAACCATGCCGGCGAAGTGGCCATTTACCGCGCGCGTTTGGAACAGCAGTTGGGCGCATTCCGCGGCGCCATGTCGGAACTGGACCGCACCAACACGCGTTTGCACGACCAGTTGCGCCGCCTGGATCTGGAAACGGAAGCGCAGATCGTCGCTCGCTACCAACGCGAGCAGGACAAGCAGGATCCCACCTTCGATCCGTTGGAACTGGACCGCTTCTCCACCTTGCAGCAGCTCAGTCGCGCACTCGCCGAATCGGCAGCCGACTTGACCGGTCTGCAAGGCGTGCTGGACGACTTGGCTCGCCAATACGACAGTTTGCTGCATCAACAGTCGCGCGTGAGTTCCGAGTTGCAGGACGGCCTGATGCGCGCGCGCATGGTGCCGTTCGAAGGCATCGTGCCGCGTCTGCGCCGCGTGCTGCGCCAGGCCGCTGCCGACACCGGCAAGCAGGTCAAACTGCAGCTGTCCGGCACCCACGGTGAAATGGATCGCAACGTGCTGGAACGCATGACTGCGCCACTGGAACACCTGCTACGCAACTCTGTGGCGCATGGTCTGGAGTCGCCCAAGGCGCGCCGCAAGGCGAACAAGCCGGAAGAAGGCACGGTGCAAGTGATCCTGCGCCGCGAGGGTTCGGAAATGGTGCTGCGGGTGACCGACGACGGCGCCGGCCTGAACCGCGAAGCGATTCGTCGCCGCGCCGAACAGCGTGGATTGCTGCAGCCGGGCGCTACCATCGCCGACATAGACCTGGATCGGATGATCCTGGAGCCCGGTTTCAGCACCTACGATAGCGTCAGCCAGCTGGCCGGACGCGGCGTTGGCATGGACGTGGTCCACAATGAAGTGCGTCAGCTCGGCGGTACGCTGGATATCGAGTCCAAGCCAGGGCAGGGCGCCACCTTCACCCTGCGCCTGCCACAAACATTGGCCGTTACCCAAGCGGTGTTCGTGCAGATCGGCGAGACTCAGTTCGCAGTGCCGGTGGCGGCGGTCAGCGGTATCGGCCGCATCAGCCACAAGCGCTTCGAAGCCGCTGATGGCAACTATGTGTATGGCGGCGAAGAGTACACGCTGTATGACCTGGGTTCGCTGGTCGGACATGCGCCGGCACGCGCCGAAGGACAGCCGCAGGTGCCGCTGTTGCTGGTCAGCGCGGGCGACCTGCGGGTCGCGGTCGCGGTGGACCAAGTGCTCGGCAACCGCGAAATCGTGGTCAAGCCGGTGGGCCCGCAGATCGCTTCGATTCCGGGCATCTACGGCGCCACCATCACCGGTGACGGCAGCATCGTGGTGATCCTGGACGTGGCACCGTTGGTACGCCGCCACCAGGCGCAACCACAGCAGCCCGCCGCCCGCGTATTGACGCAGGAACAACGCGGCGTACCGCTGGTCATGGTGGTCGACGACTCGTTGACCATGCGCAAGGTCACCAGCCGCGTGCTGGAGCGCCACAACCTGGAAGTCACCGCCGCGCGCGATGGCGTCGAGGCACTGGAGCGCCTGGAAGAACGCGTGCCGGATCTGATGCTGCTGGATATCGAGATGCCGCGAATGGACGGGTACGAACTGGCGACGGCGATGAAGGCCGATCCGCGCTTCAAGAACGTGCCGATTGTGATGATCACTTCGCGCACCGGCGACAAGCATCGCCAGCGCGCGTTCGATATCGGCGTACAACGCTACATGGGCAAGCCATACCAGGAATTGGATTTGATGCGGAACGTTTACGACTTGCTGGGAATCGCCCGTGTCCGCGAGTGACTCCAAGCGCGTAGCGCTGTTGGCCCGTCCTGGTCAGGCACGCGAGCGGTTGCGGGTAGCGCTGCACGAAGCAGGCGCGGAGATCGTGCTGGAAGACGACCCCAACAGCGTCGATGGCGAAGCCTTGAGCGATAGCGCGCCGCAGGTAGTTTTGGTAGCGCTGGAGCCAGCCATCGAGGACAGCCTGTCTCGATTCGATGCCGTGTTGCATGATCCAGCCGTGGCGGTGATCTTCGACGAAGCCGAACTGGCCGCCCGCCGCGACGGTTGGGAAGCCAAGCGCTGGGCGCGCCATCTGGCAGCCAAGCTGCACGGCCACCATGACGTGCTGCCGCCAGGACGCGAGGAAGAGGACACCGGCGGTGCACTGCAACTGGAACCGGGTCTGCCGCCTACGCCCGCGCAGCTGCACGCCGATGCCGAAATAGACCTGCATCTGGAAGAAGCCGCGGACATGGCGTTCGAACTGCCGCGCGACGGCTATGCGTTCACCGAAGCCGCGTCCAGACCGGATTTCGACAAGGTGGTCGACGTCGACGATTGGCTGCGCGTGGCAACGCCACCGCCACTGCCGCAGCCGCCACCATTGCCGCCTGAGCTTCCGGAGCGAACAGCCGAATCCGTTCCCGCCACTTCCAAGTGGGAACTCTCGCTGGTGGAACTGGAGCCGGTGGGAGGCGCATCATCCTCTTCCGCTGCTCGCCAGTCAGGCGCTGTGTTGGTATTCGCCGGTATCGGCGGTCCGGACGCCGTGCGCAAACTGTTGAGCGAACTGCCCATCGATTTTCCGCGGCCGGTGCTGATCCACCTAAGGCTGGATGGCGGGCGCTACGACAATCTGGTTCGGCAGATGGAGCGCGTTGCATCTATGCCGGTGGAACTGGCCGAAGTCGGTAAAGGCGCCGAAGCGGGCCGCATCTACGTGCTGCCCGGTGACGTAACCTTAGCCGTGGATGGTGGATTGGTGAGCTTCCGCAACGGCGACAGTGTGCGGGAAGCGATCGCTCAACTTCCGCCCAAGGACAGCAGCGTGCTGCTGCTCAGCGGCACTGATATCGCTTACGTTGAGCCCGCGGTGGCGCTGGCCAGGCAGGGCGCGCTGGTTGCCGGCCAATCGCCGGATGGCTGCTACGATCCCGCTGCGTCCAATGCCTTGGCTGCGCTCGGCGGCGACATCGGGACGCCCACTCAGCTGGCGCAACGTCTTACCGATCGCTGGATCTGAGGATCTGAGGAAAACACATGGCCCATTCCAACGATGAAATTCGCGGCGTCCTGATCCAGGCTGGACAGGATCGCTTGCTGCTACCCAACGCGACTGTTGCCGAGGTGCTGTCGCGAGCGCCGGTGCTTCCCATCGAAGGTGCGCCGGCATGGCTGCCTGGAAAAATCGATTGGCAAGGTTGGCAGGTGCCACTCGTCGCTTTCGGCCGACTGGCAGGCAATCCCAACGACGCCATTTCGCTCAACAGCAAGATCGTGGTGCTGAAATCGCTCAGCGGCAGCGAGACCATGCCGTACTTCGCCTTGCTGACGCCTTCGTTCCCACGGCTGGTGTCGGTACCTCGAGACGGCTTGCTGGCCGATGCGACCGAGGACGAACTGCCGGTCGGCGTGCAAGTGCGCGTACTGCTGGGCGACGAAACCGCGGTGCTGCCGGACCTGGAGGTCGTGGAAAGCATGCTGGTCGACGCATTGGCTCGGGCGGCGTAGCTTTTTTTGCCGCGGGTTCTAGGCGGCTGTAGGAGCGGCGTCCCGCCGCGAGCTCTTTCAGTCAGATCGGCGGAATCCAAAGAAAAGCTCGCGCCGGGACGGCGCTCCTACATTGGTGCCGCTATTTGAACGTCTACTGTTCGGTAGACACGGCAGACAAATGCGCGCGCGATTTGCGGCAAGCCCCCTGACAGATATTCACGCGGATTCGACGGCGCTGAACCTTGGCTTGCATCGGATATGACGATTCATCGCGGATTCGGCTGAAGGGTGCCAACTTTCTTCCCGCTGTTACACGAAGTGAGGAAGCACTGATGAAACATGCTCCTTTCCCGAGTTTTCCCGCTCTGACGCTTCTGCTTCTTGGCGGCATCGCCACTTCGGCAACTGCGCAGAATCAGGTCGCACCCAGTCAGCCGCAGCCATCAGCCCAGCAAGCAATCACCAGTACTGCCGCCGCTTCCGGGGGCGACCGCAGCGTGACGCTGCAAGAATCCAGTGGGCCGGTCACGGTTACCTGGGGTCAGCCGCGGACGTTGCCGAATGCCGCGGATTATCAAGCCAAAGTCGCGGACCTGGATCGCAATGGTGACGGCGTATTGACGCGCGCCGAGGTCCCGCCCGAGCATGCGTTGAGCAGTGAATTCAAACTGGTGGATCGCAATCACGACGGCAGGATAACGGCGGCTGAGCTACAAAATTGGCGTTGACGCTGGGTTTCCACCAACAACGGCCCGTGAATGTTGTCTGCTCTATAGGATTTTCCAACGATATTTTCGCGTTCGTCGTCCCTGCGCGGGTGGATTCAGCGCCAATCCTCCTAAATCCCAAAGCCACTGAATTCGCTGGCGCGGGGACGACGACTTCTCCGACTTGCAACGAAGCGAACTTAGAGCCATCGAAAGATGGCTCTATTTCTGCGCGTTTGTTGCAGCGGCAGGCCATCGGAAGAGCTCGCGGCGGGATGCCGCTCCTACGGGTTTCGGTCATTGCAAGTTACCAGTCATTGTAGGAGCGGCGTCCCGCCGCGAGCTCTTCCCAGACGACCGACTGAAAGCAAAGAACCTCTTCCATCACACCAACCCTGCGGACCTACAAATCTCCAAAGCGCGATTGCAACGCGGCAATGGCCGCCAATCCAGCAGTCTCCGTACGCAATATGCGCGGCCCTAAACGCAGCCCGACGAAACCCGCTGCACGCAAGGCTTCGCGGTCACGCGGCGACCAACCGCCTTCCGGGCCTATCGCGATAGTGACCGGTGCGGCCGCCGGTATCGCCAATGTTGCCAATGAGGTTTCGCCGAACGGATCCAGTGTCAGTCGCAGCGATTTCTCCGTTGGTGCATTGATGGCCTGAAGCAGCGGCAGGGGAGCGGACAAGCCGGGAACGCGCGCGCGGCCGCTCTGTTCGCACGCCGACACGATGACGCTGCGCCAATGCGCGACGCGCTTTTCCGCACGTTCGGCATCCAGCTTGACCTCGGTGCGCTCAGCGATGACTGGAACGATGGCAGCCACGCCCAACTCGGTGGCTTTCTGCAGGATAAGGTCCATCTTCTCGCCGCGCGCGATGCCTTGCATCAGCGTGATCGCCAAGCTGGATTCGTTGTCCACCGGTTGCGATGACAATACTTCCGCAGTGGCTTCACGTTTGCCGATGCTGGCGATCCGGGCGGCATAGTCGTGTCCATCGCCGTTGAACAATACGCAATCGTCGCCTTCGCGCAGGCGTAGCACGCGGGTGAGATGGTTGGCAGCCGACTCCGGCAGCGTGACCCGTTTGCCAGGGGAAAGCGCAATGTCTACGTGGCTCCGCGTCAGTCTCATGCCGTGGCCTCTTCGATTGCCTCATGTGTGGTCCTGGCCAGCAATGCCAGTTGATCGTCATCCACGCAATACGGCGGCATCCAATACAGCACATCGCCCAATGGGCGCAGCACGACACCGCGAGCGAGCGCGGCGCGATAGGCGCGCAAACCGATCCGGGCGGACGCAGGAAACGGCGTGCGTTTGTCGCCGCCCTGTGTCAGTTCGAACGCTACGATCATCCCGGCCTGGCGCACGTCGGCGACGTGCGGATGTTCACCAAAAGGCGCCGCGAGGGCTGTCATCCGTGCCGCTGTCGATTGGTTGCGAACCAACGCGCCATCTTCCTCGAAGATCCTCAACGTGGCCAATGCTGCCGCGCAGGCCAGCGGGTTGCCCGTGTAACTGTGCGAATGCAGGAAGGCGCGTTCGCGGGAGTCATCCAGGAACGCGTCGTAGATCGATTGCGTCGTCAGTACCGCCGCCAAGGGCAGGGAGCCGCCGGTCAATCCCTTGGACAGGCAGAGCAGGTCGGGCATGACACCGCTCTGTTCGCTGGCGAACATCGTGCCGGTCCGCCCGAAGCCCACCGCGATCTCATCGGCGATCAGGAAGATGCCATTGGCATCGCACAGCTGGCGTACTCGCTTCAAGTACTCCGGATGATGCATCCGCATGCCGCCAGCGCACTGTACACGCGGCTCCAGCACGACAGCGCATACCTCGCCTGGGTGCTGGTCCAGCAGACCGGTCAGCGCGTCCGCGGCGTACCGCGCGCGATCCTCGGCCGATTCGTCGGGGCCCGCCAAGTAGGCGTCGGGCGACGGCGCGAACAGGGCTTCGGCCAAGAGCGGCGCGTAGACCCGCCGATACAGTGGGATGTCGCCCACCGCCAGCGCGCCGATGGTCTCGCCGTGGTATCCGTTTTCCAGTGCGATGAACCGGGTGCGCCGTGTCTCGCCGCGATTGTGGAAATAGTGGAACGCCATCTTCAGCGCCACCTCTACCCCGGCTGAACCATTGTCGGCATAGAACACCTTGGCCAGCGGCGGCCTGTCAGGCTGCCTTGGCGCGATGGCCAGCAGTTTTTCCGCCAGCTCCACGGCCGGCTCATGAGTAAATCCAGCCAGCATCACGTGTTCCAACTGGATGGCCTGGCGGGCAATGGCGGCGCCGATACGTGATTCGGCATGGCCGAACAGATTGGTCCACCAACTGCTGACCGCATCCAGATAGCGGCGCCCGTCGTGACCCACCAGCCAAGCGCCTTCGCCGCGGGCGATCGGCACCAGCGGCAGGGTGTCGGGGTGCTCGCGCATTTGCGTGCAGGGATGCCACACCACGGACAGATCGCGCCGACGCCAAGCATCGGCCTCTGATAGCATTCTCACTTCATGATCCGTTTTTCGCATTCCCCCATCATATCGGTCGCGCCGGCGCGCCGTCCCCGCCTCTTCTGGCGACCCGAGGGGCCATGGATGATCTCCCAGTTGATGGCAGACCCCTCGTGAGCCGCCGCCTTCCCACCATTCACGGCATCACCGAGCGCGTCGAAGGCCCGGGGCGGAGCGTGGAAGAGCTGGACCTGGAATTCAGCAATGGCGAACGCCGGCGTTTCCATCGGCTGAAGACGCAGGGCCATGGTGCGGTGGTGGTGGTGCCGATGCTCGATGACGACACCGTGCTGTTGGTGCGCGAGTACGCCGCCGGCGTTCACCGCTACGAGTTGGGACTCGTAAAAGGGCGCATCGATGCCGGGGAAACCCCCGAGCAGGCCGCCGACCGCGAAATGAAGGAAGAAGCTGGCTATGGTGCCCGCCGCATCGACGTGCTGCGGACGCTAAGCCTGGCGCCCACTTACATGAGCCACCAGTCCTGGCTGGTATTGGCCCGTGATCTTTATCCGGAGCGCTTGCCCGGTGATGAACCTGAGGAGTTGGAAGTAGTGCCGTGGAAACTTGATGCCCTCGACAGCCTGATGCTGCGCGAGGATTTTTCGGAAGGTCGTTCGCTGGCCGCTTTGTTCATTGCCCGCGAATGGCTGCGTAGTCGTCCATGATACGGATGCCCGCCGATCTCAACGAAGCCGTCATTGTCATCGCCCGCGAAGCCGGGGCGGCGATCATGGCCGTATACGACAACGTGTCGTACGAAAACGCGCTTGCAGTGGAACACAAGGCCGATGCCAGTCCCCTGACGGCCGCCGACATGGCCGCACATCACGCCATCGTCGAAGGCCTGCAGCGTCTGACGCCGGAGTGGCCGGTGCTGTCGGAGGAAGCCGCGAATATCCCGTGGTCGGTGCGCAGCCAGTGGGGAACTTACTGGTTGGTGGATCCGCTGGACGGCACCCGTGAGTTCATCAAGCGCAACGGCGAGTTCACCGTCAATATCGCTCTGATCAAGCACAACGAACCGATCTTTGGCGTTGTGTTCGCACCAGTCACCGGCGAGCTGTGGCATGCCGAACAGGGCCGGCATGCGTATCGCCGCCAGGGCGAGGTGGACGTGTTGCTGCGCACGCGCGTGCCTGCGCAGGCGCCGTTGCGGGTGGCCGCCAGCCGGTCCCATCGCGATGCGCGCACGCAGGCGTTTCTGGAACGCATGGGCCATATCGAAACCATCGGCCTGGGCTCTTCACTCAAGTTCTGCCGGATCGCCGAAGGTACGCTGGATGTCTATCCGCGGTTCGGTCCGACGTCGGAATGGGACACCGCCGCGGCGCAATGCGTGCTGGAAGCGGCTGGCGGTGCGCTGTTGGCGCCGGACGGGCGCGCCTTCCGCTACAACCGCCGCGACACGTTGTTGAATGGCGATTTCGTTGCGTTGGGTGATCCCGCGTTGCCGTGGCGCGATTGGCTGGCGAGTGACGAACACGACGAACACGGAATGAAGCATGGCGGAACAGAACATGCCCGCCACGGTTAAAGGCGACATCGCCGAGCTGCTGACCATCATGGCAAAGCTGCGCGATCCCAATGGCGGCTGCCCTTGGGACCTGCAACAGGATTTCTCCACGATCGCGCCGTATACCATCGAGGAAGCGTATGAAGTCGCTGATGCCATCGATCGCGGCGATCTGCCGGCATTGAAGGACGAGTTGGGCGACCTGCTGCTGCAAGTCGTGTTCCACGCACAGATGGCGCAAGAGCAGGGTGCTTTCGCGTTTCCGGATGTGGTCGCGGCGATCTGCGACAAGATGATGCGCCGTCATCCGCATGTGTTCGGCGATGTGGATGTTGCCGACGCCGAGACGCAGACGCGCCATTGGGAAGACATCAAGAAAGCCGAACGGCAGGCCGCTGGTGAACAAGATACCTCCGCATTGGCCGGCATTTCCCGCGGACTGCCCGAGTGGCAACGCGCGGTGAAGCTGCAGGCGCGCGCGGCCAAGGTTGGCTTCGACTGGCCTGGTCCGGAACCAGTGATCGCCAAGCTGCACGAAGAAATCGAAGAGGTGCGCGCAGAGTTCGCGCAGGGCGACGTGGCAGCGAATCATGAGCGGCTGGAAGACGAAATCGGCGATCTATTGTTCGTTGCCGCCAACCTCGCCCGGCATGCCAAAGTCGATGCCGGCGCCGCGATGCGCCGCGCCAATCTGAAATTCGAGCGTCGCTTCCGTGCGATGGAGGCGTTGGCTAAATCTGATGGCGTAGAGCTGTCGACGTTGTCGCTGGAACAGCAGGATGCCTATTGGGATCGGGTCAAGTTGATGGAAGGCGCTGAGAGTTCTGCGTGAGCTAAATTCTGATTGGCGGCAGCTTCAGTTCCCTTCTCCCTCCGGGAGAAGGTGGTGCGCAGCGACGGATGAGGGAATGGAGTGTCCGCTTGTAGCAGAGGTCGCTGGCGAGTCATTGCCATTCCCTCATCCGCTCTTCGGGCACCTCGCTTCACGCCCCGGCCCTGCGCAACACGCAGGGCATTCAGGCATACACGAGCCGATGGCTCGTAAGCCGCATGCCTTCATCCCGGAGGGAGAAGGGAACAGAGAATTGACGCTGATCAGGAACCGAACACATGAAAACCTTTCTGCTGTTCGTCGCCACCGCGATGGCCGAGATCGTCGGCTGCTATCTTCCTTATCTCTGGCTTCGCAAAGGCGGCAGCGCGTGGCTGCTGGTGCCAGCTGCCATCAGCCTGGCGCTGTTCGCCTGGCTGCTGACGCTGCATCCCACGGCCTCCGGCCGCGTCTACGCCGCCTATGGTGGCGTCTATGTGTCCGCCGCCATTCTCTGGCTATGG
Organism: Pseudoxanthomonas sp. CCNWLY206-1; assembly: GCF_039710385.1. Lineage (NCBI taxonomy): Bacteria > Pseudomonadati > Pseudomonadota > Gammaproteobacteria > Lysobacterales > Lysobacteraceae > Pseudoxanthomonas > Pseudoxanthomonas sp. CCNWLY206-1. The sequence continues at coordinate 530,407 of NZ_JBDKXI010000003.1, read as the reverse complement.
TTGATTGACGGAATAAAACCAACACGGTGGGACCTGCTGGGCGCGGGTTTGTGTCTGGCCGGCATGGCGATCATCATGTTCGCGCCGCGAGCCGCCTGAATCCAGAACACGCTCCCAGGAGGGAACATGAGCCGCTTCGCCAGTTTCCGCGAGTTCTATCCGTTCTATCTCAGCGAACACGCCAACCGCACGTCGCGTCGCCTGCACTTCATCGGCAGTTGCGGAGTACTGGCGCTGGTGGTCGCCTTCATCATCGAGCGCAATGCCTGGTGGCTGCTGGGCGCACTGTTCTGCGGTTACGGGTTTGCCTGGATAGGGCATTTCTTCTTCGAAAAAAATCGCCCCGCCACCTTCAAGCACCCGGTCTATTCCTTCCTCGGAGACTGGGTGATGTTCAAGGATATCCTGGTGGGGAAGATCAAGTTCTGAAGAGCCGGGAATAGGGAGTGGGGAGCCGGGAATGAAAGCCGCAATGGCGCTTTCTGGCCGAGGAAGGTTGCGCGTGTTCGAGCACGGGGAAAACAGCGTCAACTGCGCTCCTCCGGTTCTCCATTCCCTATTCCCCATTCCCAGCCCTTCACTCATAGAACATCAAGAACGCCGCGCCAACGATCAAGGCGAACGCCGCGTAGTGATTCCATTTGAGCGGCTGTCCCAGGTACCAGGCTGAAAAGCCGGCGAATACCAACAGAGTCAGGACTTCCTGGATCGTCTTCAGCTGCACTACTGAATACACCGAACTGCCCAAGCGATTGGCGGGCACCATCAGGGTGTATTCGAAAAAAGCGATGCCCCAGCTGGCGATGATCGCCAACCACAATGGCGACGCCTTGTACTTCAGGTGCCCGTACCAAGCGAAGGTCATGAAGATGTTGGAGCCGAGCAACAGCAATACGGGGAGCAGGCGAGCGGTCATGGTCTGGATGTCGGAGGCGGAGAGCCAAGGCTAAGCCACTCCGGCCGCGGCTGAATAGATGACTGATCTTCACGCGCCGTCAACTCGCAACGGGGTACGTTCACAAACCTGAAGAAATGTCGGAGACATCATGCGCCACACTCAGGAGACAGCGGGACTGGTTTTGGTAGTTGAGGACAACCGCAACATCTCGGAAATGATCGGCGAGTACCTGGAAGGCCGAGGATTCGAGGTGGATTACGCCAGCGATGGGCTGGATGGCTACCGGTTGGCAGTGGAGAACAGTTACGACGTGCTGGTGCTGGATTTGATGTTGCCGCGCCTGGACGGCATGGAAGTCTGCCGCCGCCTGCGCAATGAGGCGCGCAAATCCACCCCGGTGCTGATGCTGACCGCACGCGACACCTTGGACGACAAGCTCACTGGGCTCAGTTCGGGCGCGGACGACTACCTGACCAAGCCTTTCGCCATCCAGGAGCTGGAGGCACGCTTGCGCGCCCTGATCCGGCGTGAGCGCCGGCAGGTGGGTGCCGAGGTGCTCAAGGTGGCCGACCTGGTGCTGGATCCCGTCAGCATGCGTGCTACCCGTGGCGGCACCGAGCTGATGCTCTCGCCCATCGGCCTGCGCTTGCTGACCATCCTGATGCGCGAGTCGCCACGGGTGGTGACGCGCCAGGAGATCGAACGAGAGATCTGGGGCAACGGCTTGCCTGATTCCGATACGTTGCGCAGTCACTTGTACAACTTGCGCAAGGTCATCGACAAACCTTTCGACAAGCCGCTGCTTCACACCGTGCAGAGCGCCGGTTACCGCATCGCGGACATCGGCTGACGGGAGCGGTGGGAATCGCGGCATAATCCGCGCTTCGACTTGGGCCTGTTAACGCCACCGGGATAGGGACGCGCCGATGCCGCAAGGCCTGCCTCGCAAACTCAGGATCGCCTTCATCCTGCAGGCGGTCATGGTCAGCTTGGCCATCGTGCTGGGCGTGTACCTGATTTCCGCGGTCATCAAGCACAGCCTGATGAATACGGCGCTGCAGGAGGAAGCGACCCATTTCTGGGACCTGTACAACGCGTCCGAGGCGCAGCCGCCGCCCAACACCTTCAACCTGCGCGGCTATCTGGTGATGAAGGGGCATTCGAATCTGGTCTTGCCGGCAAACCTGCGAGATCTGAAGCCGGGCTTCCACGAGTTGAAGGACGACGACATGCTGGTGCTGGTGGACGAGAAGCCGGCCGGCCGCCTGTACCTGGTCTTCCTGCGTTCGCAGGCCGAGCGCATGGCGTTCTACTTCGGCACCTTGCCGATCATCATGACCTTGATCGCGATCTATCTGGTTTCGTGGCTGACCTATCGGTCCTCCAAGCGGCTGGTGTCGCCGGTCAGCTGGTTGGCTCGCCAGGTGGGCGAGTGGGATCCGCGCCGGCCCGACGTCAGCTCACTCGCTTCGGATCGTCTGCCGAAGGAAGTGCAAGGCGAAGCACGCCAGTTGGCATCGGCTCTGCACGGGCTTGCCCAACGCGTGACCGCGCACGTGGCGCGCGAGCGCGACTTCACCCGCGATGCCAGCCACGAACTGCGGACACCGCTGACGGTGATACGCGTGGCCAGCGACATGGCGATGGCGGAGGACTCGCCCCCGCGCGTCGCGCGCGCACTGCAGCGGATCCAACGCGCCGGCCGCGATATGGAAGCGGTGATCGATGCGTTCCTGATCCTGGCGCGCGAAGCGGAAGTGGAGCCCCAACGCGAGGACTTCGATGTCGCCGACATCGTTCAGGACGAAGCCGAGAACGCGCGCACGCTGCTGATCGGAAAACCGGTGGATCTGGAGGTCACCTGCAACGCCAAACCACGCCTGCATGCGCCTCCGCGCGCCTTCCAGGTGGTAGTGAGCAACCTGCTGCGCAATGCCTGCAGCTATACCGACAAGGGCCGCATCGACGTGATCCTGGAGGCTGATCGGGTGACGATACGCGACACCGGCATCGGCATGTCGGCCGAATCCATGGCGCGCGTGTTCGAGCCGTTCTATCGCGCCGATCCTACTCGCCCGCACGGCAGTGGCTTGGGCCTGTCCATCGTCAGCCGCTTGTGCGAACGATTCGGCTGGAAAGTGGAACTGGACAGCGTGCTTGGCGAAGGGACCAGCGCGACCATTCGTTTCGTCTCCTGAATCTGTACGGGAACCGAACCGATTACGCGCCTGTCAACCTGGCCTTCTGCTGTGCGTTAATCACCACACCCCCATCTAGCCGACTCACTGATGAGCCAGCCTCGCCCCAGCGCACCTCGCAAGAAAAAGTCCCTGCTTCCCAATCTGCTGGTCGGCGCCGTTGTCGTCGTACTTCTTGCCGGAGGCGCCTGGTACTGGAACGCGCACAGGAGCGAGAACGCTGAGAGCGCTTTTCGGACCGCGCCGGTGGAGCGGGGCAATATCCGCGTCGCCATTTCCGCCACCGGCACCCTCAGCGCGATATCCACGGTCACGGTCGGCAGCCAGATTTCCGGGCAGGTCACTGACGTCCTGGTCGATTTCAATAGCGAAGTGAAGAAAGACCAGGTGCTGGCGCGCATCGACCCCAGCAGCTACGAAGCGCAGATCACGCAAGGCAACGCGCAGATCGCCAACGCGCAGGCCACATTGCGGCAAGCGCAAGCGACTTTGCGCAATGCGGAGCTGGATTATCGGCGCAAAGCCGATCTGGGTGCGCAAAAGCTGGTAGCGCAAAGCGACGTGGATCTGGCCCGGTCCGCACTGGATCAGGCGCGTGCCCAGGTGAATTCCTCGCAAGCGCAAATACAGCAACAAACGGCGTCCACACAGACCACGCGCATCAATCTGCACCGTACGGTGATCCGTTCGCCGGTCGACGGCGTGGTGCTGACTCGCACCATCGAACCCGGGCAGACGGTGGCCGCCAGCTTGCAGGCGCCGGAACTGTTCACCATCGCCGAAGATCTGAGCAAGATGAAGATCGAACTGGCCGTCGATGAATCCGACATAGGCCAGGTCAAGGTGGGCCAGACAGTCTCGTTCACCGCTGACGCTTTCGCCGATCGTCAATTCAGAGGAACAGTGGAACAAGTGCGGCTGGCGGCTACCACCACGAATAACGTGGTGACATATCCGGTAGTGGTCACCGTCGACAACAGCGACGGCACTTTGCTGCCGGGGCTGACCGTCAACGCCGAGATCGAAGTCAGCAAACGCGACAACGTGCTGAAGATTTCCAACGCCGCATTGCGTTACAAGCCAGCCAATGGCGATACCGCCGCCGCTGGCGCGCAACCCGCCGGTCCGGCGGCCATGCCGCGCGGCGGCGGTATGGCCGATGACTTGGTACGCGTGGCAGCCGGCCTGCAACTCAAGCCGGAACAACAGGCGGCATTCGACGCGGCCATTGTCAAAGTCCGCGAACGCCAGGCGGCACGCATGGCGCAGGCAGCGCAAGGCGGCAGTGGCGGCAATCGCCTGTTTGGCGGTGGCGGTGCGGGACCCGGCATGTCCATGAGAACCGTCGGTGCGCCTGCTGGCGGTGGCGAGGGCCAGATGCGCCAACGCATGATCGAACGCTTCCAGCAGGATTTCGCGGCATTCCGTGCGAGCCTGGACGAAGAACAAGCCCGCCGGTGGGACAGCGCGCTCCGGGATCTGCTCAGCGCTAAACGGGCGACCGCGTACCGGCTGGTCGACGGCAAGCCGCAACCGATCGCCTTGCGCATCGGTGCCAGCGACGGCACCAATACCGAGGTATCCGGCGATATCAAGGAAGGCGACGTGATGGTCGTCGGCGAGCGCCCCAAGGAATGAGCGCCCCGGCAGCTACCGCAACGGCTGCGCCAGCACGCGTGGCGGTCATCGAAACCCATGGCCTGGGCAAGGTCTACTCGCCCGACAGCGAGGCCGAGGTGGTTGCGTTGAAAGGCGTCGACATGCGCATCCAGCGCGGTGATTTCGTCGCCATCATGGGGCCGTCCGGTTCCGGCAAGTCGACGCTGATGAACCTCATCGGCTGCCTGGATACACCTTCTTCCGGCAGCTACTTCTGCGACGGAGTGGATGTCTCGACGTTGGATGCCGAGGAGCTGGCGGAGCTACGACGGGACAAGATCGGGTTCGTGTTCCAGGGCTTCAATCTGCTGTCTCGCATGAGCGCTTTGGAAAACGTCGCGATGCCCTTGGGTTACGCGCAGGTGCCGCCACGCGAACGGTTGGAGCGCGCGCGCGAGGCATTGGCGGCGGTGGGATTGTCCGACCGCGCGGATCATCGTCCCAATGCGCTTTCCGGCGGGCAGCAGCAACGCGTCGCCATTGCGCGTGCGCTGATCAACCAACCTCCGATCCTGCTGGCCGACGAGCCGACGGGCGCGCTCGACAGCAAGACCGGCGAGGAAATCCTGGCCCTGTTCAAACGCCTGCGCGACCAGGACCACACCGTCATCCTGATTACCCATGACGCCGAAGTAGCCGCGCATGCAGACCGCACGCTGGTGATGCGCGACGGTGAGTTGCACGAAGAGCCGGGAACGGGGAGACGGCAAACGGGAATGGGGGAGGACGTGCCGTGACCCGCGTATTTTCCGCCTGTGGCGATTTTCCCGGCCGTGCACGCATGCGATGCGGCGCTCGCGCTTTGGCGATTCCCCATTCTCCATTCTCCATTCCCGGCTCTTCGTCATGAAATTCTCCGACATCTTGCGCACGGCGATCTTCGCGTTGCGTGGCAACTGGATGCGCAGCGCGCTGACGTCGTTGGGCGTGATCATCGGCATCGCCGCCGTCATCGTGATGGTGTCGGTGGGGCAGGGAACCCAGGCCGAAATCGACAAGATGGTCTCCGGCCTAGGTTCGCAGCGCCTGGATATCAGTCCGGGCGCCAGTCGCGGTGCGGGCGGCGCTGTGCGAATGAGCTCCGCCAGTTTCTTCACCCTCAACGAGGGCGATGTGGATGCGATCCGCAATGAAGTTCCGGAAGTGCAGTACGTGGCAGGCGCGCTACGCGGCAATACGCAAGTGGTCTACGCCGAAAACAACGCGTCCACCAGTTGGCAGGGTGTGCAGCCGGACTTCTTCGACATCAACAGCTGGACGATTGCCGGTGGCGAGGGCTTCGATGCGCAGGACTACACCGGCGCCGACAAGGTCGTGATCCTGGGCGAAACCGTGCGCCGCACGTTGTTTGGCGAAGACAGCGGCATAGGTCAGACCATCCGGCTGGGCCGTGTTCCGTTCACGGTGGTGGGGACCTTGAAGTCGAAAGGCCAGGGCGGTTTCGGTCAAGACCAGGACGATGTGGTAATGGTGCCCTTGCAGACAGCGCGCCGCCGGCTGATGGGCGCCATGGGCTTGCCCGCCGGCGCGGTGATGCAGATCGCGCTGACGGTCGCCAACGCCAAGGATCTGTCCTACGTGCAGGGCGAAGTGGAGGCCCTGTTGCGTCAGCGCCACAAGATCATGCCGGGCGAAGAAGACGACTTCAACGTGCGCAACATTTCCGAAATCGTGGCCACCCGCACCGCAACTACGCGTTTGATGTCGCTGCTGCTGGGCGCGGTGGCGACGATATCGCTGATCGTTGGCGGTATCGGCATCATGAACATCATGCTGGTCTCGGTGACGGAGCGCATTCGCGAAATCGGCTTGCGCATGGCAGTGGGCGCGGGTCCGAGCGACGTGCGCCGGCAATTCCTGGCCGAGGCGATGCTGATATCACTGATCGGCGGCGCGCTGGGTATTGCGATTGGCATTGCCGGCGCGCTGCTGGTGGGGCGATTCAGCGATTTGCCGGTGGCACTGAACGGGCAGGTGATCGGCCTGGCAGCAGGCTTTTCTGTCGCTACCGGTCTGTTCTTCGGCTATTACCCCGCGCGCAAGGCGTCGCAGCTGGACCCGATCGAAGCGCTGCGTTCGCAATGATCTATCGGACGGGCCGCTGAATACGAGCGAGAGCTCGCGCCGGGACGGCGCTCCTACAGAATTTTGCTTATTTTAGGAGCGGCTTCTGGCGCGTACAGGCCCGCACCGAAGTGACGAAGCTGTCACGACTCGGCGCAAAGATGCCCTGGCACGTGTCGCCATCAGATTCATCGGTTCCATGGGCGAGGTATCCTGACCGCCCCGCCCACGGTCGTCGCGCTCGCAATGACAGCTCGCAAATCTTCCCCGATAGCCTTGGTGATCCATGGTGGCGCCGGCGTCATAGAGCGCGGCCAACTCAGTGACGCTGACGAGCGGGAGATTCTGGCCGATCTGAACAATGCCCTGGAAGCTGGCTACGCGGCGATGCTGTCCCTAGAAGGTAGCGCGTTGGACGCGGTGGAAGCCGCTGTCATAGCTCTGGAAGAATCCCCCCGTTTCAACGCGGGCAAAGGCTCGGTCTTCGATGCCAGCGGCGAGCACGAGCTGGACGCCTCCATCATGGAGGGGCATAGCCGGCGAGCCGGTGCGGTGGCTGGCGTGCGGACCGTGCGCAATCCCATCCGCTTGGCGCGCGCAGTCATGGAGGATTCTCCGCATGTATTTCTGATCGGGGCAGGCGCCGAGCAATTCGCCGATACCCAGCCGCGTATCCAGCGTGTCGCCAACCATTGGTTCGACACTGATGTCCGTCGCGAGCAACTGAAGCTGACACAAGCACTGGAGCAGGAGCAGTGGCAGACCAGCCAGGACTTGCGCGGCCGGTATTTCGGTACGGTTGGCGCGGTCGCATTGGATGCGCACGGCCGTATCGCCGCTGCCACTTCCACAGGCGGGATGACCAATAAACGCTGGGGGCGCGTCGGCGACTCGCCGATCATCGGTGCAGGAACCTGGGCCGATGATCGCTGCGGTGTGTCAGGCACCGGCTGGGGTGAATTCTTCATACGTAACGCGGTGGCCCACGACATCTGCGCTCGCGTCGCCTATCGCGGCGACAGCATCGTCGCAGCAGCCGAAGAGGTGATCATGAACGTGGTGCCGAGCCATGGCGGCGATGGCGGCGCCATCGCCTTGGATCGCGACGGCAATATCGCGATGGCATTCAACACCTCGGGCATGTACCGCGGCTGGATACGTCCGGATGGTTCGCGCGGTACCGCGATTTATCGAGAGGCGTGATCGGGAGCGGAGGAGGCGTCCGGCGGCGGGCTGACGCTGGATTCCATCGCAGACATCGAATGTCGCTTTTAACCAAACCTGTCAATCGAGATAAGGTGCGATGACGTCCCGCCATATTTCGTAGCCAGCGCGATTCATATGCAGCCGGTCTTCGAGGAAAAGTTCTTCCCGCGGCTTGCCGGTGGCATCCAGCATGGGAGTGAAAATGTCGATGAACTCCACGTCCAGTGCTCCGGCGTCCGCGGCAATCAGCGCGTTCGCTAGTCGTTGAGCCTCGAGTAGGTGTGCGCGGGAAGGACTGGGCTTGACGGCGATGTAGGCGATTTCGACTTTCGGCAGATCGCGCCGTACACGACTGACGAACGCGCGGAAGTCTTCGCGCAACTGCTGCGGACTGCGGCCGCTGCTGAGATCGTTGTCGCCGGCGTAGATCAGGATCTTGCGCGGTGCATAAGGGGCGATGATGCGATCGGCGTAGTAAGTGCTGTCGCGCAGTTCCGAACCACCAAAACCCCGGTTGATTACGGTGATACCGGGAAAATCGGCCGCCAATCCGTCCCACAGGCGGATCGAGGAGCTCCCGATGAACAGCACCCCGTTCTCAGGGGGCGGGGAAGCCGCATCCGCCATCGCGAACTGCTGCATGTCCTGTTCGAAGGCCGTGCTCGACAGCTGCCCCGGCACCTGGGGCGAACCCTCTGGCGTAGCGGCAGTACTGGCGCAAGCCGCCAGAATCAGTAGAGAGGTCAGGAAAATGAGGCGAATCACGTAAATTGGGGCCATATTCCCGATTATCCGGTTGTCTGCGTAGTCTTGGCTTGAATGAAACCGTCTCGACGGCGGCTTGTAAACCCGGCCTGGCGGGTGTCGGCGGCCACCTTGTGGCAAAATCGCCCTTTCCGACGATCCCCCGCACCGCTCATGCGCTTTCCCATCGCGTCGTTCCATGACCTGTCTTCGCCAGGCCACCGTCCGATCGCGCGTGCGCTCCATGGCTCTTGCTCTTGTGCGTTCGGTGCCGTTGCCGTTCGCCCCCGCTGACTTCCGGATGACACCTCATGGCCGATGAAATCGGACACATGCCACGCGGCCCAGGCCGCATCCTGAAGGCGACAGTGTGGTCGATGCAGGGTTTGAAGGCGGCCTGGCTGCACGAGTCGTCGTTCCGCCTCGAGGTTTATCTGCTGGTGGTGCTCGCGCCATTGGCGGTGTGGCTGGGCCGGGATGGTATCGAGCGAAGTCTGCTGATCGGCAGCTGTCTGCTGGTATTGGCGGCCGAGTTGCTGAACTCGGCGGTGGAAGCGCTGATCGAGCGCTACGGGCCGGAGTACCACGAGCTGGCCGGGCGCGCCAAGGACATGGGATCGGCTGCGGTATTCGTGCTGATGATGAACGTTTTGCTGTGCTGGGCCTTTATCTTGGGGCCGCGGCTGTTTTGATCGATATAACCAAAAAGAAAGGATTGCACGCACATGAGTTTTGAATTCCTGGCCGACCCCAACGTCTGGCTGACGCTGGTGACCCTGAGCGCACTGGAGATCGTGCTGGGCATCGACAACCTGGTGTTCATTTCCATCGCCGTCGCCAAGCTGCCCCCTCTCCAGCGGCCGCTGGCGCGCAGGATCGGCATTGCAGTGGCCTGCATCACGCGTATCGCGCTGCTGGTGTCGCTGGCCTTCCTGGCGAAGATGCAGTACGACCTGTTCACCCTGTTCGGCATGGGAATCTCGGTGCGCGACCTGGTGCTGATACTGGGTGGCATCTTCCTGCTGATAAAAGGCGCCATGGAGATCAAGGAGCTGATCGGGGGCGGAGAAGACGAAGATCCTTCCACCACCAAGACCTCGGCGGTATTCGGGATGGTCATCGCCCAGATCGCCATCATCGACATCGTGTTTTCCCTCGATTCGGTCATTACCGCCGTTGGCATGGCCGAGCACATCCCGGTCATGGTGGCTGCCATCCTGCTGGCGGTCGCCGTGATGCTGCTGGCGGCCAATCCGCTGGGCCGTTTCATCGACGCCAACCCCACCATCAAGATGCTGGCGCTGGCCTTCATCGTGCTGATCGGCGCGGTGTTGATCCTGGACGGTTTGGAAGTGCATGTGCCCAAGCCCTACGTCTACTTCGCCATGGGCTTCTCGGTGATGGTCGAATGGCTGAACCTGCTGATGCGCCGTCGTGCGGCGCGCCGGCACGTTCCTGGCGCCGGTGAATGGTGACCTGCTGACGGCCTGAAGGCGGAGGTACTGAGCTGGCCGCCTTCGTCGCCTGACGCGCCGGTGCTTTTGCCGACATATGCGGGTTAAGGGCGTTTCATAGAGCGGAGCTTGCTCTGCTGCTTTTCGTCGGTGAAGGAAAAAGCAGCGGAGCAAGCTCCGCTCTACGAGAAGCGCTCCCATTCGGGTTCCGGCCGATGGCATCCGATAAGCAGCCGGCTCCCCACTCGGGCAAAATAGGGCCTATCCCTGGACGGCCAAGCCGAGGCGCATGATTTACCTTCATCAGATCGACCCGATCATCTTTTCGCTGGGCCCGTTGAAGCTGCATTGGTACGGCTTGATGTATCTGTTGGGGTTCCTGGCAGCCTGGTGGTTGGGGCGGCTGCGGATTGGTGCCGGCCGCCTGCCGGGTGTGGACGCCAACGGATTCTCGGATTTGCTGTTCTATTCCATGCTGGGCGTCGTGCTGGGCGGACGCTTCGGTTACGTGCTGTTCTATGGCTTTGATGCCTTCGTGCAGAACCCGCTGTCGATATTCAAAGTGTGGGAAGGCGGGATGAGCTTCCACGGTGGCCTGTTGGGCGTCATGGCCGCGGCTTGGTGGTGGACGCGCCGGCATCGCATCCACTTCTTCGACACCATGGATTTCGTGGCCCCGCTGGTGCCGCTGGGCCTGGGTTTCGGGCGCCTGGGTAACTTCGTCGGCGCGGAACTCTGGGGCAAGTACACCCAGGCCGGTTGGGGCGTGATATTCCCCAGCACCGATCCGAATGTCCTGAAGCTCGGCCTGGACGCGCAGCAGTTGCAAGCGCAGTACGCCGCTGGGGCTTTGAACCAGTTCGCGCGCCACCCATCGCAGCTTTATCAAGCCTTTTTGGAAGGGCTGGTGATGTTCTGTGTGTTGTGGTGGTTCTCGCGCAAACCGCGTCCACGCTATGCGGTCTCCGGTCTGTTCGCGCTGCTCTACGGTGTTTTCCGTTTCGCGGTGGAATTCGTGCGAGTGCCGGACGAGCAATTGAAATATCTGGCCTTTGGTTGGTTGACCATGGGGCAAGTGCTCAGCACGCCATTGATCGCACTGGGCCTTTATTTGCTGTGGCGGTCGCGCCGGTCGCCAACGCTGCAGCCTGTGATTCCCGCTCAGACGAAAGCCGCCAAGGAGTCCGCATGAAGCAATATCTCGATTTGTTGCAGCATGTGCTGGACCAAGGCACGGAGAAATCCGATCGCACCGGTACCGGAACGCGCAGCGTGTTCGGCTGGCAGATGCGCTTTGATTTGAATCAAGGCTTTCCGCTGGTCACCACCAAGAAGCTGCACCTGCGTTCCATCGTCCACGAGTTGCTGTGGTTCCTGAAAGGCGAAACCAACATCGCTTATTTGAAGGACAACAAGGTCAGCATCTGGGATGAATGGGCGGACGAGCAGGGCGAGCTGGGGCCGGTCTACGGTAAACAGTGGCGTCGCTGGGCGACCGCCGACGGTGGCGAGATCGATCAGATCCGTTGGGTGGTGGACGAAATCAAGCGCAACCCTGATTCACGCAGGTTGATCGTTTCCGCCTGGAATGTCGCGGAGCTGCCGAAGATGGCGTTGATGCCGTGCCACACGATGTTCCAGTTCTACGTAGTGAACGGAAAGCTGAGTTGCCAGCTGTACCAACGCAGCGGCGACATCTTTCTGGGCGTGCCGTTCAACATCGCCAGTTATGCGCTGCTGACGCATATGGTGGCGCGGGCGACGGGGCTGGGCGTGGGCGATTTTGTGCACACGCTGGGTGACGCGCACTTGTATTCCAATCACTACGAACAGGCACGCGAACAGTTGTCGCGCGAACCGCGCGCATTGCCCCGATTGCATTTGAATCCCGATGTGACCGATCTGTTCGCTTTCACCTACGACGACATCGAGATTCACGGCTACGAGCCACATCCGGCCATCAAGGCGCCGGTGGCGGTGTAGCACCGTGGTGATTTCGCTTGTCGCCGCGTTGGATCGTGATCGCGCTATCGGTAAAGGCAACGATCTGCCCTGGCGACTACCCGACGACCTCAAGCGCTTCAAGGCGCTGACCCTGGGCAAGCCGGTACTGATGGGCCGCAAGACGGCCGAGTCGCTGGGCCGTGCTTTGCCAGGTCGTCTCAATCTGGTGCTGACGCGATCCGGCAACGCGCCATTTGAAGATATGCGCGCAGTAGCTTCGTTCGAAGAGGCGCTCGCGCTCGCGGAAGCGAACGGTTCGAAGGAACTCTGCGTTATCGGCGGGGCGGAGATATACCGGCTCACGCTATCCCTGGCCGATCGTCTTTATCTCACGCACGTCGATACGCAAGTAGAAGATGCAGACGCTTTCTTTCCAGGTTTCGATGCGACGCAGTGGCGAGCGGTCGGTCGTGAGCCGCATCCGGTCGACAACAGGCATGCGTTCGCTTTCGAGTTCGTGGACTACGTTCGGGCTTGATGCTCTCGCGAGGATACTTCGAACAAACCGCGATTGATTGCGTGCCAGGACGCCAGCACGATCCTACAAGGGCAGTACCGGCCGGTAGTGGCCAATGATGGCGTGCTGGAATAGCAAGTTTTCTTCCTGCGTACCCCGGCCGATGTTGTGGATGATCAGCGGGATGCCGTCGTGGGTAGTGCGGTCTGAAACGATGCCGATATGCAGCAGGCCGGAGCCCGTGAGCTTCCAGGCAACGATCTCACCTGCGTGGTAGCCGTCGGGAGCAGAATCAATCGGCCGCGCCCAGCCTTGGCGTTCGAACCAATGCATTTGGTTCGGTACTCGGCGGTGGTCGATGCTCCGGTTCGCGCGCTTCAGCCCCCAGAGTTGCGGATAGGCCGCGAAGTTCCTGCGCATGTCTTCGTGGATAGCCTGCTGCAGATCCAGGCCCTGCGTTCTTAGCGCGCGGATAACGACATCGGTGCAGACGCCCCGATCACGCGGCACGTCGCCGTCTGGATAATCCAATTCGACATACGCCGGATCGTAGAGGCGGGTGACGCCGATCTGTCCGCGCGCGGCCGCCACCAGCGGCGGCGATGGTGGCGTCTGCATGGGTATGCGAGAAGGCGAGGATGTCTGCGCCGCTGCGACGATCTTCTGCGCCGCCGGGACATCGGCACGGCAGGCGATGGACAAGCTCGCCAGCGTCAGCGCCAATAGCGCGACTGCGACGCTGGACCGGGCGCTCATGTGGTGCAACGGATTCGCTGTTTCCTTGGCTGTCAGGTCTCTCAAACCCGATACTCCCTTGTAAGTGGGCGCGCCTAGACCGCGTTCGCCATGCTGCGGGGCAGGCCACAATAGTCAGGATGTTTCAGCCAGGTGTCGGCACTTCCCGTCCCGGCACCTGCACCACACGCAGCTCGTCGGTATCCAACTGCAAAGCAGTCAGTTTTCCGCCCCAGACAGCGCCGGTATCGATCGCATGGATGCCATGGCCAATCATCAGGCCCAATGTCGACCAATGTCCGCAGACGATTTTCAGTTCACGCTGCACGCGGCCTGGAACTTCGTACCAGGGATAGAGGCCCTGCGCCTGCGTCCCGGGGGCGCCTTTTTCCTCGATGGCCATGCGCCCGCGCGGGGTGCAATAACGCATGCGGGTAAACAAGTTGATGATGGCGCGCGAGCGCTCGTAGCCGGACAGGTTGGGCGACCAGCTCGGCTTGTCGCCGTACATGTTGCGAAACAGTTTGCGATAGCCGTTGCCATGCAGCTGTTGCTCGACTTCACGCGCGTAGCGCTCCGCCAGGCTGATGCTCCATTTCGGCGCAAGACCGGCGTGGACCATCATCCATCCTAGTTGCCGATCGGCGTGCAGCAGTTTCTGCATGCGCAGCCAATCCAGCAATTCGCGCGCATCATCGGCGAAGACCACTCGCTGCAGGTCGGGGTTCACCTTGCGCTGTTCGTCCGGGGTTCGTTCGCCGACGGCCAGCAAGGAAAGATCATGGTTGCCCAGCACCACCACACTGTGCTCGCGCAGCGAGCGCACCAAGCGCAGGGTTTCCAGTGACTGACCGCCGCGATTGACCAGATCACCGCAGAACCAAAGCCTGTCCGCGGCCGGGTCGAAACGGATCCGTTCCAGTAACCGCTGGGTGACGTCGTAGCAACCCTGCAGGTCGCCGATTGCCCAGACCGCCATCAGTGCAGCGTCCGTGGGATGGACAGTGTGAACTGGGGGATTGGCGCATCGAAGCGTGTGCCATCGTCGGCCAGCATGTCGTAGCTTCCTTGCATGGTTCCCAGGGAGGTTTCCAGTACCGCACCAGAGGTGTATTTGAAATCCTCGCCCGGACGCAGCCAAGGTTGCTCGCCCACCACGCCTTCGCCGTCCACTTCCTGCACCTTGCCGTTGGCATCCGTGACAGTCCAATGGCGTCCCAGCAGCCTGGCGCCAACCCGGCCGCTATTGCGGATGCGGATGGTATAGGAGAAAACGTAGCGCCCTTCCTCGGGCGCGGATTGATCGGCGAGGAAACGGGTGGCTACGTCGATATCGATGGCGTAGTCGGCGTCGTTCATGGCGACAGTTTATGCAAAAGCGGCAATTTGTGTAGGAAATGCGCTTACCGACATTGCCATTGGCGACGGATACGTGCGCATCATGTGAGTGGAGCAGGTACCCATGCGCCTCGCCTCGCCTTGGCGACGCGGCACTCAACTTGTTTGAATGCCTTTCCTTTCCCCCTTGAATCATGTGGTGCAAGGATAGGACTGCGACTGAACTCACTCTGCTGGGGGCAGATTGGCCAGGCGTATGAAACCGGCCACTTCCACTTGTTCGGCGCGGGCATCCGGGCGCAAACCGGCAGCTTCGATCTGCTCGACGTCGCACACGCTTGAAAGCGCATTACGTAATGTCTTGCGGCGTTGGCCGAACGCCGCACGCACGACTTCGGTGAAACGCTGAGGCGCTTGGACGCCGATACTGTCCGGATCGCGTGGCACCAGGCGCACGACCGCTGAATCGACCTTCGGCGGTGGCCGGAAGGCGCCCGGCGGCACCACGAACAAGGGGGTCACCGCACAGTACGCCTGCAGCATGACGCTGAGGCGGCCATAGACCTTGCTGCCTGGCTCGGCTGCCATGCGGTCCACCACTTCCTTCTGCAGCATGAAAACCATGTCGCGGATGACGGCTGCGTGTTCGATGGCATGGAAAAGAATGGGTGACGACAGGTTGTACGGCAGGTTGCCGACCAGCCGCAGTTTGTCTTCGCCAGCCGCCAGCTTGGTGAAATCCACTGCCAGCACATCCTTGTGGATGATCGTCAGGCGGCCAACTCCCTCCGATGATTCCATCAGCGGCGTGATCAGGTCCCTATCGAACTCGATGGCGGTCAGTTCGCCATGCTTTCTCAGCAGCGGCAGCGTAATGGCGCCCTGGCCCGGCCCGATCTCGACCAACCGGTCGCCGGGCTTGGGATTCACCGCCAGCACGATCTTGTCGATGTAGCTGCGATCGGTCAGGAAGTGCTGGCCTAGCGATTTCTTGGGCGGTGCTTTGAAGTGGGACATGGATGGGAGCCGGGAATGGGAATAGGGAATCGGAACGGCGAGATCGCCACGCGGAATGAGCAGCTCGTTCCGCGCGATCCTCGCTTCAAGCCTTGAGCATGGCGAACCCGCAGATGCCAGTGAAGTTCACTCCCATTCCCCATTCTCCATTCCCGATTCCCGCTTCCGCATACGCCTCTTCGCCATCGCGGCACATATCCCCACCGCGGCAAACAAGCTCGATGGATCGGCCAAACCCTTGCCCGCCAGTTCCAAGGCGGTGCCGTGGTCGACCGCGACGCGGGGGTAGGGCAGGCCAAGGGTCAGGTTCACGGCCTGCTCGAAACCGCTGTACTTGAGTACTGGCAAGCCCTGGTCGTGATACATCGCCAATACGGCATCGAAACCTTTCAGTTTTTGCGGCAGGAAAGCCGTGTCGGCCGGCAACGGCCCAACCAGGTGCATGCCTTCGGCCGATAGGCGTTGCAGCACCGGTGCGATGACATCGATCTCTTCGCGTCCCAAGTGTCCGGCTTCGCCCGCGTGAGGGTTCAACCCCAGCACGGCGATGATGGGAGCATCAATGCCGAAATCGTTGCGCAGAGCAGCATGCGTGATACCCAGGACGCGCGCCAAGCTGTCTGCCGTGAGGGCATCAGGCACTTCGCGCAACGGCAGGTGGGTGGTTGCCAGTGCGACACGGACGATGTCGTTGGCGAGCATCATCACCACGTCACAGCCTGCGCGCTGCGCAAGCAGTTCGGTGGTGCCTGTGTAGGAAATGCCGCCAGCATTGATGGCCGCCTTGTGAACGGGCCCGGTAACAAGGCCGTCCAGTTCACCGTGCAGGCAAGCGTCGGAAGCTTGATTCAGCGCCGTGATGACCGCAGCGGCGTTGCTGGGATCGGTCTGGCCGAAACGAGTGGGAACGGCATTGGCCACCACCCGGATCGCCAGATCGCCGGGGGTGTTGGCGGGCTCGTCTTCGCCAAGCAATCTCAGCGGCAATTCCAGGGACGCGGCTGCGGCGAGAAGCGTGTCGGGGTCGCCAAACGCGAGCAACCGACAATCATCACGTGGCTGTTGTGCGAGCCGGACGCAGAGTTCGGGCCCAATACCCGCCGGCTCGCCGGGGACCAGCGCGAGCCGGGGTTTCATGATGCTCAGCTGCCTTTGTTGGCAGCGTCGCCTTCGGTGCGATCGCCGCTGCGGAAGTTGACGTAGGCTTCGCCGCGCAACTCCTGCAGATAGCGGTTGTACTCGTCTTCGGCCTTGCGGCGACCGATCGTTTCGCGAATTTGCGCGCGCTGATTGGTGCTGGTGACGTCGGTCTGGCGGGTGCCGACGCGCTGCACGATATGCCAGCCGGCATCGGTGCGGAACGGTGCGGTGACCTGACCGTCATTGACGCTGGAAACCTGCTTGCCGAAATCCGGGCCGTAGGCGTCTGCCGGGAACCAGCCCAGGTCGCCACCTTCATTGCGGCTGTTGGGGTCTTCGGAAGCTTCCTTGGCGACTTCGACGAAATCCGTGCCGCCGGCGATGCGCGCGCGCAAGGTATCGATCTTGGCCTTGGCCGCCGCGCTGTCCTGCACGTCCGTGACCCGGATCAGGATATGGCGTGCGTTGAACTCAGTGACGGTCTTCGCGGCGGCCTGCGACGCATCACGTACTTCCACCAGTTTCAACAGCTGGAATCCGCTCGGGCCTCGCAACGGGCCGACGACCTGTCCAGCCGACATGTCCTTGAGCATCTGGGAGAAGGCGACCGGAATTTCATCCAGGGTCCGCCAGCCAAGATCGCCGCCTTCCAGCGCGTTCGGGCTGTCGGAATACCGCACCGCCGCTGCCGAAAAATCGAGTTCCCCCTTGTCGATCAGCGCCTTGACGCCGGCGATCTTTTGCTCGCCGGTAGCGATCTGCTCGGCGGTGGCGCCTTCCGGGAGTCCCACCAAAATGTGGGCCAGGTGGTACTGGGAACCGCTGCTGGTCTGCGCCGCCAGGGCGGCGTCGACTTCGCTCTCGCTGACCTGCACGCGGCTTTGCGCATAACTCTGACGCAAGCGTTGAACGACGATCTCGTCGCGAAGCGAATTGCGGAAGTCGCCGAACGACATGCCGTCGGCCTCAAGCCGCTGGCGCAGGCCGTCCACGGTGGTGCCGTTCTGCTGGGCGACGCTGGCGACGGCGTTGTTCAGTTCCTGATCGCTGACGCGGATGCCGCTTTCATTGGCGCGTGCTACCTGCAGCTTGACCAGCACCAGCCGCTCCAGGACCTGGCGTTCCAGCACATTGCGCGGCGGCAACTGTTCGGGCCGGTTGGCATACTGGCCGAGCACGTTCTGCACCGCGCGGTCCAGTTCGCTTTGCAGGATCACGTCTTCGTTGACAACCGCGGCAATGCGGTCGAGCGGCTGCAGCGACTGAGCGAATATCGGCGAGATAGTCGCGGCGGCGAGCAGGCCGGCCACGAGGAAACGGAGGGACTTCATTTTCATGGGATTGGATCCGGAGCGTAATTGTCGTCGTCGTCCGGGTCGCGCGAGGTGTTGCTCGGCGGGACGAGATATAGGTCGTCTCGGTAGTAGCCGAGAATACCACGGCGCAAGGTGCGCTCCGTATTCTGGCCAGCCGAACCGAGACCTTTGAGAATGAACTCGACCTGGATCGAGTTGTTCATATCGCCTTCGCGATTGCGCACGTAGCGGCGTACCACCGCGCGCACGGCCAGGCAGCAGCTATCCCACTGCACGCCGGCGATGCCTTCCAGCAAGCTATCGGTTTCCAGCGAGCGGTAGTAGCGGCCGACCACACTCCAGGACGGCGTAACCGGGTACAGGAAGGAGAAGTCGGCTTCTTCCAGCAGGTCCCGGCGCTTGCGATAGGCCAGGTTGACCACGCCATCGTCGCCGATCAGGTAGCGGGCGCGCGTGCTGATCAGGTTCTCGCGGCGAATCTTCGGGTCCCATTGATACGAGGCGCCAATGGTCCAGCGATCGGTTGGCGCATACGTGGTATCCGCGACCCAGGCCGATTTGCCTTGTTCGATCGGAATTTCGCCAGGCGTGGTCGTGACCCGGCTGTCGTCGAAATAGATGATCTGGCCAATGCTGGCAGACAGGCGCTCGAAGCCGTCGGACTGGCGCAGGAAGCGCGTGCTGAGCGCCAGGGTGAGCTGGTTGGCGTCGGTCTGCCGGTCGGGGCCCGAATAGCGATTGTCACGGAACAGCTGCCCCCAGCTGAAAGTGAAGGGGCGAGTGTCGAACAACGGAATGCCGTCCTGTTCCCGATATGGCGCATTGAGGTAGAACAGGCGCGGTTCCAGCGTATGCAGGTATCGGCTGCCCTTGATCTCGGTTTCCCGGTCGAAATACAGGCCGGCGTCGAGCGAGGCGATGGGCAGGCTGCGGCTGGGCGATGCGTCGCGGAACTGGGCGAGCATTTCCGGGGTGACCTGGTCCGGCTCGATACCGTAGCCCAGCGCTGCGCGTTCCCTGGCATCTCCATCCAGCCGGTACTGAGTATGTCGCCAAGCGAGGGTTGGGGTGACATACCAGGCAGCGCCCTGCAGTGGCATCGTAACGAAGGGCTTGACGTCGAGACGATCGCCGCCCGGCTTCTCGTTATGCTGGAAGTGAACCGCCTCGACATTCACGCCTGCGGACAGCCAGCGGCCGAATGGCTTTTCGCCATTGGCGTAGATGCGCGGCAAGCGGTTGTACGGCAGGTTGAATTCGCTGCTCAGGTAATCAGACAACTGCCAACTGTCGGCCATGATGCCGGCGCTCCAGTGCTCGCCAGCGCCGTACAGGCCAGCGGTACTGGTGATCGACGTGGCTGAAAGCCCGTACAGCGCGTTGCTGAAGTCCTCGGTATAGCGGGCGTCGCTGATCCAGGTCAGATTTGCCTGCGCCTGCCAGTTACGGTTGAGATTGTGGACGCCAGCGAAGCCGAATACGCCGCGGCTGTCGTCTGGATCCGGATTATTAGGGTTGACAGGGTTGTTGTAGCTTGGTTCCTTTGCGCGATCCTTCAGCAGATCGTCGCTTTGCATCCACTCGCCCTTGAATATGCCTCGTCCGCCCTCGTACAGATAACGGAACTCGCCGCCGAGCTGTATGCCGCGGTTGGTCATGATGCGCGGCGAGATGGTGGCGTCGTAGTTCGGCGCAAGATTCAGGTAAATGGGCTGCTTGTAGTCGAAACCATTGCGGCCGGACTGGCCGATGGCCGGGTACAGGAGGCCCGTGTGGCGGCGGTCGTCGATCGGAAACTTCAGCCACGGAACGTACATCACCGGGATCTTGCCTATGCGGATCGTGGCACCACGGGCCACGCCCCAGCCTTTGTCGGTATTCACGTCGATCCGGCGGGAGCGCAATTCCCAGCGCCGATCCTCGGGATCGCAGGTGGAGTATGTGGAGTGCAGCAACTCGCCCTCGGGGCCTTTCAAGTTGATGCGATCGGCGCCGCCGTTGCCGCGGCGTGACACCAACTGGTAACGCACGTTGTCGATCTGGTGCGAGTCGGCGCTTTGATCGCCCCTGGCACTGTCGGCGATTACGCGCAGGCCGGCATCCTGGTAGCGCACGTGGCCGTCTGCCACGTAGGTATCTTTTTCCTGGTCGTATTTCAGATTGTCCGCACCCAGGAACTGGTCGCCACGGACCAGCGCGACATCGCCGCTGTATTCCAGGTTCGACTCGGTGCCGCCCAGTGCGTTGCCTTCAATGGAGGTGGGCTGCTCGGCGCGCTGGTCGCGCTGCGCCTGCGCGGTGCCCGGCGCCGGCTTCGGCGCCTCGCTAAAGACAGGAATTACGTCCTGCACAGGGCATAGTGCCCAGCTCTCGGGCTTGTCGTCGGCCGCCATCGCCGGCAGACATAGGGCGATACTGAACGGCAACGGTAGCAGGCGAAGGACTGGACGCACGCGATGCAGGGCTCCATCAAATTCAGGGTCAAAATCGGCCGCTAGCTTGCCGTATCCCATGGATGCGGGCAATGAAAACCGCCGGCTGGTGTGGGGCCTGGTTCAGCGTACGCATTTTCTCAGAACTTGCTCATGATCCGTCGCGAACGAAGGCGGGCGGCTCGCGAGCTGGCTCTCAGCTTATCGGAGTTCGTCCACGTGCGCGGCACTGCACTCGCGCAATGCCTCCAGGTCGTAGCCACCTTCCAGCATCGAGACCACCCGTCCTGCCGCGTGCCGGCGGGCGAGGCTGCGCAGCTGGCGGGTCAGCCAGGCAAAGTCCTGGGTTTCCAGCATCAGGTCGGCCAACGGGTCGCGCATGTGCGCATCGAAGCCGGCCGAGATCAGCAACAGCTGCGGCTTGAAGTCATCCAGCGCGGGCAGCAGTTCGTCCGCCCAGGTATTCTGGAAGCGGAATCCGCCACTGCCCGGTGGCAGCAGCGCGTTGAACATATTGCCCACGCCGCGCTCGTACGGCGCACCGCTGTTGGGATAGATACCCGATTCGTGGGTGCTGAAATAGGCCACTCGTGGATCGTTGGCGAAGATGGCTTGGGTGCCATTGCCATGGTGCACATCGAAATCGACGATGGCCACTCGCTCCAGGCCGTGCTTTTCGCACGCGTGGGCAGCGGCGATGGCGATGTTGTTGAACAGGCAAAACCCCATGGCCGTGCCGCTGGTAGCGTGATGCCCAGGGGGGCGTACGGCACAGAAAGCGGTCGAAGCGTCACCCTTCATCACAGCATCGACGGCGGCCACGCCCGCGCCCGCGGCATACAACGCGGCGGTGCGCGACGCCGGCACCATCACCGTGTCCGGATCCAGCATCCGGTATCCCTGGAAGTCGCCTTCCAGCACCGCCTGTATCAGCGTCTCGTCGTGGACACGGCGCAGATCGCCTAGCTTGACCGCCGGCGCCTCGCGCCAATCCAGGTCGCCATGCGCGGCGCGCAACGACTCCAGTACCGCTTCCAAGCGCGCCGGCCGTTCCGGGTGTTGGGGGCCGGGATCATGGGCCAGGCACGCAGGATGGGTAAAGATGATCACGTCAGCTGTGCCGGCGTTGGTGGTTCCAGAGCACTTCGCCGTGCCCGTCCGCCCGCGCCAGTACACGTGCCAGAACGAAGAGCAGATCGGAAAGGCGGTTGAGATAGCGGATGGCTTCGGGGCGTACTGCTTCGTGCCGCGACAGCGCGACGGTCTCGCGCTCGGCGCGGCGCACGATGGTGCGCGCCAAATGGCAACGCGCCGCGGCTTCGCCTCCGGCCGGCAGGATGAAGTCCTTCAGCGCCGGCAAGGGGTCGTTGTAATGATCCAACTGGACTTCTAGCGCATCCACATCGGCGGCGGTGATGGCCGCATGGCCGGGAATGCACAGCTCACCGCCCAGGTCGAACATCTGATGCTGCACGGTGGTCAGCAATGCGCGGATGTCTTCGGGCACATTGGCCGCCGCCAGCACGACACCAATGGCGGAGTTGGCCTCATCCACCGTGCCGTACGCGTCGACCCGCGCCGAGTCCTTGCCGACGCGGCTGCCGTCGCCCAGCCCGGTGCTGCCGTCATCGCCGGTGCGGGTGTAGATCTTGGAAAGACGGTTGCCCATCGGCCCAGGTCCAGGTTCCGTGTGCGGCTCAGCGCCTGGCGTTGGCCCAGGCTTGCAAGCGTGCGGTTTGCTGCACACCGACATGGACGATGACCGCAAGGCCGACATAGATCGCCGTCACACGCAGGTAGGAAGGAAACCAGTCGCTGTAGTTCTTCCACCAGCCGGCGACGGTAGGCGCTGTCACGACGTCGCTGATCCAATAAAAGCTGGCTTGGCTGAGTAGATGGCAGACCGCGACGGCGCCAACCAGGCTGGCGACCAGCGTAGCCAGCGACTTGCCATCGCTACCTTTGTAGAAGCGTCGGACCAGCAGGCCGCCGGCCCACAGCGAAAAGTACGCTGGCAGCAGGAACCAGTAAGCGGGCGAGACGCAGTAATGGGTCCAGAAGTTGAGGCCTTGACCGCTGATTACGACGTAATCCACCAATACCGCCACCGCCATCAGCAGCGGGAAGGCCCAGCGAGTCCAGGCGCGCAAGTAGAAACCGGCGATGAAGAACACCGCCCACGATGCATCCGGTATGGGTCCGAAATGGGTGAGCGAAGCGGGAAGATTGAGCCTGCTGGCCACCAGCAGCAAGGTGAGCAAGGCAAGAATGATGGCGCGCTGGGTGTTGCTGTTCATGTGCGGTTTCCAGGAACTCAGGCTGCCATTCTAGCTGAGGCCGGCCGCCGCGCGTTGCCGGGATGCCACCGCCGGGAGGGCCGGGGAACGAGCCGGTATCATGGCGCCATGATTGAACCGCATGACGTGTTGATAGTAGGTGGCGGCTTGGTAGGCGCCAGCTTGGCGATCGCCTTGGATCGCCTGGGCCTGGACGTGGGCTTGGTGGAAGCGACCCCGGCCGGAGAAATGCCAGCGGTATTCGACCAGCGCAATCTCAGCTTCGCTGCGGCTACGGTCAACGCACTCACCGCTTTGGGTGTCATGGCCAAGCTGCGCGCGCCGGCCGGACCGATCCGCTGCATCCACATCAGCCGGCAGGGCGATTTTGGCCGGGTCAAGCTGGATGCGTCCGAATACGGGCGCGACAGCTTCGGTCAGGTCGTCGTGGCGCGGGATTTTGGCGATGCCCTGGAAGCGCGGCTGGACGAACTATCCGGTCTGACACGTTACCGGCCCGCGCGCTTCGTCGGTTTCGAATCTGTCGGAGATCAGCTCCGTCAGGTTCGCATCGTCGACGCTAACGGCGAACGCACATTGCGTGCGCGTCTGGTGGTCGCCGCCGACGGCACCCGCAGTGGAGTGCGTGAAGCAATGGGGATCCCCGCCGACGAGCACGATTATCGACAGACTTTGTTCGTCGCCCGGGTGCGTGCCGATCGCGTCCCGGATGGCACTGCCTACGAGCGTTTCTGCAACGATGGCCCCACCGCGCTGCTGCCGCGTGGAGACCGCCATTTCGGGGTGGTGCATGCCGTCGCCGGTGAGCAGGCCGATGCTGTCGCGGCGTTGGACGATGCTGCCTGGCTGGCGCGTATCCAGAAGATCTTCGGCTGGCGCGTAGGTCGTTTGCTCTCCAGCGGTCCGCGCAGCGCCTACCCCATCGTGCGCGTGGTCGCGCGGCGTATTCACGCCGATCGCACGGTCCTGTTGGGCAACGCCGCACAGACCATTCACCCGATCGGCGCACAGGGCTTCAACCTGGGTTTGCGCGACGCGCTGACGCTGGCGGAAATGGTGCAGCCAGGTGGTGATCCCGGCGATGCCGCCGCACTTTCCGCCTACACCGCCCGGCGTGCGGAGGATCGTCAGCGGACGCTGGATTTTTCCGATGGGTTGGCGCGGGTGACCGCCAATGCCGTGCCGTTGTTGCGTCCTTTGCGCAGCCTCGGATTGCTGGCCGCCGATGCATCGCCTTCGTTGCAGTCGTTGTTGGTGGGTGGCGCGATGGGTTTCCGTGGCGATGTGCCGGCGCTTTGCCGGGAGAGCGCGGCATGAACCGGCGCGGACAAATCGATATCGCGATAGTAGGCGGCGGCGTGGTTGGAAGTGCTTGCGCGCTGGCGTTGTCGCAACTGGGGCTGGAAGTCGCGTTGGTCGAAGGGCGTGAACCGCCGCGCTGGTCGGCAGCCAAGCCTGACCTGCGCGTGTATGCCTTTGCGTCGGATAATGCCGCGTTGCTCGAAGGCGTCGGTGTGTGGGCGGCAGTGCGCGATGCGCGCGCGCAGGCTTACCGGGGCATGCGGGTATGGGATGCGGCAGGCGGCGGCGAATTGAAGTTCGACGCCGACGCGCTGGGCCGCGCGCAGCTGGGCTGGATCGTGGAAAACGATCTGTTGGTCGATCGCTTATGGGCGGCTCTGTCGGCCGCCGGTGTGCGGATGCACTGTCCGGCACGGGTGGAGGCCATGGAGCAGGACGAACAAGGGGTTCGTCTGCGCCTGGACGACGGCGGAAAGCTGGATGCGCGGTTGGCGATCGCGGCCGATGGCGCCGAATCCACGCTACGCCGGCTGGCAGGTCTTGGCGTGTCGGAGCATGACTATGCGCAGCGCGGCGTGGTGGCTTTTGTCGAAACCGAGCGTCCGCATGAAGAAACTGCGTGGCAGCGCTTCCTTCCGACCGGGCCGCTGGCCTTCCTGCCTTTCACGCAAGGCCGCAGTTCCATTGTCTGGACGCTGCCGGACGACGAAGCCCAGCGAATCCTGGCATTGGATGAAGCCGCCTTCGATCGCGAACTGACCCTCGCGTTCGCGGGACGACTGGGCCAGGTGCGAGCGGTGTCGCAGCGTGCGGCGTTTCCCCTGCGCCGCCGCTTGGTCGACCAATATGTCAGCGGCCGCGTGCTGGTGATTGGAGATGCGGCGCACGTCGTCCACCCGCTGGCGGGGCAGGGTGTGAATCTGGGATTGCGCGACGTCGCGGGTTTGCGTGACGCCATGCGCGATGCCCAAGCCAAGCGCGCCGATTGGAGCGCTCCGCACCGTTTGGCGCGCTGGTCGCGGCAGCGGCGCAGCGAAAATACGGCAGCTGCATACGCGTTCGATACGATCAACCGTGTATTTTCCAATGATGAAATGCATGCCACCCTGCTGCGGGGTGGCGTGCTGGGTTTGGCCGGCCGGTTGCCGCCATTGGTTAATGCCTTCTGGCGACACGCTTCCGGCACATAGGTGGCAACAGGCGCCAGCACTCCCCCTTACATCGGTGGCGTTCCATGGATCGTAGTCACGTAGCGCGTCGCAGTCCGATCAAAACCATCGCCGGCGTGGGATTAGCTGGCGTTACTACGCCGCTGTGGTCGAAGCAAACCACCAGGAAACGTTTAGGCGTGGCGCTGGTCGGCCTGGGGTACTACAGCCGCGAACAGCTGGCGCCAGCGCTGCAGCTTACCCGGCATTGCCATCTCGCAGGCATCGTGACCGGTTCGCCAGATAAGGCCGTGGAATGGCAAAAGCGTTATCGCGTCGTCGACAAGAACATCTACGACTACGACAGTTTCAAGAACATAGTCGACAACGACGATATCGACGTTGTCTACATCGCGACGCCCAACCATCTGCACAAACCGCTCACGCTGGCCGCCGCCGCGGCCGGCAAGCACGTCTGGTGCGAGAAGCCGATGGCGATGAATGCCGCCGAAGCGCAATCGATGATCGATGCCTGCCAGCAGCACCGCGTACAACTGGCCATTGGTTATCGCATGCAGCACGAACCCAATACGCGGCGCATCATTGGGTTCGCACGAGAAAAACCATACGGAAGTATCAAGAGTATCCGGGCAGAGGCGGGGTTCAAGGGCTTCAATGAAGGTTGGAGTGATGCTTGGCGCTTGGATCCAGCGCGTGGCGGTGGCGCGATGTACGACATGGGCGTGTACGCCTTGAATGCCGCCCGTTACATCTCGGGCGAGGAGCCCGTGGCGGTGACCGCCACCCAGGCAGTTCACCGTCCCGACATCTTTCGTGGCGTGGATGAAGCCATGCGTTTTCGTCTGGAATTTCCGAGCGGCATCACCGCCGAATGTTCGACCAGTCTCGGTGCGGACATGAATCTTCTGCACACCGACTGCGAACGCGGTTGGTATGAACTGTCGCCTTTCCAGTCCTATGACGGCATCCAAGGCCGCACCAGCAGCGGCGAGATACTGGACGTGCACGTGCCGAACCAGCAGGCGCGGCAGATGGATGACGATGCGCTGTCCATTCTCAACGGAACCGCGCCGCTGGTGCCGGGTGAGGAAGGCCTGCGCGACATGCGGGTGATCGATGCGATCTTTGCTTCAATGCGCAGTGGTAAGCGTGTGCAGGTGTCGGCAGTGTAATAACGTAGAGCGGAGCTTGCTCCGCTGCTTCTAAGCAGATACCTACTGGTCTCGAAAAAAAAAGCAGCGGAGCAAGCTCCGCTCTACGAGTCACCCCGGGATAAAGGGAAATACGATCTTCAGCAATCCCTTCAAGGCGCCCTCGGCGGTGCTGGCGATCGCTTTGGCGCCCAGACTATTGAGCGCATTGCGCGCATCTTGCCAGCGCAACTTGGTGACGTCTCTTTTCAGAAGATCAGCCACTTCTTCCGACGTGGGGGCGAGTTTCTTGAGCTCAGCCGTGATGGCAGCGGGATCTTTCTGCAGATACCCCCAGCGTTCAGCGATGGTCAGCAGCGTGTCGAACCGCACCGCAACGACATCGCGGTTGCGCTCATAGACCGGCAACGCACCGACATCGAGAATGGCTTGCTCGAATTGCTGCTGGTCGTCAGGGTGCTCGATACGAACGGCCAGGAATCCCTCCTTGCGGGCACGTTCGCTGACATGTTTCGCACCGGCACGCAGGTTGGCTTCCGTCAACACCGTGGCCACGATGCGTTGCAGGGCGGCGTCGTGCTCCTCCGGCACCAGTGCGCGCCAGCGGGCGTAGCCGTCGCGGCGCAGCGCCTTGACCTTGGCCGGCGTGACGCGCAACTTGCCGGCCACGGTGAAGTTGGATTCGCCGCGCTCAATGGCGCCGTCGCGCTCCAGCAAAACGAAGATCAGCAGCTCCAAGTCGCGCTTGGTCAGTGACTGGAATCCTTGCAGCAACGTCAGCCGAAGGAATTCATTGCCGAAGCCGGCGGGGTCTTTGAGTTCGATCGGCAGCATGACGGCCTCCTGGTCCGGGAAGCATAGTGCCACCTCCGGTTTGCAGGGAGTGAGATCGCCTGTGCGGTCGGTCCCAAATGCGTCCGATCGTGGGAAGCGGTCCCGCCGCTCCTATAGGGTGGGAAGGCTCAGCGCACCAGCGCGAATACCGCAAGGGCAAAGGACAGCCCTGCTATGGTCGCGGCGATTACCGCCGCTCGTTCAGAGCGCTTGGACTGCCGTTCCAATCTTTCCGCGCCCAACTGCAGAACCTCGATGGTCTTCTGCATGTCGGTCGCCAGCAGTTTGATCGAATCGGCGTTCTGCGTCGCCGCGTTCTGCAGTTCGGCGATCTGTTCGTTCAACACATCCAGCCGAAGTTTTTCAGTGTTGACATCGCGCACCGGCGTACGGGTGAACATGGGACGCGCAAGCCGAATGATCTCGGGCAGGTAGGGTGCAACGATGGTGATCCAACTGGCGGCCATGGGGGTCTCCGCAATGTGATTGAGTTCAATGATCGACTGTCGTAGGAGCGCCGTCCTCGGCGCGAGCTCTTCCCGTCAGATCGCGGTGGAAGCGGAGAGCTCGCGCCGAGGACGGCGCTCCTACAAAAGCGATAAGAGCATCGATCATCGCGAGGTGGCGAATACGGTGATCTCTTCGCGATCGTGATACAGCTGTTTGGCGCGCACGACCAATGGCTTGCCGGCTTGCTCTTCGAGCAAGTCCAAACACAGCCGCGTTTCGTCCCAGCGCTTCTTCATCGGCAGCTTGAGATTGAAGATGGCATGCCGGCACCAGCCTTCGCGGAACCAAGCGGCCATGCGCTCGGCGACACGGCGCGGTTGCTCCACCATGTCGCAGACCATCCAGTCCAGTCTCTGCGCCGGCTTCCAATGAAAACCATCCGCACGCAGGTGTTCGACCAGACCGGTGTCCATCACATGCTGGCGCAGAGGCCCGTTGTCTACCGACGTGACGCGCAGGTGATGGCGCGTCAGCACCCAGGTCCATCCGCCGGGCGCGGCGCCCAGGTCTGCAGCGGTCATGCCTGGCTTCAGCAACGTACTGCGCTCGTCCGAATCCAATAGGCTCAGCAGTGCTTCCTCCAGCTTCAGTGCCGAGCGCGAAGGTGCGTCCGGCAACAGCTTGAGCCGCGGAATGCCAAGCGGCCAAGGCGCGCTGTCGCTGGGGATGCTGCTGGCGAGAAAGGCGTGGTCGCCATCGACGAACACCACATGCAGCCGGGGCAGGCGCAGGTTTTCCTTATCGGTCAGCAGACCACGTTTGCGCAGGGCAGGCCGTAGTGCGTTACCGAAGCTGCGTGCCAAACCCGCCAAGGGCTTGGCGACATCCGAATCCGGGTGTTCCACCCATAAGTCACCAAATCTGCCGCCACCGCCCAGCGCCTCCAGCATCGGCGTGATGCGGTCCTTGGGATCCAATCCCCGCAGTTCCGCGATCAGGCGCAAGCTCTGCCGGGCGAAGATCAGATCGCGCCAGGGCAGGGCGCGTTGCAGCGCTTCGCCGTCGTCGCCAATCAGTACGGCATAGCCGTCATTGCGGCCGGCCTTGGCATAACCTGGGATACCGGCCAACGCGGCACGCTCGGTCAGCTCGGCGGCCAGTTCGGGTTCGAAGCCCTGGCGGCAATAGCAGAGCAGGCCGGTCATGGCGCCCGCCTATCGCCGGTAGCAGCGGCGTCCCGCCGCGAGCTCTTCCGCCAGATCGCGATAGAACAAAAAGCTCGCGCCGAGACGGCGCTCCCACAAGGCTGAAGTGCGTCAATAACGATCACCGCCCATCTCGCCATAGGCACGCAGCACGGCGCGCGCTTCATCGCGACACAGATCGCGGATCACTTCGATACCGCGCTTGTTCAATTCGCCTATCCAATCGGCCGGTAGTGGGCCTTCGTCGAACTCGGTCAGCGTCATCACGTCTTCCGCACGCGCGCCGATGAGCAGGCGGTCGATGCCCGCCCACACCGTGGCGCCATAGCACTGGCAGCACGGCTGGGAGGAGGTCGCCAGCGTGATAGGCGCGATGCGCTCATTCAGGCGCGGCGTCTGCAGGCGCTGTTGCGCCAGCATATAGGCCATATTTTCAGCATGCGCCAGCGAGCAGGTGTGTGGCATCACGCGGTTGACGCCAATCGAGATCACCCGATGATCGGGCGCGAAAACCACCGCGCCGAACGGTCCGCCGCTCGCGGCTTCCACGTTGCGGCGGGAAAGTTCGATCGCCAGGGCCACCTTGTCTTCGTCGCTGGAGTAAGCGCGCGAAAGATCGATGGCGTCATGCGTCCACGCGGGCAGCGTCAGATGGACTTGCGCATGCAGCATCAGTTCACCTGGACCGGACGGGTGCTGCCGGATTGCTCGGATTCGCAGCGGCCGCTCACGCACTGGCAGGATGAAATTTCCTGGAACCCGCATATACCCATCTGGCCGCTGGCGGCGCATTGCGCACGGACTGCCTGGGGATCGGTGGGGCTGTCCTTGTTGACGCAAGCGGGCATCGTGCCGCAGCAGTTGCCGACGTCCTTCACCGCGCAGTCGTTGTTGCTGCGGCAGCTGTAGTCGACCGTGACGGGTTGTGAAACCTGACGTGGCGGATGAGGCGTGCTGGTTGGCGGCGCCGGCTTGGACCCAGTTTCTGCGGCACCGGAATCCGTGGCGGGGGACACCGAAGCAGGTGCGGCGCAGGCAGCCAGCATCCACGTGGCCAAACTGAGGATCAACGCTAAGCGGCGCATGGCGGGCTTCCTTTCGATGTGGGATGTGGGGCAGCTTACTCAGGACGCGCCGAAGACGCACGGCGCTACGCGAATAGCGCCGCATGTCGGTTTGGAACCCGTCAGTTCAGGCCTTCGTTGACCAGGTATCGCGCAAGGTCACGCTGCGGTTGAACACCGGGCGATCGCCGTGGTGATCGTGGCGGTCTGCAACGAAATAACCGATCCGTTCGAACTGGAACGACTGCTCCGGCGTAGCCGCGGCGGCAGCGGGCTCCACGTAACCCTGCACGGTCTTGCGGGATTCAGGATTCAGGTAATCGTGGTAAGTCTTGCCTTCGGATTCGTCGTCCGGATCGGCCACGGTGAACAGGCGGTCGTACAGGCGGATTTCCGCAGGCACGGCATGCGAAGCGCTGACCCAGTGGATGGTGCCCTTGATCTTGCGTTCGGCGCCGGCCATGCCGGGACGTGACTCAGGGTCCAGCCAGCCGCGCAGTTCGACGATCTGGCCGGCGTCGTTCTTGATCACTTCATCGCAACGCACGATGCCGGCGCCGCGCAGACGCACTTCGCCACCAGGAATCAGGCGCTTGAAACCCTTGGGTGGCACCTCCTCGAAATCCTCGCGCTCGATCCACAGCTCGCGCGAAAAAGGGATGTCGCGTTTGCCAAAGGTTTCGTCCTTGGGATGATTGGAGAACGTCAGGGTTTCTTCGTGGCCTTCCTGCAGATTGGCGAGCACCAGTTTCAGCGGATCGACCACGGCCATGCGGCGTGGCGCGGCGGCGTCCAGGTCTTCACGCAAGGCGCCCTCCAGCACGCTGAAATCGATCAGCGAATTCTGCTTGCTGATGCCCACGCGGTCGACGAACAGGCGCATCGCCGACGGCGTATAGCCACGGCGGCGCAAACCCTGCAAGGTCGGCATGCGCGGGTCGTCCCAGCCGTCGACCAGGCCATCGTTGACCAGCGCCATCAGCTTGCGCTTGCTCATCACCGTGAAGTTGATGTTCAGTCGCGAGAATTCGATCTGGCGAGGCTTGGCGGCTTCCTTCGGCAGGCCTTTTTCCAGCAGCGGCCGTACTAGCTCCGAGTCGCCGGTCAGGTCCACGTTGTCAACGCACCAGTCGTACAGCGGGCGGTGGTCTTCGAATTCCAACGTGCAGAGAGAATGGGTGATGCCTTCGACCGCATCGCCCAACGCATGTGCGAAGTCGTACATCGGATAGATCGGCCAGGCATTGCCGGTGTTCTGGTGTTCGACGTGCTTGATGCGGTACAACGCCGGATCGCGCAGGTTGATGTTGCCGCTGGCCATGTCGATCTTGGCGCGCAACGTGCGTGCGCCATCGGGGAATTCGCCCGCACGCATGCGGCGGAACAGGTCCAGGTTTTCTTCCACGCTGCGGTCGCGGTAAGGCGAATTGCGGCCGGGCTCGGTCAGGGTGCCGCGGTATTCGCGCACCTGCTCGGCACTCAGGTCGCAGACGAAGGCCTTGCCATCGCGGATCAGTTTTTCCGCAGCCAGGTAATACACCTCGAAATAATCCGACGCATGGCGGAGCGAGTGCCATTCGAAGCCCAGCCAGCGCACGTCGTCCTGGATGGCCGCGACGTATTCGGGGTCTTCCTTGGCGGGATTGGTGTCGTCGAAACGCAGGTTGCAGACGCCGCCGAACTCGCCGGCGATGCCGAAGTTCAGGCAGATCGACTTGGCGTGGCCAATATGCAGATAGCCGTTGGGCTCTGGCGGGAAACGGGTCTTGACGGCGTGGTGCTTGCCGTTGGACAGGTCGTCGCGGACGATCTGGCGAATGAAGTCCCTTTTTTCCGGAGTTTCGTCGATGGCGGCGGGATGAGAGGTATCGGACATGCGTTCGGGCAACTGCGCGGGGGCAAACCGCAAGTTTAGCTGAGCTGGCGCTGGCTCTGGTCTATCCTGAGCGCCCCTTTTGTGCGGCGCCTCCCTGAATGAGCCTCCCCGTCCTGGTCATCGGCAACAAGAACTACTCTTCCTGGTCGCTGCGGCCGTGGCTGCTGCTGCGGCATTTCGGCGTGGAATTCAGTGAAATCCGCCTGTTGCTGGACACTCCGGAGTTCTTCGCGGAGATCGGCCGGTATTCGCCGTCGGGCAAAGTACCGGCGCTGCAGGACGGCGGCCTGTCCATCTGGGATTCGCTGGCGATCTGCGAATACGTCAATGAGCGCTGGCTGGATGGACGCGGCTGGCCGAAGGACATGCAAGCGCGGGCCATGGCGCGGACCGCGGCCGCGGAAATGCACTCGGGGTTTGTCGCGTTGCGTTCGCAGCTACCGATGAACAGCCGCCGTCGTCCGGACACATACCGCTGGGACGAAGCCGCACAACGCGACATCGATCGAGTGCAGGCACTGTGGCGCGAGTTGCGGCAGCGCTACGGCGAAGCGGGCGACTTCCTGTTCGGCGAATTCAGCATTGCCGATGCCATGTTCGCACCGGTGGCGATCCGCTTCGACGGTTACGGCGTACCTGTGGATGAAATCGCAATGCGCTACATGCAGGCGCTGTTCGCGCTGCCGGCCATGCGGGAGTGGCGCGAGGCAGCGGACGCCGAAACTGAATTGGTGCCTGGGACGGAGGCGTTCCGTAAACCTGTTTGAGAAACTGGGGCCGGGAGCCGCTGAGCGTGAGCGGCAGGGCTCTTGTTTTTACCTCCCCCTTTTTAAAGGGGGATGACCCGCCATTCGGCGGTTGAAAAGCGTTTGAGGGGGATTTGCTTTTGCTCTTCTAAAGAAGCAAGAGCAAATCCCCCGTAGCCCCCTTTTGCAAAGGGGGCAAAAGCAAGAGCCTACCGTTTACCGCAACACCTTCAGGAAACGTCAATGCGCATCGCCTATCTCGCCGACAACCTGTTCGACGCCCACCTGGTGAAACACGCGCTGGAAGATGCCGGGTTGCCGGCGTTCGTGTTCGGCGAATCGCTGATAGGCGGCATGGGCGAGCTGCCACTGTTCGGCGTGCTACGGGTCTGTGTGCCCGATACGGCATTGCCCGAGGCACGCGAGGTGATCCTTGCGCTAGGGCTGGAATCGCCCCCGGAAGACCCCATATCCGACAGCGACGGGCTAGGCATCCTGCCAGCCTGAGCGATGCGGCGGTTAGTCCGTCGCATCCTCCAAATACAAATGACGAGGTCGACCATGCTGGGTATCGGTGCTTACAAACAACGTTTGCCACGTCCGGAAGAGGCCCTGCCCGGTCGTGCCGAGGCGCTGCCGCTGCAAAATGCCCACTTTGTTCATGGCCGTCCGCTGCGCGGCGGGGCCGGATCGGAGGCCGGCGCGAGCTTCACCGGTTTGCAGAAGGTGCAGTTCGGCATGGGATGCTTCTGGGGCGCGGAGCGCAAGTTCTGGAGCTTGCCGGGCGTTTTTACCACCGCCGTGGGCTACGCCGGCGGCAGCACGCCGAACCCGACCTATGAGGAAGTCTGTTCCGGCATGACCGGCCATACCGAGATGGTGCTGGTGGTCTACGACCCGGCGCAAACCTCGCTCGAAGCGTTGCTGCAAGTGTTCTGGGAGAGTCACGACCCCACCCAGGGCATGCGTCAGGGAAACGACACCGGCACACAGTATCGTTCGGCTATCTATTGCGACACCCAAGCGCAATACGATGCCGCCGTCACTAGCCGCGATGCGTATCAACAGCGCCTGCGCGCAGCCGGCTACGGCGACATCACCACCGAGATCGTGTACCCCGCGCCAGCGTTCTACTACGCCGAGGACTATCACCAGCAATACCTGGCAAAGAATCCCGGCGGTTACTGCGGCATCGGTGGTACCGGTGTGAGTTGCGCGATCGGCCTGGAGGCCTGATCCGGCACGGGCCTGTCGCGATCGGAACCAAACAAAAAGCTTAGACGCGGATCAACGCGGATTACTACGGATAAAGCGTTGAGCTTTATCCGTATTTATCAGTTCTATCCGCGTCCAAAGCGTTTTGCAGAACGTGCGCCGCCTAGGCGTTGACAGTTTCCGCCAAGCGATCGGCAATGCTCTTGCGCAGGCCCACCAGATCCTGGGCGAAGGCGTCGATGCCGCTGGCAAGTTTTTCCTTGGCCATCGCATCCTCTTCCAGCGCTTGCGCGAAGCTCTCGGCGGTCACCGGCGATGCGGTTACCGGCTCTACCTCGCGGGCGACGAGTTTGCGTGGCAGTGGGCCATGATCCTGGCTCAGTTTTTCCAGCAGGTCGGGTGCAATGGTCAGGCGGTCGCAGCCGGCCAGCGCTTCGATCTGCGCAGTAGAGCGAAAGGAGGCGCCCATCACCACCGTGGAGGAACCGCGGCGCTTGAACTCGTCGTATACCCCGCGCACGAACATCACCCCCGGATCTTCATCGATGCTGGCCGGCGTCTGCCCGTGGGCAACATACCAGTCAAGGATGCGGCCCACGAACGGCGAGATCAGGAAAGCGCCGGCTTCGGAGCAAGCCAGTGCCTGGGTCTTGTTGAAGATCAGCGTCAAGTTGCAGTCGATGCCTTCGGCCTGTAGCTGGCGCGCGGCTTCCACGCCTTCCCAGGTGGAAGCGACCTTGATCAGCACGCGCTCGCGCGCGATGCCCAGGCCGGCGTACATCGCAATGAACTTGTGCGCTTTTTTCACGGTCGCGGCAGTGTCGTGCGCCAGATCGGCATCCACCTCGGTGGAGACGCGGCCGGGAATCAATGCGCTCAAACGCGCGCCCACGCCTACGGTCAAACGGTCGGCCACTTCATCGATCAGCGCTTCGGTGGCTGGGCCCTGCTGGCGCGCCCAAGCGAGTTCGCGTTCGATGAGGTCGGTATAGACGGGCAGCACCAGCGCCTTGCGGACCAGCGTGGGATTGGTGGTGCAATCGACCGGTTTGAGCCGCTGGATTGCTTCGTAATCGCCGGTGTCGGCGACTACCACGGAAAGTTCGCGTAACTGGTCCAATTTGGAAGGCGTCGCAGCGGTATTCATCGGTTCTCTTCGTGGGGAATCGGGAAGGGGCCCGCAAGTATGCCCGGGAATGGCTGGCGCTTCAGCTTCCAGAAGCGCGGGAGAGATATCGGGTTCGGTATCTCAATATGCGGGTCCTGCCGCCTGACGATTTGCTAGGCGGCCTTCGGCTTTGGACGGATCACGGCGGAGCCGGTCTTCCCGGCGGAGGTTCTCGAACTGGTGTCGACTGACAGCAGATCGGCGGGCAGGGCGCGGATGATTTTGGCCAGTTCGGTCAAAAAATCGCTCATGGCCGAACTCTTGCGCCAGACCATGGCGATCTGGCGACTGGGGTGTGAGTCGCTGAAGCCCAGCAGGTGGATATTTTCCGAACGCGCCACGGGCGGCTTTACCGCCAGCGTAGGCAGTAGCGTGATGCCTACGTTGGCCGCCACCATCTGCCGCAGCGTTTCCAGGCTGGTCGCACGGAATTCGGAACGTTCGTTGGCACCGGAGATACGGCAGACATCCAGCGCCTGTTCGCGCAGGCAGTGGCCATCCTCCAGCAGCAACAATTTTTGCTCGGACAGCTCGCGCAGGCTCAGCGATTCGCGTTGGGCCAGCGGATGGGATTCCGGCACCGCCAATACGAAGGGTTCTTCGAACAGGAACTCCGTATGCAGTTGTTCATCCTGCACCGGCAACGCCAGCAACCCAGCATCCAATTTGCCTTCACGCAGGTAGGACAGCAGCAGGTCGCTCTTTTCTTCGACCAGCAGCAGCTCCAGGTGCGGGAAACGTGCGCGGATGCTCGGCACGATATGCGGCAGCAGATACGGTCCCAGGGTGGGGAAAATGCCCAAGCGCACCGTGCCCGCTTCCGGGTCCTGGCTGCGTCGGGCGGCTTCCTTCATTTGTTCCACTTCCGCCACGATGCGCCGGGCGCGCTCCGCGGCATCGCGGCCAGCCGGCGTCAGCATCACCTTGCGCGGCGCGCGCTCCACCAGCGAGACGCCCAATTCGTCCTCGAGCTTCTTGATCTGGGTGGACAGTGTAGGTTGGCTGACGAAGCAGGCAGCGGCGGCATGGCCGAAATGCTTGTGGTCAGCCAGCGCCACCAAGTACTTGAGATCGCGAAGATTCATGGCGGGCCGCTCCTGAGCCGATGGCAGCCACTTTAGCGGGAAAATTACCCGCTGCGCTGGCTGTGGGGAGTGAAGTCGTCGCTGCGCGGCGGTGAAGGGTGAAGTCGCGCCTTTGGCGCTGCAAAGGGTAAACGGCAAACGATTGTCCGCCGTTCCCCTTGGCAGGCGGCGTCACCGCCGACTTTGCCCTTCACGGCCCGCGTAGCGGGCGACTTCCCTACCTAGTCTTCAGGCCGCCACCGCATCCGGGGCTTCGGCGGGAGCCGAGGTCCGGATTAGGTGATCGAACGCGCTGAGCGCCGCCTTGGAGCCTTCGCCCATCGCTATCACGATCTGCTTGTACGGCACCGTGGTGGCGTCGCCGGCGGCGAACACGCCCGGCACTGAGGTCTGGCCGCGGTCGTCAACGATGATCTCGCCGCGCGGCGACAGCGCTACCGTGCCCTTCAGCCATTCGGTGTTCGGCAGCAAGCCGATCTGCACGAAGATGCCTTCCAGCTCCAGACGATGCGAATCGCCGCCCGCGCGGTCCTTGTAGACCAGGCCGGTGACCTTGCTTCCGTCGCCCAATACTTCCGTGGTTTGCGCGTTGGTAATGACGCGTACGTTGGGCATGCTGTGCAGCTTGCGCTGCAGCACCGCATCGGCGCGCAGTTGGGTGTCGAATTCGATCAAGGTGACATGGCTGACGATACCGGCCAAGTCGATGGCCGCTTCCACGCCGGAGTTGCCGCCACCGATCACCGCTACGCGCTTGCCCTTGAACAACGGGCCGTCGCAATGAGGGCAGTAGGCAACGCCTTTGTTTCGGTATTCGTTTTCGCCAGGCACATTCATCTGCCTCCAGCGCGCGCCGGTGGACAAGACCACTGTCTTGGCTTGCAGCGCGGCGCCATTGGCCAGCTGCACTTCTATCAAGTCCTTGCCGGGCACCAGCTTCTGGGCCAGCTGCAGGTTCATTACGTCGACGTCGTACTCATTGACGTGCTGCTCCAACGCGGCGGCGAGCTTGGGGCCTTCGGTATATGACACCGAAATGAAGTTCTCGATCGCCATCGTGTCCAGCACTTGTCCACCGAAGCGTTCGGCTGCAATGCCGGTGCGGATGCCTTTGCGTGCCGCATAGATCGCAGCGGCAGCGCCAGCCGGACCACCACCCACCACCAGCACGTCGAACGGCGCCTTGGCCTTGATCTGCTCGACGGCACGGCCAGCCGCGCCCGTATCCAGCTTGGCCAGAATCTGTTCGATGGTCATACGGCCCTGGTCGAATGGCTGGCCGTTGAGGAATATCGTCGGCACCGACATTATTTCGCGCGCTTCGACTTCTTGCTGGTATAGCGCGCCATCAATCGCCACGTGCTGGATACTCGGGTTCAGCACGCTCATCAGATTCAGTGCCTGCACCGTGTCCGGGCAGCTCTGGCACGACAGCGACATGAAGGTCTCGAAGCGAAGCTTGCCGTCTTTGGCAGACAAGTCCAGATCGCGCACCTGAGCGATCAGGTCGTCCGAGATCTTGGGCGGATGACCGCCGACCTGCAGCAGCGCCAGCACCAGCGAGGTGAATTCGTGGCCGAGCGGAATAGCGGCGAAGCGCACACCGATATCGGTGCCGACGCGGTTGATCGCGAACGAAGGTCTACGCGCATCGTCGTCGCGCCGTGCGTAGGCGATCTTGTCCGACAGCGAAGCGATTTCTTGCAGCAGGGCTTCCAGCTCACGCGACTTGTCGCCATCGTCCAGCGAGGCAACCAGTTCGATCGGCTGCGTGAGTTTTTCCAGGTAAGCCTTCAATTGGGTTTGCAGGTTGGCGTCCAACATGTGGCAGCTCCATAAAGCGAGAGAAGAAGAGTGTTGCGAAGACGCTTGCAGAAGCGGCTTGAACCACCGGCGGGGAGAGGGGGGGCCGGTTGGGGAGTCCGGTGGCGGCGCAAGCCGCTGCTGCAAGCATCCAGAGAACATCTGTCTGGAGGGTATTGGTACCCGGGCCGTAGCCCGGATACCGAAGCATGTTGCTAAAGCGTGCTTACAAAGCGATTCGCTGGTGCGAGATACCCGCACCAGCGAAACCACGCGAATCAGATCTTGCCGACCAGATCCAGCGAGGGCTTCAGCGTTTCAGCGCCTTCCTTCCACTTGGCCGGGCACACTTCACCCGGATGCGAAGCAACGTACAGAGCCGCCCGGACTTTGCGCAGCAGTTCGCTGGCGTCGCGGCCGATGCCGTTGTCGTGGATCTCGTACAACTTGATCTGGCCTTCCGGGTTGATCACGAAGGTGCCGCGCAGCGCCAAGCCTTCTTCCTCGATCATCACTTCGAAGTTGCGGGTCAGGGTGCCGGTGGGGTCGCCGATCAGCGGGTACTGCACCTTCTTGATGGCTTCCGAGGTGTCGTGCCACGCCTTGTGGGCGAAATGAGTGTCGGTGGACACGCCATAGACTTCAACGCCAAGCCGTTGGAACTCGGCGTAGTTGTCAGCGAGATCTTCCAGTTCGGTCGGGCACACAAAGGTGAAGTCGGCCGGGTAGAACACCACCACCGACCACTTGCCCTTGAAGCTGGCGTCGGTCACTTCGATGAATTCGCCGTTGTGGTATGCGGTCGCTTTGAAGGGTTTGACTTGCGTATTGATCAGGGACATCAGTAATCCTCTTTGGGAGCGGGGTGGGATGTGACAGGGGGCCATCTTAGGTAGGCTTCATTGATATATTAAATCAATTAACAAAATTATTCAGATAGCTTTTATCTATTGATGTGATTGTCTTAGCCAGACTGCTCGGAAGCCGAGCGACCCTAGTGCAGGCCGCCTCTTGAAAACGTGAGGGCAGAGCCAGTCGCTCTCAACCGCTACCATGCGCTCCATGGAAACCGATGCCCCGATGCGGCTGGATGCCCTGCTGCGTGACGCAGCCGCGCAGCTGCCGTTACCCGAAAGCCGCTACGAAGTCGAACACCTGCTGATGCATGTGTTGCAGCAGGACCGCGCATGGTTGTTTGCACATGCGACGGACCTTGTTCCTGCCGGTGTGCAGACGGAATTCAGCGCATTGCTGCGGCGGCGTATCGGCGGCGAGCCGGTCGCCTATCTCACCGGCAAACGCAATTTTTGGACGCTGGAACTGAAAGTCACGCCGGATACATTGATCCCGCGGCCCGAGACCGAGTTGCTGGTGGAGCTGGCACTGGAGCGGCTGCCAGAGAACGCGCTTCATGCAGTGGCTGATCTGGGCACCGGCAGCGGTGCCATAGCGCTGGCGATCGCCTGTGAGCGACCAAACACGCCGGTTATCGGTACGGACGTCAGCGCCGCCGCCCTGACCGTCGCGCATGAGAACGCGCGTGCCAACAACGTCCACAACGTCGAATTCCGCCACGGTAGTTGGTTCGCGCCGCTGGCCGGAGAGCGGTTCCAGATCGTTGTCAGCAATCCGCCCTATATCGCGGCAGGCGACCCGCACCTGCGGCAGGGTGATCTGCGATTCGAACCCGCCGGCGCGCTGGCTTCGGGCGTTGACGGCCTGGACGCCATCCGCGAGATCACAGCCCGGGCGCCGGGTCACCTGGTTGCTGGGGGCTGGTTGTTGTTGGAACACGGGTGGGAACAAGGTGAATCCATACGAGCGTTGTTGACGCAAGCCGGATTCGCTGAGGTTTCCACCGCGAAGGATCTGGAAGAGCGAGATCGGGTGACGCTGGGCCGCATCTCGGGATAACGGGATGAAGTTCTTTTTCGCATAGGCGGCCCCACATCCGCCGTCGTAGGAACGCCGTCTCGGCGCGAGCTCTCCGTTCTCAGGTTTCTCAGTCGACCGCCTGGGGATCGTCCCCGTCCGGCGATCCCTCAAGCAGTTGCTGTAGCGAGGGCTGCATCTCGCGCTGCCAGATCGCGTAACCCGTAGCGTTCGGGTGCAGAAGATCGGGCATGACGTCCTTCGACAGCGTGCCGTCGGCGGCGGTCAGCGCGGCGTTAATATTCAGGAAGTACACGTGGCGTCCGTCGGCGTCGCGCGCTATGAGCCGGTTCACACGCTCATTGATGTCGCGCAGGGAATCCTTGGGTTTCTCACCGCGCGGAAAAATGGCAAGCAGCAGCACTTTTGTGCCCGGTAGGCGCAGGCGGATCTCGTCGATGAGACGTTTGACGCCAGCAGCCGTGGTCTCCGGGTTCTCGGCACGGTGGCCGGTGTTGTTGGTGCCGATCATCAGCACCGTCACCTTGGGCGCGAGGCCGTCTAGTTCGCCGTGCTGTAGACGCCACAGCACGTTTTCCGTGCGGTCGCCGCTGAAGCCAAGATTCAGCGCGTGGTAGCGGGCATAGTGCCGTTGCCAGATTTCGCGGCCCTCTTTTTCCCAGCCCTGGGTGATGGAATCACCGATGAAGACCACTTCAGGGGCGCGGCCAGTCGCTATGAGCTTGCGCGCCTCCGCCAGCTTCTCCTCATGACGCGGCAGCCACCAGTCGACCGACCACGATTCGTTCAACGTCGATGGCGTCACTGATTCGGTGCGGTAGTCGGGGCAGTTCGTGTTCGGTTTGCCGTCGCCCACGAAACGCACGTTGGCGACGCTGACGCGGCCGCGGCCGTTGCCCTCGAGCTGGAACGGCAGTTTCACCTTCGAGAAGTCGGCGCCTTCGCGCATGAAGCAGGTCATCGCCAATGACACGTGCTGCGGGCCCTTGCCGGCGTGGACGCGCGCCTGATCCATCAGGCTCACGCTGCGCTCGCAGCCTTCACCGCAGTCGAGCTTGACCTTGACGGCGCCCTGAGCCATGTCGGCGACATCCAGGTCCAGCTCGAGCGTGCCCCCGAGATAGGGGCGCAAGTCCAGTGGCCGTGGACTCTCAATGCGCAGCGTGGCAAGCCAGAGATCCTTCCAGTCGAACCGCAGCGTTTCGCGGCGGCCGTCACGGCCTTCGGCGCTGGCGCCGGCATGACTGTCTCGCGCGTACTCGGCGGTGGGTCGTGGCGCGACCACGCTGGTGCCGCTCAGTTCGGCCCGGTTCTCCCAATGGCCGACAGTAATGCGCCACGCGTCAGCGGGCGCGGGAAGAATAACCAGGCCGCCGGCGGCAGCCGCTGGAATGCCAGTGGCGCAGATGGCGAGCGAAACGGCGAGCAACCGCTTGGCGGCCGCACGGATTCGGGTGTGGAGGGTGTATCTCATGGTGATGGCAAGTATGTCGAAAGAGGCGAGCCAATAGAGCATGCGCAGCGGGACACGGATCGACGTCGTCCCGTTCCATGTCCCAAAAGTTCAGGTCGGTGGCGCGAACGCGGCGGCGAACGCCGCCGCGCTCATGCGCCGATGGAAGACATCGGCCGGCCGGAGAAACCGGCGTCTCGGTCAGCAGTGCGTCATCATCTCGCTTCGCCGACGATGGCGTTGATCAAACCGGTGTGGACCGGCTGACCGGTCGCTCGGTCGAACAGGCCGAACTGGTGGTTGCTCGTGTAGCCGTTATCCCAGTAGACCGGCACGATGCCGCGCTGGAACGCCGCGCGTGTGACGTACCGATTCCACTGGGTGCGATAGGTTTGCGCCGGGTCGTACTCGGTGCGCAGGATGGCGCCGTATTCGCCCATGATCACCGGTACTCCCTGGTCGACGAAACGCGTCTTCATCTTCTGGAACTGAGCATCCACGTACGCCTCGTTGGCCCAGGTTTCGGTCGCTGCGGGATTGGTCGCGGTCGCGCCCCATTGCCAGATGGTGCTGGCATCGTTGAGCGCGAAGTTGTACGGATCGTAGTAATGGATCTCCATCATCAGACGGTTGGGTGCGCTGTCGCTGGGAATGGTGGCGAAGTTGTAGGCGTGGTCGACGTTGGTGTTGAAGCCCTGCACGATCAGATGACGGCTGGCGTTATTGCCGCCGGTAGCACGCACCGCGTTTACGAATGTCTGGTTGAAGCTGTTCTGCACCGTGTAGTACTCGGTCGTCGGCGTGCCGTAGTCGCCATCGACCATGACTTCGTTGGTGCCGGCGAACATCAGCGTGTCGTCGTAGTTCTTGAAGTTGTTACCGATCTGCGTCCAGAACTTAGTCAGGCGCGCGTTGACGGTCGCCTGCTGGGCATAGGTTGGCTGCATCCAGCCGCCGTCCCAATGGACGTTGATCATCACGTACAGGCCCGCATTGCGTGCGTAGTTCACCACTTCGGTTACACGCGCCATCCAGCTGGCGCCGATATTGTCATTGGCGTCGGAGTATTGCTTCCACGACACCGGGATGCGCACGGTCTTGAAGCCGGCAGCCTTGACCGCATTCATCAGTGCCTGGTTCACCAACGGGTTGCCCCAGTTGGTTTCGCCGCCAATGGCTTCCAGCGAATTGCCTACGTTCCAGCCGGGCGACATCAACTTGGAGATCTGAAGACTGGTCTGGTTGCGCATGCCAGGTACCGTGACCCCGAACAGCTGCGTGGTCCGTGTGCCGCAGGCGTTGGTGTAGGTGGCTGCCGCCGTGCAACTGGCGGACGCCGTGAAGGTTTGCTCTCGCGATGTGCCAGACCTTCCGCAACCGCTCCAGGACCATGAGCCACTGGACACCGGTTGCGGACCGAGCACCAGTGGCGTGCCGGCTGCCACGCTCACTGTCGAAACCGACGACCACGCGCCGTTGAGTTTGACGTAAGGTGTCACCGTAGTGGCGTTGCAAGACGTATTGCGAACAGCCGACGCCGCTGCCGAATCGTAGCTGCTGCCGGTGGCGGTGAATTTGACCCAGTACCAATACTGCGTGCCGGCAACCGCGGTGGTGTCGGTGTAGCTGCGCGCTGCCGCATCGAGGGTGGCGAGTCTGGTGCGGCCGCTCGGATTGCTGCTGGTGTTGCGGTAGACCTGCAGTCCGGTCGCCGGACCGTTGACGGTCCAGCCGAGCCGGACGTTTTCGGATGCTCCGGTTGCGCCCAGGCAAACGGTGGTACCGCCGCCGCTGCCGCAGCTTTGCGCGTGAGAGGGCTGGGCGAAGCTGAGGCCGAAGAGAATAAGTACTGCCGCGAGCGAAGACTTCATCAGGAAGGACCTTTCAAGAGTTGAGTTCGCTCGCGGCGAATGCGGGGCGAACAGAGCGGGGTTGTTTCGGAGAAGCCGGCATGAAGATGACGGCCGACGCGGGATAAATTCAGCGTGATTGCAACGTGTGCGATGGTTCTATCGATTGCGTGGTGCGGATCCACAATCGATGTCGATTGGCAACGCTGTCAAGTCGCGTCGCATCAATATCAAACTGGAATATTTGTATGTCAAAAAAGGTATAAGAATCAGTGATTACGTACTGCATCCTTTACTAATCTATTCCGCCTAACTGAGATGAATTGCGATGACGGTTATTCGCAGGCGTGATAGACGCAGTCGTTCGTTCTGCTCATTGGCAGGAGCGACGTGAGTCGCGATGAAGTCTTCCCATGAAAGCGTCACCGCGACTCGCGTCGCTCCTGCAGGAAACCATCCCATGGCCTCCATCGCATCGGAATCCAAATGGAGGAACCCAGGTCGCCTGGCGACGCTCCAGACAACGCTTTGGGCAAGTAAAGAAACCCAGGCGACCAGGTCGGCTAAACTAGGTTCCTGTCCTATTGGGAACCACCTATGCGCACGCTTTATCCAGACCTCGAACCTTTCGACATCGGAACGCTCAAGGTCGATGATCGGCATACGCTCTACTACGAGCAGTGTGGCAATCCGAATGGCAAGCCGGTGGTGTT
Source organism: Pseudoxanthomonas sp. CCNWLY206-1 (assembly GCF_039710385.1). Lineage (NCBI taxonomy): Bacteria > Pseudomonadati > Pseudomonadota > Gammaproteobacteria > Lysobacterales > Lysobacteraceae > Pseudoxanthomonas > Pseudoxanthomonas sp. CCNWLY206-1. The sequence continues at coordinate 486,471 of NZ_JBDKXI010000003.1, read as the reverse complement.
GCTGCACGGTGGCCCGGGTGCCGGGTGCAGTCCCAAGATGCGGCGTTTCCATGACCCATCCAAGTACCGCATCGTGCTGTTCGATCAGCGCGGCTCCGGTCGTTCCCGGCCGCATGCCGACCTGGTGGGAAATACCACCTGGGATCTGGTTGCCGACATCGAAAAATTGCGGGAAACATTGGGCATCGCCCGGTGGCAGGTATTCGGAGGCAGTTGGGGATCGACGCTGGCGTTGGCGTACGCGCAGGCCCATCCCACACGGGTGACCGAGCTGGTGCTGCGGGGCATCTTCATGCTGCGCCGTTGGGAACTGGAATGGTTCTACCAGGAAGGCGCCTCGCGGCTGTTCCCCGATGCCTGGGAGCACTACCTCGCCGCGATCCCGCCGGTGGAACGCCACGACCTGATCTCGGCCTTTCATCGTCGCCTGACCTCGGACGATGCGAAGACCCGGTTGGCCGCAGCTCGCGCCTGGAGCGTGTGGGAAGGTGCGACCAGCTTCCTTCATGTGGATCAGGACTTCGTCAGCGGCCACGAAGACGAGGAGTTCGCACTGGCATTCGCTCGCATCGAGAATCATTATTTCGTCAACGGCGGCTTCTTTGAAGTCGAGGATCAGTTGCTGCGTGACGCTGGTCGTATCGCTGACATTCCTGGCGTGATCGTGCATGGCCGCTACGATGTGGTCTGCCCTGTCGCCAACGCCTGGGAACTACACAAGGCCTGGCCGAAAGCGAAGCTGGAAATCACCCCGGCGTCCGGCCATTCGGCATTCGAGGCTGAGAACGTCGACGCGTTGGTTCGCGCGACGGACGCGTTCGCTTGAGCGTACGTCCGTAAAACTGGCTTGTTTGATTTTTAATTAGCGGTGGGCCCGGCCCATCCTGCGAGGAAAGGAAATGTCGGACGAAGAAACGCGGGTAGTCAAGGACAGCAATGGAACGCCGTTGCACGATGGCGATTCCGTTACCTTGATCAAGGATCTGAAGGTAAAAGGGACGTCGGTGACGCTAAAGCGCGGCACCTTGGTCAAGAATATCCGCCTGACGGACGATGAAGGCGAGATCGAATGCAATGCGGAGAAGGTCAAGGGGCTGGTGCTGAAGACCGAGTTTTTGAAAAAGGCTTGAGTTGTTGTAAAGGCATGAAGGGTAAGGTCGGTGGCTGTGCCGCCTGTAAAGAGTAAAGAGTGCGAGGATCTATTTGCTGTTTGCAGCCCGCGAAGCGGGCGAGTTCACTGTTCACCCCAGCCGGAGATTGACCATGTCTGAGTTACGCAAGCAGGCGCACGAGTTCGATCAGGAATTGCTGGATCTCTACGATTACTACGTCCACGGCCAAATAGATCGTCGCGGCTTTCTAAGCCGGGCCGCCAAGTTCGCCGTCGGTGGGTTGACGGCCGTTACGCTGCTCGATTTACTCAGCCCGCAATACGCGCTGGCGGAACAAGTGCCCGCTAACGACCCGCGTGTTGTGTCCGAATACCGCAAGTTTCCGTCGCCGGAGGGGAGCGGCGAAGGCCGCGGACTGTTGGCGCGGCCGAAAGATGCGAAAGGCAAGCGTCCGGTGGTTCTGGTTATCCACGAGAACCGGGGCCTCAACCCTTACATCGAGGATGTGGCCAGACGGTTGGCAGCGCAGGGATTCATCGCTTTCGCTCCGGACGCGCTGTATCCGGTGGGCGGTTATCCGGGCAATGATGACAAGGGCAGGGAACTGCAGGCCACGCTGGATAGAGAGAAAATCGCCCGCGACTTTGTGGCCGCCGCCCGTTATGTTCACGACTTGCCCGACAGCAATGGCAAGTTAGGCGTGATCGGCTTCTGCTTCGGCGGTTGGTTGACGAGTGTGTTGGCTTCGCGCTTGCCCGATCTGGTCGACGCGGGTGTGCCGTACTACGGCGGCCCACCTACGGCGGAAGAAGCTGCGCGCATCAAGGCGCCGTTGCTGTTGCAGTTCGCAGAACTGGATACACGGGTCAATGAAGGATGGCCAGGCTACGAGCAAGCGCTGAAAAAAGCCGGCGTGGATTACACCGCTTACGTCTACCCCGGCGTCAATCACGGCTTCCACAACGACACCACGCCACGCTACGACAAGACGGCCGCCGAGCTGTCATGGGAGCGGACGATCGCCTTTTTCAAGAAGCGTCTTGAGTAATCAGAGGGCGGTTCAGTCCCCCTCGTAGAGCGGAGCTTGCTCCGCTGCTTTTTTCCGTATGCGGGACGAAGAGCAGCCGAGCGAGCTCGGCTCTACGAGAAGCGGTCTGCGTGGCTATTCGTCATCGCCTGCCGTTGCGACGGATTCATCGCTACTGCCCCGTTGCTAACGTGGCGCGCAGCTCGGCTCTACATAGGTTTCATGAAGCGGCATTTCGTAGAGCGGAGCTTGCTCCGCTGCTTTGCCGTGGGTGGGACGAAGAGCAGCCGAGCGAGCTCGGCTCTACGAGAAGCGGCTTGCGTGGCTATTCGTCATCGCCTGCCGTTGCGACGGATTCATTGCTACTGCCCCGTTGCTAACGTGGCGCACAGCTCGGCTCTACATCGGTTTCATCAAGCGGCATTTCGTAGAGCGGAGCTTGCTCCGCTGCTTTTGCCGTGGGCGGGACGAAGAGCAGCGGAGCAAGCTCCGCTCTACGAGAAGTGGCCTACGTGGCTATTCGTCATCGCCTGCCGTTGCGACGGCCTCATCGCTACTGACCCGTTGCTATCGCGGGGCGCAGCTCCGCTCTACGATGACGCAAGCTTGCTCCACGCCGAAAACAAACAACGCGATGCGGCGGAGTGCTCAGGTACGCGGTGTACCGTCCAGCTCGTGGTCGATCATCCACAGGCCGGCCCACAATTTCGCATCCAATTGATAGCCCTCGGCCATCTTCTTTACCAACCATGCTGCGGCGCTGGTGCGCGGCACTTCGTGGACGGTGATGTTTTCGTCGCCATCGCCGCCGCCTTCGCCCACCTTGGTCAGTCCGGTGGCGCGGACGAAAGCGACTTTCTCATTGCTGCTGCCTGACGATGTGGGGCCGATCAGGAGCACCTGTGCATGCTCGGCGGTCCAGCCGGTTTCCTCTTCCAGCTCGCGGACTGCCGATAGCTCGATGGATTCTTCGGCATCGATGTCGCCAACCAAACCTGCCGGCATTTCGATGGTCTTGGATTGCAGCGGAACGCGGAACTGTTCCACGAATAGCACGTTGTCCTGCGGCGTCACCGCGATGATGATCGCGGCCAATCCACTGGCGTGAGTGCGCTCGGAATATTCCCAGGTGCCGCGTTCCACCATGCGCAGGTATTTGCCTTCGTAGACAATGCGTGGAGGCGCGCTTTTATTCGATGAATGCGAGTCGTCGTTCATGGGTCCGATGCTAGCGGGTAAGCGTTACGAATTGTAGTTGCGTGATATGTGTAGGAGCGCCGTCCCGGCGCGAGCTCTTCGCTTCTATCGTGATCTGGCAGGAAGAGCTCGCGCCGGGACGGCGCTCCTACCAAAGTCCGAAGCCTAAGCAAACGCCTCTTCCAGGCCCGCCGCGGTACGCAGGCGGCGGCGGGTCATGGGGCCGAAACGCAGGGCGTCCGATAGGGCGGTGAGCAATCCGGCATCGGCGCTGACGCGGACGAAGTCCGGTTCCAGCGGCTCGAACGGCGCGTCCAGCGCGATGGTCGTGAGTTGGCGCCAAAGCAAGGCATGTTCCCGTTGTTCGCGCAGTCGCAGGGCCAATGTCGCCGCGCCTCGCAGCCGCAGGAACGGAACTTCGTCGATGCGCGCCAGCAATGCATCCAAGGTATCGAAATGCGACAACAGTACCGCCGCCGATTTTGCGCCGATGCCGGTGACGCCGGGAATGTTGTCCACGGCATCGCCGCTGAGCGCCAGATAGTCCGCGATCTGCCGTGCTTCCACGCCATGCCGTGCCTTGACGCCGGTCATCCCCCAACGGATGCCGCGCGCGAAATCCCACTGTTCGTCCGCTTCCATCAACAACTGCGACAGATCTTTGTCGGCGGAAATGATGACGCCACGAAAGCCGCGCGGCCGCATGGCATGCAGGGCACTGCCGATGAGGTCATCGGCTTCGTATTCAGCATGCGCCAGCACGTTCAGACCCAGCGCGGAACATAGCGCTTTGCAGTGGGTGAACTGGCGGCGCAGTTCTTCTGGAGCGGGGTCGCGGTTGGCTTTGTAGGCCGGGTAGATCCGGTTGCGGAAGCAGCTGTCCAAGGCTTCGTCGAAAGCGATCGCGATGTGCTGCGGGCGTTCTTTCTCGAGCAGATCCAGAAGGAAGCGAGCGAAGCCATGCACCGCATTGGTCGGCCAGCCGTTGGCATCCTGGAATTCGTCCGGCATCGAGTGCCAGGCGCGAAAAATATAAAGGCTGGCGTCGACCAGGTAGAGCGCCGGTTTCGCTACGATTTCAGTCATGGGGTTGCCAGTCGCTCAGCAGGGCGGCGGCATCGGGGCGGTCGCGCTCCGGCGCCTCCAGGCGGGGCGTACCGATATGGATGAAGCCAACAATTTTTTCTTCGGCTTCCAGTCCCAGGACTTTCGCGATTGCGTCGTCGTAAGCCATCCAGCCGGTCAGCCATTGCGCGCCGAAACCACAGGCTTGCGCTGCTTGCAGCAATGCAAAGCAGACGCTGCCGGCGCTCAGTAGTTGTTCCTGCTCCGGCACCTTGTGGCCGGGCGTCAGCCGAGCGACTACGGCGATAATGAGCGGTGCATAAGAAAAGCGCTGGCGATCTTTTTCGATAACTGCTTCCGGCGCCTCGGGATCGAGCTGTAGCGTGCGCTCCACCAGCTTTTCGCCCAAAGCCAGGCGTGCATCGCCTGCGATACGGATGAAGCGGAACGGCACCAGCTTGCCGTGGTCGGGCACCCGAACCGCCGACTCCAGCATGCGCATCAAAGTGGGGTGGTCCGGTCCGGGATCGCCTAGCTGCTTGGAGGGGACGGACCGGCGGGCATCGAGGGTTTGCAGGGGGGATTGGGCAGCCATCGGCCAAGTTTAACTTGTCAATCGTGTTGCACGGCGTCAAAGTGCAGAGCAGGTCACGGTTGCCTACACACCGGATTCCCTACGATGTGCTTGCGGATTCCCTCACCGCGCCCCCTGGAAAATCTATCGCCTGCCGAGGCGGGGATCCTTGTGCATGCCGAACGCCTTCTCTACCGCTGAACGCCCCGGGCGTGATCCGCGCCTGCTGGATCAAGCCAAGCAAATGGCGTTGCCGCCGTTGGTGGATACGTTCGCCGTGGTGTTGGGCCGGTTCGACGACGCCCTGTTCGACCGTGCCGAGCGCGCTGGCCCCTCGCAGATGGCCTTCCTGGATGCGATGCGCGAACTGCGCCGCCGCCGCGAAGAGATCACCGCCCGTTTTCGTGGCCACTTGATCAAAGCCTGGCGCTCCATGGAGGCAGGAGAGCCTCTGTCGGTAGAACAGGCCTTCGCGCAGGATCATCAGGATGCCCTGAGCCTGGTGTCGGACCAGGAGCTGGAATCGCGCCTGGCCGCGCGCAATCTCGCCAGTGTGGTGATGCGCGAATGGAAACCCGTACTGGGGCGCCTGGACCGCCGCCTGGGCCGTATCGCTGGCAATCTGCCGCTGGATAGCGACTACAACCCTATCGGGTCGGAACATATCGGCGTCGCGATCCACGAGGCCTTCGCCACCTGCGACCTGACGCTGGAAGTCAGGCTTGTGGTGATCAAGCTTTGCGAGCGCGACTTGGTGCCCGCCCTGGGCCGCATCTATGAAACCCTGGACCAGCGATTGGCACAGGCCGGCGTGATGCCCGAGATACAAGCGGCGCGAAAGCGGGAGCCGCAGCCCAAGCCGTTACCGCAGGAAGACGAACTCGGACCCGAGGAAACCGCCAACGCGCCCGCTTGGGCCGCGCGCTTCGTCAATCGCATGGCGGGCGTCAATCGCGCCATCCAGGCTTCAACGGGGCACCGCCCCGAGCGGCAGGAATTCGATGGACCGCCGGGATACGCGGCCGGTCCGGGGGCCCAGGGCGTCCTGCTCGAGGCGTTGCACCACCTGCTGCAGGAATCCCGTACGGGCCGGGAACAGCAAGCGGCCCAACAGCACACTGCCCAACAGCAGGGGTCCCAACAGCACGCCCAGCGCGATCTTTCCCAGCGCGAAATGCTTTCGGTGCTGTCATTGCTGCAAGCCACCCCCAGCGCCACATTGCGCGCCGCGATCGGCGACACCGGCGAGTCGCTGGCGCAGCGCTTGAAAAGCGAAGTGCTAAGCAGCGCGATGCAGCTCGGGGTCGATCCGTCGACGGCGCGCTTGGCGCCGGTGGACGAAGACGCCATCGATCTGGTCGGCATGCTGTTCGATGTGATGCTGGACGAGCGCGCATTGGAAGGCCGTCCCCGCGAGTTGATTGGCCGCCTGGTCGTGCCCTTCGTAAAAGTCGCGTTGCTGGACCGCCGCATGTTTGTCCAGAAGACCCATCCGGCGCGGCGCCTGCTCAATGTGCTGGCCGAAGCCGTCGAGGGCAACAACGGTGAAAGCGCGGCAGAGCGCACGCTGCTGACCAAAGTCGAGGAAGTGGTGGACCGGCTGGTGGCCGAGTTCAACGAGAACCTCGCCATCTTCCTGACCCTGGAAGAAGAATTCCGCTCGTTCCTTGAGCAGCATCGCCGCCGTATCGAGATCGCCGAGCGCCGGGCCGCCGAGATCCAGCGCGGCCAGGAGCGCTTGGAAGCTGCGCGCATCCGCATGGCCGCCGAACTGGATATCCGGCTCGAGAATCGTCACGTACCGCAAGCCATCGCGGATTTCCTGCGCCAGCCCTGGGCGCACCACGTCACCATGACGCTGCTGCGCGAAGGCGAAGATGGCGAAGGGCTGCGTGAAGCGCTTGCGCTAGCCGATGGCGTGCTTGAAGAACTCGCCGAAGCCCAGCGCCAGATCATCGGCAAGCCATGGCTGCAGGCGTGGCGTCCGGCACTGCAACATGTATTCGCCAGCGTCGGCATGAATGCCGATGCCGCCAGCGGCGCGGTCGATGCGTTGCACGACACCTTGCAGGCGGTGGCCGCTTCGCGCCCGGATCTGGAAAAGCCCCTGCCCGAATTGCCGCAGGTCATCCTGCCCAAGCCGGCGGCGGAAGAAGATTCGGCCGGCATCCAACTGGTGGGCGGCATCGACACGCTGGATTTCGATCATTCCGATGCGGATCACTTCCGCAAGCTGGAGATCGGCACCTGGCTGGACTTCATTGACAAGGACAACAAGGTGCAGGCGGGCAAACTCTCCTGGGTCAGCCCCATCTCCTCGCGCCTGCTGTTCGTCAACCGCCGTGGCGTGCGCTTCTGCGTGGCCTCGCCGGAAGAGTTGGCGGCCATGGTGCGGATGGGCCGATTGCGTACTCACCAGGCCGAAGATGCCTTCGACGCGGCCATGCAGGGCGTCATCGATCGGCTGGAGCCCAGCAAGAGCGTCGCGCCGGTCTAAGACCCAGGACACGCTGGGTCAGAGCAGCATTGGAGTTTAAAGCTGCACTGGCCTGAAGCGTCGCTCGCCTGGCAGTGATGTGGCCGTCGCGCTTCGAAACGCGGTAACACCCTCCGGCGTTCTCCGATAAGCCTCGCGCTTTGTTAGCATCGGCGGACGGAAGTCCGATGACGAGGCGTGCATGGCGGTCGAAGTACGGGTACTGAAGGAATCGGCAACGGGCGAACGCCGCGTAGCCGCCACGCCGGAGACGGTCAAGAAACTCATCGCCGCGGGTGCGCGGGTCAGTGTCGAAAGCGGCGCTGGCCAGTCTGCCGGATTCACCGACCAGGCTTATGTGGACGCAGGCGCGCAATTGGCTGCCACCGCTGACCGCGCGGACGCGGATCTGGTGCTTTGCGTCCAGCCGCCCGACGCCACGGCGATCGGTGGATTGAAGCAGGGTGCCACCTTGGTGGGCATGCTGCAGCCGCAAGCCGATGCCGCGCGTGCGGAAGCGCTGCAGGCCCGCGGGATTCTGGCGTTCCCACTGGAACGCCTGCCGCGCACCACGCGCGCGCAAGCCATGGACGTGCTCAGTTCCCAGGCAGGCATGGCCGGCTACAAAGCGGTACTGATCGCTGCGCAATTGGCGCCGCGTTTCTTTCCGATGCTGACCACCGCCGCCGGCACCATCCGTCCTTCCAAGGTGCTGATCGTCGGTGCCGGCGTGGCCGGATTGCAGGCCATCGCCACCGCCAAACGGCTGGGTGCGCAGGTGGAGGGTTTCGACGTTCGCCCGGAGACCCGTGAACAGATCGAATCGCTAGGTGGAAAGTTCTTGGACTTGGGAGTCAGCGCAGCGGGCGAGGGTGGCTATGCACGCCAGCTGACCGACGAGGAGCGCGCCGAACAGCAACGCAAGTTGGCCGAACACGTGAAAGGTGTGGACGTGATCGTCTGCACCGCCGCGGTCCCGGGACGGCCTGCGCCGAAGATCATCTCCACCGCCATGGTCCAGGGCATGAAGCCGGGCAGCGTCATCGTCGATCTGGCCGCGGAAACCGGCGGCAATTGCGAAGCCACTCGCCCAGGTGAAACCGTCGAGCTCGGTGGCGTGACCGTGGCCGGTCCGTTGAATCTGGCCAGCATGGGCGCCGTGCACGCCAGCGAGATGTACGCACGCAACGTCTTCAACTTCGCTGCGTTGTTCGTCAAGGACGGAGCGCTGCAGTTCGACTGGAATGATGAGCTTCTGGCCAAGACCGTGTGGCCGGAGCGTGTGTCGGGTTAATGAAACAACACTAGCAGGTTGTTGTAGGAGCACCGTCCCGGCGCGAGCTTTGATCCGCTTTGCTGTTGAAGAGCTCTTCGCTTCCAGCGCGATCTGACAGGAAGAGCTCGCGGCGGGACGCCGCTCCTACCGATGCGAGCGATGTCATTTATCCCGCTGCCTCGGGACTGCGCCTTTCGGCGGGTTCTTCTCCAGCCACGCGCGGCGTTGCTCCGGCGTCATCTGCTTCCATTGATCGTGCAGTTGCTTACGCTGTTCCGGCGTCAGGTCGAGCATGTGCTCGTAGAGCGCGCGCGCCTGTTCGCGCTGCTGGGGATTCATTCGTTCAAAACGTTTAATGCCGTGGCGCGCCTGGGCGCGTTGTTCCGGCGTCATCGTCTTCCAGCGTTGCGCGCGCTCCATCATGCGCTCGCGTGTCTGTGGCTCGTTGTTCCAGCGGTCACGGACGGGGGCGATCAACGTCTCGCGTTGTTGCGGCGTCAGCTTGTCCCATTCGGGCAATGAAGCAGGTGCCGGACTTTGTGCCAGTGCCGAACCGGCCACCAGCAACGACAATCCAAGCAGGCGAGTCAAAAAAGTTTTCATCGATTACTCCATTGCCAACGGCGGTGCGTCCGCCGAGGCCAGCCACAGATACAGATCAGGGTCTTCGTCCAGCACACTGGCGCTGCTGTCGTTGGTGGTGCTGTATTCATTGGTGCCGGCATCACCGTTGCTGGCCATCGGCACCGCCGGCATATCGCTGGGAAGTGGGCGTTCGCCCCAGGGCAGCAAGCGCACGCCTACTCCCACCGCCAACACTGCGGTGAAGGCGGTGGCGGCAAGCCAGCGTCCATAGCCATGAAGCCCACGCGCAGGACGCGCTTGCGTCTGGGCGGCGTGGCGGGCCGCACGCAGGCGCGCCAGCGTCTGCGGCGACAACTCCTTCAGTGCAGCGGCGTGCCATTGGCTTGCCTGCTGATCGAAGTGGTTCCGGGAGTCGTCCGTGGGTTTCATCGTAGATCCTCCAATTGTTTCTGTAGAGCGTCGCGGGCGCGGGAGAGGTGAGTCTTGACCGAGCCTTCCGAACAACCCATCGCCTTGGCCGTGTCGGCCACATCCAGTTCTTCCAGCACGCGCAGGGTAAAAGCTTCGCGCTGACGGGCCGGCAAGGTGCGCAACGCGGTCACCATCCGCGTATACGCCTCCCGTTGATCGTGCGATTGCGAGGGGCCGATCGAAGGGTCGGCCCAATCGACCAGAGTGTCCTCGTTGCGGTCGGTCGCGGGCGTCAGCCAACGCAACCGGAAATTATGGCGACGCTGCACGTCGACGATCTTGCGCCGCAGGATGCTCCAGAACAGCGGCGTCCATTCGCCAGGCGGCCGTTCGCGATAGGCCAGCATCTTCATCATCGCGTCCTGCACCGCATCCAAAGCGTCATCGCGGCTACGCAGCCCGGCTTCCGCGAAACGGAAAGCGCGGGTACCAATGTCGGCCAGAAATGCCTCCAGCGTCGCGGCGACTCGCGGCGGAGCTGGTGATTGGAATTCCTGGTGGGCATCGGTGCTCATCAACATAGATTAGGGCCTGGCTTGTCCGTCAGTGTCGGCAGGACTTAGTGGCGATCCCAGCGGCGGTCGAAGCGATCGCCCCGGCGATCCCATCGGGCTTCGGCGCGTTCGCCCTTGTGGTCCAGGCGGCGGTCGATACGGTCGCCCCGGGCGTCCAGGTGATCGGCGGCGTGGTGGTAGCCATGTCGGTCGGCCCAATCGGCGCGCTGGTCGTAACGCTGCTCGATCCGGTCACCCTTGGCATCCAGGCGGTGTTCGATGCGGTCGCCTTTGCGGTCCAGGCGGCGGTCGACGCGGTCGCCATGGTCTCCGGCGCTCGCGGTGCCGACGGCGCCTAGCAGCAGTACGGTCAAACCCAGTGTGCGGTAAAGATTCATGGCGTGGTCCTCGGACGGAGTGGGTTGCAGGGAAGGAAACGTTCCGCCGTGTGGTCCGTTGACCGGGTGTTGCATGAATCCCAAGGAGTTCAGGTACGGTTATGATGCGGAGCGCGTCGTGGATATCGGGTCCCGGCACCTGCATTGCGGCAGACAACTGACGGAGAGAGTGGATGAGCGACGGGTTCGTGGCCTTGTACATCTTCATGCTGGCGGCGATTGCCGGCCACGTGATCATTTCCCGGGTGCCGGTCATCCTGCATACCCCGCTGATGTCGGGCTCCAACTTCATCCACGGCATCGTGCTGATCGGCGCCATGGTGGTGCTGGGCCATGCGGACACCACGCTTGAGAAGGCCATCGGCTTCGTCGCGGTATTGCTGGGCGCGGGCAACGCTGCCGGCGGTTACGTGGTCACCGAACGCATGCTGGAGATGTTCAAGAGCTCCAAGAAGCCGGCCGGCAAGCAGGGAGCCAAGTAATGGACTGGACGCTTCCGGAAATGCTTTCGCTAGCGGTAAAGACCAGTTACCTGGTGGCCGCCACGTTGTTCCTGCTGGGGCTGCAACGGATGGCTTCGCCGATGACCGCGCGCAGCGGTATCCGCTGGGCCGGCATGGGCATGCTGATCGCCACCATCGCGACGTTCTTCCTGCCCGATCTGCACAACATCCCTTTGATTCTTGCGGCCATCGCCATCGGCACCGCGGCCGCGTGGGTGTCCGGCAAGCAGGTGGCGATCACCGATATGCCGCAGATGGTCGCGCTATACAACGGCATGGGCGGCGGCTCGGCGGCGGCCATCGGCGCGGTCGAGCTGCTGCGCTTTTCGTTCCTGATGAATCGCGATACCACTAACTGGAGCCAATCGGCTCTGGCCGAACTGGCGGCACGCCAACCGGGTGCGATCACATTGGCGCTGGCGGTCATCGGTTCGGCGATCGGTGCGGTATCGCTGTCCGGTTCCGTTATCGCCTGGGCCAAGCTGGACGGACGGCTGGACAGGCGGGTGACGTTCCCGGGGCAGCAGGTGTTCAATCTGCTGGTCTTCGTGGCCATGGCCGTGCTCGGTGGCTGGGCGGCGGTCACCTTGAATCCTGTCGCGATCATCGCGTTCTTCGTGGTGGCGCTTGCGCTGGGCGTGCTGATGACGTTGCCGATCGGTGGCGCCGACATGCCGGTGGTGATTTCGCTGTACAACGCGCTCACCGGTCTGGCTGTGGCGTTCGAAGGCTATGTGCTGGGCAACGAAGCGTTGATCATCGCCGGCATGATGGTCGGTGCGGCAGGCATCCTGCTGACGCGCTTGATGGCCAAGGCCATGAATCGGCCCATCAGCGGCGTGTTGTTCTCCAACTTTGGCGGCGGTGGCGAAGCGCAGGAGATTTCCGGCGCACAGAAGCCCATCGAAGCCGGCGACGTGGCGGCGATGATGGCGTTCGCCGAACGCGTGGTCATCGTGCCCGGCTATGGCATGGCGGTGGCGCAGGCACAGCACAAGATATGGGAACTGGCGCAGCGCTTGATCGAACGCGGCGTCAAGGTGAAATTCGCGATTCATCCGGTCGCCGGCCGTATGCCCGGCCATATGAATGTGCTGCTGGCCGAAGCGGGCGTCCCCTACGACCTTATCGCCGACATGGACGACATCAACCCGGAATTCGCCAACACCGATGTTTCGCTGGTGATCGGTGCCAACGACGTGGTCAACCCGGTCGCCAAGACGGATCCGGCCAGCCCCATCTACGGCATGCCGATCCTGGATGTGGTCAACAGCAAGAACACCATCGTCATCAAACGCGGCAAAGGCACCGGCTTTGCCGGCATCGAGAACGCGCTGTTCTATGCCGACAATACCCGCATGCTGTATGGCGATGGTGCCGAGATGGCCAGTGCGCTGGTCAGCGAACTGAAAGCGCTGGACGGCGGGCATTAAGGCTTTTTTGCTTCAAGTAACGATAGACGTCATGAACCAGCCGTTCGGTTGTTGAATGGTTTTTCAACAGCGCAGCTGGTCAAAGCAACTGCCATCCGGATCGCAAGACACTGGGTCCCGGCCTACGCCGGGACGACGGTGGTTTATTGTCTCCAGCGATCGACACGAAAGCTCTCCGCTGCCTGCGTCAACTAGCAACCGGATCACAGCGCTATTCCAGCGTTGCCGCAGCGTTTGCTTACGCTCGGAGCCGCGCGCGCGCGGCGTGCCGCAATACCGTCAGGGATAGCAGATCTCGCCTTTGACGAAGGTGGTGATCATGCCGCCGCTTTTTTGGCCACTGACGAAAAGATAGCCGCTGGCGCCGGCGTAGAGGCCGGTACCTTGGACGATCTCCTGGTACGCGGTAACCACGCCTTCTGAGTTGTTGGTGGTAACGCCGGTTTCGCGCATGGTCAGCGTGCCGCTGGCGGTGCGGTATTCGAAAGGCCCGCTGTAGGAAATGAAGCTCGGCGAAGTCGCAGGACCGGCGCGGGCGCTGTCAGCGGCGAAATGCGTCGTGCCGCGAAGCCCGTGATTGCCGTCGACTTCGCCCAGGAAGCACGATGTCAGGCCTGTGTTGCAGCCATTGGTGGCGCTGACTTCGGTTAGATCGGCATGGATCGACTTGCAGGATTCCGCCAGAGCGGGAGCTGCGGCGCAGGCCAGCAGTAGTGGCAGCAAGGTCAGGTGTTTCATAGCGTTATCTCCAGTGCGTATCAGTGCGCGGCCCGATACGTGCGATGCCTCGATGCCCGCGCGGGCGGAAGGCCGAGTAGTGGTCGGCGGCAACATGGAGTGCAAAGAAGAAATGGCATGGGTGATCGCCATCAAGAACGTCAGGCGGCCAGCGCGTCACGCTCGGCCAACTGGCGGCGCGCCTCGCTGGCGGTAATGCCAAAGGTGTTCTTGAACGCGCGACAGAACGCGCTCTGGCTTTCGAAGCCGACCATGCCGGTGATTTCGCAGATGGGCAGGGCGGTATCGCTGACCATGCGCCAGGCTTGTTCTTCGCGCCGCCGCGCTGCGTATTCGGAAGGCGTTTCGCCGAACACCGCGCGATAGACGCGAATCAGGTGGCATGGCGAATAGTTGGCGGTTTTCGCCAAGCATTCCAGGTCCAGCCGGACATCGGGATGGCAATGGATCTGATGCCGCACACGGAGCAGCCGCATCAGGGTTTGCCGGCGGCGCGCCAACGTGCGGCCGTTACAGCGCGATAGCAGCGCATGCAACGATTGTTGTTGTTCCAGCAAGCTGGCGGACAACGCGGTTATCCAAGCTTCCTGGTCGCCTGCATCAGGCGTGGCCGTCAAAGGTGCGCTTCGTGCGAGCTTCAGCAACAGGCCTGCCGTGTCGCGCCAGATGCGTCCTTGCCAAGGGAATAGTCGATCGGCATGCGCGGTGGCATTGAGTGGCCAGGCTTGCGCGGAACCGGCCAGTCCCAGCCAACCCTGCGGACCCAGCGAGCGGCAGCGCACGGGGCCTTCCCGCCAGATCTGCAGATCGCGCGACCCCAGTTCCCAATCGCTGCCCGGCGTTGCCAGCGATATACGGCCTCGCAATGGCCACCAGATGGACGTCCATCCGGCGGGAATTTCGGCCTGCACCCCTCGGCCATTGCCATGCAGCAGATGCAGGCCGTCGTGAGGCTGGCGGGACAAGTCCAGATGATCCCCGAAGCGAAGCGTGTGATGGATTAGGCGCATGAGCACGTGGGCGGCGAGGGCGATTGGCCCCACCATATCCCCGCAATCGTTCTTGTTTGAGAGCCAATTCCTCAGGGCGCGAGAGGGCCAATTGGGGTCTCGCGACAGCACTGCTTCCGTAGAGCGGAGCTGCGCCCCGCGATAACACGTAGAGCGGAGCTTGCTCCGCTGATCGTATCCGGAAGTCATTGCGTCAGCGCAGCCGAGCAAGCTCGGCTCTACGAAAAGCAAAGCAGCGGAGCAAGCTCCGCTCTACGACAAGCAAGAGCAGCGGAGCAAGCTCCGCTCTACGAGAAACGCCGAGCCTTCTGGCTCGGCGTTTCACTGCACTCAGAAACGTTGCTGATACTTCATGTAGGTAAAGCGACCTATGTCGAACTGGCCGTTGTACGGCACGTTGGCGTTGGGTGCGCTGTACATCTGCGGTCCTTCGCGGTCGAACACGTTGGTGGCGCCGATCGAGATGGTGGCGTTCCATGGCGCTGTCCAACGCACTTCGACGTCATTGAACGTAATCGAGCCCACCTTGTTGAGCGGACGCGTCTGGGCGGGATTGCCGGCGATGAATCCGGGATCGGTGCATTCCTCCGGAAACAGCGCCGCCGACAGGCAGGTCTCTTTTTGCGAAGAGAAATAGCGTGCGCCCCAGGTCGCGCTCCATGCGCCTTGGGTCCAGGTCACGTTGGCGTTCGAGCGGATGCGGAATGTACCGACGAAACCCGGTGACGTGGCGTAGCCCACCAGCTGCTGCGGCAACGTCGCGGCATTGGTATCGGTCTTGATTTCGTCCTTGCTGGTGTAGGTGGTCTGCCACGCCATGTTGAAATTGCCGAAATCTGTCCTCAGGCGGTAGGTCAGGTCCAGATCGTAGCCTTCGGCTTCACGATAGCCGGCGTTGATGCCGGTGAAGGTCAGGTTGTTGACGAAGCCCAGCGCGGGATCGCGTGTGAAATCGACACAACGCGAAGCATCCATCTGGATGTAGCAGTCGTTGAGCATCTGGGTGGGGCTATCCGGCACGATCGTGTCGTCGATGCGGATCTTCCACCAGTCCAGACTCACGTTGAGCCCATCCATGAAATCAGGACTCCACACCACGCCCAGCGTCTTGGACTCGGATGTTTCGGGCACGAGGTTTTCATTGGAACCGGAGAAGAACGCCACCGGCGTCTGCGCGTTCGGCGCGCCGGCAGGGGTGAAGCCCTGCGCAAGCTGGCGATAGGTGTTGGCATTCACGATGTCCTGTGCGCAGCGTGCACGTACCGCTGCATTCGACGCCGAGGCACCGAACAAGGTATCGCAGGGGTCGGTGAAGAACGCAAACGTCTGCGAGCCGCCGCCATACAGATCGTTGATGGTCGGTGCGCGGAAGCCATCGGCATAAGTGCCGCGTACCAACAGCGATTCGATCGGTTTCCACTTGAAGCCGAACTTGCTGTTGAGCGTATCGCCGAAGGTGTCGTAGTCGGAGTAACGCGTTGCCACGCTGAAGCTCAGTTCCTGCGCACCGGGAAGGTCGGCCAGCACGGGGATCAGCAATTCGCCGTAGACTTCATCGACGCTGTAGTCGCCTTGGGTGGGCCCGCCCGCCAGCGTGGTGGAGTTGCCGGTGACCGCCATGGCGTCCGGATTGAATTCACCTGATTCCTTGCGGCTTTCGACGCCGACCGCAAAACCCAGATCGCCGCCCGGCAGCGTGAATAGCGAACCGCTCAGGTTGGCGCTGAATACCTCGGTTTCGGTCTCGCCGGTGAAGTTGAGTGACTGGAAAAGAAAGTCCTGCACGGTTTGATTGCCGGTCAAGCCACCATCGCCCGTGCGGCCGAAAGGAATGAACGGATTCCACGGCGTGCACGAAGCCAAGGGAATCGGAACAGCCGCCGTGCCGCACTGGACCACGCCATCGGCATTGAGGAACGAAGGCCCCACTGCTTGTGCTACGCGCGCGATATTGAGGTTGCCGTAGTTCTGCTGGGTGATCTTGTTGTTGTTGTACAGATAGCCGACATCCCAGTCGAAGATGCGTTCGCCGACGGTGAAGCTGCCGTCCAGTGCGGCGGAGAAGCGCCAAGTGGTGGAGGTGGACAGATTGGTGCGGGGCACTTCCCAGGTGCGACGCCAGAAGTTGACCGCTGTCGGCGTGGCGAAACCATGATGGCTGCCGACTGGGTTGTAGTAGCTATTCACCGACATGGGAGTGCCGAAAGCGGCGCTCTGGAACGGATAGCCTGCCACCTGGTTCTCGGCATCACGCGAGGTGTACAGCATGTTGCCGCGGAAGCGCACTTTATCGTTGATGTCGAAGATGCCATCGACGAAAAGCGAGCGGCTTTCCAAGGGCGTGCGCAGATGGGTCTGCTGGTTGGTGTTGCTCTTGTCGACGGTGGAGCCGCTTGGATTCGCGGCTGAGGTGCCGGTTACGGCGTCCTGCAGGTGGTAGTTGCCCAGGCTGCGCCAGTCGGCGCCGGTGTTGAGCACGCGATTGCCGCCGGGGCCGATCTGACTGGCGCCGCTGCCCAGGTTGATCACGCCCCATTGGCTGACGGTGGTCCAGCCGCGGGTCGGGTGCCATTGGCCCTGCGGATATGCGCTGAACGCGCGATCGCCCGACAACACTTCTTCTTCCTTGCGGTATTCCACCGCGGCTGTCAGCGATCCGCGGTCACCCGTGAAGCCCATGATGAAATCGGCGCGTGTGGTTTCGCCATCGCCTTCGTCGAACTGACCGTAATAAGCCTGCGCGGTGGCGCCTTCGAAGTTGGAGCGGGTGATGATGTTGATGACGCCGGCGATGGCGTCCGAGCCGTAGAGCGAAGAAGCGCCATCCTTCAACACTTCGATGCGCTCGACGGCGGTGGTCGGGATCAACGACACATCCTGCAAGCCACTGGTGCTGATGCCCAGGCGCTTGCCGTTGACCAGGATCAGGGTGCGTGTCGTACCCAAGTTACGCATGCTGATGAATTGACCGCCCACGTTCTCGCCGGCCGACAGCGGCATGGCGCGGCTGATCGCGGGTGCGCCGGCCGCGGAGATGTTCTGCAGGATGTCGGCGATCGACTGGAATCCCTGTTTTTCGATATCCGCACGGCTGATGGTCAGCACCGGCGCGGCGCTTTCCACATCGACCTGGCGGATGCGCGTGCCAGTAACTTCGATGCGGTCCAATGTGGTGGTGGCTGGTGCCGCTTCCTGTGCGGAAGCAGAAAGGATCGGCGCGGCGCCGACGGCGATTGCCGTAATGATCGCGTCGCGCAATCGGCAGGATTTCAGGGTCATGGGTTGGCTCCAGTCATGGTTCGTGAGAAGCCCGTGCCGCGTTCTCCCCGGAGGCGGCCTGCACGGGATGACTAGAATTACGAATTCTTAACTGCCTCTGATGCGCAGGTACAACGGAACCGATGTGCGCCGATTGAGTAATCGTGCACTGCGGCTACATCCATCCGCTGACGGCGAGCATCGACATGCGATCGCGCAGTGCATGCACAACAACGCGGTCCCGCAAAAGATACGTTCGGACTTCAACCACCATTATTCGGTCCGGAGGCGATTCGCCATGAAGCAGACGCTCAGTGGTTTGGCGGCCGCCTTGATCTGTGCGCTTGGTGTGCAGAACGCAGGCGCGAGCTGCCTCGGCAATAGCGGCGAACGGCTGGTGCCATTAGTGGAGTTGTACACCGCCGAAGGCTGTAACGAGTGTCCCGCCGCCGACCGCTGGATGTCCGAACTCAGTAAGCAACCCGCATCGACGCGTCCTTCGCTGCTGGCCTTGCATGTGGACTATTGGGACGAGATCGGCTGGCCGGACAGGTTCGCTGCCCCGCTGCATGGCAAGCGGCAGGAGGCGCGGGTGATGTTGGCCGGCAAGCGAGTGGTGTACACGCCACAAGTGATGGTGGGACGAGACACCCAGGTCGATTGGCGCGACTCGCGTCGTTTCGAATCCAGCCTCCAGCAACAAACGGGTTCGCCGCCGGTGGATCTGACATTGCAAGCGGAACGCCGGCAAGGGGATAGTTTGCAAGTGCGATTCAGCGCGGTCGTGCGCGAAAAGGATCATGCGCAATGGCAACCCTTGTTGTGGCTGGCGCTGTACCAGAATGCGCTTGGCAGTGTGGTAACCGCCGGCGAAAACAAAGGCATGACGCTGCGCCATGATCGCGTCGTCCGGTCGCTGCGGGGTCCCTGGAAAATGCAGGAGGGCCGCTTCGAAGGCGAGGTAGGTGTTTCGCTACCGCAGGCTGAAGCGGATCAACTGGGGCTGGTGTTGTTCGCCGAATCCTCGCGGACGGGCGCTGGTTTGCAGTCGCTGGAATTGCCGCTGTCGGCCTGCCTTCGTTGATCAGGCAAGCCGACAGCCAAAGCGAAAGTGAACTCAGCGATGCCCGCGTGTCCCTCTCAATGCCGAGCGCGCAGCCAACGCACACGGCACGCCGACCAGGAACACATGCGCGGCGATATGCGCCAGGTTGATCCACTGCCACGCTGGCGCTTGTGGCCCGCCCGCGGCGGACAACGGCACCACGACATAGGTCATGACCGCATACAGCAGCAGTCCGTACATCGCGCCATAGCGCAGCGGTTGTTCAACCAGGATTCTCCAGTGGCGACTGACGGCGTAGTAGACATACGCCATCACCAGCGCAATGCCGAAGTGGGAAAGCAGCCCCAGCAGCGCGGTCGCCGATCCGCCAGCGATAGCCGCGTCGCGTCCCAGCCATCCAGCGGCAATCGACTGCAGTATCAGCACAGGGCTGACGCCTTTGAAGGCGTACAAGCTACAGATGTAGATCAGGTCCAAGGTGCCAGCTGCGACGCCGCCCAATGCCACATAACGCAAGGGGCGACGAATGGAAGTGGTGAGGCCAGCCGCAACATTCATGACGAATTTTTTCCGAAAGCCCCGATGGGCGGTGGCCGATTGGAGCCTATCTGCCCCCTGTCGCGCGAGGGCCAATCAGTCGCTTGCGAAGGGCGCCAAATGAGCGCCGATCACTCGCTGTCCATCGAGCGACGAGCCGCCCATGCACACGGCAGTCCCACCAGCACCATATAGGCCACGACACAGGCGACGATCCAATCGGGGCGCTGCGATGCCGGCCCGGCCGCGGTAAACAGAGGAACGGCGATATGGAAGACCAGTCCGTACATCAGCGCGCCATAAGCCAGGCCGAACCGGACCGGCTGGCGCAGCAGCTGCGGAAAAGAACGGGAAAGCCCGCGATAGATCACCGCCAGCATCCACATGAGGGCAACGTAGAGAACGCTCCCCAGCACGGCCGTGGCGATGCCGCCTTCGTAGGCTGCCCGTCCCAGCAACCAAGTGGCGATGGACTGGAGAACCCGGATCGCCGGCACTCCCTCGGCGGCCCAGAACAACACCGCGAAGCCCAGATCCAGGACGGCGGTGCCGATGGCAGCCAACAACAGCCAAGGGATCGGGCGGATGGCGCTGCGGGGCAAGTAGAACGAGGCGGTCGGGTTCATCGGTGTGCTCCTGGGGTGGGGTCTATCCGGGAATTGGCCCTATCAGGAAGCAGAAAAGTGGCACTATCAAGGTCCAATTTCCTGGGCTCGAATGGGGCCAATTGGAATCGAGGCATGTTGATGCACCTGCAAATGGACGGAAAAGGGCCGCTGCACGCGCAGCTGACCCGCGCCCTGAAGGGAATGATGTTCGCCGGCGCCGTTGGCCGCGGTGCCCGGCTACCGGCCACGCGACTCCTGGCGCGTGAGCTGGGGGTGTCCCGGAACACGGTGCTGGCCGCCTATGAGCAACTGCGCGCCGAAGGCTTCGTCGCGGCACGGGTGGGGTCCGGCAGCTTCATCACGCCACCGGTGCAGCCCGCAAGCGCACCCGCATCGGACTCTGTGGCGTCGTTGCCGCCACAGTCCGAATACGCGCGGCGCGCTCGCAAGTACCACAACCATGCGGCCATGCCGGGACGCGCCACTCCCGGGATGCGCTACGCCTTCCAGTACGGCGTTCCGTACACCAATCCCGCGCTGACCAGCGCCTGGGCGCGCGAATTGGCGCACGCCGCCGCTTACACGCTGCCCAACTATCCGATGACCCAAGGCCTGTTGCCACTGCGCGAAGCGGTGTGCGACTACCTGGCGCGCCGCCGTGGCGTGCAGACCACGCCCGCCGACGTGCTGATTGTCGGCGGAACCCAGCAGGCGATGGCGCTGACCGCGCGCGTGCTGTTGAACATAGGCGATACCGCGGTGGTGGAGGAGCCGCACTACACCGCCATGCGCGAAATCCTGCAGATCCACGGTGCCCGCGTCCACTCGGTCGACGTGGATGCACAGGGCCTGGTACTGGACTACCTGCCGGAGCCGCCGCCGCGGCTGCTCTACGTAACGCCTTCGCACCAGTTCCCCAGCGGCGTGGTCATGTCGTTGAGTCGCCGGCTGGAACTGCTGGACTACGCGCGGCGGCACGGCTGCTGGGTATTCGAGGACGACTACGATGGCGAATTCCGCTACGACGCGCAGCCACTGGCGGCATTGCGTTCGCTGGATACCAGCGGGCGGGTGATCTACGTGGGCACGTTCTCAAAGGTGCTGTTCCCGTCCTTGCGGCTGGGTTATCTGGTGATGCCGCCGGGTCTGCGCGAGGACTACATCACCGCCAAATGGCAGGAAGACTTCGGCACGTCGGCCATCGAACAGAGCGCCCTGGCGCATTTCATGGAAAATGGCGGCTTCGAACGCCACCTGCGCCGGGCGGGGCGAGCCTTGAGCGAGCGGCGCATGGCGCTGCTGAAGGGACTGCGCGAGGCGCTAGGCGATCAGGTCGAGATCGCCGATTCGCGCGCCGGCATGCACCTGGTCGCGTGGTTGCGAGATTTCGATGCCGCGCGGGGCGAGGCGCTGATCGTCCACGGGCGCGAGCTTGGCCTGGACTTGTATTCCATTGCGCCGTACTACCAGCGGCCTCCGGACCGTGCCGGCCTGCTGATGGGTTACGCCGGCATGTCGGTGGGCGAAATAGAGCAAGCCGTGAATCTGTTCGTACGTTGCGTGCAGGAGACGCTCGCACGCTACTCAAAGTAGCCCTCGCGAGACTTTGAAAAGCCTCTTAGCGCGAAAACCAGGCTGCACTGATCACCGCGACGGCCATGCAAACCAGGTCGAGCGGGCTGTTGGCCAACTGGCTCAGCGTCCATGCGTAGGCGAGGCCCAGCTTGACTGCCGATTCCCATGGAGTAAGGCCCATCGCGAACCCGATCTGAGTGGCGGCAATGCCCCAGTTCGCCAGAACGATCATTCCGATCGTCGCCGCCGTGGCCAGAACGCAGCGTCCCACGCTACGCGGCATGCCGCCAAAACGCAGCATCAAGACCACATCGACGGCAGCCAGCAAAGCCATCCAGCCGGCCTGGCCGTTTAGATACAGCGCCAACAGAATCCAGATGAATATGAAGGAGAGGCCGCCCAGCAACAGTAGGGAAGGCGCCAGCCAGCGGGAGGATCGGGATACTGCTTGAGCGGGCATGGCGACTCCGGATGGGGACGCCAAGGATAAAGGGTTGTGGAAGGGAAGGTGGGCGAGAGCAGCTCGCACGCGCCGTCCCAAGGCTGGGCCAAAGCGGCGCTCCACCGCGGCGGGCTACAATAGCGCTCTTGCGCGGCCCCCATCCGCCCATATCTGATCGACATGTATTCCCGCAGCAGCGAACCCGTCCAATTCGAACGTGATTGCCCCGCCGTCCTGGTACCGCAGGGCGAAAGCGTCACGCTACCAGCCGGCAGCTACGGTTACATCACCCAGGCGCTGGGCGGCAGCTATACGGTGTTCGTCGAAGGCAACCTGTTCCGCATCGCAGGCCAGGATGCGGACGCCATCGGCAAGGAAGCGGCGACACCGCTCAGCCTGCCTGCCGATGCCAGCGACGAAGAAGTCGAAGCGCTGGTCTGGAATCAGCTGCGTACCTGCTTCGATCCGGAGATTCCATTCAACATCGTCGATCTGGGTCTGGTGTATGAAGCCAACCTGCGTCACCGCGAAGACGGTCAGCGCGAAGTCGACGTCAAGATGACCTTGACCGCGCCCGGCTGCGGCATGGGCGAGATACTGGTCGACGATGTGCGCAGCAAGCTGGAGATGATTCCCACCATCGCCGAAGCGGATGTCGAACTCGTGTTCGATCCGCCGTGGGGCCGGCACATGATGTCGGATGCGGCCAAGTTGGAAACCGGGATGCTCTGAGCGCCGTTTGCTATCTCATTATTTTCTGTCGAGTCGATGAAACGTAGAGCGGAGCTGCGCCCCGTGATAGCACCGGGTCAGGAGCAACGATGCCGTCGCAACGGCATGCGATAGTAAATAGCCCAATCCCTAGATAGATAAGTTCTACGACGGGGCGAAGCCGCTTCTGATAGAGCGCTTGTTTCTTTATTTTGGGTGAAGCGCTTGGCTGTTTTCTTGCGCTCGCTCCATCGAGAAGAGCAGCGGAGCAAGCTCCGCTCTACGCCAGGTCTTGGCGCTTCTCGCTCTCCACACGCCCGCGACCTACTGCGCGAAGTAAATGAATTTACCTGCAAAATCATGCATTCATATGCAGCATGGATGGTAATGGCAGCTACTTTATTGCTGAAGTGTGGCTCGCATCCCTGATTCACTGCATATCTGTCGGATAGCGTCGACTTCGGTCCCGCGCAACGCGGGGCCGCATCTTCCAGGAGAAACGGGCAAGGCCGCCACCGCTCTTATTTGAAGCTACCGCGCCTTTCGACTGGAAAACGCGCCGCATCATTGCGGCATCACTCTTTTGAGAGGGAATCCCTGATGTCAGATTCATCGAAGAGCCGTTCGCGCAAAACGACTGCCGCCGCAGCCGCCGTGCTGTTGTCCTCGCTGTATGTTGTCCCGGCCATGGCGGGACAAGTCGACCTGAGTGGTCTGAGTGCGTCCCAGCAGGACGGATTCAACCAATTCATCGTCAAGTACGCGGATGGCAGTCCGCAACAACGCGATACCGCGATGCTGCGAGGCTCGCTTAACAGCGCCGCCAAGGCAGTACCGGCAGCGAAAGGCAAGGCGCTCGGTCTTGGGCATCTTCGCCGCCTGGCGGTGGGTGCCGATGTGGTGCGGTCCGATCGCAAGCTAGACCGTGCGGAAGCCGAATCGCTGATGCGTCAAATTGCGGCCGATCCCAATGTCCTATACGTGGAGGTCGACCAGCGCATGACGGCGGTGCTGACGCCCAATGACCCGCAGCTCGGCTCGCAATGGGGCTTCGGCACCAGTGCTTCCAGCATCAATGTGCGGCCTGCGTGGGACAAATCGACGGGTACCGGCGTTGTGGTGGCGGTGATCGATACCGGCATCACCAATCACGCCGATCTCAACGCCAACATCCTGCCGGGCTACGACTTCATCACCGACACGTTTGTTTCGCGCGATGGTAACGGTCGCGACAGCAATCCCAACGATGAAGGCGACTGGAGTCCGGTTGCGAACGAATGCTACAGCGGTTCGCCGGTCACCAATTCCAGCTGGCATGGCACTCACGTCACCGGCACCGTGGCGGCGGTCACCAACAATGCGGTCGGCGTGGCGGGCACGGCATTCAACGCCAAGGTCGTACCGGTACGCGTGCTGGGTCGCTGCGGTGGTTACACCTCCGACATCGCCGATGCCATCATCTGGGCATCCGGCGGTACCGTCAGTGGCGTACCCGCCAACGCCAATCCGGCGGAAGTGATCAACATGTCACTGGGCGGCGGCGGCACCTGTTCGGCCACGTACCAGAATGCGATCAACGGTGCGGTGTCACGTGGCACCACCGTGGTGGTGGCGGCCGGCAACAGCAACGTCAACGTATCGGGCGCGGTTCCGGCCAACTGCCCCAACGTGGTTGCGGTAGCGGCCATCACCTCCGCGGGCTCCAAGGCCAGCTTCTCCAACTATGGTGCCGGTGTGGATATCGCGGCACCAGGTGCGAGCATTTTGTCCACGCTAAATAGCGGTACCACCACTCCGGGCAGCGCCAGTTACGCGTCCTACAACGGCACGTCGATGGCGGCGCCGCATGTGGCAGGCGTGGTGGCATTGATGCAGGCCGCGGCCACTACGCCGATGACACCGGCACAAGTGGAAAGCACGCTGAAGAGCACGGCGCGTCCTTTGCCCGGCACGTGCTCGGGTGGCTGCGGTGCGGGTATCGCCAATGCCGACGGTGCGGTGGTGGCGGCGCAAGGCGGCGGAGGTGGCAACACGCAGACCTACACCAATGGCACCGACGTCACCATCAGCGACAACACCACCGTCAACAGTTCGGTCGCTGTTTCCGGCCGTACTGGCAATGCGCCCAGCAATGCATCGGTGGCGGTGAACATCGTGCACACCTACATCGGTGACCTGAAAGTCGATCTGATCGCACCGGATGGCAGCGTGTACGTGCTGCACAACCGTAGCGGTGGCAGTGCTGACAATATCAATCAGACCTATTCGGTCAATTTGTCGTCCGAAGCCCTCAACGGCACATGGACGCTGAGAGTCAACGATAACGCCAACCAGGACACAGGCTATATCAACAGTTGGAGCGTGACGTTCTAAGCAACGCAGTCTCTCCCCTGCGTCGCGATGATCCCCGGCTTCGGCCGGGGATTTTTTTGTAGAGCGGAGCTTGCTCCGCTGCTCTTCGAGGTGCCGTGGCCGCAAAAGCAGCGGAACAAGCTCCAAAAGCAGCGGAGCAAGCTCCGCTCTACGCAGGCTATTCACCCAATCGCTTCAAACCGATTGGCCGCCACATTCTTACGAACCTTCATCGGATCCCAGATGCGGCCGTTCATGGCGATGTAGACCCCGGCCGGCAACGACTGCACCGCGCCGACCGCGCAGCCGATGTTGAACTCGGCATCCGAGCCGCGGAAGCGGGCTGGGTTCAATGCGCCGGTCAGCACAATGGTCTTGCCTGCCACTGTCGCCAGCACCTTGGCCGTTTCCACCATGCTGTCGGTGCCATGGGTGATCAACACGTGCCTGGCGCTTTGTGCCGCCACCGTGGCGCGGACCAGTTCGCGGTCCGCATCGCTGATGTGCAGCGAATCCTTGCGGATGATAGGAATGACATGGAAGCGGAAAGCAACACCCAGCTCTTCGAGGATGCGGCCGATCTGCGGCTCGCCGATCTGGTAATCCGACTTGTCGTCGAAGTAGATCTTGTCGATCGTGCCGCCGGTGGTGACGATCAGCAGTTCTTCCATCTTGTTTGCTCCTGCCGCAGACATCATTTAGCCCGCAGCTTGTGTTCGTTAGGTGTGGCCAGATCCGCCGCCATTTAAGGGGCGGAGTGCGCGCCGCCAATTATCGCTGTTCCACGCATGCAGGGAGCGTATGCGGCCCGCCCCTCAGTAACTACACGCTTGAACCGCCCCGCGTAGAGCGGAGCTTGCTCC
This sequence comes from Pseudoxanthomonas sp. CCNWLY206-1, assembly GCF_039710385.1. Classification (NCBI taxonomy): domain Bacteria; kingdom Pseudomonadati; phylum Pseudomonadota; class Gammaproteobacteria; order Lysobacterales; family Lysobacteraceae; genus Pseudoxanthomonas; species Pseudoxanthomonas sp. CCNWLY206-1. The sequence continues at coordinate 460,700 of NZ_JBDKXI010000003.1, read as the reverse complement.
GCTGCTATTTCCCGATGATCTCGCAAAAAACAACGGAGCAAGCTCCGCTCTACTCAAGATGCCAGCCTGCCGGCCTCGGTTCACGCCATGCCCTCACTCGGTAGGCTTGCGCCCAAAGCGCGCACGCAGCCCCGGCCAACTGGACGTCACAATGATCATCACGGCCAAAACGATCTCCGTGCTCGCATAACCGGCTTCCGCTGGTCGTGAGTAAGCGGCCATCACGCCGTGACTGAACCAGAACAGGCCGACCACGCCGGACCAGAACGCCGCCTTGGCGCTGCCGCGCAGCACGCCCAGCAGCATCAGCAAGGGCGGTAGGACGAAAACGATCATCGACGCCAGGTAATGCTTGTCATTGTGGAACCACAAGGCGAACAACACCGATAGCGCGAATAGCGATACGCCTAGCAGCAAGCGGGATGGACGAACCGAACCAGCCGCCATCAGCGATCTCCCAGCCGTCGAACGGTATCGGCCACGCGCCTTCCCAAGGCGCGCGCCAACACGGATTCCTCGTCGCTCAGCTGCGTATCGTTGTCACCACCGGCCACGTGGCTGGCACCGTACGGCGAACCGCCCGTGCGCGTGGTGCTGAGCAGAGGCTCGGTGAACGGAATGCCGACGATCAGGCAACCGTGGTGCAGCAATGGGATCTGCATCGACAGCAGGGTCGATTCCTGGCCGCCATGCTGGGTGGCGGTGGAAGTGAAAACCGCCGCGGGCTTGCCGACCAGCGTGCCGCTGGCCCATTCCGCACCCAAGCCGTCGATGAAATGCTTGATGGGTGCCGCCATGTTGCCGAACCGGGTAGGGCTGCCCAACACCAGACCCGCGCACTCGTCCAGATCGCGGCGGTCAACGTAAGGAGAGCCTTCCTCGGGCACCGGTGGCGCGGCTTGCTGTGTGATAGCGGCGACCGGCGGCACCGTGCGCAGCCTGGCGTTCATGCCGTCCACCTCGCCGATGCCGCGCGCGATCTGCCGCGCCAGCCGGGCCACGGAGCCGCCGCGGCTGTAATAGAGCACCAGAATGTCCGGCATGTTCTTTTTCCCTGAGGTTGATCGGCCTAGTATCGGCGATGTCGTCATCCCGGCGCATCGGGTACCCTTTCCCGCATGGAGCCATTAGATTCACTCAACCGCTGGACCGATCGCCTTCGCGATCGCGCACGCGCCGGTACTTTTGCCCGTTTCCTGGCCAAACGCTTCCTGGACGAGAGGCTGTTTCAGGCTGCCGCCGCGTTGGCCTACACCACGTTGTTCGCACTGGTGCCGCTGGCGATGGTCGTATTCGGAGTGCTGTCGGCGTTTTCGGCGTTTCAAGAATGGAGCATCCAACTGCGCGACTACGTCTTCGCCAACTTCGTACCCGGTGCGGCGGAGGACTTGAAGGACACGCTGGACATCTTCCTGAGCAATACCGGCAAGCTCACCGCGCTGGGCGTGGTGGCGCTGGTGATTTCGCTGCTGATCACGCTCAACAGTATCGAGGCGACATTCAACCGGATTTGGCGCGTGAGCAGTGCGCGGCCCAAGCTTTCCCGCTTCCTCGTGTATTGGACCGTGCTGACGTTGGGAGCGCTGATGGCCGCCGCCTCATTGGCGCTATCGGCGCGTTTCTATGCTTTGCCTGTCTTTGCGACGACCGGCGGGAAACTCCTGCAGAACCTTTCGCTTAGCGTGGCGCCCATGGTGATTGAACTGGTCGCCATCACCGCCATCTACCGTGTCGTGCCGCATCGGACCATCAAATGGCGATACGCCATCGCCGGCGCGCTGCTGGCGACCGTCCTGCTCGAACTCATTAAATGGGCCCTGGGCATTTACCTGGGCAGCTTCAACACGTATCAGAAAGTCTACGGTGCGCTGGCGGCGGCGCCGATCCTGCTCCTGTGGATATACCTGTGCTGGGTGGCGGTGTTGCTGGGTGCATCGCTGGCATCATCGATGGCTGCCTTCCGTTATCAACCCGTATCGATGCGCCTGCCTTTGGGCTATGAGATCTACGGATTGCTGCGCATGCTGGGGCGTTTCAACGAGGCGCGCGCCATCGGCAAGGGCTTGCACAGCGATCAGATCCAGACCTTGGAGCCCATGCTCACCGACGCGCTGATCCAACAAATGCTGGGCCAGTTGGGCGAGATCAACCTGCTGCGGCGCGATGAAGAAGGTGAGTGGATACTGGCGCGCGATCTGGACGATATGACACTGGCGGAATTGTATGAAGCCTGCCAGCTACGCATACCTGTCGCCGAAGCGCACTTGCCGTGTGGCGACGACTCGCTGGGCATTGCCGCCCGCGCGGCGCTGGATAATCTGCGCGTACCGCTACGCGACCTGTTGAAGCGCAAAGTCAGCGACATCTACGCTGGACAACACGAGGGAAAAACATGAGAAGTCGTTCGCTTGCCGGTGTGTTGTTGCCGTTGATGTTGGCGCTGTCGGCGTGCCAGCAGGAAACACCGCCGCCTCCCACCGCATCGCCGGCGCCAGCGCCAGCGCCTCCGGCAGCGCAAACGCCTGCCGCAAAAGAAGGGCAGGCCACCGAAACGCCAACGCTGAGCATTGAAACCGTGGAAGGTTCCACTTACGACTTGGCGGCGCATCGCGGCAAATGGGTGGTGGTGAATTTCTGGGCTACCTGGTGTGCGCCCTGTCTGAAGGAAATGCCGGAACTGTCCGCGCTCGACGCGATGCGCGAGCACATCGAAGTGATCGGCCTGGCCTACGAGGAAATCGACGCGAAGTCGATGCGCGACTTTCTGAGTAAGCGTCCCGTGGTCTACCCGATCGCGATTGTGGATGTCGCGAATCCGCCAGCCGATTTCGCCACTCCGCGCGGCTTGCCAATGACGTACCTGATTGCACCGGACGGCAAAGTCGCCAAGCAATTCCTGGGGCCGGTAACGGCCAGCGAGATAGAAGCAGCAATAGCCGAGGCCGGCGGTCCGAAAGCGGAGGCGTGATGGCGGCGGTGCGTTTCCTGATCAGCGGTAAGGTACAGGGCGTGTTCTTTCGCGCTTCCGCTCGGGAACGCGCGCTGGATCTCGGGTTGTCGGGCCGTGCCACCAATCTGCCGGATGGACGCGTGGAAGTCATTGCCGAAGGTGACGCCAGCGCCCTCGATGCCCTGGAAACCTGGCTCAAGCATGGACCGCCCAGGGCTCGCGTAGATCGCATGGAGCGCAGCGTTTGGGAAGGTCCCGTCAATTCAGGTTTCGTCACCGGCTGAGTAACGTAGCGTGCGCTGTGCGCACGTGAAGCCGGGTCGATCTCGGCTCGTGCGCACAGCGCACGCTGCGTGAGGCAAAAAAAACGGGAGGAAGCAGTCCTGTCGACCGCTCCCTCCCGCCACGTCACACGGTTATTTCAATCCGGCGCTCATGGCCTTGGCCAGCGAGCCTTGAGCATCGTCGCCGCTCAACTCCCAGAAGAACGCACCTCCCAAGCCCTGCGTCTTGGCGTAACTCATCTTCTCGGTGATCAAGGCGGGGTTGTCGAAGCTCCAGAACGTGCTGCCGTTGTAGATCCAATGCGCGCGCGCCTGGCTATCGACGAAACTCGGCCAGCCCAGGTTCTTCAGCACCTTGTAGTCCTCGATGCCGGATTCGTAGGTGCCCGGCGCTGCGCTGCCTGTTTGATACAAGCCGTTATTGACGTTCGCCACGTTGGTCCAGCCGCGGCCATAGAAGCCGATACCCAGGTTCAACTTGCTGGCCGGCACGCCACGTTCCAGGAATGCCTCGATGGCATCGTTGGTGTTATAGAACCTGACATCACCGGTGGAAGGATCGCTGGGCGAATCGAACAAGGCCGAGTGATGGTTGGTTTTGGCTTCCCATGCGCCATGGAAGTCATACGTCATGATGTTGATGAAATCCAGGTACTGCGCGTACTGGCCGGGATCGGTGGCGGCGATCTTGTCGACGCCGGCGCCGACGGCGACGGTCAGTAGCAGTCCGGGGCGGACCGCGTCGAGCTGGCGGCGGAACTCGGCCATGAGTGCGGTGAAGTTGGCACGGTCTTCCGCCGAGCCGCAGCTCAAGCCACAGGCGTTCGGGTATTCCCAGTCGATGTCGATGCCGTCGAAGACGCCCGCGGCCGCACCCGTTCCACCCGCTCCATCGGTGACCGGCAAATTGCCGCGAATATAGGCGTCGATGCACGAAGCCACGAACGCCTGCCGATTGGCCGGTTTGGCCGCCTCGGAGAAGCCGCGCGACCACGTCCAGCCACCCAGCGAAATCAGCACCTTCAAGCCGGCATGCTTGGCCTTCAGTTCTTTCAGCTGGTTCCAGTTGCCGCGTAGCGTCTGGTTCCAGGTGTCGGCCACGCCGTCCACGCTTTCGGCCGCGCTGAAGGCTTTCGTATAGTCGGCAAAAGCATCGCCGCCTATTCCGGTATTGGGATCCGATGCCTGCGTCACGCCGACTTCGCAGCGGTTGTTGCGGACATTGCCGAAGGCGTAGTTGATGTGCGTCAGCTCGGCGGCCGTGCCGCTGGTATCGATGTTCCTGACCCGATAATTGCGGCCATAGATGCCCCACTGCACGAAATAGCCCAGGACCCGCTTGGTGCCGCCTCCGCTGCTGGGTTGCGTCGTAACGCTAATGGAGGCAGTTTGCGCCGACGCGTTTCCTGCATTGTCGCGGGCACGCACAGCAAAGGTGTACGCGGTGTTCGCCGCCAGACCGGTGCTGGTGTAACTGGTGGAGGTAGGTGATCCCACCAGGGCGCCGTTGCGATACACGTCATAACCGGCAATGCCGCTGCCTCCGCTGTTGTCGGCGGACGCATTCCAGCTGAGTGAGACGCTGCTGGTTGTCTTGGAAGGCGACGTCAAACCGGTCGGCACAGCCGGTGGCGTGGTGTCCGAAGAGGCTGCAGTGGTGACACTGATCTGTGCGCTTTGCGCCGAAGCGTTGCCGGCATTGTCGCGTGCGCGGACCCGGAAAGTGTAGGCGGTGTTCGCCGCCAGGCCAGTGCTGGTGTAGCTGGTCGATGTAGGTGAGCTCACCAGGCTGCCGTTGCGGTACACGTCGTAACCCGCGACGCCGCTACCGCCGCTGTTGTCGGTGGAGGCATTCCAGCTAAGCGAAATGCTGCTGGCGGTTTTCGATGGTGAGGCCAATCCGCTTGGAACGCTGGGCGGCGTGGTATCGCTGGCGGCAGCAACCGTTACGTTGACCGTGGCCGATGTCGTGGTGGCACCGGCGTTGTCCGTTGCCACGGCGGTCAATGCATAGCTGCCGGCCGCTGCACTGGTCCAGGCGACGCTGTACGGTGAGCTGGTGTCGGTTCCCAGCGAAGTCGAGCCGCGGAAGAACTGAACCTGCGCGATGCTGCCATCGCTGTCGCTAGCCGTGGCGGATACGGTGATGGTGGCGCCCGTGTTGAAGCTGGCGCCGTTAGCCGGCGCAGTTAGCGCCACGCTGGGGGGCTGATTGCCGCCGGTAGTGCCGCAGGTGCCGAGATCGCGGTACCAGCCGCACGTAGTGCAATGAGTGGGAGGCGCATTCCAGATATCCGTCAGTGCTTCATACAGTTTGCTCTGGTAGGTCATGCGATCGCCGGCATGGTAGATCGTCGACGCATTCCAGGCCGGTACGCCTGTGCAGCTGACGGTCTGTGCCTGCGCCGCGGATATCCACGGCACCATCAGAAAACACGCAAATAAACTTCTCAGTCCCCATCTCATCAGCCTCATATTCCACTCTCCCTTTTTCTTGCCAGGTTTTAAAATCAGAATGCGCCGACCGTGGGGAGTCAGCATGGTGTGTCGATGGGCCGCATGTGGTGACGATGTGGAAAATGCGCGTTACGCCCGATCGAATTCAGCATGGTTGGCGCCGCGACGAATCACTGCGCCAGTCATGCATATGCCTGACCGGTGCGGAAAGGGAGTGTGACCGGATGCATGAAAACGAAGAGTTGGCTTGCTTTCGTGCGTAACACGCATGACAAGCGACATCGCACTTAGAGAAAAACGATTTCGTGGACAAACAGGCACTGCCTTCAAGGAAGGCTCGCGTCATTCGTCGCCGGTGAAATCGGTTTCGCTTTTCCGTGTCGCGTTGTGGCAGCGAGGAGTTGCCGCCATGCGCTGGTCAGCCAGCGGTGTTCACAAGACAGGAAGATGTCTTGTCATGACATTCGCGGCTCTTACATAGGATGGGTCTTGACCCATCATTGCCATGCTTGAGTTCGCGACGACAGCTATCGAAGCCGGCTCAAAACACTCGGTGATATGGCGGCTGCTCGTAGCTGGGGAGGTGATTTCGTTGTTGCCGCTGTTGCTTGGGTATGGCGATGGCGGGTCGAGACCCGCCCTACGTGCTTGCTTTGAAAGGCGGCAATGGTTTGACCACGCCGTATTTCTCTTTCAGCGGTTTGCCTTTCAGCGGCGGCAGGTCTACGGGCGCCGGCGGCACGTCGGTTTCGGGCAGGCGATCCAGCAGGTCCCGAATCAAGGTCAGGCGGCCCAGGCGCTGATCGTTGAAATCGACCAGCGTCCACGGCGCGTGTTTGGTATGAGTGGCTTTGAGCATGGCTTCGCGCGCTTCGGTGTACTCACCGTATTTTTCGCGTGCCTTGAGATCTATGGGCGACAGTTTCCAACTCTTCAGCGGCTCTCCCGCGCGTTCGGCGAAACGCTCTTCCTGGCGAGCCTGATCTACCGCCAGCCAATACTTGAATAGCAGGATGCCTTCGTCGATAAGCGCTTTCTCGAACACTGGCGTTTGCTGCAGGAATTTGCGGTATTGCGCGTCGGTGCAGTAGCCCATCACCTTTTCCACGCCGGCGCGGTTGTACCAACTACGGTCGAACAACGCGATCTCGCCCGCCGCAGGCAAGTGGGAGACATAGCGCTGCAGATACCACTGCGCGCATTCGCGCTCGCTGGGTTTTGGCAGTGCCACTACCCGGCACTGTCGCGGGTTCAGATGCTCGGCGATGGCCCCGATAGCACCGCCTTTTCCCGCGGTATCGCGCCCTTCCATCAGCACCACGATCCGGCTGCCCGCATGCTGGACCCAGCGCGCCATCGCCGCCAACTCGAGTTGCATGGGTTCCAGCAGTGCTTCGTATTCCTTGCGCTTGAGCTTCTTCATGCCACTTCCTTTTCTGAAAGAATCGGGTGGTGCAGGCGAGGGCGCTACGGTTATTGTCGAAGTCCGTTGCTGGCCATTGATGGCCCGGGCCTCTCCGGATCAGCGCTTGCGCTTGGAATGCCCCGCCATGCCGCGGGCAACTTCCAGCAGCGCGCCTTGCTGGCGGGTGTTGAGTGCGCGATATGCGGCCAGCAGGTCATGTTCGCCGCGCGTCCGCGCCGGGTCCAGCGTCGAAGCGAGTTCGGACAACAATGCGCCGGCCGGGACCCCGAGGGTACGCGCCAATGCATTCAATTGGTCTTTGCCGGGCAGCTTGTCGCCGCTCATCCAGGCTTTGACCGTGGCCGCGCCTGCACGCGGGATGGCGGCGGCGAGGTCCGCGGCGGTCAGCCCACTGGCCTTGGCCAGCAAGCGCAACGTGGTATCCAGCGGCGGCGACATTCCTTTACTCCTTCAAGCGTGGGCGCAAGGTAGCCAGATTGCAGGGCTGCGTGCGTGCATCGAGCTGAGCGCGGATGATCTTTTCCCAGCCGGTGCGGCAGGCCGACGTCGAGCCGGGCAGGCAGAACACGAACGTCTGATTGGCCAAGCCCGCGAAAGCCCGCGATTGCAGCGAAGAGGTACCGATCTCTTCGAAGCTGATTTGCCGGAATAGTTCGCCGAAGCCGGGCATTTCCTTGTCGAGCAACGGCCGCACGGCCTCCGGCGTGGAATCGCGGCCGGTGAAGCCGGTACCGCCGGTGACCAGAATGCCATCCACTTCGGGATCGGCGATCCACTGCGAGACCTGCGCGCGCATCCGGTAGCGATCATCCGGAAGCAATGCGCGCCCGGCCAGCCGATGCCCGGCTCCCGTCAACGCTTCAACCAGATAATCGCCGGAACGGTCTTCCTGCAGCGTCCGGGTATCGGACACAGTCAAAACGCAGAGGCTCAGGGGAATCAAGGCAGAGGAATGGCTCATGCGGCCAGCCTATAGGCAAGTGTGCCGGCCTTTCAATCGTTATTGATGTATTCCGCTTTCCGTTTCACGTAGAGCGGAGCTGCGCCTCGCGATAGCTCCGAGTCAGTGGCAATGGGGCCGTCGCAACGGCAGGTGATAACGAATAGCCGCTTCAAAGCGCTTCGTAGAGCGGAGCTGCGCCTCGCGATAGCTCCGAGTCAGTGGCAATAGGGCCGTCGCAACGGCAGGTGATAGCGAATAGCCGCTTCAAAGCGCTTCGTAGAGCGGAGCTTGCTCCGCTGCTTTCTAATCTCACCGACAGAAGAGCAGCGGAGCAAGCTCCGCTCTACGAGAATTTGGGGGCGCCTCCCTTGTGGGGAGGCGCCGGATTTCCATTACCGATCATCTTCCTTGGATGCACCGGCGTTGGCGTCCAGCCCTGCATTCGCCGAAACGCTGCGATCCTTGCGTGAGGCGGATGCGCCGGCGTTGCCGCGGGCCGATTGGCTGGCGTCGATGCGTTGCTTGCCCTCATCCGTCTTACGCTGCGATGTGGCACTGCCCTCGCCGGAAGCGGACGCGGAGCTTTCAAAAAGCCCAGTGCCGCTGTCCTGTTCCGCGTTGGTGGTTGCGCCACCGCTTGCATTGCCCGCGGCATCACCCTGCGAGGTCAGCCGTCCCGACGCGGCTCGCTGCGTGGTGTTGGATGCCGCCGAAGAAACAGCACCTAGCGCATCTGTGGCCTGATTCTCGGAAGAGCCGCTACCGTTCCGCGGCGACAACTGGGCTTGTCCCTGGCCGATCGCTTCGCCGGCGGCTGAAGCGGCCGCATTCCCCTGCCGCGTCGCTGCGCCCACACTTCCAGCCGCGCTTCCGGCAGCGTCCAGGGCGCCAGCAGCCGTTCCGGCCTGTGCCGAGCCGGTGCCCTGGCCGGCGAGTTCCAACGCCGCACGTGGATCAGCCGCATTTCCTGCGCGTTCCGCCGCCTTGCGGGCGCGTTCTTCCGCACGGCGCGTCAGGCGTTCTGTGCGTTCGATGCCACGTTCGCTCATGCGCGATGCGCCGCGGAGCGTTCCACCCACCGGGTCCGTCTGTGGGCCCAGCAGGCCGCCGCCGACGCCGCCAGTGATCTGGCCACCAATGCCACCTGTGGCGCCACCGCCAAGCAATTGGGCACTTGCAGGAAGCGTGAGCAATGACAGCGCGGCACTCGCGCCAAGGGTCAGTAGGGTTTTCTTGTTCATGTTCTGCCTCCGAATCGACCACAGACCATCTGCGGTGCTCATAGGCAATTACGAACCGGTGTATCCGATTATTCCGTGCCGATGACTCGTGTTGCCGGGCGTTCATTTGCGGACGCCGGAACCGGCCTGGACTTATCGTCCAGCAAGCCATGGCCGTAGGTCGTATCGCTACCGCGCCTGCCCAGATCGACCGCTTCGGTTGCCAGTAGCTGCTGGATGCGTAGGGAGAGTCCCGGTTGCGGCTCGGCTACCGCCTCGGCAGCCGCACGGGCCACCAACGGTGCGGCATAGGAGGTCCCGCGTACGGATTCCCACTTTCCACCCGGTGCCGCGGCATTCAAGCCGACACCAAGTGCGGCGAAATCCACCTGCGTGCCGCGCCCGGCTTCCGGCAGCACGCGATGGCGCGCATCCACCGCAGTGACCCCGATGACATCCGGATAGGACGCCGGATACAGCGGCGGCGCGGCGGGGCCATCGTTGCCAACAGCCGCCACGATGACGTAGCCACGCTGGATCGACGAACGGACGACTTTTTCCAACAACGCGTTTGGCGGACCGACAAGGCTGACGTTGATTACCGGTACCCGTTCGCGTGCCAGCCAACCAAGTGCTTCTGCCAGTGCGACCACGGTGCCGCCCGCCGGCTGACCACAATAGATGTCGGCGGCGAACAACGTGGCGTGAGCGGGTGCGCTGTTTTTCCCGGTGCCAACCAGCAACGAGGCGACGGCGGTTCCGTGGCGATCCGGTTGCGAAACGCCACCGCAGCTCCAGGTGCGGATCTCGGCACCTGCCAGCGCCGGGTGCGCGCGGTCCACGCCGGTATCGATCAAGCCCACGCGCCAATTCCCGCTATTTCCGTGTGTCTTGTGCATCGTGGAAGGAGAAGAAGGCGACGATGACTGCGCGGCTGATCCGGTGTACAGATGATTGAAGTCGTACTGACCGTCGGGATCCAGCTGGCGCAAACGGGCCAACGCGCGTCGTGTGCGTTCGTCAGTGGGTGCGCGCAGGACGACGAGACGGATATCCAGACCATCAAGCGTTCGTTCCTGGACGATCGTGAATCCCGCTGCGAGTGCGCGTTCCAGCGAAAGCGGTGAAGGATCGATCGCCACGACTTCGCTACGGACTACGGGCGCGCCTTGTGGATCGGCGTCGATGCGTCCGGGGTGTTCACGCAGCAATGCGCGAATCTGGAGTTCGCGCAAGCCGGCAAGCTCGTGGCCTACCGAATTCACCGAACCTTGCACGGAATCGAGTGTGTGCTGCGGCAGGTCCGTTGGCAGTGTCGGCACCGCGGGCAATGCCAGCTGGGCTCCGGCGGGCGCGGCAATGAGCAACGCCAACGATAACGTCGATATCAGGGGCCGGATCCAAGCATTCATGGGCGTAGCGCGTTGGCACGAGACAGCTGCCGACGATGCTAGCATCGCGATGAATGCGGGCTTGCTGCGGCGCCAATGTCGGCAAATCCACCGGATTAAAACGCCCTTGCCGTTCGTACTAGGTTGAAAGATGCTCGATTCCGATCAGCGGGTAAAGGATGGCTTGTGCGAATTGCTGCCGCGCTTGCGGCGGTTCGCGCGTGCGCTGGCCGGGAATCCGCAGGACGCGGACGATCTGGTGCAGACGGCGGTGGAGCGTGCGCTGGCGCGGGCTTCGCAATGGCGAAGCGACATGCGTCTGGATGCGTGGCTGTACGGCATCGTTCGTAACGCCTGGATCGATGAAGTGCGTTCGCGCGGCCGCGTTCGACATTTGTTCGCACCGGACGACGCCGGTGCGAATGTAGGCGAATCGTCCATCGATGCGCAATTCATCCGGATGTCGGTGGAGGCGGCCATGGCGAAGCTCCCCGAAGAGCAGCGTAGCGCCGTGGCGTTGGTACTGATTGAAGGTTTGGCCTACAAGGAGGCGGCATCGGCGCTGGACATTCCGATGGGAACATTGACCAGCCGGTTGGCGCGCGGCCGGGAAGCATTGAAACGAATGTTGGGCGACAACGCCGAGGTGGATACATGAAAATCGCGGAAGAAACCTTGATGGCGTATGTCGACGGCGAACTGGATCCGGCCGCCGCCGCACGCGTCGAGGCAGCGTTGGTGGATGATCCGGAGCTGGCGGCCGCGGTAGCGCGCGAGCGTGCATTGCGCCAGCGCCTACAGTCGGCATTCGGCCGCATAGCGGAAGAGCCGGTGCCAGAACGGCTTGTCGCCGCCGCGCGTGGCGAAACGGCGCAGCCGCAAGTAGCGATGAGTGCTCACACGCGCCGTCGCGGAACTTGGCGCTATTGGGGCGCAATGGCAGCCGGCATTCTGGTCGGCGTGTTGTTCGGGCGGATGCTGCCGGATCTCGGCTCCCGCACATGGGAGAGCGGCCCCGACGGCGTGTTGTTGGCCAGCGGCGAACTGGCGAAGGCACTGGATACGCAGTTGGCGAGCGCACCCGCCGCCGGTGCCACCACCATCGGTCTGAGCTTCAAGGCCAGCAATGGCGAATACTGCCGTACCTTCACCACTACCCAGCCGCACGCACTGGCCGGCATGGCCTGCCGTGGGCCGCGAGGCTGGCAGGTGCCGACGCTGATGGAAACGCAACTCGCATCTGCCGGAGAAATGCGAACGGCATCCAGTGGTTTACCGTCCGCGCTATTGGACCAAGTGGATGCGCGAATGCAGGGAGAGCCGCTGGACGCCGAAGGCGAGCGTGCTGCACGCGACGCCGGCTGGCGTTGACCGGCGCAACGTCAGCGCCGCATACTCGCATGCATTTCTCGCGCGGCCAAAACGAAACTCCGTGCAAACGCTGCCATGTCGAACAAACCGTTCCGCCTTTCGCGGCATGCTGCCAGTTCTTCTCGCAACACCGCCAAAGCGGCCGGGTCGTTGCCTAGCCGGATCGCACGCGCGATGAAGCTCTGCTCGTCGGGCGCATTCAGCGCTTCCATTCCCAGATGGTGATTCAGGCTGCCTGCCACGCGCGAAGCGAAGGTTTCGCCGGGGCAAGTCAGCACCGGACAACCTGCCCACAACGCATCGGACGCGGTCGTGTGCGCGTTGTAGGGATGCGTGTCCAGGAATAGATCGGCATGCTGATACCGCGCCAGATACTCGGCGTGCGGAAGCTTGCCCATGAAGACCAGCCGCGCGGGATCGATGCCCGAATCGCGCGCCGCTTCCCGCAGACGATCATCCGCCCGGCCCGGCCCCGACAGCAGCCACAAAACACTGCCCGGTACGCCGCCTAGCACCGCCATCATCCGAGCGAAGCTGGTGGGATTGAGCTTGTAGCTATTGTTGAAACAGCAATAGACCACGCCACCGGCTTCCGTCCGCTCCGGCAGTCCGCATTCGGCGCGCGAAGGTGCGGGTGGAATCGCACGCTGGGTGTCCGACGGCTGGAAACAGCCCGGCAACCATTTCACCCGTTCGGTGTAGTGGGGCGTGAGTACTTCGGGCAGAACAAAGCGATCGGCCAACACGTAGTCCAACCAGGGCGCACCGGACGTGCCCGGATAAGCCAGCCAGTTGACCTGTACCGGTGCCGGTCGCATTGCCAGCACTTCCGGTGCGCCGCCACCGCCCCAGCCACGCAAGTCGAACAGCACATCGATATTCTGTTCGCGAATGGCATGGGCGATGCGCGCATGCGGCTGTCCGGCGGCTTCGTGCAGCCGGGTCGCTGTTCGCAGCCGTTGGCGAATGATGCTGCCGTCATCGCGAGTGAGTGCGAACAGATGCGCTTCGGCCTCGGAATGAGAAGACAGTGCTTCGAAGAATGCCGCCGTTAGCAGGCCAGTGGGATGCGCACCGAAGCCGTTGGACAGAAAACCCAGTCGCAGCGTGCTGCGATCGCGTGTCGATGCCATTTCCGAAACCGCTGGCATCGGCCGGATCCGTCGGGCGATTTCGGCTGCGCGCAAGCGTGCGCACGCCAGCTGTTCGGCGGGCGGAGCGTCTTCGCTGAGGAAGGCGAAAGGCTCGACAGCGGCACGTCCCTCGCGCACTGCACGGCGGACCTGGTTGGAGAGCGTCTCCAGTTCGCGCCAATCGCATAACTTGCGTCGCCAATTCAACAGATGCGCCGCTATCGACGGCTCGCTCGGCATCAGCCGATACGCGTTTTCGTAGGCTTGTGCGGCCGCTTCGGCTTCGCCGGCATCTTCCAGCGCATGGCCCAGCCACAGGGCGATGCCGGGATGCTGCGGCACCTGCGTCGCCGCTTGCCGCAGCGCCTCGACCGCCTGCGCATGCTGGCCCTGCATCCAATACGCTCGGCCTAATCGCGCCAGGGCTTCAGGGTGGTGGGGGCGAAGTGTCAGCGCACGTGCCGCGGCGCGGAGTCCAGCATCGACATCGCCATGATCGAGTTCGGCTTCTGACAGCATGACCCAGGCGATGAAATCCTGTGGGTTGCCGTGCACCGTCTGCCGCAGGCGTAGCAGCTGCGGATCGGCCACGACCTCGCTCACGGATTCAGCGATAGCCGGAAGCGCAGCGTGCCTTCGTACAGCTCCCAACCCAGACGGCGGTAAAGCGTCTGCGCGGAATCGTTGCTGTGGTCCGTTTCAAGTTCCAGCCGGCGCGCACCGTCAGCACGGGCGAACTCAGTGGCGGCCTGTAGTAACGTCTGCGCTACACCTTGCCGCCGTGCAGCGGCATCGACGTAGAGATCGTTGAGTACCCAGACGCGCGTGGCGCCCACCGATGAAAACGATGGGAACAACTGGGTGAAGCCCAATGCCTTGCCGGCCGCTTCCGCCAGGAAAATGACGGACTCATCTTGCTGCAAACGTTCGCTGATGAAGCGGCGCGCCAATGCCGGATCGCTTGGCTGCTCATAGAACGTCCGGTACAGGTCGAACAACGGAGCGATGGCGTCTACGTCTTCGATGGTTGCGCGTCGAACATCCATCATGCGGCCTCCGTCAGGCGTGCCAACTCGTCAGCCTGGTATTCACGGGTCAGTCGATCCACCAGCGAGTCCAGGTCACCTTGCAAAACATTAGGCAGATCGTACAGCGTCAAACCTTCCACACGGTGGTCGGTGATCCGGCCCTGCGGATAGTTATACGTGCGGATGCGCTGACTGCGGTCGCCGCTACCCACCTGCAACTTGCGCGACTCGGCCTGCGCCGCCAACTGCTTGCTGCGTTCGGCGTCCAGCAACTGCGCCTTCAGTCGCTTCATGGCCTTGTCGCGGTTGGCATGCTGCGATCGCTCGGTCTGGCACTCCACCACCGTACCCGTGGGCAGGTGGGTGATGCGGATGGCCGAGTCGGTTTTGTTCACGTGCTGGCCGCCGGCGCCGGAGGAGCGGAAGGTATCCACTCGCAAGTCGGCCGGATTGATCACGATCTCATCCACTGCTTCGTCTTCCGGAATGATGGCGACAGTGGCGGCGGAGGTGTGGATGCGCCCTTGTGATTCGGTTTCCGGTACGCGTTGCACGCGGTGGGTGCCGGATTCGAATTTCAGTTTGGAGAACGCGCCACGCCCGGTGATCTTGGCCACGATTTCCTTGTAGCCGCCGTGTTCGCCGGGGCTGTCCGATTCGATCTCCACCTTCCAGCCCTGGCGCTCGGCGTAACGCGCGTACATGCGGAACAGGTCGCCGGCGAAGATCGCCGCTTCATCGCCGCCCGTACCCGCGCGCACTTCCAGGAACAGGTTGGCGTCGTCGCGGGAATCCTTCGGCACCAGCAGCAGCGAAAGCTCGTCTTCCAATTGCGCCAGCCGCTTGCGTGCAAGCTCGATTTCTTCTTCAGCCAGTTCGCTCAGTTCGGGATCATTGCGCATCGCTTCGGCCGCGGCCAGGTCGCGCTTGGCCTTGGTTTCTTCGGCTAGTGCGGTGACCACGGGCTCCAGCTGCGCGAACTCGCGAGAGTAGTTGCGGAAACGGTCGTTGTCGCTCAACGCACCGGGATCGGCAAGCAGGCGTTCGAGTTCTTCGCGGCGTTCGGCCAGCGCTTCGAGTTTACGGCGCAGCGTCGGCGTCATCGTCTTTCTTGAGGTGGGAGTAGGGTGGCTGCGCCGGGAACAGGCGGTCGGCGGCGCGGGTCAGTTCGGCGTCGCCACGCAAGGCCGCATCGCGCAAGGCAGCGGTGGGCGGGTGCAGCAGTCGGTTGGTCAGCGTATGCGCCAGGAAGTCCAACACTTCATCCGCATGGCGGCCGTTGGCCAGTTGTTGCCGGGCCTTCGCCAGCACGTCATCGCGAGTGGCATCGCCCAGCGCGCGCAGTCGCTTCAGTGGCTCTTGGCGTGCACCGGCATGCAGGCTTTCGATGTAGCGCTGCACTTGCAGATCGATGATGACTTCGGCGGCTTCGGCGGCTTCGCGGCGACTGCGACGGTTGTCTTCCACCGCCCGTTCCAGATCATCGACGGTGTACAGGTAGGCGTCGGCCAATTGCGCCACGCTCGGTTCGATATCGCGCGGGACCGCCAGATCGAACAGCAGCATCGGTTTGTGCTTGCGCTGCGACAACGCGTGGCTGACTTGCGCGCGCGTCAACACCGGTTCGCGGCTGGCGGTAGCGGAAAACACCACGTCGGCTTCGGCCAGATGGCGATCCAGCTCGGACAACGGCAGCGCATAACCGCCGTGGCGAGTCGCCAGTTCCTGCGCGTGCGCCAAGGTGCGGTTGGCGATCAGCAATCGCTGCACCCGGCCTTCGCTCAGGTGCTTGGCGGCCAGTTCGATGGTTTCGCCTGCGCCGACCAGCAGCACGGTGGATTCGCTGAGCCGGGCAAAGGAGTTCTGCGCCAGTCGCACCGCAGTGGAGGCGACCGAAACCGGGTTGGCGCCGACGCGGGTGTCGGTGCGGGCGCGCTTGGCGACGGCGAAGGTCTGCTGGAACAACCGGTCCAGGCGGCTGCCCAGTGCGCCGTGTTCGCGCGCCATGGCCCAGGCATCCTTTACCTGCCCCAGGATCTGCGGTTCGCCCAGGACCATGGAATCCAGGCCTGTCGCGACGCGGAACAGATGGCGCACCGCGTCGGCATCGGCATGGCGATACAGATATCCATGCAGCCCGTCGGCGTGGGTTGCCAGCCAGTTCGCCAACTCGTCGCCGTCCTCGGCTACCGCGTACAGCTCGGTGCGATTGCAGGTGGAAAGCAGCGCCGCTTCGGTCACCCGCGGCAGCGCGCGCACCGAATTCAGCGCACCAGGCAGCGACGCCGGGTCGAACGCAAGGCGTTCGCGCATTTCGACCGGCGCGGTCTGGTGGTTGAGTCCGAGAACCCACAACGTCATCGTTCAGGTGCTTGCGCTAAGCTGCTGGCTGGTGAGGGCCGCTATTTTACGGCCCGTATGATGCTTATGCCCGCAATGATTCGTATCACCGTTGCCGCGCTGCTCGCGCTGGCACTGATCCAGCCCGCGCAGGCGGCCAAAAAGCCGGCCCCTGCCGATGATTCGCTCGCCGCGGTCATGGCGGGAGAGTTCGCCCTGCAGGCCGGCCAGCTGCCGGAAGCATCGCGCTGGTATCTGGAAGCTGCCCTTCAGCAGGACGACGACGCCGGGCTGGCTGAGCGAGCCACGCGCATCGCCTTGCTGGCCAATGAGGACAGCCGCGCCGCCGAAGCGCTCAAGTTATGGCGGCAACGCGCGCCCAAGTCGATGGCCATGCGCGGTGCCGAAGCCACGCTGGCCTTGCGTGAGGGCGATGCTCGCACCGCCCGTCGCGAGCTGGGGGCATTGATGAAGGAGCCCGATGACCTGGGCTGGCGCTACGCGCTGACCGCGCTGGGTAGCGGCGGCAAGGACCCCAAGTTGTCCGCCCGTTTGCTGGACGAACTGGTCGACGACAAGGCTATCCCCGACAAGCTGCAGGCGTGGCTGGCGTTCGCCGGGCTGGCACAGCAGTTGGATCAGCCGAAACTTTCCGAGCGCATCGTCGGCGACGTGGTGCAGCGGTTTCCCGAAGAGCCGCTGGTGGCGCTGTTGCATGCCCGCCAGTTGCGGCAGGTCGACAAGCAGGATGAAGCCCGCGAAGTCCTGGATGGGCTGCTGCCAACGGCGGCTTCCAACAACACGGTGCGGCTGAATCTGGCCGAAGAATACGACCGGCTGGGGGATGTGGTCGCCGCCTCCAATGCATTGGCGCAAGGGTCGCAGGACACGCTGACCTACAGTCTGCGTGCCTCCTTGCTGGCCAAAGGCGACAACAAAGAGGCGCTGAATAAGCTTTACGAGGAGCTGCGGCGCGATTCCGACGAGGCTTCGGGCAGTGATCGCTATAGTCCGGACCGCCGCTTGCTGTTGGGCAAGATTGCCGAGTTCCTGAAGCGCAACGAAGAAGCGCTGACCTGGTATCGCAGCGTGCCCACCGGCGATCAGCGCACCGAAGCCAGATTACGCATCGCCAGCACACTGTATGAGTTGGGGCGCAAGGATGAAGCCTTCGCCGAGGCGCGACGCCTACAAGGCGATGCGACTGTGGAAGACGAAGCCCGCCGCGACGCCTATTTGATAGAGGCCGAGCTGCGGCAAAAGAACGAAGACGACACCGGCGAACTGGACGTATTCGCGCGTGGCCTGGCGGCTTATCCGGACGATCTGGGGCTGCTGTACTCGCGCGGGTTGGCGTGGGAACGTCGGGACCGTATCGACCGCGCCGAGGCGGATTTCCGCAAGATACTGGTGATCGATCCTGAAAACGTGGCCGCACTCAACGCGTTGGGCTACACGCTGGCCGACCGTACCAATCGCTATCAGGAAGCGTTGGAGCTGATCGACCGCGCCCGCACGGCCGCTCCAGAGGATGCCGCCATCATCGACAGCTACGGCTGGGTGCTCTATCGGCTGGGGCGCAACAAGGAGGCCCTGGTCGAATTGCGCCGGGCGTTCACGCTGCAAAAAGATCCGGAAATCGCGTCGCATATCGCCGAAGTGCTGTGGGTCACCGGCCAGAAGGAGGAAGCGCGCAAGTACTTCGATGAAGCGCGCAAGCTGGATCCCGAAAATCGCGCGCTGTTGCGGGCCTTGGAGAAAACCGGCGCATGAGGTCGTGTATGAGGACGGGCCGGGGACTCTGCCTGGGTGTGATGGTGGTTTCGCTGGCGGCTTGTGTGAGCCGCGGACCGCGGATGGAAACGCCGGCGAAGCTGACCGATCCCGAGGCCGTGGCAGCGGCGCAAGCCCAGCAGGCTATTCGCGAAAGCTGGCTGCGTACCCACGACAACTGGGCTTTCGAAGGCCGGGTGGCGATCAACAACAATGGAAAGGGTGGCAACGGCCGGATCGATTGGCGTCAGGACGGTGACCGCTACGAGGTGTCGTTGAGCGCGCCGGTTACCCGTCAAAGTTGGCGGTTGATTGGCGATACGCGCAGCAAGGCCGGCCGGCTGGAAGGCCTGGAAGGCGGCACCCGCGAGGGCGAGGATGCCGAGCAACTGCTGCGCGAAGCCACCGGCTGGGAAATTCCGATCCAGGCACTGACCCGCTGGGCGCAAGGCATGTCGGGTCCCGGCGCGACGGCCGAGCAGATCGACTTCGCGCCGGATGGCCGGTTGCGCAGCGTGCAGGAGTCAGGCTGGCGGATCGATTACGCGCTCTGGTTCGAACCGCAGGGTGACCATCCCGCGCTGCCGCGCCAGATCGTCGCCGTGCGCGAGGGCGCCAAGGTGCGCTTGATCGTGGATCGTTGGGATTTCGGCGCCCCATGAACGACTTCGATGTATCGGCAGGGTGGTCGGCTTGGCCCGCCCCCGCCAAGCTGAACCTGTTCCTGAACATAATTGGCCGGCGCACCGACGGTTATCACGAGCTGCAGACCGTATTCCGGTTGCTGCATTGGGGCGACACCGTGCATTTGCGCGTTCGCGACGATCGCTTGATCAAGCGGGTGGGCGAATCCGCCGCTGGCGTGGCCGAAGCTGACGATCTGATGGTGCGGGCAGCCGTTCTGCTTCAAACGGAAGCCAACGTCGAGCAAGGGGCAGACATCTCCGTCGAAAAAAGGATTCCGGCAGGCGGCGGCTTTGGTGGCGGATCCTCCGATGCGGCGACCGTCCTGGTGGTGCTAAATCAACTATGGCGGGTGAATTGGCCGTTGGATCGCTTGGCGAAGCTTGGTTTGGCGCTGGGTGCCGACGTGCCGGTCTTCGTACAAGGTGAGAATGCCTGGGCCGAGGGAGTAGGGGAGAAATTGACCCCGATTTCGCTGCCGTCCGCCTGGTATGTGGTGGTCGATCCGGGTGTTCATGTCCCCACGGGCGATCTTTTTCGATCAGAGGATTTGACGCGCAATGCTGCACCCGCGAAAATACGCGACTTCGTTTCGGGAAACTTGCTCGACAATGCGTTCGAGCCGGTGCTGCGCCGCCGCGAACCAGCCGTAGAGGCTGTGTTTTCGGCATTGTCGCGTATTGGCTCACCTCGTCTGACCGGTTCCGGCAGCGGCTGCTTCGTGGAATTCGCTGATCGCGCCTCTGCCGAGGCTGCGCTGCGGGAGCTACCTGACGGTTTGCACGCCTGGGTTGCGGAAGGCGTGACGCGTTCGCCGTTGCACAAGTCCCTGGCGAAATTAGTTTGAAAAACACCTAGCTTTAAAAAAAACACACTGGGGCGTCGCCAAGAGGCCTAAGGCACCGGGTTTTGATCCCGGCATTTCGTAGGTTCGAATCCTACCGCCCCAGCCATAACTGCAGGTTTCTCTGCGCCAGACCCGCGCATTCGTGTGCGGGACTAAGCCCGACTTCGGTAGCCATCAGCGGTGAGAGACAAGATGCAAGATGATCGTAACCTGCTTGTCTTCACCGGCAACGCCAACAAGCCGCTCGCGGCCAGTATCTGCCGTGAGTTGGGCGTGCGCGCCGGCAAGGCGCTGGTGTCTCGCTTCTCCGACGGCGAAGTGCAGGTGGAAATCGAAGAAAACGTGCGCCGGCAGGAAGTGTTCGTCATTCAGCCGACCTGCGCACCCAGCGCGGAAAACCTGATGGAGCTGCTGGTGCTGATCGACGCACTGAAGCGCGCATCGGCCGCCAGTGTCACCGCGGTGGTGCCGTATTTCGGCTACTCGCGCCAAGATCGCCGCCTGCGTTCCTCGCGCGTGCCGATCACCGCGAAGGTAGCGGCCAAGATGTTCAGTGCGGTCGGTACCGACCGTGTGCTGACGGTGGACCTGCACGCTGACCAGATTCAGGGATTCTTCGATATTCCGGTCGACAATGTTTATGCGTCACCGCTGCTGCTGGCCGACATCTGGCGCGCCTACGGCACCGACAACCTGATCGTGGTGTCGCCGGACGTGGGTGGTGTGGTGCGTGCACGTGCGGTGGCCAAGCGACTGGACGACGCCGACCTGGCGATCATCGACAAGCGCCGTCCGCGCGCCAACGTGGCAACGGTGATGAACATCATCGGCGACGTGGAAGGCAAGGATTGCGTGCTGGTCGATGACATCGTCGACACCGCGGGTACGCTGTGCGCCGCGGCCGCCGCGCTGAAGGCGCGGGGCGCGAAGAAGGTGGCGGCCTACTGCACACACCCTGTGCTCTCCGGCCCGGCAGTGGACAATTTGAACAAATCGGTGCTGGACGAGCTGGTCGTCACCGACACCATCCCGCTTTCGCCGGAAGCGAAAGGTTGCAGCAGGATTCGCCAACTCAGCGTGGCCGAATTGCTGGCAGAAACGATCCGCCGCATCGCCTTTGGCGAGTCGGTGAGTTCGTTGTACGTGGACTAAGAGGCCGGGAATAGGAAATCGGGAATAGGGAATCGTAAGAGCGCAGGGACGTGCTCCTGATTTTTCCCATTCTCTATTCCCAATTCTCCATTCCCGGCTTTTTCAATGGCTCTTCTGGTCGCGGAAGAGTCTCCAAAACCGTCGCGAGACGGTTCATTCAACTGAAGGTAGTAAGAAAATGGCAACCACACATGAAATCAAGGTGCAACGCCGCGAAGACGAAGGTAAGGGTGCGAGCCGCCGCCTGCGTCACGCTGGCCACGTGCCCGCCATCGTTTACGGTGGCGATCTCAAACCGGTCAGCATCCAGCTGAACCACAATGAAGTCTGGCTCGCGAGCCAGAACGACTGGTTCTATTCGTCCATCCTGGACCTGAGCCTCAATGGCGACATCCAGAAAGTGCTGCTGCGCGATTTGCAGCGCCACCCGTTCAAGCAGCAGATCATGCACATGGACTTCCAGCGCGTGAACGAAAACGAGCTGCTGCGCGCCACGGTGCCGTTGCACTTCATCAATGAAGACAAGTCGCCGGCCGGCAAGTCCGCTGAAGTCGTGGTAACCCACGAACTGAACGAACTGCACGTGAGCTGCCTGCCGAAGGATCTGCCGGAGTTCATCGAAGTCGATCTGTCCGCGTTGTCGGTGGGCGACGTGGTCCACTTGTCCGATATCAAGCTGCCGGCTGGCGTCGAATTGCCTGAGTTGAAGCTGGGCAAGGAGCACGACGTGGCGGTGGTGATCGCCAAGCACGGCCGTGTCGAAGAAGCCGAAACGCCCGAAGCCCCGACGGCTGACGTTCCGGCTGCCAAGGCGAAGAAGGACGAGAAGTAATCCTGCCGCGATGCGCTCGCTGCTAAGGCGAGCGCATCCTCGCGGGGCTTTGCGATGGCAGGCATACGTCTCATCGTCGGGCTGGGTAATCCCGGTCCCGAACACGCGCGAACCCGGCATAACGCCGGGTTCCGTTTTGTCGATACCCTGGCGGAGCGGCAGGGCGAGCGATTTGGCCTGGAAAGCAAGCTGTTCGGCGAAACGGCCCGGGTAGTCGTTGCAGGACAGCCGATATGGCTGCTCAAGCCGGCCACCTACATGAACCTCAGCGGCAAGTCGGTCACTGCGGCGCTGCGTTACTGGAAAATCGATCCGGAAGAGGCGTTGCTGGCGCACGACGAGCTCGATCTGGCTCCCGGTACGGCGCGGCTGAAGTTCGATGGCGGCCATGGAGGCCAAAACGGCTTGCGTGACACCATCCAGCTATTAGGACACGGCAAGTTCCACCGGCTGCGCATCGGTATCGGCCATCCCGGCCACAAAGACAGGGTGACCAGTTGGGTGCTGGGCAAGCCCGGCAAAGAGGATGAGAGCCTGATAGGTCACGCCATCGACGACGCCATTGATGTGCTGCCCCTGGCAGTGGCGGGAGATTTCAACGAGGCGATGAAGCGGTTGCATACGAGCAAGTAGTAAAACCGGCGGCGAGCGCCGCCTGCTAAGAGTCAATGGTAAAGAGTGGCGACGCGCGCTTTTCTTTACCTTTCACTCTTCACCATTGGCGGCTTTAATCCATGGGTATCAAATGCGGCATCGTCGGTCTGCCCAATGTGGGTAAGTCGACCCTGTTCAACGCGCTGACCAAGGCGGGCATCGCGGCGGCCAACTTCCCGTTCTGCACCATCGAGCCAAACGTCGGTGTTGTGCCGGTGCCGGACCTCCGCTTGAACCAGCTGGCCGAAATCGTCAAACCGCAGAAAGTGTTGCCGACCGCGGTCGAGTTCGTCGACATCGCCGGGCTGGTGGCGGGCGCGGCCAGTGGCGAAGGCCTGGGTAACAAATTCCTGGCTCACATCCGTGAGGTGGATGCCATCACGCATGTGGTGCGCTGTTTCGAGCATGGCGACATCGTGCACGTGGCCGGCAAGGTGGATCCTCTTTCGGATATCGAGACTATCGACACCGAGCTGGCGCTGGCGGACCTGGATAGCGTTGAAAAGGCATTGAACCGCGCCGAACGCTCAGCCAAGGCCGGCGAAAAGGATGCCATCGCGCGCAAGCCAGTGCTGCAGAAGCTGCATGCGGGGCTGAGTGATGGCAAGCCGGGTCGCGCGCTGGGGCTGGATGAGGAAGAAAAGGCGCTGGTACGTGATCTGTTCCTGCTGACTCTGAAGCCGGTCATGTATGTGGCCAACGTGCTGGAAGACGGATTCGAAAACAACCCGCATCTGGATCTCGTTCGGGCGCGCGCCATTGCGGAAGGGGCAGAGGTGGTGCCGGTTTCGGCTGCCATCGAGGAAGAGCTGGCCCAGCTGGATGAAGAGGATCGCGACACCTTCCTGGCCGATCTGGGTCTGGAAGAGCCAGGGTTGAACCGGGTCATACGCGCGGCCTACAAGCTTTTGGGATTGCAGACCTACTTCACAGCCGGGGTGAAAGAAGTGCGTGCCTGGACGGTCAAGGCCGGCTCCACGGCTCCCCAGGCGGCGGCAGTCATTCACACCGATTTTGAGAAAGGCTTCATCCGCGCCGAAACCATTTCCTTTGACGACTTCATCAAATACAAGGGCGAATCCGGCGCGCGCGATGCTGGCCGCCTGCGTCTGGAAGGCAAGGAATATCGGGTCCAGGAAGGCGACGTGCTGCACTTCCGGTTCAACGTCTGAAAAATGTTGGCATCTGCGCGTTGACAGGCGCGCCGGTTCAGGCCAAAATCTCTGGCTGTTTCACCCTGGTTTGATTTGACCGCGCCGGTCGGGTCGATCCGGTGATCCGGAGGGATACCCAAGCGGCCAACGGGGGCAGACTGTAAATCTGCTGGCTCACGCCTTCGGTGGTTCGAATCCACCTCCCTCCACCAAAATTCATGTTGTGTGTTGTGGTTGTCTCCCGGCGCGGGAGTAGTTCAACGGTAGAACCTCAGCCTTCCAAGCTGATGGTGCGGGTTCGATTCCCGTCTCCCGCTCCACTGAACACCGAAGCGCCAGTAACCGGAACAGCAAGAAAGTTTTACGCTCACGTAGCTCAGTCGGTAGAGCACCTCCTTGGTAAGGAGGAGGTCGATGGTTCGATTCCATTCGTGAGCACCACCATTAGCAAGTTCATTAACGATCTACTCGAGAAGAAGCAGCCATGGCAAAGGGTAAATTCGAACGCACCAAGCCGCACGTGAACGTGGGCACGATTGGTCACGTGGACCACGGCAAGACGACGCTGACGGCGGCGCTGACGAAGGTCGGTGCAGAGCGTTTCGGAGGCGAGTTCAAGGCCTATGACGCGATTGACGCGGCGCCGGAAGAGAAGGCGCGCGGCATCACGATCTCGACGGCGCACGTGGAATACGAAAGCCCGAACCGCCACTACGCGCACGT
This sequence comes from Pseudoxanthomonas sp. CCNWLY206-1, assembly GCF_039710385.1. Lineage (NCBI taxonomy): Bacteria > Pseudomonadati > Pseudomonadota > Gammaproteobacteria > Lysobacterales > Lysobacteraceae > Pseudoxanthomonas > Pseudoxanthomonas sp. CCNWLY206-1. The sequence continues at coordinate 436,338 of NZ_JBDKXI010000003.1, read as the reverse complement.
GGACTGCCCGGGCCACGCCGACTATGTGAAGAACATGATCACCGGTGCGGCGCAGATGGACGGTGCGATTCTGGTGTGCTCGGCCGCGGACGGCCCGATGCCGCAGACGCGCGAGCACATTCTGCTGTCGCGCCAGGTCGGCGTGCCGCACATCGTGGTCTTCCTGAACAAGGCGGACATGGTGGACGACGCCGAGCTGCTGGAGCTGGTGGAAATGGAAGTGCGCGAGCTGCTGAGCAAGTACGACTTCCCGGGCGATGACACCCCGATCATCCACGGTTCGGCGCGTTTGGCGCTGGAAGGCGACCAGTCGGAGATTGGCGTGCCGTCGATCATCAAGCTGGTGGAAGCGCTGGATACGTTCATTCCGCAGCCCGAGCGCGACATCGACCGTCCGTTCCTGATGCCGGTGGAAGACGTGTTCTCGATTTCCGGCCGCGGCACCGTGGTGACCGGTCGTATCGAGCGCGGCATCATCAAGGTGGGCGACGAAATCGAAATCGTGGGTATCCGTCCGACCGTGAAGACCACGGTGACGGGTGTGGAAATGTTCCGCAAGCTGCTGGATCAGGGCCAGGCGGGCGACAACGCCGGTCTGCTGCTGCGCGGCACCAAGCGTGACGACGTGGAGCGCGGCCAGGTGCTGTGCAAGCCGGGTTCGATCAATCCGCACACCCAGTTCGAAGCCGAAGTGTATGTGCTGAGCAAGGACGAAGGCGGCCGTCACACGCCGTTCTTCAAAGGTTACCGTCCGCAGTTCTACTTCCGTACGACCGATATCACCGGTGCGGTGACCCTGCCGGAAGGCGTGGAGATGGTGATGCCGGGCGACAACGTGAAGATGGTGGTGGAGCTGATCAACCCGGTGGCGATGGACGAAGGCCTGCGTTTCGCGATTCGCGAAGGCGGCCGTACCGTCGGCGCGGGCGTGGTAGCCAAGATCATCAAGTGACGTCCTGACCCGGGCGGGCGCAAGCCTGCCCGGCTTTGTCAGGCCGTCACCCCGGCGCAGGCCGGGGTCCAGCGACTTGATAAAGCACGAAATGGCGGGCCGGAACCTCGGTCCGCCTTCGCCGTCTAAGGAGTCCCGAAGACGGCGAAGCATCAAGCCAATACGCCAGTAGCTCAATTGGCAGAGCAGCGGTCTCCAAAACCGCAGGTTGGGGGTTCGAGTCCCTCCTGGCGTGCCATTGCGGGCATTTCCGCAGAAGCCCGGCTCTCAAGGCCGGACTTAAAGAACCAAGAGCGACAGTGACTTGAATAGCAAGGTCGAACAATCCAAAGCCGGCACTTCCGCGGGCGACATCGCCAAGTATGTTCTGGCGTTGGCGCTGGTAGCGACCGGTCTGGTGGCGTGGTGGTGGTTCAACGGCCAGTGGGCCACGCCGCTACGCTCGCTCGCAGTCGCAGCCGGACTGGTACTGGGCGCGGTCGTGTTTTTGACCACATCGAAGGGGCGCGATACCCGGGAATTCCTGGCCGAGTCGCGTTTCGAAATGCGCAAGGTCGTATGGCCCACGCGCGAAGAGGCCATGCGCACCACCTGGGTCGTCGTCGTGGTGGTGATCGTGCTGAGTTTGTTGTTGGCCGGTTTCGATTTCGCCATACAGGCGTTGATCGAGTGGTTCCTGAACTTTGGCCGCTGAGGAGAATGTCGCAGTGAAGCGTTGGTATGTCGTTCACGCCTATTCGGGCTTTGAAAAATCGGTAGCGCAGGCTCTGCGCGATCGCATCGTCCGTGACGGCATGGAAGATCGCTTCGGCGATGTGCTTGTTCCGACCGAGGAAGTGGTGGAGATGCGTTCCGGCCAGAAGCGCCGTTCCGAACGCAAGTTCTTCCCGGGCTATGTGCTGGTGCAGATCGAGACCCATGACGAAGCGGGTATTCCGCGCATGGACAACGAGAGTTGGCACCTGGTGAAGGATACGTCCAAGGTGTTGGGCTTCATTGGCGGCACTGCTGATCGCCCGCTGCCGATTCGCGATGAGGAGGCTGCCGCCATCCTTGATCGCGTGCAGGAAGGCGTAGAGAAACCCAAGCCCAAGGTGTTGTTCGAGCCGGGCGAGATGGTCCGCGTCGTCGATGGTCCGTTCAATGACTTCAATGGCGTGGTCGAAGAAGTCAATTACGAGAAGAGCCGTCTCCGTGTAGCCGTGCTCATTTTCGGCCGCTCCACTCCGGTTGAGCTGGAATTCGGGCAGGTCGAGAAAGCCTGATCCGTAGCGGGCCGGCGTGTTCAGCCGACTCCGTAAAACACTGCTATACTGCGCGGCTCCCTTCAGGCGACGCCGAGCAGGGACCATGGCCGCCTCCGGGTGGCCATTGGTGCGTTCAGAAAACGCGATGCCGGGACGCGTGATTTTCCCGGTCCGATGGGGAGCCTGATGTTCAGGCGCTAGCACCCGGAGAGTACTCAAATGGCAAAGAAAGTTGTCGGTTACATCAAGCTGCAGGTGAAGGCCGGTCAGGCCAACCCCTCGCCGCCGGTCGGTCCTGCGCTGGGTCAGCGCGGCCTGAACATCATGGAATTCTGCAAGGCGTTCAATGCTGCTACGCAGAAGCTGGAGCCGGGTCTGCCGATTCCTGTCGTCATTACCGCCTATTCGGACCGTACCTTCACCTTCATCACCAAGACGCCTCCGGCGACCATCTTGTTGAAGAAGGCGGTGGGCATCCAGTCCGGCTCCAAGCGCCCGAACACCGAAAAGGTGGGCAAGGTCACCCGCAAGCAGCTCGAGGACATCGCCAAGGCGAAAGAACCCGATCTGACGGCGGCCGACCTGGACGCTGCGGTGCGTACGATCGCGGGATCTGCCCGCAGCATGGGCCTGACGGTGGAGGGTTAATACCATGGCACAGACAAAACGACAGAAAGCCATCTTGGCCGCGGTAGCCCCGGGCAAAGCGTATTCGATCGAAGAAGCGCTGAAGATCGTCAAGAACACCCAGAAAGCAAAATTCGTCGAGTCCGTCGACGTTGCTGTGCGCTTGGGCGTGGATGCCAAGAAGTCCGACCAGCAGGTGCGCGGTTCCACCGTGCTGCCCGCCGGTACCGGCAAGTCGGTCCGCGTGGCAGTGTTCGCCCCGGCCGGCGCCAAGGCTGATGAAGCCGCCGCCGCTGGTGCCGAAGCCGTCGGCATGGACGACCTGGCCGAAAAGATGCTGGCCGGCGACATCAACTACGACGTGGTCATTGCCACGCCGGACGCAATGCGCGTGGTCGGTAAGCTGGGTACGGTGCTGGGTCCGCGCGGCCTGATGCCGAACCCGAAGGTCGGCACCGTCTCCGCCAATCCTGCCGAAGCCGTGAAGAACGCCAAGTCGGGTCAGGTGCGCTACCGCACCGACAAGGCCGGCATCATTCACTGCACCATCGGCAAGGCCAGCTTCGACGACGAAGCGCTGAAGAACAATCTGCAGGCGCTGCTGGCCGACCTGGTGAAGGCTAAGCCTTCCACCGCCAAGGGCCAGTACCTGCAGAAGATCTCGGTCAGTTCGACCATGGGTCCTGGCGTCATCGTGGACCAGTCTTCGCTGAATCTGAAGTGACGTAACGGCGCGTCCACGCAATGCGTGGACGCCTTTGCCGGAGCATCATCCCCGCGAAGGCGGGGATCCAGTGACTTGAAGCTCTGCTTCACCACTGGGAACGAAATCGCTGGGTTCGCTTTTGCAGAGCCCAGCAAAAAATTTGAGGGCAATCGCGGAAGGCTTCGGCCTAAAGCGATAGCCGTCAAAGACCGCAGGCGTGGTCAGCGCATATCGGCGACGGGCAGGGAAGCTCGCACTGGCAAGGAATCGCCGCCGATGAAAGCGAGATCGCTTAATCCAGTCTCCGTGAGGAGCAAGCCGGCGTAGATGGTGCCGCCTTCTGAAAGTTTTTCTGGTTCAACCCGTCTGGGCAGCCAGTCAGAAAGGCCACCACCGGGATGCCATCCGGCGTCCCCGGTACCCAGGATGGGTGCCGCCCAGGACCGCAAGCGGCAGGAGCCGCGAGCGGAGTTCATTTGGAGGAGTGTAATGGCTCTAAATCTGTCCCAGAAGCAAGTAGTTGTCGCCGAGCTGGCAGACGTTGCCGCCAAGGCCCACTCCTTGATTGCCGCCGAATACGCCGGCATCACGGTCGCTCAGCTGACCGCGATGCGCAAAAAGGCGCGTGAAACCGGTGTGTACTTGCGAGTTGTCAAGAACACCCTGGCGTCACGTGCCGTGGCCGGTACCGAATACGAGTGCGTCCAGGACGCGCTGGTCGGTCCGCTGCTTTACGCGTTCTCGACGGAAGAACCCGGCGCTGCCGGTCGTCTGATCAAGGAATTCGCCAAGGGCAACGACAAGCTGCAGGCGAAAGTCGTTTCGGTGGGTGGTCAGCTGTATCCGGCCAGCCATGTCGACGTGTTGGCTTCGCTGCCGACCCGTGACCAAGCACTGGCCATGTTGGCCCGCGTCTTGGCAGAACCGGCAACCATGTTCGCCCGTGCGGTCAAGGCTGTGGCCGACAAGCAGGGTGGAGGCGAGGAAGTCGCCGCCGAAGCCCCGGCCGAAGTCGCCTAAGTTTCGACATCCGAACGGTTCACTGAACCCAATCCCAGAAAATTTTCAAAGGTAATCACAATGTCTCTTACCAACGAACAGATCGTCGACGCAATCGCCGAGAAGTCCCTGATGGAAGTGATGGAGCTGGTCAAGGCCATCGAAGAAAAGTTCGGCGTTTCCGCCGCTGCCCCGGTCGCTGCCGCTGGTCCGGCCGTCGCCGCCGCCCCGGTTGAAGAGCAGACCGAATTCACCGTCGTGCTGAAGGCCGCTGGCGAGAAGAAGGTCGAAGTCATCAAGGCCGTTCGCGCCATCACCGGCCTGGGCCTGAAGGAAGCGAAGGACCTGGTTGAAGGTGCCCCGCAGGTCGTCAAGGAAGCCGTCTCGAAGGAAGACTCCGAGAAGTTCAAGAAGGACCTCGAAGCCGCTGGTGCGTCTGTCGAAGTGAAGTAAGCAATATCCGTCGCCGGCTGACATTGGCGACATACCGAGGCCGGGGGCGAAAGCCCCTGGCCTTCGGTCGTTGTTGAAATGCGGTGAAGTCGCCTCGTTCCGAGGCTGCGAAGCCGGCTGCAATCAGCCTGTAAAGCGTAAAGCGGAGCCGTTGCTCCTGTTCACCCTTCACAGCGCGAAGCGCGGCTTTGCGATTCACCTGGTTACAAAAAGACGAGTTGTCAGTTGCAAGTAGCGGGAGAAGGCGTGCTGGTGCCGGCAATACCAGCGACTTTCAACTGACGATTTATTGTTCCCCCAGGGCCGCGCGAGCGGCCCCAGATGCCAAAGGCGATTAGTCAATATGACGACATATTCGTTCACCGAAAAAAAGCGCATCCGTAAGGATTTCGGCAAGCAGCGCCAGATCCTTGAGGTCCCGTTCCTGCTGGCCATCCAGGTCGACTCGTACCGCGAGTTCCTGCAGGAGAACATCGAACCTTCCAAGCGCGCCGACCATGGTCTGCATGCCGCGCTGAAGTCCGTATTCCCCATCTCCAGCTACAGCGGCAACGCGGCGCTGGAATACGTTGGCTACAAGCTGGGCGAGCCAGTATTCGACGAGCGCGAATGCCGTAACCGCGGCCTCAGCTACGGTGCTCCGCTGCGCGTCACCGTGCGCCTGGTGATCTACGACCGCGAGTCGTCCACCAAGGCCATCAAGTACGTGAAGGAGCAAGAGGTCTATCTGGGCGAAATCCCGCTGATGACCGAGAACGGCACCTTCATCGTCAACGGCACCGAGCGCGTCATCGTTTCCCAGCTGCACCGTTCTCCGGGCGTGTTCTTCGATCACGACCGCGGCAAGACGCACAGCTCGGGCAAGCTGCTGTACAGCGCCCGCATCATTCCTTATCGCGGCTCCTGGCTGGACTTCGAGTTCGATCCGAAGGACGCCCTGTTCACGCGTATCGATCGCCGCCGCAAGCTGCCGGTGACCATCCTGTTGCGTGCCCTGGGCTACAGCAACGAAGAGATGTTGAACGAGTTCTTCGACATCAATACCTTCCACATCCTGCCCGAAGGCGTGCAGCTGGAGTTGGTCGCCGAGCGTCTGCGCGGTGAAACCCTCAACTTCGATCTGGCCGACGGCGACAAGGTCATCGTCGAAGCCGGCAAGCGCATCACTGCGCGTCACGTGAAGCAGTTGGAACAGTCGGGTATCGCCGCACTCGCCGTGCCGGACGAATACCTGGTGGGCCGGATCCTGTCGCACGACGTGATCGACGGCAACACGGGCGAACTGCTGGCTACCGCCAACGACGAAATCACCGACGAACAGCTGGCCAAGTTCCGCAAGGCCGGCGTGGACGCCGTGGGCACGCTGTGGGTCAACGATCTTGATCGCGGCCCGTACCTGTCCAACACCCTGCGCATCGACCCGACCAAGACCCAGTTGGAAGCGCTGGTCGAAATCTACCGCATGATGCGTCCGGGCGAGCCGCCGACCAAGGATGCCGCGCAGAACCTGTTCCACAACCTGTTCTTCACCTTCGAGCGCTACGACCTGTCCAACGTCGGCCGCATGAAGTTCAATCGTCGCGTGGGCCGCAAGGAAGTCACCGGTGAGCCGGTGCTGTACGACAAAAAGTATTTCGGCGCGCGCAACGACGAAGAAGCCAAGCGCATGGTCGCCGAGCTGGCCGATACCTCGGACATCCTGGAAGTCATCAAGGTGCTGACCGAGATCCGCAACGGCCGTGGCACCGTGGACGACATCGATCACCTGGGCAACCGTCGCGTGCGTTCGGTCGGCGAAATGGCCGAGAACGTATTCCGCGTGGGCCTGGTGCGCGTGGAGCGCGCGGTGAAAGAGCGCCTGTCGATGGCGGAAAGCGAAGGTCTGACTCCGCAGGAGTTGATCAACGCCAAGCCCGTCGCCGCGGCGATCAAGGAGTTCTTCGGATCCAGCCAGCTGTCGCAGTTCATGGACCAGAACAACCCGCTGTCGGAAGTGACGCACAAGCGTCGCGTCTCGGCGTTGGGCCCAGGCGGCCTGACCCGCGAGCGCGCCGGCTTCGAAGTGCGCGACGTGCATCCGACCCATTACGGCCGCGTCTGCACCATCGAAACACCTGAAGGCCCGAACATCGGCCTGATCAACTCGCTGGCCGTGTACGCGCGCACCAATGGCTATGGCTTCCTGGAAACCCCGTACCGCAAGGTCTACGACGGCGTCGTGAGCGACGAAATCGAATATCTGTCGGCGATCGAGGAAAACGAGTTCGTCATCGCCCAGGCCAATGCGCTGCACGACGCCAAGGGCAAGCTGACCGAGCAGTTCGTGCCGTGCCGCCAACAAGGCGAATCGCTGCTGAAGCCGCCGGCCGAAGTGGATTACATGGACGTCTCGCCGATGCAGACCGTGTCCATCGCGGCTGCGCTGGTGCCGTTCCTTGAGCACGATGACGCCAACCGCGCACTGATGGGCGCCAACATGCAGCGCCAGGCAGTGCCGACGCTGCGTGCGCAGAAGCCGCTGGTAGGTACCGGTATCGAACGCGCTGTGGCGCGTGACTCCGGTGTGACTGTGAATGCACGCCGTGGTGGTCTGATCGAACAGATCGACGCCGGCCGCATCGTGGTCAAGGTCAACGAGGAAGAGATCTCCGGCGAACACGATGCCGGCGTGGATATCTACTCGCTGATCAAGTACACCCGTTCCAACCAGAACACGTGTATCAACCAGACCCCGCTGGTCAACGTGGGCGACGTGGTCGCGCGCGGCGACGTGCTGGCTGACGGTCCGTCCACCGACATCGGTGAGTTGGCCCTGGGCCAGAACATGCTGATCGCGTTCATGCCATGGAACGGCTACAACTTCGAAGACTCCATCCTGCTCTCCGAGCGCGTGGTGGAAGAAGATCGCTACACGACGATCCACATCGAAGAGCTGACCTGCGTCGCACGCGATACCAAGCTGGGACCGGAGGAAATCTCCGCCGACATCCCCAACGTATCCGAGCAGGCACTGAACCGTCTGGACGAATCCGGCGTGGTGTACATCGGTGCGGAAGTGCGCGCCGGCGACATCATGGTGGGCAAGGTCACGCCGAAGGGCGAAAGCCAGCTGACCCCGGAAGAGAAGCTGCTGCGTGCGATCTTCGGCGAGAAGGCTTCCGACGTGAAGGACAGCTCGCTGCGCGTGCCCCCGGGCATGGACGGCACCGTCATCGACGTGCAGGTCTTCACCCGCGACGGTATCGAAAAGGACAAGCGTGCGCGCCAGATCGAAGAAAACGAGATCAAGCGCGTCAAGAAGGACTTCGACGACCAGTTCCGTATCCTGGAAGGCGCCATCTATGCTCGCTTGCGCTCGCAGCTGGTGGGCAAGGTGGCCAACGGTGGTCCGAACCTGAAGAAGGGCGACGTGATCAACGACGCCTACTTGGATGATTTGAAGAAGTCCGACTGGTTCACCATCCGCATGAAGGATGACGATGCCTCCGACGCCATCGAGCGCGCGCAGAAGCAGATCCAGGCGCACGAGAAGGAATTCGAGCGCCGCTTCCAGGACAAGCGCGGCAAGATCACCGCGGGTGATGACCTCGCCCCGGGCGTGCTGAAGATGGTCAAGGTCTACCTGGCGGTGAAGCGCCGCATCCAGCCGGGCGACAAGATGGCAGGTCGCCACGGCAACAAGGGTGTGGTGTCCACCATCGTGCCGGTCGAAGACATGCCGTACATGGCTAATGGCGAAACCGTCGACATCGTACTGAATCCGCTGGGCGTGCCTTCGCGTATGAACATCGGCCAGGTGCTGGAAGTCCATCTGGGCTGGGCCGCCAAGGGTCTGGGTCGCAAGATCCAGAACATGCTTGAGGCACAGGCCAAGGTCGCCGATCTACGCAAGTTCCTGCACCAGATCTACAACCACGATCTGAAGCTGGGCGAAGAACGCGTCGACCTGGGACAGTTCAGCGACGATGAATTGATCGCGCTGTCGCAGAATCTGACCGACGGCGTGCCGATGGCGACGCCGGTGTTCGATGGTGCAGCCGAGTCCGAGATCAAGTACATGCTCGAGCTCGCCGACCTTCCGATCAGCGGTCAGACCCAGTTGTATGACGGCCGCACCGGCGAGGCGTTCGATCGCCAGACCACGGTCGGCTACATGCACATGCTGAAGCTGAACCACTTGGTGGACGACAAGATGCACGCGCGTTCGACCGGTCCGTACTCCCTGGTTACCCAGCAGCCGCTGGGCGGCAAGGCGCAGTTCGGTGGCCAGCGCTTCGGCGAAATGGAAGTCTGGGCGTTGGAAGCCTACGGCGCGGCGCACACCCTGCAGGAAATGTTGACCGTCAAGTCGGACGACGTGCAGGGCCGCAACCAGATGTACAAGAACATTGTCGACGGCGAACACGAGATGGTCGCGGGCATGCCGGAATCCTTCAACGTATTGGTGAAGGAAATCCGCTCGCTGGCCATCAACATGGAACTGGAAGAAGACTGAGCGGAGCAGGGAGCCGGAAACGGTAGCCGGGAAAGCGCGAGACCGCTGCTTTCCCGCTACTGATACCGCTCCGAACTTCCCGACGCCGAACTTCCCGCCCTCGACAAAGAATTTCCTCCTGACGGAGAAACAAAATGAAAGATCTGCTCAACCTCTTCAACCAGCAGCGTCCGACGCTGGACTTCGATGCGATCAAGATCGCGTTGGCCTCGCCCGACCTGATCCGTTCGTGGTCCTTCGGCGAAGTGAAGAAGCCGGAAACCATCAACTACCGTACCTTCAAGCCCGAGCGTGATGGCCTGTTCTGTGCCGCCATCTTCGGACCGATCAAGGACTACGAGTGCCTGTGCGGCAAGTACAAGCGCATGAAGCACCGCGGCGTGGTCTGCGAAAAGTGCGGTACCGAAGTCACCCTGGCCAAGGTGCGTCGCGAGCGCATGGGCCATATCGACCTGGCTTCGCCGGTCGCCCATATCTGGTTCCTGAAGTCGCTGCCTTCGCGCATCGGCCTGATGCTGGATATGACCCTGCGCGACATCGAGCGCGTGCTGTACTTCGAAGCCTACGTCGTGACCGAGCCGGGCCTGACCGCGCTTGAGCGCCGCCAGCTGCTGACCGAAGAACAGTACATGCAGGCACGCCAGGAACATGGCGATGACTTCGACGCCGCCATGGGCGCCGAGGCAGTCTATGACCTGCTGCGTACCATCGACCTGCAGGCCGAAATGGTGCACCTGCGCGAAGAGATCGCCAGCACCAATTCGGAAACCAAGCTCAAGCGCTTGACCAAGCGCATCAAGCTGGTCGAGGCCTTCCTGGAATCCGGCAACCGTCCGGAGTGGATGGTCATGACCGTGCTGCCGGTGCTGCCGCCGGATCTGCGCCCGCTGGTGCCGCTGGATGGCGGCCGCTTCGCGACCTCCGATCTGAACGATCTGTACCGCCGCGTCATCAACCGCAACAACCGCTTGCGCCGCCTGCTGGAGCTCAATGCGCCGGACATCATCGTGCGCAACGAAAAGCGCATGCTGCAGGAATCGGTGGATGCCCTGATGGACAACGGCCGTCGCGGCCGCGCCATCACCGGCACCAACAAGCGTCCGCTGAAGTCGCTGGCCGACATGATCAAGGGCAAGCAGGGCCGCTTCCGCCAGAACCTGCTGGGCAAGCGCGTCGACTACTCGGGCCGTTCGGTCATCGTGGTCGGCCCGACCCTGCGCCTGCACGAATGCGGCCTGCCGAAGAAAATGGCACTGGAGCTGTTCAAGCCGTTCGTGTTCGCCAAGCTGCAACGCCGCGGCCTGGCCACCACCATCAAGGCCGCCAAGAAGCTGGTCGAGCGCGAAGAAGCCGAAGTCTGGGACATCCTGGAAGAGGTCATCCGCGAACACCCGGTACTGCTGAACCGTGCGCCGACCCTGCACCGTCTGGGTATCCAGGCGTTCGAGCCGGTGTTGATCGAAGGCAAGGCCATCCAGCTGCATCCGCTGGTCTGTACAGCGTTCAACGCCGACTTCGACGGTGACCAGATGGCCGTGCACGTGCCGCTCTCGCTGGAAGCCCAGCTGGAAGCGCGCGCCCTGATGATGTCCTCCAACAACATCCTGTCGCCGGCCAACGGCGAGCCGATCATCGTGCCGTCGCAGGACGTCGTGCTGGGTCTGTACTACATGACCCGCGCACTGGTGAACAAGAAGGGCGAAGGCATGGCGTTCGCCAACGTCGCCGAAGTCAAGCGCGCTTATGACAACCGTGCGGTCGAGCTGCACGCCAAGGTCAAGGTGCGCATCACCGAAACGGTGACCGACGAAGACGGCAGCAAGCGCAAGCAGACCAGCATCGTGGATACCACCATCGGCCGTGCGCTGCTGGCGGAAATCCTGCCGGAAGGCCTGCCGTTCGCGCTGGCCAACACCGAGTTGAACAAGAAGGCCATCAGCCGCCTGATCAACTCCAGTTACCGCATGCTGGGCCTGAAGGACACCGTGGTGTTCGCCGACAAGCTGATGTACACCGGCTTCGCCTACGCTACCCGCGCGGGCGTGTCGATCGGCATCGACGATATGCTGATCCCGAACGAGAAGAAGGGCATCCTGGGCGAAGCTGAGCAGGAAGTGCTGGAAATCCAGGAGCAGTACCAGTCCGGTCTGGTCACCGCCGGCGAGCGCTACAACAAAGTGGTCGACATCTGGTCGCGCACCAACGAGCGCATCGCCAAGGCGATGATGGAAACCATCGGTACCGACAAGGTGCAGAACGCCAAGGGCGAAACCATCGACCAGAAGTCGATGAACTCGCTGTACATCATGGCCGACTCCGGTGCCCGTGGTTCGCAGGCGCAGATCCGTCAGCTGGCCGGTATGCGCGGCCTGATGGCACGCCCGGATGGCTCGATCATCGAGACGCCCATCAAGGCCAACTTCCGCGAAGGCCTCAACGTGCAGGAGTACTTCAACTCCACCCACGGTGCCCGTAAGGGTCTGGCCGATACCGCGTTGAAGACGGCGAACTCGGGTTACCTGACCCGTCGCTTGGTCGACGTGGCGCAGGACGTGGTGATCACCGAGGTCGATTGCGGCACCAGTGAAGGCCTGACCATGACGCCGATCGTTGAAGGCGGCGATGTGGTCGAGCCGTTGCGCGAGCGCGTGCTGGGCCGCATCGTGGCCGAGGACGTGTTCCTGCCGGGTAACGACGAAGATCCGATCGTCACCCGCAACACGGTGCTGGATGAAGCGTGGGTGCAGAAGCTGGAAGACGCCGGTGTCCAGGCGCTGAAGGTGCGGTCCACCATCACCTGCCGCTCCGACTTCGGTGTGTGCTCCTATTGCTACGGCCGCGATCTGGCCCGAGGCCATATCGTCAATATCGGCGAAGCGGTCGGCGTCATCGCCGCGCAGTCGATCGGCGAGCCCGGCACCCAGCTGACCATGCGTACGTTCCACATCGGTGGTGCGGCTTCGCGTGCGGCGGCAGTGGACAACATCACCGTCAAGACCACCGGCTCCATCAAGTTCAACAACCTGAAGTTCGTCGAGCACGCCAACGGCCACCTGGTCGCGGTGTCGCGTTCGGGCGAACTGTCGGTGCTGGACGGCCATGGCCGTGAGCGTGAGCGCTACAAGCTGCCCTACGGCGCCACGATCAACGTCAAGGACGGCGACCAGATCACTGCCGGCCAGACCGTGGCCAACTGGGATCCGCATAACCATCCGATCGTGTCGGAAGTGGCCGGTTTTGTGCGCTTCGTCGACTTCGTCGATGGCATCACGGTCATGGAGAAGACCGACGAACTGACCGGCCTGGCGTCGCGCGAGATCACCGATCCCAAGCGTCGCGGTTCGCAGGGCAAGGACCTGCGTCCGATCGTCCGCATCGTCGACAAGAACGGCAAGGACCTCAACATCCCGGGTACCGACCTGCCGGCGCAGTATCTGCTGCCGCCGCGCTCCATCGTCAACCTGCAGGACGGCGCGCCTGTCGGCGTGGGCGACGTAGTGACCAAGGTGCCGCAGGAAGCGTCCAAGACCCGCGACATCACCGGTGGTCTGCCGCGCGTGGCTGACTTGTTCGAAGCCCGCAAGCCGAAGGATCCGGCGATCCTGGCCGAGCGTTCGGGCATCATCAGCTTCGGCAAGGACACCAAGGGCAAGCAGCGCCTGATCATCAAGGACACTGATGGCAGCGAGCACGAGGAGCTGATTCCCAAGTTCCGCCAGATCATCGTGTTCGAAGGCGAGCACGTGGCCAAGGGCGAAACCGTGGTGGATGGCGAGCCGTCGCCGCAGGATATCCTGCGCCTGCTGGGCGTGGAGCCTCTGGCTGCGTACCTGGTCAAGGAAATCCAGGACGTCTACCGCCTGCAGGGCGTGAAGATCAATGACAAGCACATCGAGGTGATCACTCGCCAGATGCTGCGCAAGGTCGAGATCACTGATCCAGGCAACACCAAGTTCCTGGCCGGCGAGCAGGCTGAGAAGCAGCGCGTCATCGAGGAGAACGCCAAGGTGCTGGCGCGCAACGAACTGCCGGCCAAGTACGATCCGGTGCTGCTGGGCATTACCAAGGCCTCGTTGGCGACCGAATCGTTCATCTCGGCAGCGTCCTTCCAGGAAACCACCCGCGTGTTGACCGAGGCGGCCGTCCGCGGCACCAAGGACAACCTGCGCGGCCTGAAGGAGAACGTGATCGTGGGCCGCCTGATTCCGGCCGGTACCGGCTTGGCGTACCACAACCAGCGCCGCCGCAACGCTTCGGGACTGACCGAAGCGGAAGTCGACGCGCTGGCCGGCAGCAGTGCCCCCGAAGCACCGGTGGCCGAGCCGGCAGGCGAGGAGTCTGGCGCCAGCTAAACCATGCAATACCGGCGGCCCGCAAGGCCGCCCCAGACCACGAAATGAGGCGCAAGGAGCGCCTCGTTTTCGGCCCAGGAAGGGCGGGATCGCAATTCATAACTGACTCCGGGTGCCGTCACATTGACGGTGATCCTGGATGCCAGCTATACTTCTCCGTCTTGGCGGGCCGGTTTCGGCCTGCCTTCGTTTTCACGCAACAAGGCTCCGGCCTTCACCAAAGAATCCACTATGGCAACCGTCAATCAGCTGGTCCGCAAGCCGCGGCAGGCACCTACGTACAAGAGTCAGTCCCCGGCGTTGGACAAATGTCCGCAGCGTCGTGGCGTCTGCACGCGCGTCTACACCACTACGCCCAAGAAGCCGAACTCGGCGCTGCGTAAAGTGGCCAAGGTGCGCTTGACCAACCAGGAAGAGATCATCAGCTACATCGGCGGTGAAGGCCACAACCTGCAGGAGCACTCCGTGGTGCTGGTGCGCGGCGGCCGCGTCAAGGATCTGCCGGGCGTGCGCTACCACACTGTCCGCGGCTCGCTGGACGCCTCCGGCGTCGCCAAGCGTCGCCAGGGTCGCTCCAAGTACGGCGCCAAGCGTCCGAAGGCTTAAGGAATAGAACATGTCGCGTAAAGGCTCAACCCCCCAGCGTGAAGTCCTGCCGGATCCCAAGCACGGCAGCCAGACCATCGCCCGTTTCATCAATATGGTCATGCTCAGCGGCAAGAAGTCCGTCGCCGAGAAGATCGTGTACGGCGCCATGGATGTCATCGGCGAAAAGAATCCCAACGCTTTGGAGCTGGTCGAGAAGGCGTTGGACAACGTCTCGCCGACGGTCGAAGTGAAGTCGCGTCGCGTCGGCGGTGCCACTTATCAGGTGCCGGTCGAAGTGCGCACCACGCGTCGTTTGGCGCTGGCGATGCGTTGGTTGATCGAATCCGCGCGCAAGCGTGGCGAGAACTCCATGCCGCGCAAGCTGGCGGCCGAATTGTTGGACGCTTCGGAAAACCGCGGCGGCGCCATCAAGAAGCGTGAAGAGACCCACCGCATGGCGGAAGCGAACAAAGCGTTCGCGCACTATCGCTGGTAATTGCCTGGCCCCTTGCTTTTAGGGGCCTCTGGCACCATCTAGGTGCCCTTGCGGCAACAATCGCCGCACGATGAACCCGAAGGCCGCCGCAGGGCGGCATTCGGCCATGTGAAAATCGCGATTCCTTCGCAAGTCCGTGCGTAACCGCGCGGAGCTTTCCAAACTGAAAAGAGAGACTGTCGTGGCTCGCACCACTCCTATCGAGCGTTACCGCAACTTCGGCATCATGGCTCACATCGACGCCGGCAAGACCACTACGTCCGAGCGCATCCTGTTCTATACCGGCGTCAGCCATAAGATCGGCGAAGTGCACGATGGTGCCGCTACGATGGACTGGATGGAGCAGGAGCAGGAGCGTGGCATCACCATCACCTCCGCCGCGACCACCGCGTTCTGGAGCGGCATGGACAAGTCGCTGCCGCAGCATCGCTTCAACATCATCGACACCCCCGGGCACGTCGACTTCACCATCGAAGTGGAGCGCTCACTGCGCGTGCTCGATGGTGCGGTATTCGTGCTCTGCGCCGTGGGCGGCGTGCAGCCGCAGTCCGAGACCGTTTGGCGCCAAGCCAACAAGTACTCCGTGCCGCGCCTCGCCTTCGTCAACAAGATGGACCGTACCGGTGCCAACTTCGACAAGGTCGTTGAGCAGCTGAAGAGCCGCCTGGGCGCCTACGCGGTGCCGATGCAGGTGCCGATCGGCGCCGAAGACGGTTTCGAAGGCGTGATCGATCTGCTCAAGATGAAGGCGATCCATTGGGATACCGCCTCGCAGGGTACTGTCTTCGAATATCGCGAAATCCCGGCTGAGCTGGCTGACAAGGCAGCGGAAGCGCGCGCGTTCATGGTCGAGGCTGCGGCTGAAGCCAACGAAACGTTGATGGACAAGTACCTCAACGAAGGCGAGCTGTCGGAAGCCGAAATCATCGCTGGCTTGCGCGAGCGCACTCTGAAAGTGGAAGTCATCCCCGTTTACTGCGGCACCGCGTTCAAGAACAAGGGCGTGCAGGCCATGCTGGACGGCGTGATCCAGTTGCTGCCGTCTCCGACCGATCGTCCGCCGGTGCAGGGTCTGGACGAGAACGACAAGGAAGATACCCGCAAGGCAGGCGACAACGAGCCGTTCTCGGCCTTGGCGTTCAAGATCATGACGGATCCGTTCGTCGGTTCGCTGACCTTCTTCCGTGTCTATTCGGGCGTGCTCAACTCCGGCGACGCGGTGTACAACCCGGTCAAGTCGAAGAAGGAGCGCGTGGGCCGCATCCTGCAGATGCACTCCAACAATCGCGAAGAGATCAAGGAAGTGCGTGCGGGCGATATCGCCGCGGCGGTGGGTCTGAAGGACGTTACCACCGGCGACACGCTGTGCGCGCAGGACCACATCATCACGCTGGAGCGCATGGTGTTTCCGGAACCCGTCATCTCGATGGCGGTGGAGCCGAAGACCAAGTCCGACCAGGAAAAGATGGGCATGGCCCTGGGTCGCCTGGCGCAGGAAGATCCCTCGTTCCGCGTGCGTACCGACGAAGAATCCGGTCAGACCATCATCGCCGGCATGGGCGAGCTGCACCTGGAAATCATCGTTGACCGCATGAAGCGCGAGTTCAACGTGGAAGCCAACGTCGGCAAGCCGCAGGTGGCCTACCGCGAAACCATTCGCAAGGCGGTCAAGCAGGAAGGCAAGTTCGTGCGCCAGTCGGGCGGTCGTGGTCAGTACGGCCACATCGTCATCGAAATGTCGCCGGCCGAACGCGGTGCGGGCTTCAGCTACGAAAGCGCGATTGTGGGTGGCGTGGTTCCGAAGGAATACGTCACCGCGGCGGGCAAGGGCATCGAAGAAGCCCTGAAGAACGGCGTGATCGCCGGCTTCCCGGTAGTTGACGTGGCCATCAAGGCGGTCGACGGTTCGTTCCACGACGTCGACTCCAATGAAATGGCGTTCAAGGTGGCGGGCTCGATGGCTTTCAAGGAAGCCTTCAGCAAGGCCAGTCCGGTGCTGTTGGAACCGATGATGAAAATCGAAATCGTCACCCCGGAGGAATACCTGGGCGACGTAATGGGCGACGTGAGTCGTCGTCGCGGCATTCTGCAGGGACAGGAAGACAGCCCGTCCGGCAAGGTGATCAGCGCAATGGTGCCGCTGGGCGAGATGTTCGGCTACGCCACCACGCTGCGTTCGATGTCGCAGGGTCGCGCTACCTTCTCGATGGAATTCGACCATTACGCAGAAGCACCCGCGAATATCGCCGAAGCAGTGATCAAGAAGTCTTGATCGACCACTCCATAAGTACAGAACATAACGAAGGATCAACTCATGGCAAAGGGTAAATTCGAACGCACCAAGCCGCACGTGAACGTGGGCACGATTGGTCACGTGGACCACGGCAAGACGACGCTGACGGCGGCGCTGACGAAGGTCGGAGCAGAGCGTTTCGGAGGCGAGTTCAAGGCCTATGACGCGATTGACGCGGCGCCGGAAGAGAAGGCGCGCGGCATCACGATCTCGACGGCGCACGTGGAATACGAAAGCCCGAACCGCCACTACGCGCACGTGGACTGCCCGGGCCACGCCGACTATGTGAAGAACATGATCACCGGTGCGGCGCAGATGGACGGTGCGATTCTGGTGTGCTCGGCCGCGGACGGCCCGATGCCGCAGACGCGCGAGCACATTCTGCTGTCGCGCCAGGTCGGCGTGCCGCACATCGTGGTCTTCCTGAACAAGGCGGACATGGTGGACGACGCCGAGCTGCTGGAGCTGGTGGAAATGGAAGTGCGCGAGCTGCTGAGCAAGTACGACTTCCCGGGCGATGACACCCCGATCATCCACGGTTCGGCGCGTTTGGCGCTGGAAGGCGACCAGTCGGAGATTGGCGTGCCGTCGATCATCAAGCTGGTGGAAGCGCTGGATACGTTCATTCCGCAGCCCGAGCGCGACATCGACCGTCCGTTCCTGATGCCGGTGGAAGACGTGTTCTCGATTTCCGGCCGCGGCACCGTGGTGACCGGTCGTATCGAGCGCGGCATCATCAAGGTGGGCGACGAAATCGAAATCGTGGGTATCCGTCCGACCGTGAAGACCACGGTGACGGGTGTGGAAATGTTCCGCAAGCTGCTGGATCAGGGCCAGGCGGGCGACAACGCCGGTCTGCTGCTGCGCGGCACCAAGCGTGACGACGTGGAGCGCGGCCAGGTGCTGTGCAAGCCGGGTTCGATCAATCCGCACACCCAGTTCGAAGCCGAAGTGTATGTGCTGAGCAAGGACGAAGGCGGCCGTCACACGCCGTTCTTCAAAGGTTACCGTCCGCAGTTCTACTTCCGTACGACCGATATCACCGGTGCGGTGACCCTGCCGGAAGGCGTGGAGATGGTGATGCCGGGCGACAACGTGAAGATGGTGGTGGAGCTGATCAACCCGGTGGCGATGGACGAAGGCCTGCGTTTCGCGATTCGCGAAGGCGGCCGTACCGTCGGCGCGGGCGTGGTAGCCAAGATCATCAAGTGACGTCCTGACCCGGGCGGGCGCAAGCCTGCCCGGCTTTGTCAGGCCGTCACCCCGGCGCAGGCCGGGGTCCAGCGACTTTGACTTTAATCGTCAGTAATTAGCTCTAGCTAGTTGCCATCCGGCGAATAAAACCGCCGGATTACTGTAAAAACAGCAAGAACCCCGTTATACTTCGCACCCCCTGTGAGGCCTTGGCCTCTCCAGGGTTACGCAATATTCGCCGACGCCCCCTGGGAGGCCGTCGGCCTACCGCGAAAAGAGACGCAGGAAGCGCCTCGTGTTCGCCGGACAAGGAGAGTCGCGTACTGGCCCATGGCGGGTTCTCGCCTAGGGGCGTTCCTCGCTATTGACGAGGAGAGTTACGCGTCCTATACTTTTCTGTCTGGGCGGGCCGGTTTACCGGCCTGCCTAGTTTTTCAGGAAGAACCCCTAAGCCTTTCGGCTCAAAACCGGCCGCGGATTTCGACGGCGGCCGGCAAGGGAAGCAGCAATATCTGGACTAACCGGGGCAAGGCATCCCAGAGGCCGCGCCCGTCGCTCTTTTTAACGAAGGAATATCCGTCATGGCGGACCAAAAGATCCGAATCCGGCTCAAAGCGTACGATCACCGTTTGATCGACCGCTCGGCCAGCGAGATCGTTGAGACGGCCAAGAGGACCGGCGCGCAGGTGCGCGGCCCGATCCCTCTGCCGACCAAGATCGAACGTTTCACCATCCTGGTTTCCCCGCACGTCGACAAGGACGCGCGTGACCAGTATGAAACCCGCACGCACAAGCGTGTTCTCGATATCGTCGACCCCAATGACAAGACCGTGGACGCGCTGATGAAGCTCGAGCTCGCGGCTGGCGTCGACGTCCAGATCAAGCTGACCTGAGGCCCTGACCATGACCGCGAAGAAATATTCGTTGGGTCTCGTCGGCCGTAAAGCCGGCATGACCCGAGTGTTCACCGAAGACGGCAAGTCCGTGCCGGTGACGCTGATCGAAGCAACTCCGAACCGTATCACCCAAATCAAGACCCCGGAAATCGACGGCTACAGCGCCGTGCAGGTGACCGTCGGCACTCGTCGCGCCGCGCTGATCAACAAGCCCATCACGGGTCACCTGGCCAAAGCCAAGGTGGAAGCCGGTCGTGGCTTGTGGGAGCTGCGTGTGGAAGACGACAAGCTGGGCGACTTCACGGTGGGCGGCGAAATCAAGGCCGACATCTTTGAAGTAGGCCAGAAAGTCGACGTCCAGGGCGTGACCAAGGGCAAGGGCTTCCAGGGCACCATCAAGCGCTGGAACTTCCGCATGGGTGACGCTACCCACGGTAACTCGCTGTCGCATCGCGCGCCGGGTTCGCTGGGCCAGCGCCAGACGCCGGGTCGCGTGTTCCCGGGCAAGAAGATGTCCGGTCATATGGGTGCCGTGCAACAAAGCACCCAGAACCTGGAAGTGGTGAAAGTGGACGCCGAGCGCGGCCTCATCGCCATCCGTGGCGCAGTGCCAGGTGCGCCAGGCGGCGATGTAATCGTCCGCCCGGCGAGCAAGGGTTAAAGGAGAACGACGATGGAACTAGCCATCACAGGTAGCGCCAACAAGCTGTCGGTCTCCGACGCGGTGTTCGGTCGCGAATTCAGCGAAGACCTGGTCCACCAGGTCGTCGTTGCCTACCGCAACGCAGGTCGTGCCGGCACCAAGGCGCAAAAGACCCGTTCGGAAGTCAACGGCACCACCAAGAAGTCGAAGAAGCAGAAGGGTGGCGGTGCCCGTCACGGCGCCCTGACCGCTCCGATCTTCGTCGGCGGCGGCGTGACCTTCGCGGCCAAGCCGCGCAGCTTCGAGCAGAAGGTCAACCGCAAGATGTACCGCGCCGCCATCTGCGCCATCCTGTCGGAACTCAACCGCCAGAATCGCCTGATGGTCGTGGATGCGTTCGATGTGGACGCCAGCAACACGAAGAGTCTGGTTGCCAAGCTCAAGGGCCTGGAAGTCGGTCGTCGTCCGCTGATCGTTACCGAAGAGGCTTCCGAGCATCTGTATCTGTCCGCCCGCAATCTTCCCTATGTGGAAGTGCGCGACGTACAGGGCCTGGATCCGGCTTCGCTGGTCGGCGCCGACACGGTCGTGGTCACCGCCGATGCCGTCAAGAAGATCGAGGAGTGGCTGGCATGATTAACGAAAAGATTTTCAGCGTGCTCCGTGCGCCGCGTGTGTCCGAAAAGACCGCGCGTCTGCAGGAAGTTTCCAATCAGTACGTCTTCGAAGTTGCGAACGACGCCACCAAGGCCGATGTGAAGGCCGCCGTGGAGAAGTTGTTCGACGTCAAGGTCGAGGCAGTCAATGTGGTCAACGTCAAGGGCAAGAACAAGTCCTTCCGTAACCGCACCGGCCGCCGCGGCGACTGGCGCAAGGCGTATGTGCGTCTGGCCGATGGCCAGGCTATCGATGTAACGGCCAAGGCCTGAGGTAGATCCACATGCCATTGATGAAATTCAAACCAACCTCTGCCGGCCGCCGTTCCGCGGTTCGCGTGGTGACGCCGGACCTGCACAAAGGTGCTCCGCATGCCGCACTGCTGGAATCGCAGAGCAAGAGCGGCGGTCGTAACCACCACGGCCGTATCACCACCCGTCATATCGGTGGTGGCCACAAGCAGCATTACCGCATCATCGACTTCAAGCGCGACAAGGAAGGCATTCCGGCGCGCGTGGAGCGGATCGAATACGATCCCAACCGCACCGCGCACATCGCGCTGTTGTGCTACGTCGATGGCGAGCGTCGCTACATCATCGCTCCGAAGGGCCTGAAGGCTGGCGATCAAGTGATCGCAGGCCGCGATGCTCCCATCAGGACCGGCAACACGCTGCCGTTGCGCAATATCCCGGTCGGTACGACGGTCCACGGTATCGAGTTGAAGCCCGGCAAGGGCGCTCAGATCGCACGTGCCGCCGGCGCGGCCGTGCAGCTGGTCGCTCGCGAGCAGGGCTTCGCCACACTGCGTCTTCGCTCCGGCGAAATGCGCAAGGTGCAGGTTGATTGCCGCGCCACGGTCGGCGAAGTCGGTAACGACGAGCATAGCCTGGAGAAACTCGGCAAGGCCGGTGCCAAGCGTTGGCGCGGTGTCAAGCCGACCGTTCGTGGTGCAGCCATGAACCCGGTCGATCACCCGCACGGTGGTGGTGAGGCCAAGGCAGGGCAGGGCAACCCGCACCCGGTCACCCCATGGGGTGTGCCGACCAAGGGCTACAAGACGCGCAAGAACAAGCGCACCCAGCAATTCATCGTCCGCGATCGTAGGGGCTAATCGACCATGGCACGTTCACTCAAGAAGGGCCCGTTCGTCGATCACCACCTCATCAAGAAGGTGGAGGCCGCGGGCGGCAGCAAGCGACCGATCAAGACTTGGTCGCGTCGTTCAATGATCCTGCCGGAAATGGTGGGTTTCACCATCGCCGTGCATAACGGCAAGAACCACGTTCCGGTGCTCGTCAACGAGAACATGGTCGGCCATAAGCTAGGCGAGTTTGCCGTCACCCGTACCTTCAAAGGTCACGGCGGCGACAAGAAAGCCGGCGGCAAGAAGTAAGGAGAGATGACTATGGAAGCTAAAGCCATCCTGCGCACCGCGCGCATCTCCCCGCAGAAGGCCCGCCTGGTCGCCGACCAAGTGCGTGGTCTGTCGGCCGAACGCGCCGTCAACCTGTTGAAGTTCTCGGACAAGAAAGCCGCCCACCTGATCAAGAAAGTGGTCGAGTCGGCGATTGCCAATGCCGAGAACAACCAGGGTGCCGACGTCGACGAACTGAAGGTCACGACCATCATGGTTGACGAAGGTCCGGTGCTGAAGCGTTTCATGGCTCGTGCCAAGGGCCGCGGTACTCGTATCCTCAAGCGCACCAGCCACATCACCGTCGTGGTGGGCGAAGCCACCGGCAAGGGCAAATAAGACTATGGGTCATAAAGTTCATCCGACCGGAATCCGTCTTGGTATCTCCAAGGACTGGAATTCCAAGTGGTTCGCCAACAAGCGTGAATACGCCGAGTATCTGGCGGCCGATCTCAAGGTGCGCGAAATGCTGCGCAAGAAGCTGGCGCAGGCCGGCATCTCCAAGATTCTGATCGAGCGTCCGGCCAAGACGGCGCGCGTGACCATTCACACCGCCCGTCCGGGCGTGGTGATCGGCAAGCGCGGCGAGGACATCGAGAAGCTGCGTAAGGAAGTCAGCGATCTGATGGGTGTTCCGGCGCACATCAACGTGACCGAAGTGCGCAAGCCGGAACTGGACGCACAGCTGGTTGCCGAGTCGATTGCTCAGCAGTTGGAGCGCCGCATCATGTTCCGTCGTGCGATGAAGCGCGCCGTGGGCAACGCGATCCGTCTGGGCGCGCTGGGCATCAAGGTCAATGTTGCCGGGCGTTTGAACGGTGCAGAAATCGCGCGTTCGGAGTGGTACCGCGAAGGCCGCGTGCCGCTGCATACGCTGCGTGCCGACATCGATTACGGGTTTGCCGAGGCGAAGACCACCTACGGCATCATCGGCATCAAGGTGTGGGTCTATAAGGGCGAGATCTTCGATTTCAGCCAGGTGGGTCAGGAAAAGCAGGACGATGCGCGCCCCGAGCGCAGCGAACGTCCTTCGCGTCCAGCCCGTGACCGTGACGCGAGGTAATAGGCAATGTTGCAACCCAAGCGAACCAAATACCGCAAAATGCACAAGGGCCGTAACGAAGGCCTGAGCTGGAGCGGCAATCTCGTCAGTTTTGGCGAGTACGGCCTGAAGGCCACGGCGCACGGTCAGTTGACCGCGCGCCAGATCGAGGCCGCGCGCCGTTCCATCAGCCGTTACGTCAAGCGCGGCGGCAAGATGTGGATCCGCGTGTTCCCGGACAAGCCCATCACCAAGAAGCCCATCGAGGTCCGCATGGGCTCCGGTAAAGGCAACGTGGAGTACTGGGTGGCACAGATCCAGCCCGGCCGCATGATCTATGAAATCGAAGGCGTCAGCGAGGAAATCGCGCGCGAGGCGTTCCGCCTGGCCGCCGCCAAGCTGTCCGTCACCACCACTTTCGTGACCCGGACGGTGCGCTAATGGAACTCAAGCAACTCCGCGAGAAGTCGGCTGACGAACTCAAGGCCCATCTGACCGACCTGCGCAAGGAGCAATTTTCGCTCCGCATGCAGAAGGTCACTGGCCAGCTGCCGAAGAC
This sequence comes from Pseudoxanthomonas sp. CCNWLY206-1, assembly GCF_039710385.1. Classification (NCBI taxonomy): domain Bacteria; kingdom Pseudomonadati; phylum Pseudomonadota; class Gammaproteobacteria; order Lysobacterales; family Lysobacteraceae; genus Pseudoxanthomonas; species Pseudoxanthomonas sp. CCNWLY206-1. The sequence continues at coordinate 412,725 of NZ_JBDKXI010000003.1, read as the reverse complement.
CCATGAAACCCGGCGGGTGCGCCGCGAGATTGCTCGCGTCAAAACCCTGCTCGGCAGCACCAAGTAAGGAATGCCGCGATGAGCGATAACCAAGAAAAAACACAGCGCACGGTCGAAGGCCGTGTCGTCAGCAGCAAGATGGACAAGACGGTCACCGTGCTGGTGGAGCGTCAGGTCAAGCATCCGTTGTACGGCAAGTACATCCGCCGTTCGACCAAGCTGCACGCCCACGATGCCGACAATAGCTGCAAGGAAGGCGACGTGGTCCGCGTGACCGAGATTGCCCCGATGTCCAAGACCAAGAACTGGCGTGTGGTGGAAATCGTCACCCGCGCGGCTGAATAAGAGGAGTCTGAATCATGATCCAGATGCAGAGCTACCTTGACGCGGCCGACAACTCCGGCGCCAAGGAACTGATGTGTATCAAAGTGCTGGGCGGCTCCAAGCGCCGTTATGCGCACATTGGCGACATCATCAAGGTGACCGTGAAGGACGCCATTCCGCGTGGCAAGGTCAAGAAAGGCGAAGTCTACGACGCGGTAGTCGTGCGCACCCGTAAGGGCGTTCGTCGTCCCGATGGTTCGCTGATCCGCTTCGACGGCAATGCCGCCGTGCTGCTCAACAACAAGCAAGAGCCGATCGGCACGCGCATCTTCGGGCCTGTAACCCGTGAGCTGCGTTCCGAGAAGTTCATGAAGATCGTTTCGCTCGCACCCGAAGTGCTGTGAGCGGAGGACATAGAAATGGCTAACCGAATCAAAAAAGGCGACCAAGTGGTCGTCACCGCCGGCAAGGACAAGGGCAAGAAGGGTGATGTGGTGCGTGTGGACGGTGACCGCGTGGTCGTCTCCAACGTCAACATCATCAAACGCCATACCAAGCCGAACCCCCAGGCCGGAGTGGCTGGTGGCGTGGTCGAACGCGAAGCTTCGATCCATATCTCCAATGTGGCGGTCTTCAACCCGGCGACGGGCAAGGGCGAGCGTATTGGTTTCAAGGTGCTGGAGGATGGACGCAAACTGCGTGTGTTCCGCTCCAGCGGTGAGGCGCTCGACGCCTGAGGAATGAGGTCATGAACACCCGTCTCGAAAAAATCTACAAGGAAGAAGTGGCGCCGGCTCTGATGAAGAAGTTCGGTTACACCAATCCGATGCAAGTTCCGCGGATCACCAAGATCACCATCAACATGGGTGTCGGTGAAGCCGCTACGAACAAGAAGATCCTGGAAAACGCTGTGGCCGACCTGGCCAAGATCAGTGGCCAGAAGCCGATCACGACCAAGTCCCGCGTCTCGGTGGCTTCGTTCAAGATCCGCGACGGCTGGCCGATCGGCTGCAAGGTCACGCTGCGTCGCGCCAAGATGTACGAATTCCTTGACCGCCTGATCAGCATCTCGCTGCCGCGCGTTCGCGACTTCCGTGGTGTGTCCGGCCGTTCATTCGACGGTCGCGGCAACTACAACATGGGCGTGAAGGAACAGATCATCTTCCCGGAAATCGATTTCGACCAAGTCGACGCCGTCCGCGGTATGGATATCGCCATCACCACCACCGCCAAGACCGACGCCGAAGCCAAGGCATTGCTCGAAGCATTCAAGTTCCCGTTCCGTAACTGATACGCCAGGAAACCAAATATGGCTAAGACCTCAATGGTGAACCGCGATATCAAGCGGGCCAAGCTTGCAAAAAAGTACGGCGCCAAGCGCGACGCACTGAAGAAGACCATCTCCAGCACCACCGCTTCTTTTGAAGAGAAGATGGAAGCCGTAACCAAGCTGCAGAAGCTGCCGCGCGACTCGTCGCCTAGCCGCGAACGCAACCGTTGCGAACTGTCCGGCCGGTCCCGCGGCGTGTACCGCAAGTTCGGCCTGGGCCGCAACATGCTGCGCAAAGCGACCATGAACGGCGACGTTCCGGGTCTGCGCAAGGCCAGCTGGTAAGAAATCTGCCGGTTCCGGGAGCACCCCGGAGCGGTAGTCAAACAAGTCCGGCATTGACCGGACTTGTTGTCGTATAATGTGTGGTTCCCGCGGCCAGCCGCGGCTGGCTCTTTTCCGGGGCCGCATACCTCCTGGGGTTTTCCAGGGACATCCCAAGATTTTCGCGAAAGCGGATATCGGTGCTACTCAAAGGTAAATACTAATGAGCATGACTGATCCCATCGCCGATATGCTGGTCCGCATCAAGAATGCGGCCGCTGTCGGCAAGCAGACGGTGAAAATGCCGTCGTCCAAGATCAAGGTCGCTATTGCCGACGTATTGAAGGCAGAAGGCTACATCGCGGATTCACGCGTGACCAAGACCGAAAACAACAAGGCCGAGTTGGAAATCGTCCTGAAGTACTTCGAAGGCAAGCCGGTCATCGACAAGCTGAGCCGCGTCTCGCGTTCTGGCCTGCGCCAGTACCGCGGCAAGGACGATCTGCCGAAGGTGCTTGCCGGTCTCGGTATCGCCATCATTTCCACTTCCAAAGGCATCATGACCGACACGCAGGCGCGCCAACAGGGCGTCGGTGGCGAAGTCCTGTGCTTCGTGGCCTAACGGAGTAACTGTATGTCCCGTGTAGCCAAATTGCCGATCGGCGTGCCCAAGGGCGTCGAACTGAACATCCAAGCGGACAGCGTCAGCGTCAAGGGCCCCAAGGGCACCTTGTCGATCGCCAAGCCCGCCGGCGTCGAGATCAAGCTGGAAGACGGCAACGTCAATCTGGCTCCGGCCGATGCCTCGCGCGATGCCATCACCGGCACCATCCGCGCCATCCTGGCCAATATGGTCAAGGGCGTCTCGGAAGGTTTTGAACGCAAGCTGGAATTGGTTGGCGTGGGTTATCGCGCCGCCATGCAGGGCAAGGATCTCAGCCTGTCGCTGGGCTTCTCGCACCCGGTCGTGTTCAAGACCCCGGAAGGCATCACCATCGCTACTCCGACCCAGACCGAAATTCTGGTCCAGGGCGCCGACAAGCAGCGCGTCGGTGAAGTGGCGGCCAAGATCCGCGGTTTCCGTCCGCCGGAACCCTACAAGGGCAAGGGCGTGAAGTACTCCGACGAAACCATCATCCGTAAGGAAGCGAAGAAGGCCTAATTGGGCTTTCGGCTTCGAGGAATCAGATCATGAGCATCAAGAATACCGCCCGTCTACGTCGCGCCAAGTCGACCCGTGCGCACATCCGCGAGCTCGGCGTGCCGCGCCTGTCGGTGCTGCGCACCGGCCAGCATGTCTACGCCCAGCTGTTCAGCGCCGATGGAGCAACCGTCATCGCCGCCGCCAACACGCTGCAGCCTGACGTCAAGGAAGGCCTGAAGAACGGCAAGAACACCGATGCCGCCGCCAAGGTGGGTCGTGTGATTGCTGAGCGTGCCAAGGCCGCGGGCATCGAGAAGATCGCGTTCGATCGCTCGGGCTACCGCTATCACGGCCGCATCAAGGCACTGGCCGACGCTGCCCGCGAAGGCGGCTTGCAGTTCTAAGCATTGAAGAAGCGTGGGTTCGCCCACGTTTCGACCTGCCGGTGCGGGCTGCACCGGGCACGACGTCTCTTCTGCAGATGTCGCCGCTCCACCGCAACACTCCACAACCATAAGCGGCCAAGCCGTACATACTCAATCAATCAAGGAAACTGGAAATGGCAGAAGAACGTGCACCGCGGGGTCGTGATCGCGACCGTAACCGCGAAGAGAAAGTCGATGACGGCATGATCGAAAAGCTGGTCGCGGTCAACCGCGTCAGCAAGACGGTCAAGGGCGGTCGTCAATTCACCTTCACCGCGTTGACGGTGGTGGGCGACGGCAACGGCAAGATCGGTTTCGGCTACGGCAAGGCGCGTGAAGTGCCGGTCGCCATCCAGAAATCGATGGAATATGCCCGCAAGGGTATGTTGAACGTCGACCTGAACAACGGCACCTTGTGGCACCCGGTCAAGGCCGGCCACGGCGCGGCGCGCGTGTTCATGCAGCCCGCCTCCGAAGGTACCGGCGTCATCGCCGGCGGCGCGATGCGCGCCGTGCTGGAAGCGGTCGGCGTCAAGAACGTGCTGGCCAAGGCCGTCGGTTCGCGTAACCCGATCAACCTGGTGCGCGCCACGCTGAAGGGCCTGAGTGACATGCAGTCGCCGTCCCGCATCGCGGCCAAGCGCGGCAAGAAAGTAGAGGAACTCCTCAATGGCTAATGAGTCCAACACGACCGTCAATGGCGGCACCGTTAAAGTCCGCCTCGTACGCGGTCTGCGTGGTTCCCGGGCTATTCACCGTTTGTCGGTGAAGGCACTGGGCCTGAACAAGCTCAACGATGTGCGTGAACTGAAGGACAGCCCGCAGGTACGCGGCCTGATCAATAAAGTCCACTACCTCGTCAAGGTCGAGGAGTAATCCAAATGCATCTCAATACACTTACACACGCCGACGGCGCTCGCACCGAGCGCAAGCGCGTCGGTCGCGGCATCGGTTCCGGCCTGGGCAAGACTTGCGGCCGTGGCCACAAGGGTTCGTTCGCGCGTTCGGGCAAAGGCAAGATCAAGGCCAAGTTCGAAGGCGGCCAGATGCCCCTGATCAAGCGTCTGCCGAAGGTCGGTTTCCGCTCCAAGCTGAAGCTGGATTGCGCGGAAGTGCTGTCCTATCAGCTGGATAAGCTGGAAGCCGGTGAAATCGATTTCGCCGCACTGCGTGCCGCCAAGTTGGTTCCGACCAGCGCCAAGCGCGCGAAGATCGTCCTGAAAGGCGAACTGACCAAGAAGTTCGTGCTGAAGGGCGTGACAGCCACCGCAGGTGCCAAGGCGGCTATCGAAGCCGCTGGCGGCAGCGTGCAGGAGTAACGGACGCATGGCGCAGGGTAATGCCGCCGGTGCGCTGGCGGGCGCAGGCAAGTTCACCGAACTTCGCCAGCGCCTGCTGTTCGTCGTAGGTGCGCTGATCGTCTACCGCATCGGTTGCTTCATACCGGTGCCGGGCGTCAATCCCGATGCCATGCTGGCGATGATGCAGGCGCAGGGCGGCGGCATCGTGGACATGTTCAACATGTTCTCGGGCGGCGCCTTGCACCGCTTCAGCATCTTCGCACTGAATGTCATGCCGTATATCTCTGCGTCCATCGTGATGCAGTTGGGCGTGCACATCTTCCCCACGCTAAAAGCGCTGCAGAAAGAAGGCGAGTCTGGTCGCCGCAAGATCACCCAGTACTCGCGCATCGGCGCGGTGCTGCTGGCGGTCGTGCAGGGCGGCAGTATCGCCGTTGCGTTGCAGAATCAAGTTGCACCAGGCGGCATGCCGGTGGTGTACGCGCCCGGCATGGGCTTCGTGCTTACCGCGGTGGTGGCATTGACCGCAGGCACGATCTTCCTGATGTGGCTGGGCGAACAGGTCACAGAGCGCGGCGTCGGCAACGGCGTTTCGCTGATCATCTTCGCCGGTATCGTGGCGGGCTTGCCGGGCGCGGTCATTCAGACCGTCGGCGCGTTCCGCGACGGCACCCTGAGTTTCATCTCGCTGCTGCTGATCGTGCTGGTGGTTCTGGCGTTCACCTTCTTCGTGGTGTTCGTCGAGCGTGGCCAGCGCCGGATTACAGTGAACTACGCGCGCCGCCAGGGTGGCCGCAACGCGTACATGAACCAGACCTCGTTCCTGCCGTTGAAGCTGAACATGGCTGGCGTCATTCCGCCGATCTTCGCTTCCAGCATCCTGGCGTTCCCCGCGACGCTGGCGATGTGGTCGGGGCAGGGCGGTCAAACCGCCAATGTGCTGCAGCGCATATCGCAAGCACTTGCTCCGGGTGAGCCGCTGCACATGATCGTGTTTGCCGCAATGATCATCGGCTTTGCGTTCTTCTACACGGCGCTGGTGTTCAACTCGCAGGAAACCGCTGAAAACCTGAAGAAGTCGGGCGCGCTGATTCCGGGCATCCGGCCAGGCAAGGCGACTGCTGACTATGTTGACGCAGTGCTTACCCGCCTTACGGCCATCGGTTCGCTCTACTTGGTAACGGTCTGCCTGTTGCCGGAAGTGATGCGGACCCAGCTGAATACGTCGTTCTACTTCGGTGGCACCTCGCTGCTGATCGTGGTGGTGGTGGTGATGGATTTCATTGCGCAGATCCAGGCGCACTTGATGTCCCACCAGTACGAAAGCCTGTTGAAGAAGGCGAATCTGAAAGGCGGCTCGCGCGGCGGTTTGGCCCGCGGCTAAGAATACGAAGCGGATTCCCTCCGCGGAGATCGGTCCTTCGGGCAGATCTCAAGAAAGGGCGGCCTGTGCAGCGATCTCGTGCGCAGGTGAGAACAAGCCAGTCCTGCGCCAGAGTAGCGCGGGCGGTGCGGTCACTCGGAGCAATCCGGTTGCACCGCACCAGGCGGGTTCCGGCGCCGGAGCATGGGCACACTCCCCATGCCGGGCTCGTGCTGGTCTTTGGCCGGCACGGGCTTCCATGTAACCCGAGATCTTGTTAAACTTTCCAGTTCACTCCGCCCGCGTGCCCAGATCCCGCCAGGGATCGACCGCTTCCGGGCCATCAACAAAGTTGGAGACCGCGTCATGGCGCGTATTGCAGGTGTCAACCTGCCTGCCCAGAAGCATGTCTGGGTCGGTTTGCAAAGCATTTACGGCATTGGCCGTACCCGTTCGAAGAAGGTCTGCGAAGCCGCAGGCGTTGCTTCGAGCACCAAGATCCGCGACCTGTCCGAACCCGAAGTCGAGCGTTTGCGCGCCGAGATCGGCAAGTACATCGTCGAAGGCGACCTGCGTCGCGAAGTGGGCATCGCCATCAAGCGATTGATGGACCTGGGCTGCTACCGCGGCCTGCGTCATCGTCGCGGCCTGCCGCTACGTGGTCAGCGCACCCGCACCAATGCCCGCACCCGCAAGGGTCCGCGCAAAGCCATCAAGAAGTAAGGGGCGCACATCATGGCCAAGCCAGCAGCAGCTAAAGTCAAGAAGAAGATCAAGCGCGTCATCACCGATGGCGTCGCCCACGTCCACGCTTCTTTCAACAACACCATCGTCACCATCACCGACCGTCAGGGCAACGCATTGTCGTGGGCCACTTCGGGCGGCGCGGGTTTCCGTGGTTCGCGCAAGTCCACCCCGTTCGCCGCACAGGTCGCCGCTGAAAAAGCCGGTCGCGCCGCGCTGGATTACGGTTTGAAGTCGCTGGAAGTACGCATCAAGGGCCCCGGCCCCGGCCGTGAGTCGGCTGTGCGTTCTCTCAACAATGTTGGTTACAAGATCACCAACATCATCGACGTCACGCCGATCCCGCACAACGGCTGCCGTCCGCCCAAAAAGCGTCGCGTCTGAGGAGCTGAAGAGAAATGGCTCGTTATATTGGTCCTACCTGTAAGCTCGCGCGCCGCGAAGGCGCCGATCTTTCCCTCAAGAGCCCGGCGCGTGCGCTGGATTCCAAGTGCAAGCTGGAGCAGAAGCCCGGCCAGCATGGTGCCGCCCGCAAGGGCAAGCTGTCCGACTACGCTACCCAGCTGCGCGAAAAGCAGAAGGTCAAGCGTATCTACGGTCTGCTGGAGCGCCAGTTCCGTAACTACTACAAGAAGGCGTCGACCAAGAAGGGCAACACCGGTGAAAACCTGTTGCAGCTTCTGGAAACCCGTCTGGACAACGTGATCTATCGCATGGGTTTTGCGGTGACACGGCCGGCCGCTCGCCAGTTGGTCTCGCACCGTGGCGTACTGGTCAATGGCAAGTCGGTCAATCTGCCGTCGTATCAGGTGAAAGCCGGCGATGCGATCGAATTGTCCGAGCGCGCTCAGAAGCAGCTGCGGGTCCAGGAATCCCTGACCGTGGCCGAACAACTCGATCTCAGCCCCTCGTGGGTCGAAGTGGACTCGAAGAAGTTCAGCGGCGTGTTCAAGACTGTCCCGGTACGTTCTGACCTGCCTTCCGACATCAACGAAGCGTTGATCGTCGAGTTGTACTCGAAGTAATTCATTCACGCACCCCCGGGAAAGCCGGGGGATCGCAGGAGACAAAGCAACATGACGGGTATTACTCAGCAAGTGCTGCGCCCCCGCGGCCCGCAGATCGAGCGCCTCAGCGGCAATCGCGCAAAAGTGGTCATCGAACCGCTGGAGCGTGGTTACGGCCATACGCTCGGCAACGCGCTGCGCCGCGTGCTGCTGTCGTCCATCCCCGGCTTCGCTATCACCGAAGTCGAGATCGACGGCGTGCTGCACGAATACAGCACCATCGAAGGCCTGCAAGAAGACGTGCTTGAAGTTCTGTTGAACCTTAAAGACGTCGCTATCCGCATTCATACCGGCGACTCTTCAACGTTGACCCTGGCCAAGCAAGGCCCGGGCGTGGTGACCGCCGCGGACATCAAGACCGACCACAACGTCGAAATCCTCAACCCGGAATTGGTCATCTGCAATCTGACCAAGGACACGGCGGTCAACATGCGCCTGAAGATCGAGCGCGGCTTTGGCTACCAGCCCGCCGCCGCCCGTCGCCGTCCGGATGAAGAGACCCGCGTCATCGGTCGTCTGGTGCTGGACGCATCGTTCTCGCCGGTCCGCCGCGTCGCGTACGCGGTGGAAGCCGCGCGCGTCGAGCAGCGTACCGACCTGGACAAGCTGGTGCTCGATATCGAAACCAACGGCACCATCGACGCCGAGGAAGCCGTGCGCACCGCCGCCGACATCCTGAGCGATCAGCTGTCGGTGTTCGGCGACTTCACCCATCGCGATCGTGGTGCGGCCAAGCCTGCAGCGAGCGGCGTGGATCCGGTGCTGTTGCGCCCGATCGACGATCTGGAGCTGACGGTGCGTTCGGCCAACTGCCTCAAGGCCGAAAGCATCTATTACATCGGTGATCTGATTCAGAAGACCGAAGTCGAGCTGCTGAAGACCCCGAACCTCGGCAAGAAGTCGTTGACCGAGATCAAGGAAGTCCTCGCCCAGCGCGGCCTGTCCTTGGGCATGAAGCTGGAGAACTGGCCGCCGGCTGGCGTCGCTCAGCACGGCATGCTGGGCTGAAAGCAATAAATCGAATCCCTGATATTCGGGAGTCGGAGCAAAAGCAACAGTAACGCCGACGAGCCTGAAGGCTCGCGGCAACGTCCGGCCAAGAAGGGCCGGCTCGGACCATCCGCAGTCCATGTTTCAACGCCATGAAGGCGACAGCGAACTCCAGTAGTTTCAACATTCATCAGGAACCAAGACCATGCGCCACCAGAAATCCGGCCGCAAGTTCAGCCGCACCAGCGCCCACCGCGATGCCATGTTCAGCAACATGGCGGCTTCTTTGATCAAGCACGGCTTGATCCGCACCACGCTGCCCAAGGCCAAGGAACTGCGCCGCGTCGCCGAACCGCTTATCACGCTCGCCAAGATCGATGGCGTTGCGAACCGTCGTCTCGCCTTTTCGCGTCTGCGCGACAAGGAAGCCGTCGGTACCTTGTTCACCACCCTGGGTCCGCGTTACCAGACGCGTCCGGGCGGCTACCTGCGTATCCTCAAGTGCGGTTTCCGCGCTGGCGATAATGCGCCGATGGCCTATGTGGAACTCGTAGATCGTCCGGAAGTTGCTGCCGAATAATCGAACAGCCGCTTTGTCATCAAGAAAACCCCGGCCCTGTGCCGGGGTTTTCGTTTCAGCCTTTCTCGAAGCCTTGGCATGACGCCCATCGTGACGGGTGACGCCACAGCGGCAGCATGTGGATAATGCGGACTTCCTTTCTCTGTCGAGAAGCTTGGCTGATGAATCCTTTCCGCTGGACCTTTCGGGCGCAGTATCTGCTCGGCTTCGTTATCTGCGCTGGCCTGCTGGGGTATGCCCTGTATCTCGAGCATTTCCAGGGCCTGGTTCCTTGCCCACTGTGCACGTTCCAGCGAGGCGCTTTCCTATTGCTGGCCGGGGTATTTCTGCTGGGGGCATTGCACTCGCCGAAAGGCAAAGGTGGCCGTGGCACGTATGCGCTGTTGTCGCTGGTCGCCGCCGGCGTGGGCATCAGCATCGCCGGCCGGCATGTCTGGTTGCAGAATCTGCCGCCGGACCAGGTGCCGGCCTGCGGGCCTGACTTGTCCTACATGATGGAAGCCTTCCCGCTGGGTGACGTGCTGCGCAAGGTATTCACTGGTTCAGGTGAGTGCGCCCTGGTCGATTGGACGTTCCTGGGCCTGGCCATGCCGGCATGGAGCCTGGTCTGGTTCGTGCTGCTGGCACTCTGGGCGTTATACGCCGGGTTTCGCGGGCGCAAGACGCGTACCTTCCGATAATTGACGCGGCGCATCAATCTGGCAGGATGGTGGGCCGAAAAGGATTCTTATGAGCCAGACCGACCGCAACCTCCAAGCTGTACACCTCCCGGCCGATTGGGCGCCGGACAGCTGGCGCGCCCGCCCGGCATTGCAGATGCCGACGTATCCGGACCCGACCGCGATGGAGTCGGCGCTGGCGGAACTACGGCAGTTGCCGCCGCTGGTCACGTCCTGGGAAATTCTGTCATTGAAGAAGCAGCTGGCCGAAGCGCAGGAAGGCAAGCGCTTCCTGCTGCAGGGTGGCGATTGCGCGGAAAGCTTCAGCGATTGCGAATCAGGCCTGATTTCCAACCGGCTTAAGGTGTTGCTGCAAATGAGCCTGGTGCTGGTGCACGGTTTGCGCCTGCCGGTGGTTCGAGTAGGTCGTTTCGCCGGCCAGTACGCCAAGCCACGTTCCGCCGACACGGAAACTCGCGATGGGGTTACGTTGCCGAGTTATCGCGGCGACCTGGTCAATCAACCGGAGTTCACCGCAGAGGCTCGGGTGCCCGACCCGCGGCGAATGATCAAGGCACACGCACGATCAGCGATGACCATGAACTTCGTGCGTGCACTGATCGATGGCGGTTTCGCCGATCTCCACCACCCTGAGTATTGGAATCTCAGTTGGGTTGGCTATTCGCCGCTGGCCAACGAATACCAGCACATGGTGACCTCCATTGGCGATGCGGTTCGCTTCATGGAGACGCTATCCGGTTCGGAAGTGCACAACCTCAATCGCATTGATTTCTACACCTCGCATGAAGCCTTGCTACTGCCGTATGAGGAAGGCCTGACGCGCGAAGTGCCGCGGCAGTGGGGCTGGTTCAACTTGAGCACGCACTATCCGTGGATTGGCATGCGAACCGCTGCCGTCGATGGCGCGCATGTGGAATACCTGCGTGGTGTGCGCAATCCCATCGCCATCAAGGTTGGGCCATCGGCCAGTTCGGATCAGCTATTGCGTTTGATCGATATCTTGAATCCGGAAGACGAACCGGGGCGGTTGACCTTCATCCATCGCATGGGTGCCGCGCAGATCGCCGAGAAGCTTCCGCCGCTACTGGATGCTGTGCGCCGCGATGGCCGTCGAGTGCTTTGGGTATGCGATCCGATGCATGGAAATACCGAAAGCACGCCGAACGGTTTCAAGACTCGCCGTTTCGACAACATCCGAAGCGAGGTCGAACAATCCTTCGATCTGCATGCCGCCGCGGGTACCCGTTTGGGTGGCGTGCACTTGGAGCTGACAGGCGAAGATGTGACCGAGTGTACCGGCGGTGCGCGCGAGCTTACCGATGTGGATCTGGAACGTGCCTATCGTTCAACGGTGGACCCGCGCATGAACTATGAGCAATCGCTCGAAATCGCCATGTCCATCGTACGCAAGCAGAACCAGGTCGCAGCACCCGCCGTCACGGCGTAGGGCGGGTCTCGACCCGCCATACTGACGCTATCCATTCCGCCACGCAGCTAATCCTGCGTCGCCTTGGCGGACTCCACTTCCTCCAAGGCAGGCAGGAAGATTTCACCAAGCCCAAAAATTGGCTTCATCACGACCAATGACTCCCCATCGTCCGTGATGGCGATGGAATCGTCCATCGATTCCTGCGTGCAAGCAGGCGTGCGAAATCCGCTGCCGGCAAGGGTGGACTGAATAGATTTCCCTGCATTTCGTCGCAGCCGTTATCGGCCAGCCACGCAGCCTGTTGCGGCGTTTCAACTCCTTCGGCGATCGTGCGGCATTGCAGTTGGTTGGCGAGTCCGATAATGGCGCGGGTGATGGCGCCCTGGTTAGGCTCCGTGACGTCGCGCACGAAGGATTGATCGATCTTCAGTACATTGAAACCATAATTGCCCAGGTAGCTCAGGCTGGAGAAGCCGGTACCGAAATCATCGATCGCGATGCGCACTCTCAGCGCCTTGAGCGCGCGCAAGATCCGATCGGTACGCTGCACGTCGCGCATGATGGTGGTTTCGGTAACTTCCAGTTCGAGGAATTCCGGCGCCAGCCCACTGTCCTCCAGCGCCGCGGTAACCGTCTCGACCAATTGATCGGTATCGAAGTTGGCGGCCGCGATATTCACCGACACGCGGATGGGAGGCAGTCCAGCTTGCTGCCAGATGCGGTTCTGACGGCAGGCCGCCTGGATTGCCCAGCGGTCGATATCGACGATCAGGTTTGTTTCTTCGGCAATGGGCAGGAATTCGCCAGGCAGCACCAGGCGCTCGCTGCGCTGCCAGCGCGCTAATCCTTCCACGCCTACAATGTGGCCGGTTTGCCGGTCTATCTGCGGCTGATAGTGCAGCAATAAATCGCCATTGCGCAGGCCACGGCGCAAACTGTTTTCCAGTTCGATGCGGGCCTCGACGCTGGTCGCCAACTCGCGTGTATAGAAGCGCACCGCGTTGCGGCCACTGCGCTTGGCCAGATACATCGCCGCATCAGCCCGCATCATCAGCGTGGAGGCGTCATAGCCGTCCTCGGGAAATAGCGCGACACCGATGCTGAAAGCCTGGTGCAGTTCGTGCGCCGCCACCGTGTAGGGCGTACCTGCGATGGCAAGCAGACGTTCCGCCATCTGCAGCACGCCGTCGCGGCCAATGACGTTATCCAGCACCACCACGAATTCGTCGCCGCCCGTCCGGTACACGCTGCCGGCGGTGCCGATGTTGCGCTGCAGGCGGCGCGCAACCTGCTGCAGCAGCTGGTCGCCGGTATGGTGGCCCAGGGCATCATTGACGTGCTTGAACAGATCCAGATCGATGAACAAGACGGCGATGCCGTTGCCACGGTTGGTCGCATTGATGATAAGCAGGCTCAGCGTCTCGTTGAGCTGCAGGCGATTGGGCAGGCCGGTCAGTGCGTCGTGATGGGCCAGGTACGTCATGCGCGAACTCAATGCTCGCGCTTCAGTGATGTCTCGCAACACCATGACCCAGCCGATAACGGCTTCGTCGCGATCATGGATCGGCGATCGCGAACGCTCCACCAACAAGCGGCTGCCGTCGCGCCGTATCAGCTCGATATCGCCGGCCAAGGCAACCGGGTGCAGTTCTTCCGGAGAAGTCACCTCGCTGGTTCTGGTCAACGGCGCCACCGCCTCCAGCGGTTGTTCCAGCGCCTCTTCCAAAGTCCAGCCGCTCAGCGTCTCCGCGGCCGGATTCATATAGGTGACCCGTGAATCCGCGTCGACGGTAATCACCGCTTCGCTGATCGAAGTCAGCGTGACTTCGGCCCGTTCGTTGGCATCGTGAAGCGCGTGTTCCAGTCGATTTTTCTCGGTGACATCGATGGCCATCACAAAGAATCCGCAGATGTCTCCGTCGTCGCCGATATCCGGCGTGTAGTAGGTATGCATGCGCCGGAGGCCATCAACCATGTTGAAGGTGCCTTCGAAATCGACATCGCGACCGGACATCACCGCATCGATGTAGGGCTTGCGCTTGGCATACGCATCGTCGCCGAACAGTTCGCGAGCATGTATGCCTGGACGGAACGGTTGCTTCCAAAGGACTTTTTCAGCGCAGGCCCGATTGAAGAAAACCGCCCGTTCGTCGAGATCGTATTGCGCGATCAACGCGGGCAGATTTTCGGTGATGCGTTTCAGGTGATCGCGTGCTGCCGACAATTCGTGGTTGGCGCGGTGTTGCTGACTGATGTCGTTGGCCATCAGGTACCAGCCGGAAATCCGCTGGTCCTTCTCCACGTCCGGCACCAAATGGAGCTGCGCTGGCCGGGGCGGCTGACCTATTTCCGCTTCCCAGGTAAGCGAATGCTCCGCCGTGCAATCGCGCATCGCACGCTTCAGGGAGTCGCGAAAGCGCGGGTCGTCCGCGTGCACCTCATCCAGGGATCGCCCGCTCCAGGCCCCGTGCGATGCGAACCACTCGCGGCAGGCGCGATTGGCGAAGCCATAGCAGCCGTCACGATCCACGTAAGCGACCAGTGCCGGCAGATGATCCGCTACCGCGTCCAGAAGCGCGCGGCTGCGTCTGTCCGCACGTGCCAGCCGGATCACAAGCACAAAAAGTAATGCGCCGACGACGAAGCCTCCGAGCATCAGCACGATCTGGGTTTTGCCGTAGCCGCCGGCCTGCATCCAGGCCACGTAGCTGAACCAGCTGGAGATCAGTATCACCAACACCAGCAACAGACCCGCCAACACGTAGAAACGGCGCAAACGCCGGGTCGAAGCGGATTGGGAGCCGCTGAGCGCGCGTAGTTCGAAAGCGCGGTCGGGATTGGCCATCTCAGAGTCCCCCAAAGGCGAACGTTCAGGGCTACGGCGCTGGATGCATGCTACGCCGGTGCTCGCCGGTTGGCGCGTGCGGCAAAGTTAGGCGGATGACGACCGACCGCGTCAACGATCAGCGGCCGTTGACCGGAGGCGTGGGCAGCGTCGGCCAGTATTCCGGTGGCTTCCGGGCGCGTGTCAGCTGTTCGTAGGCGTAACCCAGCTCAATCAGGCGTGGTTCGCTCCAAGCAGTGCCCATGAAAGCGATGCCCAGAGGCAGTCCATGGCTATGCCCCATGGGCACGGTCAAACTGGGATACCCGGCGACCGCCGCCGCGCTGTATCCCGCCCCGGGGAAATGATCGCCAGCGTTGTGATCGGTCAGCCAGGCTGGACCAGTGGTGGGTGCGATCAGCACATCAAGCCGTTGAGCCTCCAATGCCACATCGATGCCTTCGGGACCGGCCAGGCGCCGGGCGCGGCTGCGGGCGGTGATGTAGCTCGCTTCACCCAGGCTGCCCTTGCGTTCGGCCAGTTCGAACAGATCCTGTCCAAAATAGGGCATCTCCGACCTGCGGTACTGCTGGTTGTAGCCGATCAGTTGCGTCAGGGTCTTCAGTGGTGCGTCGCGTTCGGCCAGGTAGCGCTCCAATCCAAACTTGAACTCGTAGAGCATCAATTCCAGTTCGTCATCCTCCCACTGTCCTTCGGTGGGAATCTCTGCGTCGACCACCGTGGCGCCGGCATCACGCATTACCTTGATCGCCGCTTCCATGGCTGCCGCTGCGTCGGGGTGGATATTGAAACTGCTGCGCAGCACACCGATCCGGGCGCCCTTGAGCGCATCGGGCTTGAGGCGGGCAGGGTAATCCAGGGTGACGTTCCACGCCGCGTTGTCGGTCGCCGGATCGGCGGTATCGCGGCCGGCCAGCGCCGCCAACAGCAGTGCGGCGTCGGCAACACTGCGGGTCATGGGGCCGGGAGTGTCCTGGCTATGGGAGATCGGGATGATGCCGTTGCGGCTGACCAGCCCCACGGTGGGCTTCAGACCGACTATGCCGTTGACGGCGGCAGGGCAAAGGATGCTGCCATCGGTCTCGGTGCCGATGGCGGCAACGGCCAGGTTAGCCGCCACCGCGACAGCGCTGCCCGAACTGGAGCCGCAGGGGTTGCGGTCCAGGGCATACGGATTGCGGGTTTGCCCGCCGCGCGCGCTCCACCCGGAGGTGGAGTGCATCGAGCGGAAGTTGGCCCATTCGCTGAGATTGGTCTTGCCCAGGATTACCGCGCCAGCCTCTCGCAGTCGTCGCACCAGAAAAGCGTCTTGTGATGGGCGGAAATCCTTCAACGCCAGTGAGCCGGCCGAAGTGACCATGGGCGTGGCGTCGATGTTGTCTTTCAGCAGGATCGGGATGCCATGCAGCGGACCACGCACCGCGTCCTGCTTGCGCTCGACATCGCGCAGCGCGGCTTCTTTCAGCGCGTCCGGGTTGATCTCGATGACGGCGTTGAGGTGCGGGCCGGCCTTGTCGGTGGCGGCGATGCGATCCAGGTAGGCCTGCGTCAGTGTGCGGCTATCCAACTCACCGCTGCGCATGCGCTCCTGCAGGCTCTCGATGTCCATTTCGGCGAAGGTGAAATCGATCGGCGATTCCGCCATTTCGTCCGCAGACGAAGGTGCCTGTTGTTGGCAAGCCGCAAGGGCGAGCGGGATGGCGATCAGCAGCGCAAGTCGACGCATTCCAAATCCCCAGGAAGTGCACCGCAGGCTACGCAGTCTCATGGGCGTGCGTCAAATCCCGCGGTGTTTGCCGGCGCGTCGTTTAAGGATGTCGCGTCCCAGTACCGCAACGATGATCAGGTTGGCGACCAGCACCGCCCAGGTATGCCAGCCATGGTGGTAGTACAACGCATACAGGTCCAGCGGCAAATAGGCAGCTGAGCCCAGACAGCCCAGCCAGGACGCCCAGACGCGGGCAAGCCAGAGGCCCCATGCTTCCAGCAAGCGCATAAGCGCGTAAATCAGCAGGATGATCACTGCCAGGTGCACAGCCCCGGGGTTGATGGCATTCAGCAGCCCGGGCAGTACGCCGTGATCGGGATTGAGATGAAACCTGGAAATCAGATCCGACACTGCGTCGCGCAGCGGTTGCGGCCCCAGCAACGCCAAGCTGACGGCCGCCGCCAGCGCCAGAAGCCCCTTCAAGCCTTCGAAGACTGCAATCAGATGCAGTCCTAGATGGACGTTGGGACTCGGGTCGCAGGCGGCGTTGCCCGTTTGCATGAAACCCCTGGCCTACCTCAAGCCGCGCGAGAGGCGCGCTTGCGGTCGCTTTCGTTCAGGTGCTTCTTGCGCAGGCGGATTTCCTTCGGGGTCACTTCGACCAGCTCATCGTCCTCGATGAAATCCAGCGCCTGTTCCAGCGTGTACTTGATGGCCGGGGTCAGCTTGATCGCGTCGTCCTTGCCGGAAGCGCGCATGTTGGTCAGCGGCTTGGGCTTGATGGCGTTGACGGTCAGGTCGTTGTCCTTCGAATGGATGCCGATCAGCTGGCCTTCGTAGACATTGTCGCCTTCGGCGGCGAACAGCTTGCCGCGCTCTTCCAACGGCCCCAGCGAATAGGCGGGGGTGGTGCCGGCGGCATTGGCGATCATCACGCCGTTCTGGCGCTTGGCGATGGCGCCTTGTTCCTTCGGACCGTAGTGATCAAATACGTGGAACAGCAGGCCCGAACCCTGGGTCAGCGTACGGAACTCATTCTGGAAACCGATCAGGCCGCGGGCCGGGATCATGTAGTCCAGGCGCACGCGTCCTTTGCCGTCGGATTCCATGTTCTTCAGCTGGCCCTTGCGGATGCCCAGTTTCTCCATGACGCCGCCCTGGTGCTGTTCTTCAACATCGACCACCAGCTGTTCGACCGGCTCCATCAGCTTGCCGTCGATTTCCTTGATGATCACTTCGGGGCGCGAGACGGCCAGCTCGAAGCCTTCGCGGCGCATGGTTTCGATCAGCACCGACAAATGCAGCTCACCGCGGCCGGACACCAGGAACTTGTCCGGGTCCGAACCTTCCTCGACCTTCAGCGCAACGTTGTGCAGGGTTTCGCGTTCCAGGCGCTCGCGGATCTGGCGGCTGGTCAGGAACTTGCCGCCGGACAGGTCCTTGTTGCCGGCGAACGGCGAGTTGTTGACCTGGAAGGTCATGCTGATGGTGGGCTCGTCGACGGTCAGGGCCGGCAACGCTTCCGGGGCGTCCAGCGCGCAGACGGTGTCGGAGATGCTCAGATCCGCGACGCCGGAGATGGCGACGATGTCACCGGCTTCGGCTTCCTCGACTTCGATGCGCTCCAGGCCCATGAAACCGAGCACCTGCAGCACCTTGCCCTGGCGCTTCTTGCCTTCGCGGCTGACGATGCTGACCGGCTGGTTCTTCTTGACCTTGCCGCGCTGGATGCGGCCAATGCCGATCAGGCCGACGAAGCTGTTGTAGTCCAGCTGGCTGATGCGCATCTGGAACGGGCCATCCGGATCCACGGCAGGCGCGGGGACGTGCTTCATGATCGCTTCGTACAGCGGGGTCATGTCGCCTTCGCGTGCGGCATCGTCCAGGCTGGCGTAGCCGTGCAGCGCCGAGGCGTAGACGATCGGGAAATCGAGCTGTTCGTTGGTGGCGCCCAGCTTGTCGAACAGGTCGAACACCTGGTCGATGACCCAATCCGGACGTGCGCCGGGGCGGTCGATCTTGTTGACCACGACGATCGGCTTGAAGCCCATCGCGAAGGCCTTCTGGGTGACGAAGCGGGTCTGCGGCATGGGGCCGTCCATCGCATCGACCAGGATCAGCACCGAGTCGACCATCGACAGCACGCGCTCGACCTCACCGCCGAAGTCGGCGTGGCCTGGGGTGTCGACGATATTGATGCGGTTGCCCTGCCAGGTGATGGCGGTGTTCTTGGCCAGGATCGTGATGCCACGTTCCTTTTCCTGATCGTTGCTGTCCATCACGCGCTCGGCAAGCACGGTGCGCTCGGATAGCGTGCCGGACTGCTTCAGCAGACAGTCGACGAGGGTGGTCTTGCCGTGGTCGACGTGGGCGACGATAGCGATATTGCGGAGATTCTGGATGGACATGCGGAAAGGCGCACCGAACTGCGCGCAAGGCTTAGGGAGGAATGGAGCGTATTATACCGTGTTAGACAACGGCTTTATGACTTGTCTGGCCGACAATCAACCCGGATTAAGCATAAAAACGAATGGAATCGACTTGAATTACCGTTTATTCCCGCCATTTTCATTCCAATTCCCTACCACCCCAGAGCCCTCATGTCCCTGATTGCTACCTTCGATACATCGCGCGGCCCGATCAAGATCGAGCTCTATCCTGACAAGGCGCCGCTGACGGTCGCCAACTTCGTGAACCTCGCCAAGCGAGGTTTCTACGACGGCCTGAAGTTTCACCGGGTTATTCCCGATTTCATGATCCAGGGCGGCTGCCCGGAGGGTTCCGGCCGCGGCGGTCCTGGCTACCGCTTCGAAGACGAGACCAACAACGGCGTACGTCATGAGCGCGGCGTGCTGTCGATGGCCAACGCCGGCCCCAATACCAATGGCAGCCAGTTCTTCATCACCCATGTGGCGACCCCCTGGCTGGATGGCAAGCACACAGTGTTCGGCAAGGTCATCGAAGGCTTGGACGTGGTGGACAGCGTGAAACAGGATGACGAGATCAACTCCGTCACCCTGGAAGGCGACACCGACGCCGTGCTGGCCGCCAAGGCCGACCGCGTGGCGGAGTGGAACCGGTACTTGAGCGCCTGATCCGTGTCGTTCCTCCCGGCACCGCCGGGAGGAACAATGGGACCATTGGCGTATCCGGGCGGCGGAAAGGCCCGTGCTAAAATTTCGCGCCGCAAAAACACACCGCCGAAACAACCGTTCGTCTTCCTCATCACGAGGTTCTGTAATGCCCACGCTTGCCCGGCGCATCGGTCGCGCCAAGCCCAGTGCGATCATGGCGGTCGCCGAGAAGGCGAAGAAGCTCAAGGCCGAAGGCCGGGACATCATCAGCTTTTCCATCGGCGTGCCCAATTTCCTGCCGGGCGAACATGTGTATCAGGCGGCGCGCGATGCACTTACCAAGGACTCTGGCCAATACGGCAGCAACCGCGGCGCTGAAGCGCTGCTGGATGCGTTCCTCATGCACGTGGAAGCGTTGGGACTGACCGGCTATACCCGCGCCAACTTGTCCACCGGCATCGGCGCCAAACATATTCTGTACAACCTGGCCGAAACGCTGCTGGACGAAGGCGACACCATCGCCTTTCCAACGCCGTATTGGACCACCTACGCCGATATCGCCGATATCGTCGGAGCGAAAGCGCTCCAGCTGCCGTGCCCGGCCAGCCAGGACTACAAGCTCAAGGCGTCGCAGTTGGATGAAGCGCTGGCGGCCCATAAGCCCAAGGTGTTTCTGTTCAACAATCCGTCCAATCCGACCGGCATGGTGTACACGGAAGACGAAGTCGCGGCGCTGGCCGACGTGCTGGTGAAATATCCCGAGACGTGGATCATCACCGACGATATCTACAACCGCATGCTGTTCGATGGCCTGCGGTACTCCAATTTCGTGCAGGTTCGCCCGGAGTTACGCAGCCGCACCATATTCGTCGATTCGCTGTCCAAGACCTATGGCATGCCGGGTTGGCGAGTGGGTTTCATGGCCGGACCCGAAGCCATCGCGCAAGCGGTGACCACGCTCAATTCCAACCACATCACCAACATCCCGGAAGTGACCACGGCAGCCGCGATTGCCGCGCTGACGGGGCCGCAGGATGTGCCGATCGCGAGGAACGCCGAATTCCAGGCAAAACGCGATCAGGTACTGGCGGCACTTGCGGAAATTCCGGGTGTGGTCTGCCCGCGTCCGCAAGGTGCTTTCTACGTGTTTCCGGATATCAGCTGCGCGTTCGGCAAGTCGCACCATGGCGTGGTGATTGGAAATGATGTTGATTTCTGCGCGGCCTTGCTGGAAGCCAAAGGTGTGGCTTGCGTGCCGGGATCTGCGTTCGGTGAGCCGCGTGCGCTGCGCATCAGCTACACCTGCCCGACGGCGCAGTTGGCGCCTGGACTGCAGCGCTTTCAAGAATTCTTCGCCGAACTGGCCTGACGGGAACATATCCGACTCATGCGTCCCATCATCTGGCTATTGCTGTTGATCGCTTCGGCGGGCGGTATCTACGCTTGGCACAATGCGGGCGAAGACAAGCTCCATCCGGATGATCCGCGGACACGAACCGGCGAGAAGGGCGTGATCATGCTGGCGGCGGAATGGTGCGGTTATTGCCGCAAGCAGCAAAAAGATTTCGAACTTGCCGAAGTGCGTTATCGCGTACTCGATGTCGATACCGAAGAAGGCCGCCGTGCCGCCACCGCGCTGGGCACCCAGGGCGTGCCCGTCACCGTGGTGGGACAACGCGTCATTCAAGGCTACGACACCGTGGCGCTGCAAGAAAACCTGACGCCGCTCGGTTACGACGTCTACTAGGGCCTGAGTGTTAACAGGCTCTAATACCACCCCACGATCCACTGTAGAGGACAACCAATGAAGACTCCCGTTCGTGTTGCGGTCACCGGCGCTGCCGGCCAGATCGGCTACGCCTTGCTGTTCCGCATCGCTTCCGGCGAAATGCTCGGCAAGGATCAGCCGGTCATCCTGCAGTTGCTTGAACTGCCGATCGACAAAGCCCAGGCCGCGCTCAAGGGCGTGATGATGGAACTGGAAGACTGCGCGTTCCCGCTGCTGGCCGGCATGGTCGGTACCGACGATCCGGAAGTGGCTTTCAAGGACGTCGACGTGGCGCTGCTGGTCGGTGCCCGCCCGCGCGGCCCCGGCATGGAACGCAAGGACCTGCTGCTGGAAAACGCGAAGATATTCACCGCGCAGGGCGCCGCCTTGAACAAGGTCGCCAGCCGTAACGTCAAGGTGCTGGTGGTCGGTAATCCCGCCAATACCAACGCCTATATCGCCATGAAATCGGCGCCCGACCTGCCGACCAAGAACTTCACCGCGATGCTGCGTCTGGACCACAACCGCGCGCTGAGCCAGCTGGCCAACAAGGCCGGCGTCGCCGTGGGCGATATCGAAAATCTGATCGTATGGGGCAACCACAGCCCGACCATGTATCCGGACTATCGCTTCGCCACCGCCAAGGGCGTGTCGCTGAAGGACAAGATCAATGACGCCGATTGGAACGCGAACACCTTCATTCCGCAGGTGGGCAAGCGCGGCGCCGCGATTATCGAGGCGCGCGGCCTGTCGTCCGCCGCCTCCGCAGCGAACGCCGCGATCGACCACATCCGCGACTGGGTGCTGGGTAGCAATGGCAAGTGGGTGACCATGGGCGTGCCGTCCGATGGCAGCTATGGCATTCCGGAAAGCGTCATCTACGGCGTGCCGGTGATCACCGAAAACGGCGAGTACAAGCGCGTTGAAGGCTTGGAAGTGGATGCATTCAGCCGCGCCGCCATGGACAAGACGTTGGCGGAACTGGAAGAAGAGCGCGCTGGCGTGGCGCATTTGCTGGGCTGATTGGGTCCTGCAAAGTTGCAGCGATGGGCGGCCACTGGCCGCCCATTTTTTTGCTGCAAAGCAAAAGCCCGGTTTCGGAAGGAATGGCCGGGTGAAAGTCCGGAAGCGCTTGGCGCGGGCACTAGTCAGTTAAAATGGCCTGCTGCGCATGAGCGCAGCGGAACGGAGAATCTCATGGCAAACACGTTGTCCGCTGGCGCCAGGTTTCGCGCTGCACTCGCCGAGGAATCACCACTGCAGGTGATCGGCGCCATCAATGCCAATCATGCGCTCTTGGCCAGGCGGGCCGGCTATCGCGCGATCTATCTCTCCGGTGGCGGTGTAGCAGCAGGTTCACTGGGCTTGCCGGATCTGGGCATCAATACGCTGGACGATGTGCTGATCGACGTACGCCGCATCACCGATGTATGCGATCTGCCGCTGATGGTCGATATCGACACGGGCTTTGGTCCGAGTGCCTTTAATATCGCGCGCACCGTGAAATCATTGATCAAAGCCGGTGCGGCGGCATGCCATATCGAGGACCAAGTCGGCGCCAAGCGCTGCGGTCATCGTCCCGGTAAGGAGATTGTGTCGGCCAGCGAAATGGCGGACCGGGTGAAAGCCGCGGCGGATGCCAAGACCGATGCGGATTTCTTCCTGATCGCCCGCACCGATGCCATCCAAGTCGATGGCGTGGACGCGGCTATCGAACGCGCCATCGCCTGCGTCGAAGCGGGCGCGGACGGTATTTTCGCGGAAGCCGCTTATGACTTGCCCACTTATCAGCGCTTTGTCGACGCGGTGAAAGTGCCGGTGCTGGCCAACATCACTGAGTTCGGCAAGACGCCGTTGTTCTCGGTCGAGGAACTGAAAAGCGCGGGTGTCGGCATCGTGCTTTATCCGTTGTCCGCGTTCCGGGCGATGAACAAGGCGGCCGAAGCCGTCTACACCGCTATCCGTCGCGATGGCCACCAGAAGAACGTGGTCGAGCTGATGCAGACACGCGAGGAACTGTACGAGCGTATCGGCTATCACGAGTACGAACAGAAGCTGGACGCATTGTTCGCAGCGAAGAAATGATGTTTACCTTCTCCTGGGAGGGGAAGAGAAGCAAAGACCATCTTGGTTTTCCTTTGTCTTTGGAGATACGTAATGACCGACGCCCCTAGTAGCGGCTTCAAACCCAAGAAATCAGTCGCCCTGAGCGGCACCGCCGCCGGCAACACCGCGTTGTGCACGGTTGGCCGTACCGGCAATGACCTGCACTATCGCGGCTACGACATCCTGGACCTGGCGACCAGCAGTGAGTTCGAGGAAATCGCCTATCTGTTGGTGCACGGCAAGTTGCCGAACCTTGCCGAACTGAAGGGCTATAAGACCAAGTTGAAGTCTCTGCGTGGCGTACCGGCAGCGGTGAAAGCCGCGCTGGAGCAACTGCCGCCTTCCGCGCACCCGATGGATGTGATGCGGACCGGTGTGTCGGTGCTGGGCTGTGTCTCGCCGGAAAAGGACGACCACAATCATCCGGGCGCGCGCGACATTGCTGACAAGCTGATGGCATCGATGGGATCGATGCTGTTGTACTGGTATCACTTCAGTCACAACGGCAAGCGGATCGATGTGGAAACCGATGATGACTCCATCGGCGGGCATTTCCTGCATCTGCTACACGGCGAAAAGCCACGCGATTCGTGGGTGCGCGCGATGCATACGTCGCTGATTCTGTACGCCGAACATGAGTTCAACGCGTCCACGTTCGCCGCACGTGTCATCGCGGGTACGGGCAGCGATATGCACTCCTGTATCGCTGGCGCCATCGGAGCGCTGCGCGGACCCAAGCACGGCGGTGCCAACGAAGTGGCGTTCGAAGTGCAGAAGCGCTATGAGACGCCGGATGAAGCGGAGGCCGATATCAAGGCGCGGGTGGAGCGCAAGGAAGTGATCATCGGCTTCGGTCACCCGGTCTATACCGTCGGCGACCCGCGCAACCAGGTGATCAAGCAGGTGTCGAAGGAGCTGTCCGAAGAGCAGCGGAACACCAAGATGTACGCCATCGCCGAACGTCTGGAAGCAGTCATGTGGGACATCAAGAAGATGTTCCCCAACCTGGATTGGTTCAGCGCGGTCAGCTACCACATGATGGGCGTGCCGACGGCGATGTTCACGCCGCTGTTCGTGATTGCGCGCACCAGCGGTTGGAGCGCGCACGTCATCGAGCAGCGCATCGACGGCAAGATCATCCGCCCGAGCGCCAACTACACCGGACCGGAAGACCTGCCGTTCGTGCCTATCGGCGACCGCTAGGCCTCCCGGGGAGCCGCCCCGGCCATTTGCCGGTGCGGCCCTGGGCGCCGGTCCTCGCCTTGCGAGGCCGCTGACCGACCGAATAAGACACGGGTGCCGTGCTGCTATGGTCGTACCGTGAGCATCGTCACGGACCTTTCCATGCCGATAGGGTCACATCTGTCTGCACTTGTCGTGCACCTCTAACCGGGCGGGGGCCCGGAGCAAGGTTCAAAAAAGGGGAGGGGACGATGCACGCCACGGTTTTTTCCAAAACCGACGCCGGTAAACAAGAGATTCTCGAGCGCAGCCGCAAGCTGACGTCAAGCGCACGCTCGATCTTGTTGATGGCGGACGGACAACGTAACGAGGCCGAGCTGACAGAGCTGATCGCGGCTTTGCATGCGCCGCCAGATACGTTGCAGCAGTTGCTCGGCCTGGGCCTGATCACAGCGGCACGACAGGATCAGTTGGTGGCGGAAGCCGCCTCCAGCAAGCGCGCGGGTGAGAACGCCGCGGTAGCGTCGTCGCCACAAGCGGCCGGGGAAAAGTACTTGGCGCTGTATGCGCTGATGACCGAAAGCATTCGCGCCCACTTGGGCTTGAAGGGTTATTTCATGCAGCTGAAAGTCGAACGTTGTACGGACCTGGATGCATTGCAGGCCCTGCTACCGGAGATGGCGAACGCGCTTTCACGGGCGAAGGACCATGCATTCGCCACGCGCTGGCTGCAGAGTGCGCAAGCCATTATCGACTAGCTGCAAAACCGCACACTCAGGGCGCTTCCTCAAGCATACGGCGCGGCGAGTACCGTGCCCCCGGGATCCCGCGGATGACCCATGCGGCCGACCGCTTGCATCCCAGGAGGCCCAAGGGCACACTTTCTTGGCAATCTTTGCCAAAGGAGGCTGCACATGGCCACGATGAACATTTCCCTGCCCGACGAGCTCAAGCAGTTCATTGATGCACAGGTCGCCGAACACGGCTACGGCTCCAGCAGCGAATACCTGCGTGAACTGATCCGCAAACAGCGTGACGTGGAGCGGCTGCGTGGAATGCTGCTGGAGGGCGCCGATTCCGGGCCCGGCCGATTGGTCGACGACGCCTTTTTTGCCGATCTTCGCGCTATCGCTAAGAACCAAGACGCTGCATGACCGGCAAACCAATCCATGTGCTGCCGCAAGCCGAAAACGACCTGCGGCAAGCTACGGCGTGGTATCGCGAACAGAGCGGTGAGGCGTTGGCAATGAAATGGGTGGATGCGGTGTCGACAGCGGTCCGTCATGTCGCCGCGCATCCGCGCGCAGGTGCGTCACGCTATGCCGTCGCCCTGAACCTTGGCGGCATGCGGTTCTGGCCCGTCCAGAAATTCTCGTACTTGGTCTTCTATGTCGAACGCGAAACACAGGTGGACGTCTGGCGCGTGCTGCATGCGCAGCGCGACATTCCGGAGTGGATGGGGGAGCTTCAATGAGTACGTTCAATGAAGATCCTTAACCGGGACGGCTAAGGCAGCCGGTCAAGCCAGCCACGCTGGCGCTACTGGCTACTCATCGGATGTGCGAGAAGATGTCAGATAGAGTTTCGCGTTCTAGCCGTGGGATCGACTTACTGCGCGATGAGGCGCAGCAGCTCCGCCTCAGGACTCGCGCGGCTTCAGTTTCTGCACGCGCAGGAACGTGTGGCTGCCGATGGTTGCGACGTGATACGCATTGCGCCAACTGGGGTTGGAGATCGACAGCGCAGCGAAGTGACTGGCACCGGGAACGATTTCCTTGCGCTCGTTGGGTGGCAGGGCCCAATTGCGCTCCGCGTTCAGGGCCACCGTCACCGACTTGGCCCACGCGTCGGCGTTCTGCAGCCGAGTGCCTGGGGCGACGATGGTGGGGGCGAACTGTTTGCGGGCGGTGACGACCTCGCACATGGAGTCGCCCCACAGACCGCTGTCGCGGCGACGCAAGGCAACTTCGGCTACGGCTTCCTGGCCCCGCAGGGTCTGGTCGCGGGCTTCCAGGTATACGGTGGTACTTAGGCACAGCGAATCAGCGGCCGGCTGCGGAAGCATTTGCGACAGCCATAAAATCCAGGCCAGTTTCATAGGAACTCCTTGCTCCGTCTTTCCCGGGTCCCTGTACTTCTCCATACGCGGAAAAGGACATTAGCTGGACACGGCAGGGCGTCATGGGGAGGCAGCCATCACACGGGCTGCCCGGGATCCGGCTTAATAGAAGGTCGCCGGGGTGGCCTGCCTGAACTGGGCGGCGGGCCGAAGAGTGCGCGCAAGGTAAGGGCGAAAGCCGGAACCCGGCCTGAACACGCGGGGTTGACAGTTCGACTAAGTGCTTGATCGGAAATGAGATTGCGGCCCATGGATTCGTAGGAGCGGCGTCCCGCCGCGAGCTCTTCGCTTCTATCGCGACCTGGCAGAAACAGCTCGCGGCGGGACGCCGCTCCTACGCGGCGGCAACGGATATACGCAGCAAAGGTGCGCGCGTTACAGTGCCGCCGCCAATCGACTGCCCTGCGCAATGGCTCGCTTTGCATCCAGCTCGGCAGCTACATCGGCGCCGCCAATCAGGTGAGCCGTTTTTCCGGCCGCCACCAAGGTCGCGTGCAGATCGCGACGTGGTTCCTGCCCGGCGCAGATCACTACCTGGTCTACCGGCAATACCTGCTCGGCACCGTCCACACGGATGCGCAGACCAACATCGTCCACGCCCAGATATTCGACCCCGCCCAGCATCTTCACTTGTTTGGCCTTGAGGGTGGCGCGGTGCACCCAGCCCGTGGTCTTGCCCAGGCGGGCGCCCGGCTTGCCTGGGGAACGCTGCAACAGCCAGACCTCGCGGACGGGTGGTTCGGGCTGAGGCGGAGCCAGGCTGCCGCGGGCTTCGAAAGTCGGGTCCACGCCCCATTCGGCCATCCAGCGGGACTTTTCCTGCGGATGCGGCGCGTCGTGCAAATCCGCGCCGGCATGCACTAGATATTCCGCCACATCGAAGCCGATGCCGCCCGCGCCGATCAACGCGGCTCGTGCGCCAACCTGGACCTTGCCGCTCAGCACATCCACGTAGCTCACGACCTTGGTGTGGTCCACACCCGGGAAATCGACCTTGCGCGGAACAATGCCCGTGGCCAGCACGATTTCATCGAAGCCATCGAGTGTTTCCGCCGTTGCTTGAGTCGCCAACTTCACTTCGACGCCTGTTTCCTCGAGCTTGTGGCGGAAGTAGCGCAAGGTTTCGTGGAATTCCTCCTTGCCCGGAATTCGCTTCGCGTAATTGAACTGCCCGCCGATCTCGTTCGCCGCGTCGAATAGCGTGACCCGATGCCCTCGTTCCGCCGCCACCGTCGCGCAGGCCAGGCCGGCCGGCCCGGCACCGACTACCGCAATGCTTTTGACCGCGCGCGCCTTGGCATAGATCAATTCGGTTTCGGCGCAGGCGCGCGGATTCACCAGGCAGCTGGCGTTCTTGTTTTCGAAGACGTGGTCCAAGCAGGCCTGATTGCAGGCGATGCAGGTGTTAATGGCGTGGCTTTTGCCCGCACGCGCTTTGTTGGCCCAATCCGGGTCTGCCAGCAGCGGGCGTGCCAGCGACACCATGTCGGCCTTGCCTTCGGCAAGAATGCCTTCGGCGACATCCGGCATGTTGATACGGTTGGTTGCGATGACCGGCAGCGCGATATGCGGCTTGAGCTTGGCGGTAACGTCGGCGAAAGCCGCCCGCGGCACCGAGGTGACGATGGTCGGTACTCGCGCTTCATGCCAGCCGATACCGGAATTGATGATCGTCGCACCGGCCGCTTCCACCGCCTTGGCCTGGGCGACGATCTCGTTCCACTGGTTGCCGTCCTCCACCAGATCCAACAGCGACAACCGATAGATGATGATGAAATCCGGGCCGCACGCCTCGCGCACGCGGCGCACGATTTCCACCGCGAAGCGCATGCGCTTCTCCGGTGTGCCGCCCCAGGCGTCATTGCGCTTGTTGGTGCGCGGCGCGGTGAATTCGTTGATGAAATAGCCTTCCGAACCCATGATTTCCACGCCATCGTAGCCAGCATCGCGCGCCAGTCGTGCTGCATTGGCGTATGCGGAAATCTGCCGCTCGATGCCGCGCACAGACAACGCGCGTGGAGTGAATGGGTTGATCGGTGCTTTCACCTTGGAAGGCGCAACGGTGAACGGGTGATAGCCGTAGCGGCCGGCATGCAGCAGCTGCGCGCATATCTTGGCGCCATGCTCGTGCACGGCGCGGGTGACGAACTTGTGCGGCCGTGCTTCCCACGGCCACGACAACTTGCCGCCGAACGGCTTGAGCCAGCCAACCAGGTTGGGTGAGAAACCACCGGTAACGATCAATCCAACCCCACCCGCCGCCCGCTCGGCGAAATACGCAGCCAGTCGCGGGAAGTCGCGGGCGCGGTCCTCCAGGCCCGTATGCATGGAACCCATCAGCACGCGATTGCGGATTTGGGTGAAACCCAAATCGAGCGGGGTGAAAAGATGAGGGTAGTGCGGGGATGGAATGTCGGGCGACAAGGAGTGCTGGCCAGCGGCGGACGCGATCGCGGTCATGCGGGTTTGGATACGCTTGCGTATGGAGAGCGCACGATGCCCGGAATTGTCGCGGCTGACAAGCGCAGGTTACCGCAAGCCCGCGCGGCCGGCTGCCGCCCTTAAGCGGCTTGCCGGCGCAGGCGCAGCAGTCCCAGGCCCAGCGTAACGAACATCGCACCGGAAAGCCGGTTGAACCACCGCCCGCGATTGCCAGTGAACCATCGGCCCAGGCCGCGAGCCACGGCGACATAGCACAGGTGCGATAACACCGTGCAGGCGGCGAAGGTCAGCGTCAGTACCAGGAACTGGCGCATGATCGTCGTGTCCTGCCGCATGAATTGCGGCAGCAGTGCGGTGAAGAAAACGATGCTTTTCGGGTTGCTGGTTGCGACCAACAGGCCTTGCAGGAAAAGACGACCAGAAGATTGAACCGGCACCTGCGCAGCGTTCTCCACGCCATCGAATAGCACGGCACGGCTTCGCCATTGACGGATCCCCAGATAGATCAAGTACGCCGCGCCAGCGATCTTCAAGGCGCCAAACCACAATGCCGAGGTCTTCAACAGTGCACCCAGGCCGAGCATCGCCGTAGCCGAAACCAGAAACACACCCACCGCATTGCCGGCGGAACTCACCAGTGCTCGGCGCATGCCCAAGGTGGCGGCATTCGACACCGCCAATAACACCGCCGGACCCGGACTGAAGGCGGTCACCAGCGATAGCGTGCAGAACAGCGACCAGGCGGAAAAGCTCATCGTGACTTTCTCATTGTTGTGTCTGCGAGGTTATTGCTGCGGGCGACTACCAGCCGGCCAACACCAGCTTGCCGATGGTCGTTCCTGATTCCAGCCGGCGATGTGCTTCGCGCAGGTTGTCGGCATTGATCGGACCCAGTGTTTCGGTATGTGTGGGGCGCAGTTCGCCCGCATCGATCAGGCTGGCGGTACGGTTGAGCAGGCGATGTTGCTCAATCATGTCCGGTGTATTGAAGCGGGCGCGGGCGAACATCATTTCCCAATGCAGACCGACGCTCTTGTCTTTGTAGGGGCCGCCTATCTTTAGCGCCTCTGCAGGCTCCACGATCAGCCCGACGTGCCCGAGTGGCGCGACGATCTCGCCGATCGCATCCCAATACCGGTCGGTGCTGGCCAAGCTGAGCACGGCATCCACCTGAGGGTAGCCCAACGCTTTCAGTTGCGGTGCCAGCGGCTGACGATGATCGATCACGTGCTGCGCGCCCATTGCCTTGCACCAGTCGATCGTTTCCGGTCGCGAGGCGGTAGCGATGACAGCGAAGCCGGCGCGGCGCGCGAGTTGGATCGCAATCGAACCCACGCCGCCAGCGCCCGCGATAATCAGCAGACTGCGATCGTTGTCTTCAGCGTCGATCGAATACGGCATGCGATGGAACAGCAGCTCCCAGGCCGTGATGGTGGTCAGCGGCATCGCCGCGGCCTGGGCGAAATCCAGGGTGATCGGCTTACGGCCGACAATGCGTTCGTCCACCAGATGGAATTGCGCGTTGGTGCCGCTGCGGGTGATGTCGCCCGCGTAGTACACCTCGTCGCCAGGCTGAAACAGGGTGACGTGTTCGCCGACGGCTTCCACCACACCGGCGGCGTCATAGCCCAGTACTTTGGGGTGCGATTCCTCCTGCGGTTTGGGCGAGCGGACTTTGGTATCCACCGGGTTGACCGACACGGCTTCGACACGCACCAGCAAGTCGTGACCGCTTGCTGTTGGTTTGGGCAGTTCGAGATCGATCAACGATTGCGGATCGTCGATGGGGAGGTAACGAGTGAGACCGACGGCTTTCATGGCGACTCCGGGATGGGGAAATCAAACAGGCAGCGGACTGCGCTCGGAGAACTGGCCGCGCCAGTAAGGATAGTAAGGATACGGCGCCTCGACACGGCTAACAGCATCCAATCGCTGCATCTGATCGGCGTTGAGGTTCCAGCCAATCGCGCCGAGATTTTGCTTCAGCTGTTCTTCGTTGCGCGCGCCGATCAGCACGGTCGATACGGTAGGCCGTTGCAGCAGCCAGTTGATGGCGATCTGCGGGAGTGTCTTGCCGGTTTCCTCGGCGATGACATCCATCGCTTCAATGATGCGAAACAGGCGCTCGTCGTCCACGGGCGGCCCAATGTCGGCAGTGTCATGGAGGCGGCTGGTAGCCGGCAGTGGCTGACCGCGACGAACT
This sequence comes from Pseudoxanthomonas sp. CCNWLY206-1, assembly GCF_039710385.1. Taxonomy (NCBI): domain Bacteria; kingdom Pseudomonadati; phylum Pseudomonadota; class Gammaproteobacteria; order Lysobacterales; family Lysobacteraceae; genus Pseudoxanthomonas; species Pseudoxanthomonas sp. CCNWLY206-1. Next base: position 381,637 of record NZ_JBDKXI010000003.1, on the reverse strand, counting down.
TTCCCAGTCAAACGCCCCCATCCCAGCGGGCTCCATACCACGGCGCCGACACCCTGATCGATGCCCAGCGGCATCAGCTCCCATTCGTAGTCGCGGCCAATCAACGAGTAGTAGGTCTGGTTGGCGACATAACGCGCATAACCACGCTGATCGGCGATGCCCAGCGATTTCATCAGTTGCCATCCGGAGAAGTTCGATACGCCCAGATAGCGCACCTTTCCGGCGCGCACCAAACCGTCGAGCGCGGACAAGGTTTCTTCGACTGGAGTCAGGGCGTCGAAGGCGTGCAGCTGCAGCAGGTCCAGGTAATCGGTACCTAGCCGTTTCAGAGAAGCATCCACGGCTTTCAGCAGGCGGAAGCGCGAAGCGCCCGCGTCGTTCGGGCCCTCGCCCAGGCGTAGCCCGGTCTTGCTGGAAAGAATGACCTGATCGCGTTTGCCCTGGATGGCGGCACCCAGGATCGACTCCGAGGCGCCGTCGGAATAGACATCGGCGGTATCAAAAAAATTGAGGCCGGCATCCAGGCTGAGATCGATCATGCGGCGCGCTTCAGTCGCTTCGGTATTGCCCCAGGCACTGAACAACGGTCCTTTGCCGCCAAACGTGCCGGCACCGAAGCCGAGCGCGGAAACCTTGAAACCGGAGTTGCCGAGAAAGCGGAATTCCATGGTGTATTCCTTGAAGAAGAGGGAGGTAGTGTTACGCGCAACGCATCAGGCGCATTCGGCCTGTTCGACCAATGCGGTGCGGTCTTGTTTGCGTTCCAGTGCAATGCTCCACAAAGCGACCAAGAAGGCAGATACCGGCACTAACGCCGCGATCCAGGACAATGCGGCTAGTCCCGCGCCGTGCGTGATCACCACGCCGCCTAGCCACGCGCCAAGCGCATTGCCCAGGTTGAATGCGCCGATATTCAAGCTGGATGCCAGGCTTTGTGCACCCCCCGCTTTCTGCAACACCCATAGCTGCAATGGAGACACCGTGGCGAACGCTGCCGCACCCAACAAACCAACGAACAGCACCATGGCCCACCGGATGTGCAGCACAAAGGTCATCAATCCCATCACCGCGGCCAGCGCGAGCAACGTGCCGAGCAGGGCCGGAACCAATCGCTTGTCGGCGAACCGGCCGCCCAACAGATTGCCCAGGATCATGCCGACGCCGAACATAAGCAGGATGGGTGAGACCGCGCTTTCGGAAAATCCGGTGACTTGCGTGAGTAGCGGCTGGATGTAGGTGTACACGGTGAACATGCCGCCGAAGCCAAGCACTGTCATCAACAAGCCCAGCAACACCTGCGGGCGAGCGATGGCTTTGAGTTCCTCGCGGAAGGCGATTGGCGGGGCGTCGCTGCGATCGGCAGGCACCAGCGTGGCGATGACGATGGTGGCGATCACGCCGATCACGGTCACCGCCCAGAACGTCGCGCGCCAGCCGAGCTGCAGCCCCAGCCAAGCGCCGGCGGGCACGCCCAGCAGCGTCGCTACGGTCAGTCCCGTGAACATGATGGAGATTGCGGATGCCTTGCGGTCTTCCGCCACCAGGCCTGTCGCCACCACGGCGCCGACGCCGAAGAAAGTGCCGTGCGCCAGCGACGTTATCACCCGCGCGATCATCAGCAAGGTGTAGTTCGGGGCGATTGCGCAGGCCAGGTTGCCGAGGGTGAAGATAACCATCAGCGCCACCAGCACCGCCTTGCGTGGCATCCGGCTGGTGGCCGCGGTCAGCAGTGGCGCGCCGACGAATACGCCTAGCGCGTAGCCGGAGATCAACAGCCCGGCGGCCGCGATGGTGACCTGCAGGTCGGCGGCGACCTGCATCAACAGGCCCATGATGACGAACTCGGTGGTGCCAATGCCGAAGGCACCGGCGGTCAGCGCGTATAGCGCGATCGGCAGGCGCGATTTTGGGAGAGTGGAATTCACGGGCGGTCCCGGCGGTTGGGGGAAGGTGGCAGCTTGGGACTTTCACTGTCTTCTGAAAACGGCGAATATGGCTAATCACTTCCAATGAAATATTGATAATGGATCGAGTCGGTGATTTGGCCCTGTTCCTGCGCGTAGTCGACCTGGGCTCGATTACCGCCGCCGCCCGTAGCCTGGATCTGTCGGTCGCCGTCGCCAGCCAGCGTTTGAAGCGGCTGGAGAAAGAGTTGGGAGTTCGCCTGCTGCATCGGACGACTCGCCGGCTACATCCCACGCCCGAAGGCGCTGCCTTGGCCCAGCAGGGCAGAGTGCTGGTAGAGGACCTGGAGTCGTTGGGCGCAGGATTGCGGGAAGCCGCCAATGAGGTGGCCGGGACTCTGCGAGTAACGATGTCGGCTTCCTTCGGTCGCCAGTACGTTTCGCCATTGCTGCCCAGTTTCCTGGCGCGACACCCCAAACTGCGACTAAGCGCGCACCTGAGCGACAACGTCGTGGATCTGGTCAGCGAAGGCTTCGACCTGGCGATCCGGATTGGTGCACTGGAAGATTCGGGATTGGTCGCGCGTCGCATCGCCTCCAATCGCCGCGTGCTGTGCGCATCGCCGGATTACCTGCGCCGTCGCGGGCGGCCGCGGGTGCCCGAAGATCTGACCGCGCACGATTGCCTGTTGTTGTTCGGCAGCAATGGCCGACAAGACGTATGGCGGATGCAAGGGCCGGACGGGCAGGAAATCGCCGTACGCGTGCAGGGACGTTTCGAAAGCAATTTTGGCGAAGTGCTGCGTGACGCGTCGCTGGCGGGCGAAGGCATCGTGGTCCATTCGCTGTGGCATATCGCCGACGATCTGCGTGCGGGACGATTGGAAATCGTATTGCCGGATTATCCGCCGGCGACCACCGCCATCAGCGCGATCATGCCGCAGCGGCGATTGGTGCCGCCGCGGGTACGCGCCTTCATCGACTTGCTGGCTGATGAGTTCGGGGACGATCCGCCGTGGGAGCGCGGATTGCAGTTCTGACAGCTGAGCGCCGCCATGTTGCGGAAGTGCTTTCTTCGAGAAAGAACCTTCTCTCCCTCACCTCATCATTTATGCAGAGAAGAAACCTTCCCCTTTTTTAGGGGGATTGATGGGGATTAGCTTTTTGCTGTCGGGTGCAGAGAAGAAAGCAGCGGAGCAAGCTCCGCTCTACGTAAAGTGAGCAGTCGAGCTACTCAAAAGCAAACGCATCCATTGCCAACCCACCAAGCTCGACATCGCGGTGAAGTAACCGGCCATGCGTGCCGTCGCCACCCGCTCCCAAAGCCACGTACAAAGGATAGAGATGCTCCGGCGTTGGATGATTGCGCAGCGCTTCGGGCAAGGCACGCCAGTTCAGCGCGCCCGCGATGTCGCCGTCGATCAGTCTTTCGCGCAATGCGTCGGTGAACGCGGTCATCCAGGAAAACGCCGGGGCATCCGCATGATGCCAATCCAGCGCACGTAAGTTGTGCGAGAAGCCTCCGGAGCCGATCACCAGTACGCCTTCTTGTCGCAATGGCGCCAGCGCGCGGCCGATGCGGTAATGCCATTCGGCGTCGCTTTGCGGATTCACCGACAAAGCAACCACCGGGACATCGGCCTGCGGAAACATGCGGCGAAGCGGCACCCAGACACCGTGGTCGATGCCGATGTGATGGTCCTCGCGCGCGTCGAACCCGGCGGCGACCAACGTCCGCGCAATGCGCTTGGCAAGCTCAGGCGCACCGGGAGCTCGATACTCGATCTCATACAGCGGTGCAGGGAAACCTCCGAAGTCATGAATCGTCGCGGGGGCCGGCGCTGAGGTCACGGTGGGATGTGCCGCTGCGAAGTGGGCGGAGGCGATGACGATGGCTTTGGGCAGCGGTAGCTGAGTTCCCAAGTGCTCCAGGAAACGGGCAGTGACGGAGTCTTCAACGGCCAGCATCGGCGAACCGTGGGAGACGAACAGAGAGGGAAGGATATTGGTCATGCCTGCAGCATTGTGCCGCTCTCGACCGGCGCCAAGTGCCGTCCGTGATTCGATGTGTTGCGCCGCCGCAACGGGCCTGCCTCCGGGTATATCGGTCGCTATTCCCACGGCGGACGCGGTGGTCTGGCAAAATAGCGCGGATTTTTTCCCGCAGAGTCTTTCAATGAGCCATCACGACATCCGATCCGCCACCCGCCCCAATCCCGACCAGCCGATGGTCGATGTCGCCGATTACGTCGCCGACTACCGGATCGATTCACAGGAGGCTTACGACACTGCCCGCTACATGCTGCTGGATTCGCTGGCCTGCGCCATGCTGGCGATGAAATTCCCGGATTGCGTGAAGCACCTCGGACCGGTGGTGCCCGGCGCCACCATGCAGGGAGGCGTCCGCGTTCCCGGCACCACCCACGAACTGGATCCCGTGCAAGGTGCGTTTGCCATCGGCGCACAGATTCGCTGGCTGGATTTCAACGACACTTGGCTGGCCGCCGAATGGGGCCACCCGTCGGACAACCTGGGCACCATTCTTTCGGTCGCCGACTACCTCAGCCGCCGTGCCGTGCGCGATGGCGGCCAACCGCTGACCGTACGCGACGTGCTCACCTACGCGATCAAGGCTCACGAGATCCAAGGCGGCTACGCGCTGTTGAACTCGTTCAACCGGGTCGGCCTGGATCACGTCATCCTGGTACGACTGGCTTCCACCGCCGTGGCCACGCACATGCTGGGTGGCGACAAGGAACAGATCATCAATGCCGTTTCGCATAGCTGGATCGACAACGGCGTGCTGCGTACCTACCGTCATGCCCCCAATACCGGCCCCCGGAAGAGCTGGGCCGCCGGTGATGCCTGCCGGCGCGCGGTTATCCATGCCTTGAATGCCGTCAATGGCGAAGTGGGCTATCCCAGCGCGCTCAGCGTACCGACGTGGGGCTTCTACGACATTGCCTTCAAGGGCAAGCCGTTCCAGTTCGAACGCCCGTTTGGCAGCTACGTCATGGAAAACGTACTGTTCAAGATCAGCTTCCCGGCCGAGTTCCATGCCCAGACGGCCGTGGAGTGCGCCATGACGCTGCACCCGCAGGTTCGCGACCGGTTGGACCAGATCGAGAAGATCGTCATCGAAACCCAGGAAGCCGGCGTTCGCATCATCGACAAGACCGGTCCGCTGGCCAACTACGCCGACCGCGACCATTGCATCCAATACATGGTGGCGGTGCCGCTGATCTTCGGGCGCTTGACGGCGGAGGACTACTCGGACACTGTGGCCGCTGACCCGCGTATCGACGCCTTGCGCGACGTCATGGAGGTCAGGGAGAACCCGCAATTCACCCGCGACTACTTTGATCCCGACAAGCGTTATATCGGTAACGCAATACAAGTGTTCTTCAAGGACGGCAGCTCGACCGACAAGATTTCGGTGGACTATCCCATCGGTCACCGCAAGCGTCGCGCGGAAGGCATTCCTGTATTAATGGCCAAATGTGAGGCTGCGTTGCGGGCCCATCTGCCGGCAGGGCAGGTGGATCAGATACTCGCTGCAGCCGCCAATCCTGCTCGGTTCGACGCGATGCCGGTGCAAGACTTCATGGCGCTGTACCAAGCTGGCGAGTGACTTGGGTTTAACATTTGCTGTACTTGTTAGGGTCCCGTTAACACAGTCTTCACTTATTGCAGCATAATCTGTTCAGGATGGCGTCGGATACAGCCGTCTCGACAATAAGAAAGCTGGAACCACGCAAGTAACGTACGTACTTCGGTTCTCTACAACTGAATTTTTACAAGGAGCAGCAAATGAACAAGAAACTTCTCTGTGCCGCCATGTTGTGCGGTCTGGGCGTCGCGCAGGCCGCTTCCGCTCAGGAGTTCGACGACCGTTGGTACCTGACCGGTTCCGCCGGTTTCAACCTGCAAGACGATCAGCGCGAAACCCGCAATGCACCGTTTGTCGGCCTGGGCCTCGGCAAGTTCATCAGCCCGAACTGGTCGATCGATGGTGAATTGAACTATCAGAACCCGAAGTTCGAAGACAACCGCGATATGAACTGGAGCCAGTACGGTATCTCGTTCGATCTGCGTCGCCACTTCGTCACTGAAGGTCGCGGCTGGAATCCTTACCTGCTGGCCGGCCTGGGTTACCAGCGTTCGGAAGAAGAGTTCGACGCTTTCCCGAGCCCCGATTCTCCTGGTCGGGCTGAAGACGGCAACTTTGCCGCCAAGGTCGGCGTTGGTCTGCAGACCACGCTTGAAAAGCGCGTCGGCGTGCGTGCTGAACTCGCTTATCGTGCCGACTTCAACGATCAGAGCGTTGCTGCTCCGGACGAAAGCTGGTTCGGCGACGTGCTCGCTTCGGTTGGCGTGATCATCCCGTTGGGTGCCGCTGCTGCTGCTCCGGCTCCCCCGGCTCCTCCGGCTCCGGCCAACACCTGCGCCGACATGGATGACGACGGCGACGGCGTGAACAACTGCGACGACAAGTGCCCCGGTTCGCAGGCTGGCCAGACCATCGGTCCGGACGGCTGCCCGGTACCGGTTTCGATCGACCTGAAGGGCGTCAACTTCGACTTCGATAAGTCGACGCTGCGTCCGGATGCGGTCTCCATCCTGAGCGAAGCGACCGAAATCCTGAAGCGTTACCCCGACCTGAAGGTTGAAGTCGCCGGTCACACCGACTCCGTCGGTACCGATGCCTACAACCAGGGTCTGTCGGAGCGTCGCGCCAAGACCGTGTACGACTACCTGACCAGCAATGGTGTGGACGCCTCGCGTCTGGTTGGCCCGAACGGTTACGGCGAGAGCCGCCCGATCGACACCAACGACACCGCTGAAGGCCGTGCTCGTAACCGTCGTACGGAATTGAACGTCCAGAACTAATCGGACGCTTCAATCGCAAAGCAATACCGAAGCCCGGCCTAGTGCCGGGCTTCGTGTTTTTGGAAGATGCGAACGGGAATGAATAGGGTGACCAGTGAGTTTCGTTCCAATATTCTTTGCCGCTTGGCGGAAACGGCGCTGATTTCTTGATATTGGCAACGCTGCTTCATACACTCGTGGCCGAACTTCATGCAGGGTCCCGCCAATGCGCCGTATCGTTTTCGCCAGTCTGATCAGCATTGCGGCTCCCGCCTTGCATGCCGCGCCCAACTGCGCCGGCAGTTTGGTGCCGCCGCCGCTACCCTCCCGTAACGTAATTGCCCCGGTTGCACCGGAGTTCGTCGCCAATGCGACACAGCTGGGTGCGCCCAGCGGCGTGTTGGCGCATTCATTCGATGAAGCGCTGTCGGTGGATCGCGTGTTGCTGCGTCTGCGTATCGAAGGTTGCCAGAATGTCGCCAAGGCATTGCCCGCGGCGCCTTCCGCTGCTGCAGCCGGCGCCAGCAGTGCGGCCGCTTATAAACCCAAGACTGAGTTCGACAACACTCCGTGGCGTTTTGACATGAACCAGAACGGCAAGCGGATGACTGCTGAAGAGTTCGACGCCTGGATGAAGTCGCGCGGTGTCCGCGTTGCCAAGGGTGCAGCGCCCGCGGCAGCCCCGGCGCCGGTGCCGGCCGCCGCCGAGAAGAGCAAGTAAGACGAAGGCTTCCGCATTGCGGAGGCCTTTCTTTTCTACTTTGTAGCGATTGAACCGTGCGGCGTAACCACGACGCATCGGTCGGCGACAGCATGGCATCGAAAACCCATTTCGCCACTCCGCGGCATGGCCTGGCACGCGTACTTTCCAAGGAAGGTCTGTGCTCGCGAACGGAGGCTGCCCGTTGGATCGCGGCAGGAAGGGTGGCGGTTGACGGGCGGGTCGTTCGCGATCCCGAGTTTCCAATAGCGAAAGACAGACAGCACATTACCGTCGACGGCACGCCTATCGGTGCCGGCCAACGTTGTTACCTGATGCTCAACAAGCCTCGCGGCGTGGTAACCACGGCGAGCGACGAGCATGGTCGCGACACCGTCTATCGCTGCCTGCAAGGCGGCGAGGCGCTGCCCTGGCTAGCGCCCGTGGGTAGGTTGGACAAAGCAAGCGAAGGGCTGCTGCTTTTCAGCAACGATCCCGAATGGGCCGCGCGCGTGACCGATCCGGATACCGGTCCCGACAAGACCTACCACGTCCAGATTAACTGTATTCCCGACACCGCATCGCTCACGGCGATGATGTCAGGCGTGGAGTCGGACGGGCAGACACTGGCGGCGAAAGCGGCCCGTCTGTTGCGCCAGGGAGAAAAGAACGCCTGGCTGGAAATTGTTTTGGACGAGGGCCGCAATCGGCAGATCCGTCGGCTGTTGTCTGCTCTCGACATTAACGTCCTGCGATTGGTGCGAACCGAAATCGGCGATCTGGCGTTGGGCGACTTGCCAAAGGGTCAGTGGCGATGGCTGAGTGCATCCGAAGCCGAATCGCTAGTTCGGCGATAAGGCGCTGCGTGTCAGGCCACTATTCGTCATCTCGGCCTCCCGCCGAAGTACTTGACCAGCCATTCGGCTGTTGAAGAGCTTGGCCAGCTATGCGGTGAGACGCGCTTCAACAGCCGAATGGCTGATCGAGCCAACGGTTATCTGGACTGCAAGGCACTGGGTCCCGGCCTGCGCCGGGTGACGAAGGTAAATTGCTTCCGGGTGACCTGCGGGAGCTGCTCAGGCTGGTAGCCCGGACTACGTCTAACGAAGTCTTTGCCTGACGCATGTGACCGGCCTACGCCTTCAGCACGCCGAGTTCGTGGCCAATCTTGATGAAGGTGGCGATGGCGTAGTCCAGGTGTTCGCGGGTGTGCGCGGCGGACATCTGCGTGCGGATCCGCGCCTGACCCTGCGGTACCACCGGATAGAAGAAGCCGGTCGCATAGATGCCTTCCTCCAACAAACGTCCAGCGAAACGTTGTGCCAGCGGCGCGTCGTACAGCATCACCGGGCAGATCGGGTGCACGCCGGGCCGGATATCGAAACCGGCCGCCGTCATCTTTTCGCGGAAATGGCGTGTGTTGTCCTTGAGCCGTTCGCGCAGCTCGCCTGCGGAGGAGAGCATTTCGAAGGCCTTGATGCCGGCCGCCACGACGTGCGGCGGGAGCGAGTTTGAAAAAAGATAAGGGCGCGAACGCTGCCGTAGCAGTTCCACGACTTCCTTTTTCGCAGTAGTGAAGCCACCCAGGGCGCCGCCCATGGCTTTGCCCAAGGTCCCGGTGAAGATATCGATCTTTTCCATTACGCCCTTGACCTCGGCCGAACCCCGGCCGGTGGCGCCCAGGAATCCGGTGGCGTGGCATTCGTCGATGTGGACCAAAGCGCCGTACTTTCTTGCCAATGCGGTGATCTCGTCCAGCGGAGCGATGAAGCCATCCATCGAGAACACGCCGTCGGTCGTGATCAGCTTGGTCTTGCACCCCGCGGCATCGGCCGCCTGTAGCTGCGCTTCCAAATCGGCCATGTTGCAGTTGGCGTAGCGGAAGCGCTTGGCCTTGCACAGGCGCACGCCGTCGATAATCGACGCGTGGTTCAGTGCATCGGAGATGATCGCGTCGTTTTCGTCCAGCAAGGGTTCGAACAGACCGCCGTTGGCGTCGAAACAAGCCGCATAGAGGATGGTGTCTTCCGTGCCGAAAAAGTCAGCGATGGTCTTTTCCAGCTGCTTGTGCAGGTCCTGGGTGCCGCAGATGAAGCGCACGCTGGCCATGCCGAAACCGTGGGTGTCCAATGCTGCCTTGGCCGCCTGGATGATGTCCGGGTGATCGGCCAGACCCAGGTAGTTGTTGGCGCAGAAGTTCAGCACCTTGCGGCCATCTTCCAGTTCTATCTCGGCCGACTGGGGGCTGGTGATGACGCGTTCGGACTTGAACAGGCCCTGGGAACGAATGGATTCCAACTCGGTGGCGTAACGCTGCGTCAGAACGGAGGATGCGGCTGGGGAGGTGGACATGGCGGCCGGGCTTTGGAGACAGACGGCCATTTTAACGGCCTTCCGCTGGCCGTCATGCGAATCAGACATAAGCACCGGTCATTTCGTCATTTCTCTGCGACAGGGCAGGTACGCAGCATCTCAGGCTCGGGCGGGCTTCCGCCGCTTTCACATGCTGGGAATGCGTGATGCCCACAAAATCAGGAAAGGCGAGCGCAATGGCGTCAGGCCGTCACAATCTCGCTTTCTGTCCGCAGGGGATCGGCCTTCTGTGGAGCTGCAACGGATGACCGGTGCCGGCGCGTGAGATGGTATGCGTGTACTTTCCGAGCCTTGCGGCGGCGACAAAAAATTGTGAGAACAAGAATTTGATTCCGTCGATATCGCGATCCGTTCTGATTCACCGGAGATTGTTTGCATGAAAAGCTCGACCTTCCGCCGCCAGGCGCGCAACCTGCTGGTCGCCCTTGGACTGACGCTGGCCGCGAGCGCAGGCGCGCAGGACGCCAAGCTGCTGAACGTGTCGTACGACCCTACACGCGAGTTCTATCGCGAAATCAACGCCGCCTTCGCGCAGAGTTGGCAGCAGAAGACCGGTCGCAAGATCGCTGTCGATACTTCGCATGGTGGTTCTGGCAAGCAGGCGCGCGCGGTGATCGATGGCTTGGAAGCCGACGTGGTGACATTGGCGCTGGCCTATGACATCGATTCCATCGCCGAGCGCGCCAAGCTGCTTCCGGTCGATTGGCAAAAACGCCTGCCCGAGAACAGCTCGCCTTACACCTCCACCATCGTTTTCCTGGTGCGCAAGGGCAATCCGAAGAAGATCAAGGATTGGCCGGACCTGTTGCGCTCCGGCGTGGCGGTTATCACTCCGAATCCAAAAACCTCGGGTGGTGCACGCTGGAATTATCTGGCGGCATGGGCTTATGGCCTGAAGATATTCAAAGGCGACGAAGCCAAGACGCGCAACATGATGCGCGCGCTGTTCCGCAACGTGCCGGTATTGGATACGGGTGCGCGCGGCGCGACCACCACATTCGTACAGCACGGCACCGGTGATGTGCTGTTGGCATGGGAAAACGAAGCAATCCTGTCGGTCAAGGAGCTCGGGCCCGACAAGTTCGAAATCGTTGTTCCCAAGCTGTCGATCCTGGCCGAGCCTCCGGTGGCGCTGGTGGACAAGAATGTGGACAAGCACGGCACCCGCGAAGCAGCCCAGGCATATCTCAGTTACCTGTATTCGCCGGAAGGTCAGAAAATAGCGGCACGGCACTACTACCGCCCTCGCTATCCGCAATACGCAGATCCGGCTGACATGGCAGCGTTTCCCAAGATTGAACTGGTGACGATCAACCAGGTTTTCGGCTCCTGGGCCAAGGCGCAGGCCACGCATTTCGCCGAGGGCGGCGTGTTCGATCAGATCCAGGCGGAAAAGTAGTCGATGGCGGCAGTATCGCTATCGGCAAAACGTGCGCCGCGCAGGCGGGTCGTACCCGGTTTCGGCCTCAGTCTGGGCTATACCTTGGTATGGCTGGGCTTGATCGTACTGATTCCCCTGGCAGGTTTGTTCATCAAGGCTGGCGGTCTGGGTTGGCAAGGTCTCTGGGACATCTGGACCCAGCCGCGAGTGCTGGCGTCGCTGAAAGTCAGTTTCGGTACCGCGCTGGCGGCGGCCGCTTTCAATGCGGTAATGGGCACGTTGGTCGCCTGGGTGCTGGTGCGTTATCGGTTTCCTGGCAAGCGCTTGTTCGACGCCATGATCGATCTGCCTTTCGCGCTACCCACCGCGGTGGCGGGTATTGCACTGACAGCGTTGTACGGCCCGACGGGCTGGATCGGGCGCTGGTTGGAAGCCGCAGGGATCAAGGTGGCCTACACGTCCCTGGGCATTACCGTGGCGCTGGTGTTCATCGGCTTGCCCTTCGTCGTGCGAGTGGTGCAGCCGGTGCTGGCGGAAGTGGAGCGCGAGCTTGAGGAAGCCGCAGCCACACTGGGTGCGAACCGTTGGCAGGCAGTCCGCAGGGTGGTGTTGCCGACATTGTGGCCGGCCATATTGGCCGGATTCGGGCTGGCGTTCGCGCGTGGCGTGGGCGAATACGGATCAGTGATCTTCATTGCGGGCAATCTGCCCGGGGTCACCGAAATCGCACCGCTCCTGATTACCTTCCGCTTGGATGAATACGACTACGCCAGTGCGACCGCCATCGCGCTGGCCATGTTGCTGCTGTCATTGTTCATGCTGCTGATCATCAACACATTGCAATCCAAGTTGGCGAAGCGGGGCGCGCTAAGATGAGCGAAGCCGTTTCCGCCGCCATTGGCTTTCCCTCCGAGGGCTCGCTCCTGGAATCCGTCAGCGCTCGCCGCTCCGATCCCGTCGCCGCCACCACCGAACCCAAGTGGGTGCGGGTGCTGCTGATCGGCACCGCATTGGTTTTTCTGCTGGGTTTCCTGTTGTTGCCGCTGCTGCTGGTGTTCGTGCAGGCATTGAGCAGCGGTGTTCCGGCGTTTATCGCCGCGATCACTGAAGCGGACGCATTGGAAGCCATCAGGCTCACACTGATCGTGACCGGGATCGTGGTGCCACTGAATCTGGTATTCGGCGTCGCCGCGGCCTGGGCAGTGAGCAAGCATCAATTCCCAGGCAAACGCCTGCTGGTGAGTCTGATCGATCTGCCGTTCGCGGTGTCGCCGGTGGTGGCGGGCCTGGTGTACGTGCTGATCTTCGGCGCCCAAGGTTGGGCTTGGCCGTTGATCGCGGAAGGTTGGCGTTTCACCCTGCCGGTGTGGGGCGAGGTCGTTTTGCAGCTACCCAAGATCATCTTTGCCGTGCCGGGCATCGTGCTGGCGACGCTGTTCGTAACCTTTCCCTTCATCGCGCGCGAGCTCATGCCGCTGATGGAGCAACAAGGTACTGATGAAGAGCTTGCCGCGCTCAGTCTGGGTGCCAATGGTTGGCAGACATTCTGGCGTGTCACGGTGCCTAATATTCGCTGGGCGCTGTTGTACGGCGTGTTGTTGTGCAGTGCGCGCGCACTGGGGGAATTCGGCGCGGTATCGGTGGTTTCGGGCCATATCCGCGGGCGTACCAATACGTTGCCGCTGCATGTGGAAGTCCTCTACAACGACATCGCACAGAACTACAGCGCGGCTTTCGCCGTCGCTTCGCTGCTGGCGCTGACTGCCTTGGTCACGCTGGTATTGAAGTCTTATCTGGAATGGCGCCACGGCGAATCGCTTGCCGCCAGCCATCGCCACTAGAGGTCGCACCATGGGTATCAGGATCGAACATTTGAGCAAGCGTTTCGGCGATTTCGCCGCGCTGGACGACATCAGCCTGAATGTGCGACAGGGTGAATTGCTGGCACTGTTGGGTCCGTCGGGTTCCGGCAAGACCACTTTGCTGCGCACGATCGCCGGCTTGGAGCAGGCCGACCACGGCGCCATCTGGTTCGACGGCGAGGATGCATCGCGGCTCAGCGTGCAGGCGCGGCGGGTGGGTTTCGTATTTCAGCATTACGCGTTGTTTCGGCACCTCAACGTGCGCGAGAACATCGCCTTCGGCCTGCGTGTGCGGCGTGGCGAGGATCGCTGGCCAAAGGCACGTATAGAAGAGCGTGTGCGCGAACTGCTCGCGCTGGTGCAACTGGATGGATTGGAAGCACGTTATCCGGCGCAGCTATCCGGGGGCCAGCGTCAACGCGTGGCATTGGCGCGAGCCTTGGCCATCGAGCCGCGAGTCTTGCTACTGGATGAACCGTTTGGAGCGTTGGACGCGCGCGTGCGCCGCGATCTGCGCCGTTGGCTGCGCGAGTTGCACGACCGCACCGGCCTGACCACGATCTTCGTCACCCACGATCAGGAGGAAGCGTTGGAGTTGGCGGACCGCGTCGCCATCCTTCATCAGGGTCGCATCGAACAATTGGCCAGTCCCGCGGAGGCATACGACCAACCTGCATCGCCTTTCGTCTACTCATTCGTGGGTGCGGTGAATCGCTTGCCAGGCCAATGGCATCAAGATCGGTTGCGTGTTGCCGGGACCGATCTCTTCCCGCCGGCGGCCATACAAGGCGAAGGTGCAGTGGAATTGTTCGTGCGTCCCGAAGATCTGCAACTGGACGGTGATGGGCCGGGTTGGCAGGCCACCGTGATATGGGCGCAGCGCAGTGGTCCGCGGCTGCGGCTGAGAGCGCGGCTGGAGGAAACGCAGGACGAGTTGGAAATTGAATTGCCCGCGCATGCGGCAAGTCCGGCAAATGCGGAGGGCAGTTCGATCCGCCTGTCGCCAACTCGCTTCAGGCTGTTCCCGGCGACGACAGCTCAACATCCATGATGCTTCGCATCAGCGATAGGATGGTTTCAGAAGTAACCGAAAAATCCGACGATGGGCACTTGACTGTGAGGTTTGTTGCATCGCAATATCAGCTCGGTTAAGAAATTGTAAAACTGATGTTGCAGTTTGGAGACAACGCCAAACCGGCGCCAGCCCTCAACCCTCATAGCAATAGCCCACCCAGGAGAATCCGGATGAAGCCATCCAAGCTCAGTTTTGCCCTAGCCGCCGTCATGTTGGCCACGCCGTTCGTCGCGTCAGCGCAAGAAGCCGAGGAAGAAGCCTCGTCGCCCCTCAGCTTATCCTTGGCCGTGACCACCGACTACGTGTTTCGTGGCGTATCCCAGACCGATAACGAGCCTGCGTTCCAGGCAGGGCTGACGTACTCGGCACCGTTCGGCCTGTATGTGGGCGCATGGGGTTCGAACGTGGACTTCGGCGCAGGCGGACCCAATTTCGAGTTCGACTACTACGCAGGCTGGAACAAGGATCTCAGCGACGCTTGGAACATTGACCTGGGCGTGACCCGCTATACCTATGAGGGTTCCGACGACGGCTACGGCAGCATCGACTACAACGAATACATCGCCAAGCTGACGTGGAGTGGCCCGGTGACCGTGGGCGGCATCCTTGCTTACTCCGACGACTACAGCAACACCGGTGCCGAGGAAACCTACGCGGGCCTGTCGGCCAGCTACGACCTGGGTGACTCCGGTTTTTCGCTGGGCGCTTCCACCGGCTACACCTCCATCGAAGCGGATAACGACGGAGGCCGCGCGGACTTTTTCGACGGTTCGGTCAGCGTTTCGAAAGGCTTCGGCCCGGCCACCGCGACCCTTGGCTACTACGACACATTCGGCTCCGACGCGGAAGACCTGCGCCGTGCCTCCGACATCTACAAGCCAGGCGTAGTGCTGACCGTGGCGGTCGCTGTTCCCTGATAGTTTCGAGCAAAGTGAAAAGGACGCCGAGAACTCTGGCGCTCCGTTGATCTGTTGATTTTGCTTACAGCCGGCCCGCAAGGGCCGGCTTTTTGTCTTATGGCACATGCAGATCCAGACATGCGTTCGACACCCTGGATGCGCGCGCGAGTTAGGGCAGCCAGAACTGGACGACCACTCTGCCGTAGCAAGCGTGCGGCCTAGGCGCACGGCCCGATGTGGGCCAAAAGATCGATAGCTCGATATCCCTCGCAATGCTGTCGACGTGACATATGCGCGGTGCTGTAATCTCGACGCCTTGCTCGCGACATCACCGCCATGGCATCGCCAGTGATAACCCAGAAACGACGTTCCGACACCGGAGAAAATCTAATGCGATATGCGTTTGGACTGAGCTCGATCCTGATCGCGCTACTCGCGACGTCGAATACCATCGCGGGGGAGCTGGTGATCACCGGTGCCAAGGTCTATCCGGCGCCGGGCGCCGCCCCCATCGAGAACGCCTCCGTGCTGATCCGCGATAACCGGATTGTCTCGGTTGGACCGGCAAAGGACGTCCATGCGGGAAAGGACGCCCAGGTGATCGACGCCAAAGGCGGCACGGTGCTGGCGGGTTTCTGGAACAGCCACGTACATTTCACTGAACCCAAATGGGCAGGCGCAGCGAAATTGCCGCCGGCGCGCTTGCAATCGCAGCTGCAGGAAATGTTGGTTCGGTATGGTTTCACCACCGTCGTCGACACCGGCTCCGACCCGCGCGACACCGGTCCACTGCGGTCCCGTATCGAGTCCGGCGAGGTCATGGGGCCGCGCATCATCATGGCCATGTCGCCGCTATTCCCGCCCGATGGCCTGCCGTACTACGTTCGCGACACGCTGCCGGCTGAAGTCCTGTCGCAGCTGTCGCAACCGGCGACGGCCGAGCAGGCCACCGCGATCGTACGCGCGAATCTGGAAGGAGACGGCGACGTAGTGAAGCTGTTTACCGCATCCTGGGTTGAGAGTGGTGGCGCAGCCAAACCGATGCCGGTCGCGATCGCCACCGCAGCGGTAGAAGAAGCGCATCGTCATCGCGCACTGGTGTTCACCCATCCGTCGGACGTGCCGGGACTGGAAGTGGCATTGGAATCGGGTGTCGACGTGCTCGCGCACGCCGTTGAAGACCTGGATGGCTTCGACCGCTCGCACATGCGTCGGATGCGAGACCGCAACATCGCCATGGTTCCCACGCTCAAGCTGTTTAGTGTCAACCCCAAGCCGAAACTGGACGCAATCGTGCGTGAGGTCGGCGACTACCAACGGCTGGGCGGCAGCATCTGGTTCGGCACTGATGTTGGATATCTCGATGATTACGACCCGGCACTCGAATTCGAACTGCTGCAGCGCGCAGGACTGTCATTCGACCAGATCCTTGCCGCGCTGACTACCGCACCGGCGAGCCGATTACCGGGCGGAGCGGAGCGCGGCAAAGTCGAGGCCGGCATGATCGCCGACCTGGTGGTTATCGAAGGCGATCCGTCACAAACGCCAGAAGCCTGGACGCGGCTACGCTATGTATTCCGGGATGGCCGCAAGCTTTTCGACGCGACATCTGCGGCGACACGCTAGTGTCGTGTGCGCCCGACCGTTTGCGAAATGCAACACCACGGGGCAACAAGGTGTACATGAAAGGTCGCAAAGACGGATACGCTGTCGTGACGCGCCAGCTCGCGGAACGAAAATCGACAAGCGCAAGCAAGCTGTGAAAATTAGCCGGAATTGCCTGGCTATTCGGTACGATCTACCATTCACCAGCTAACGCTGTGATCCTGGTCAGCACCTACCGCCGACACGGAGAGCTACGGGCGATCCTGCACAATACGGTACTGTCCCGCGTCTCCAAATTTTTCGCTTTTCGCATCCACATTGACGCACAGCTTGCCGCCGCACAGCGTCACGTCCGCTGCGTCGTATGCATTCGCGGCCTGACCAGAACCGCTGGGTCATTACATCTGCGCGTTACGAGCAAGATGGGGAAGGTGATAGCCGGTTTACCAACGCAACAGATTTCGCCTGCAGACCTATAGCGGCACCCGCAGCCAGTTCCGCTTCCAGTAATGCGTGGTCAAGCACAGGTAGGCGCACAAATGTATAGGCTGTGACGTAGCGATGTGATCGCCATTTCAAATGGACAAACGCGCCTGAGCTTTGGCTTTGTCGCATACGTTGCGGGCAAGCGTTGCGTACTTCGCGTCTGGGCTTGTCTGTAGTCTTTCAGACTTTCCCTACAGACATGACGGCTTCGGTGTGATGTTCTGATCGCCATCGAAATGTTGTTCGCGTTGCTGCTGTCACATCACGAATGTTGTTGAGCGGCCGAACATAAGCTCGCAATCTCGAGCGCCGCAGGCATCACAACAACGCAAGGAGTGCACATGGCGTCGTCATCCGACGTTGGCTTTCGCTTTTCTGTCGGAGGTAGCCCCGCTTTCGATGTCGTCCGCTTCACCTTGGATGAAGGCCTCTCCCAGCCGTTCCGCCTTGAGATTGAGTTGAGCAGTTTCGACGAGGCGACCGACGCGACCGCGCTGCTGGACCGCGACGTCACCTTCACCCTCGAACGTGCTGGTGTTATCGAACGCACGGTAGCGGGCGTGCTCACCGCCTTCGAACACGCCGAGTCCGGCTTTCGCCGCACCCGCTACCGCGCCGTGGTGGAGTCGCCGCTGGCCCGGCTGGCCCTGCGCCACAACAGCCGCCTCTTCCAGCAGGTCAACGCCCCCGAGATCCTCGCCACGCTGCTGAAGGAGCACGCGATCCTCGGCAAGCGCACCGCCTATGCAGGCCATCACGCCCCGCGCGAGTACTGCGTGCAGTACCGCGAATCCGATGCCGCCTTCTTCCACCGCCTGGCCACCGACGAAGGCATCGTCCACTGGCAGGAGATCGAGGGTGGCCACAGCACTGTGGTGCTCAGCGACAATCTCCACAGCGCCCCCGTCCTGCCCGAGCACGCCCCGGTGGTGTATCAGCCGCAGCCAGCCGGCGAAGCGCCAAGCCCGCACCTGTCGCGCTTTGCCTACCGCCGGCAACTGGCGCCCACCCGCCTCACCCAGCGCGACTACAGCTTCCACCACCCGCGCTACGACCTGCAGCACGCGCATCAGGCCTGGGAAGCCGAACGCGCCGTGGGCGACTACGAACACTACGACAGCTACGGCCGCTACAAGCGCGACGAGGCCGGCAAGCCGTTCACCCGCAGCAAGCTATCGGGGTTGCGCAATGACGCCGAACAGGCCCGCACCGAAGGCAACGACGCCCGCCTGTTCCCCGGCCTGGCCTTCGACCTCACCGGCCACCCCACCGAGGACCACAACACCCGCTGGCGCGTCGTGGCCATGCAGCACACCGGCGAACAGGCCAGCAGCCAGGAAGAAGACAGCGCCGACGCCGCGCAGGGCAGCTCGTATGGCTACACCGCCACCGTGGTGCCCGCGCATGTCAATTGGAAACCCGCGCCCGCCCCGCGTCCGATTCTCGAAGGCCCGCAGATCGCCCACGTGGTCGGCCCGGAAGGCGAGGAGATCCACTGCGACGAACACGGCCGGGTCCAGGTGTGGTTCCCCTGGGACCGCGCAGGTCCTCGGGAAAACAGCACGTGCTGGATAAGAGTGTCGCAAGGCTGGGCCGGCACGATGTACGGCTTCATGGCCCTGCCGCGGATCGGCCATGAAGTGATCGTCTCGTTCCTGGAAGGCGATCCGGACCAGCCGATCATCACCGGCCGCGCCTACCACGCCGGCAACCTGCCCCCGTACAAACTGCCGCGGCATAAGACCCGCACCACCTTCAAGACCCAGACCCACAAGGGCGAAGGCTTCAACGAACTGCGCTTCGAGGACGAAGCCGGACAAGAGGAAATCTTCGTCCATGCGCAGAAAGATCACAACCTTGTCGTCAACCACGACGAGACCGCCAAGATCGGCCACGACCGCACCGAAGAGGTCGGCCACGACGAGACGATCACCATTGGCCACGACCGCAAGGAGCAGGTCGGCAACGACGAAACCCTGAGCATCGGCCAGGACCGGCGCGAGACCCTCGGCCGCGATCACCTGATCGACATCGGCAGAACGCGCCAGCTCACGGTTGCCCAGGATTTGATTGAAGACGTCGGCAACGTCCGCATCGAGAAGACCGCCACTGATCGCAGCGCCGAGACTGGCGGGCATTACACCCATATCGTCGCTGGCAGGATCGCCGAGGAGGCTGGCGAGTCGATCACCGAGCGAACGCAGGTCCTTGAGCTGATTACATCGGACAAGCTGGTGCTGCGCGGCCCCGGCGGGTCGATCACCATCAACGATGCAGGCATCACCATCGATGCCCTCGAAATACGGATCAAGGGACCGGTAAGCGTCGAAGGGGTTGGCGCTGCCAACACTCTGTCGGTCGGCGGACAACCCAGTCAAGGCAGCGAATGTCAGGAGCGGCAACGGTGACAACTGCCCCCGATTCGTTTGCCGCACGGTACCGCACCGCGTTGCAGCGCTTCGTCCACGAACAACGCGCACCCGGCGAGTATCTCTATCTACTGCTGGACCCGCTGGCCGAATGCGCCCAGGACGATCCCCTCCACCCGGCGCGGTTGCGGGTTGCGCTGGGCGATGCGGCACTTACTCCCGTGCCACGCAATGACGTGAGGCACGCACCGGATGCATGGCCGCTATTGGCGAGCTTGGCCAAACCTGGCGCGCCGGCCATGGACGCCGATGCGAACGTTGCCGGCGCCCCGTCCTGGCTGATCTGGTCGGCCGACCGCGCACGTCAAGAGTCGGCTCAGCGCAAGCGCTATATCTGCGGCTGGCTAACCAGTACGCAACCGCCGCAAGCCGTCGCCGATGCTTTGGCTGCATTGGGCCAACTCGATAGCGCCACGTGGTTTCCCGTGTTCGAGTCGGTGCGGCTGGAACTCTTGGCCTCGGCGTTGCAACGCGGCTTGGATGGCCATTTGTGGCCGGTAAGCAACTGGCTGAGCCCGAACTCACAAGGCGGCTTCATCCGGCTGAAAGGCCGCGCTCAGGACAATTTGCCGCCGTTGCCCGCCCAGGCACGCGAAGTGCAGCAACTCGTCCCGCAGATCACCGAATTGCTGGTCGCCTGGCGCAAGGCACTGCAACGGGACGACCTGGGCTATGCGCCGCAGCGCTGGCAAGGCGAAATGCCATTGCCGGAGCAAGCCGCCGTGCTGGCGTATCGCCAGATTCGCGACGGCCGGGCATTGGGCTTGCGAGAAACCGACGATCTCCTGGCATTGGCCTTGCGCCGTTTGTTGATTCACCCCGATCTTCCCGACCACCCGTGCATCGCTGCCGACATCGAAAGCGCCGCCCGCGGCGAAGCGACTCTGCGCGAGCGCTTCGCCCGCCATCACGGCCTATGGGAATGGATGTCCCGCCAACTGAACAAAAGGAACGCCGCATGGCCGACACCTTCGTACTGAATTCCGTCATCGATGAAGCCACCGCCGTTCCTACCAGCCGCTGCCGCGCATGCGAGCGCGTGGGGATGCCGGTGTTGCCGTTGCGCACGGCTTATGCCCCGCCGGTGGGCGCCACCCACGCCCCCAAGTCCGGCAGCGCTGCCACACCCTTCAACCTGCCCATGCGCGATGACGCTCTGCGCACCCTGCGCACCGGCTACATCTACGTGCTGCTCGATCGCCGTGTGTGGCATGCCTATGCGGTGACGCCGGAGGGTTTGCTGCGGCAGTTCGATCCCGACGATAGCGTGGTTGCCATGCCGGTGCCGCTGACGCCCCAATGCGTGTCTGCCGACCACGACATTCCAGCAGCGTTTCTCAACCTCGATACGAGCAAATACCAAGAGGCCTGGATCGCGTTCGCTTCCGACCCATGGCCCAGGTCGGTACGGGATGCATACCGATTGGGCCAAGCCCCGGCCGAACGCTTCGTGAAGGTGAACTTGCAAACGGCGCGCGACAGCCCCAGCGACCACGGCCTGGCGTTGACGCCGGCGTCGTTGCAGATCGATCAGGACGTGCTGGAGTACGCCGAAGCCACCGCCGGCGATTTTGTCAGCGTGCACGGTTTTCATTCGCGCAAAAGCCGGTGTGCCGCGACGGCGCAGTTCGTCGAAAACGCTATGCGCCAGCATCAGCTGCCGCAGGGTGTGCTGGCACTGGTGCTGGATGATCCAGTGGGGCGGGTGCAGGAGTACAACGCCGTCCGCTTGGGCTGGGTGGAAGCACGGCAGCGCTGGGCGGAAGAGCCGGAACGACGCTATCAAGCGTGGACCTCGCAGGCGCTGCTGGCGATCAAAGCCCAACTCAATCCGCACCTCGCCGACGCCGCCACGCACTCGTTTGAGCCCACCACCGGCGACGGTCCGCCGATGTTCCGCGATCCGGAGGAGGAGCGGCAGGCGGAGATCGACCGCAAGACGCACAACGCCAACCAGAAGCTGGAGGCGCGCTACCACGAAGCCGCGCGGGCGAAGTTCCAGGACGAGTACGACGCACGCTGTAACACATACCAGTCGTTGATAGACGCGGCGGCAGCGACGTACTGCGCCCACATGCGCTCGGCGGCGTTCCTGCGCATCGTGAATCATGATTACGACGGCGCGCAGGCTCGTTCGGGCGCGGCGTATGCGCAGATGCTGTCCCATTGCCTGGCCGGCGGCATCACCGACGCACCGGATCGACTCGATGGACCTACCGCGCAGTTGTGGAAGGAACTGCTGAATAGCAAGATCGGACCGGTTTACCAAGCGCTGTTGTTGCGGCACCCATCACTGCTTGATGGCCTGTTGCTCAGCTTCGACGCCCGGGGCGAGACCGACTGGAACGATGCGGACAAGCTCTATGGTGCGGTTTCCAAGGCACTGGGCAGCGATGTGGGTCAACAGGCGCTGCGCGAACCGGTCAAGGAGGCGATCGCGCAACTGCTGTTGGCCGTCAGTGGCGCGGCTGCACGCCTGGACACGCAACTAAGCTACGGCGTGCACCGCGCCATCCAGCGCGTGCATAGCGGCACGCTGCTGCTGTGCGAGCGGGTGCACATGACCCAGATCCACGTGCAACTGCGCGTCGATCAGTACTACGCGCTGCTGTGCGACACGCTGCAGCGCCCGCAGGCGCAAGTAGCCAAGGCGGCGAGACCCGTGCGTTCGCTGCTGACGTCCGGACTGTTGAGCCTGGCCGCGGCAAACGCCACCGATCTGATTCCAGTGACGCTGTGGGTGAAAGGCAATGCCGAGGAACTACGCAAAACACTGAACGCGGATGTCGCGCAAGCCACACAGGAAATGGCGCAGCAATGGCCGGAGGTGCGCGGCGATGTGCGCAAGGCCCTGGCGGGATTGACCGTGCAGATCGGCA
The DNA here is from genome assembly GCF_039710385.1 of Pseudoxanthomonas sp. CCNWLY206-1. Lineage (NCBI taxonomy): Bacteria > Pseudomonadati > Pseudomonadota > Gammaproteobacteria > Lysobacterales > Lysobacteraceae > Pseudoxanthomonas > Pseudoxanthomonas sp. CCNWLY206-1. The sequence continues at coordinate 359,175 of NZ_JBDKXI010000003.1, read as the reverse complement.
CATTGGAGCCTGCGGCGCGGAAACTGCTGCAAGGCGCACAGCTGACCACACAACAAGCCGACGCGCTGGTACGCAAGAGCCTGACCGCCACCCGCGGCGGCGTAGGCAATTTGTCGTTCCTGATGGCCGCCGGCGGAGTGTATTTCCAGAGCAATGCACTGAAGAAGAACATCCAGGAACTGGAAAAAACCCTCGGTCCCCAGCGCAGCGAAGTGGTGCAGGCGGTGTGGGGTGCGTCGGTGGGTGTGCTGGGCGGCACGATAGAAGGTGTGGGTATTGCATGGGAAGCGGGAGCGAAGGGAGTGCAAACCGTATCAAGGGTTAGCACCGCGACGACAGGTGCGATAACGCTGGGCAAGCGCATCGCTATCGGCGGTGGCGTGATCAGTGCGGTGGCTGGGGTGTTCGATGCGACGCGGGCGTGGTCGGCGGCGGGGAGGACGTGGAAGGCAGGTGACAAGAATTCGGCCGCTCTCTATGGAATTGCAAGTGGCCTTTCATTGTCGGGTGCATTCTTTGGTGCAGCAGCTGGCTCTACTGTTCTGCTAGGGCCGCTGGGTATCGCCATCTTACTGAGTCTGAGTGCCTACTCATTCGCTCAATGGGCCAAAAGCGAAGAGTCCAACCCTTTCGAGCGCTGGGCGCGGCGCTGCTGTTTTGGCAAGCACGACGAATCGCCGCCCGTCGCGTGGGATCAACTCCGCGGCATGCCCATCGCCATCGGCGCACTCAATGCCGCCGTGCTGGGCGTGGATGCGGTGATCCAGTTCGACCGCCAGCTGGAAGCCATGCCGACCTATATGGGTGGCGGCATAGGCGGTCCGCCGCACGTCCACTACCTGCGTTACCACATGGTGCTGCCACCGCTGGATGAGCAGCAGGGGAGCTATCGGTGGGCGTTGGCAGTCACCCGTTACAACGGCACGCAAATGCTGGTCGGCGGTGGCAATACTGGCGTGGTGCCGGTGCAGCCTTTCCGTGGCAGAACGCCTGACTACGATCTCATGACGTTGCAACCCGAAATCACTCGGCAAACCGACGGTCCGTTGCTCGTGTCCGGCAACATCAAGCTGGAATCCAGTGGTCTTGGCGGCCACGACATCACCGCCGCCGCGCTGCACCTGACCTATTGGCCGAACCGGAGCGAACAGGATGCATTCGGCGAACTGACTGTGATGGAGGTGCCTTGATGGCCCGCAAGCAACCACACCTCGACCCGCCGATGACCGGTTGGCAGCGTGATCTGCCCGCGCCGAACGATCTGCCGGAATCGATACATGTCACCGGCTTCGATCATCCGCCTAATCACATGGATGATATCTATCTGGAGTTGCCGCGATCTTCGTTGATGTGGCGCGGTGTGATGATATGGATGGGACCAATTTGTTTTCTGGGATGCGTCTTCCCCGTGATTCTTGCGATAGCGGCGTGGGGAGAGGTGAGTGCGATCGTTATTTTGATGGCAGTGATGACCGCTGTATTTGGATTTATCTCTGGATTTTTTTTTCTCCGCATGGATATTGCCCCCCCCCTTGACGAACCTATCCGCTTCAATCGTGCCCGTCGCAAGGTGTACGTCTACCGCTTCCATCAATGCTGGTGGAATCCTTTCAGCCGAAAGCGCTGGTTCGTGCGCCCAGAAGTCTACGACTGGGATGATTTGCGCGCGGAGGAATGGAAGATCTACGTGCCGACCAAAGCCTACAAATACGGCGTGTCCATCGCCGTGGTGAAACCTGGCACCAATCAGGTGCTCGATCGCTTCGAGCTGGGTATGTCAGGTGAGACATATTGGGCCATGGCCCAGACCTTCATGCAGCAAGGCCAGCAGGCATTGCCCAAGTTCAACCGACCACCGCGCGACTGGAACAACGAAGCCCCCGGCATGAACCTGGCCCGCCGCTTCGCGCCGAAAGTGCAATGGCCCGAGGCGATGGATATCGAATCGCGTACTGCGCCGTGATGGTCGGAACTGAACGCCAAGGCAGCTACCGGTGGACGCTGGCAGTTACCCGTTACAACGGCACGCAGGTATTGGCCGGTGGCGGCACCGTCGGCATGGTTGCGACGCAGCCCTTTCGTGGCAGAGCACCTGATTACGATCCCAAGACGTTGCAACCCGAAATCGCTCGGCAACCCGATGGTCCATTGCTCGTGTCCGGCAACATTAAGCTGGAATCCAGTGGGCTGGGCAACCACGACATCACCGCCGCCGCGCTGCACCTGACCTATTGGCCGAACCGGATCGAACAGGATGCCTTCGCCGAACTGACTTTGACGGAGCTGCCGTGATGACCCGCAAGCAATCGCGGTTCGATCCGCCTGTGACTGGTTGGCAACGCGATCTGCCGGGGCCGAACGAAACGCCACTGAGAGCGCCTGAGGCGTTTCCGCCGAATTGCGTGGATAACATCTATCTGGAGTTGTCGCGGTCTTCGCTGGCGTGGCGTGGTGTGTTGGTGTGGCTGGGTATGGGCTCATCTATTGTGCTTATTCCCGGCTCCCTTGGCCTGTTTTTCTGGGCGGTCATAGATCCAGATCTTCGTGGCATCGAAGAAATCCTGATGGGATTGGCAATGGTCAATTTAAGTGTTTGGCTTAGCACAACCATCATTCGCATGGATCTGTCCCCCCCGCGCGATGAACCGATCCGCTTCAATCGTGCCAGCCGCAAGGTCTGTGTCTACCGCTTCCATATGTGCTGGTGGAATCCCTTCAGCCGCACTCGCTGGTTCGTGCGACCGGAGGCCTACGACTGGGACGACCTCCGCGCCGAGGAGTTCCAACGCTACGCGCCCGGCGTGGCTTACCAATATGGCGTGAACATCGTCGTGCGCAAGCGGGACATTAACCAAGTACGTGACCGCTTTCTGCTGTCGCACGACAGCACCAACACCTGGACCCTGGCCCAGGTATTCATGCAGCCAGGCCCGCAGGCATTGCCGAAGTTTGAACGCCCTCCACGCGACTGGAACAACGAAGCCCCTGGCATGAACCTGGCCCGCCGCTTCGCACCGAAGGTGCGGTGGCCGGAAGCCATGGACATCGAATCGCGTACCGCGCCGTGAGGGTTGGAATTGAGCGCCCGGGCGGCTCTCGACGAGTACATCGACTCATCGTAACCACGGCTCAAGAATGGACTGTCGAACCAGCGCAGCGCCATCGAGTAAGCAACGAAGCCCTAAGCAGGCGAGAGGATCAGCCATGAAATCCATTCAATACAGCACATTGCTCCTGGTCATGATCATTGCTGGCTGTTCAGGCGAAGATGCAGAGAAGACAACATCGGGCGCAGTGTCCAAGGCTGTCGAGTTAGCCAAAGGGGCGATGACAGGTGTCAGCAAGGGTGTGGAAGAAGGTCGCAAGGCCAGCAGCAGTGCTGATGGCGCATTGCTAGTCAGTACGGGGAACGAGCTCAAGTCCGCGCTGGACGGCGAAGTACTGCGCACAGGGCAAGCAACCGACGGCTCCTCCGTCGAAGTGACCTTGGGCTTTTCCAATCCTGCTGATGTTCCAGTGAGGGTGACCGGATTGATTGCTGGCCGCCATATGACAGCACTCGATAAAGACGGATACGCCTGCGAGACCTTGTCGGCTGCCGAAGAATTTACGGTTCCAGCCAAAGCAAAGCTCAAAGTAGAGATGGTTTTCGATTGTGGCGACAAGTCCATCGCCATGGTGCGTTTATTCGATGTGCAATATCCAGTAATGAAATGAAACTGGTGAGCAGAAGTAAAGCACTTCCATGGTCCGGTTCAATCGAGCCCATCGAAAAACGTTGCTGCAGGCGTCGCTCGCTTCCTTCTTTGAATGGCGAATCTACCTGCACCGCGAGTGGCCAGGTACAGGCCTACAAACACCAGCATGGTGGCTGGAAACGCGAGGCGGATGCCGGCTTTCCCGTCCACCATCGCCACGGCCACGATGAAGTTGACCGCGCATAACAGCCCGGCCCAACGTATGGCGAGTCCTGAGATAAAGCCAAGTCCGCACAAGCATTGGGCCCAGACTGAAATCGGAGCGAGTACGTTGGGGCAGGGAAAGCCGTGATGCTTTAGAAACGAGGAGAACTCGGCCATGCGCGCATCGCTGAGAATGTTGTCGGACACACCCCACACCAGGAACGCTCCGACAACGAAACGTAGCATCAACAGAGCGTGATCCTCATAGGCGCTTAAGCCGCTCAATGACGGGAATGATTTGGCGGACGTGTGCATCACGATCTCCAATGATGGTGCGTGCGATGGCGCATGCGGTGGTGTTTGCGCGAACGGAACAAGTAGAGCGCATTGCTCGGATCAGACTTGCATGGTGTGCGATGCCCCGACCGCTGCATTCTGGTGAGCGCCTCGGTCGCTGACAACGGACAAATCAACCGCCGATGCCAGTCGCCTATTTGGGCCAAACCAGACTGCCCGTCCGGCGTAAGGCCGCAGGTTAAACATTCGTAAATTCATGGGGCCGGCTCAACCCGCACATCCGTCCTATCTGGAGTTACGAATGCACAAGCAAACTCTCACCACCGCCATCCGCCAAGCACTACTGCTTCCGGCGGTTGGTATCGCCGGCATACTGCCGTTTGCCGATGTCTATGCGCAGCAAAGCGGCATACCAGACAATCCGTCCGAAGACCCGACGACAACGCTGGACCGTATCGAAGTAACCGGCAGTCGCATCCGCCAGGTCGATGTCGAAAATGCCGCGCCGGTGCTGAGCATCAGCCGCGCCGATATCGAGAGGCAGGGCTTTGCCTCCGTCGGCGAACTGCTGCAGAACATTTCGGCGGTCGGTGCGCCGGCGATCAGTCGCTCTTCGCCGCTGACCGCCGGCCCCAATGTCGGCGGCACCTTTATCAGCCTGCGCAATCTTGCCACGCAACAGACGCTCGTCCTTATCAACGGTAAGCGCCTGGGCGTCAGTATCACCGGCAACCAGGATCTATCGACTATTCCCACCGCCATGGTCGAACGGATCGAAGTGCTGAAGGATGGTGCTTCATCGATCTATGGTTCCGATGCGATCGCCGGCGTCGTCAATATCATTACCCGCAGCAACTACGATGGCGCGATGGCCAGCGCCTACTACGGTCAGTACGACGAAGGCGATGGCGCTATCACCCGCGGCGATTTCCTGATGGGCTTCAGGGGTGATCGCGGCGCACTGACGGTGGGTATGGAGTACACCAAGGAAGACGAGGTGATGAACAGCGACCGCGAGTTCGTTGCTTATCCGCAAACCGATCGCCACCCGACGCGTGGATGGACCACCGCCAGCCAATGGGGCGTACTGAATCTGCCTGCGGCACTTGGTGGCAACCGGGTACTGAATACCGGGGCCGACTGGCGCAGAATCGGCAACTACCATGCGCTGAATACCGACACCGGCGGCGCGACCGGCGCCACGGGCGGTGCCGGTTCCATTGCCGATAAATCCAATCCGGGCGAGCAAACGCACTTGCGTACCGCGCAGGAAACACGCTCACTGTTCGTCAATGGCGTGTTCGATTTCAGCGACAACGTCCGCCTGCGTGCCGATGCGCTGTACAACTTCCGGGAAGCCACGCGGATGAACGCTGGCTACCCGCTGCAGAGTGCGACGGTCAGTGGTCCTTATGCCGGATTGCGGATGGCTGCCAACAGCTACTACAACCCGCTGGGCACCTGGCACGGTTATGCCAATCCGCAAGCGGTCAACTTTACTCGCCGCACCTGGGAGGTGCCGCGCGTGGAGACGCCGGAATCGACCACTTGGCGCCTGGCGGCGACGCTGGAAGGCAGCTTCGGTAGCGGCGAACGCATCTACGATTGGGACGTTGGCGTGCTGTACAACAACAACCAATTGGAACAGAGAAATTACGGCAACCTCGATACCAGCCGCGTGGCGCAGGCAGTAGGGCCATCGTTCCTCAACGCCAGCGGTGTGGTCCAGTGCGGCACGCCCGCCAATCCCATTCCGCTGACCAGCTGTACGCCATGGAATCCGCTGATTCCCGCCGGGCGCGCCGGCGACGGCGGACTGACCGATAACGCCGCGCTGATTGATTACTTGTTCCCCATCCAGACCAATACCGGCGAAACCGAAACGACGGTGTTCAACGCGAACCTGAGCGGTTCGCTGTTCACGCTGCCGGGCGGCGATCTGGCGTTTGCCGTGGGCGCGGAAACGCGCAAGGAAGAGGGCGAGTTCATTCCGGACGCGATGTCCGTCTCCGGGGTATCCACCAATCTGGCCTCAGCCCCGACCTACGGCAGCTATTCGGTCGATGAGGTCTACGCCGAATTGCTGGTGCCCGTGCTGGCCGATCTCCCCGGCGCCGAACTGTTGAGTTTCAGTCTGGCCAGCCGCTACTCCGACTACGATACCTTCGGCGAAACCATCAACAGCAAATTCGGCTTCAAGTGGAAGCCATTGGAATCCGTGTTGGTGCGCGGCACCTGGGCGCAAGGTTTCCGCGCACCGACCATCGCCAATCTGTATGGCGGCGGCAGCCAGACTTTCGCCAGCTATACCGATCCTTGCGATACGCTGTTTGGGTCTTCCGCCACTAATCCCGCGGTGCGTGCGCGCTGCGCACGGGACATGCCTAACGCGCCCGTCTTCCGTCAGCCGGGTCAGGGCTTCATTCCGGCGCCATCGCCCAATGCCCAAACGCCGGTCCCGTTCTTCTCCGGATCCAATCCGCTGCTGCAGCCGGAGAATTCCACGTCACGAACGCTGGGTATCGTGTGGAGTCCGCAGTTCGTCAGCGGTCTGAACATGAGTCTGGACTGGTGGAAAATCCGCGTCGAGGAAACCATCGTTGCCGATACGCCCACCCAGATTCTCAACGACTGCTACATCCTGGGCGACGATAGCCGCTGCACGCGCTTCACCCGCGATCCGGTGTTGGGTTATGTCAACGCAATGACGTTCGATCTCATCAATGCGGGCTTCCGCGAAACCGAAGGCTTCGACTTCGATCTGAACTATCGGTTGGCCACTGCCTATGGCGACTTCTCCGTCAACTGGCAGAATACCTACACCGTTCGTGACGAGCTGAAGACTGCTACCGACCCCAATGCTTTGCCGATCCAACTGGTCGGATTTGCCACGACCAGTGGAGCCACCGGCACTTTCCGCCTCCGTTCGACGCTGGGCCTGGGCTGGAGCCGCGGGGCATTCGGCGTGAACTGGAATGCGCGCTACTTCTCGTCAATGAAGGAAGCCTGCCTGGAGCCGAACCTGTTCCCGGATGAGTGCTCGCATCCCGGCTACATTGCCCGCAATCCGCAGCAGAGCGGCAACATCAATCGGCTGGGATCCAACACCTTCCACGATATTCAGTTGCGTTGGGAAGCGCCGTGGGAAGCGACTATCACCTTCGGTGTCAACAATGTGTTCGAGCATATCGGTCCGCCGATGTATTCCAACCCGAACTCCAGCACCGGTACCAAGTACCAGGGCATGTTCGATATTGGCCGCTTCAGCTATCTGCGCTACCAGCAGAGGTTCTGATTTCCGATGCGCTACACCAGCACGGCTTGTACCAGGGCCGTGCTGGCTCTGGTAGGAGTGGCGTCCCGCCGCGAGCTCTTCGCCTCTACCGCGATCTGGCAGGAAGAGCTCGCGGCGGGACGCCGCTCCTACAGAGGTTTGACGACGGGAGAAAAGCAGAGTCCACGTTACGCCAGTCCGAACGCGTTCCTCACCGCATTGCGATAGCTGCGTCCGCTACGCAGCGCTATGCCGTCACGCAGATGCAATCGGTACTGACCGCCACCGCAGGACTCGAGGCTTTCCACGGCATCGATGCGCACCAGCGCGGATCGGTGCACGCGTACGAATTCGGTTGGGTCCAGCCGCTCGGCCAGCTCCGCAATGGTGGTACGCAGCAGGTAGTCGCGCTTATCCACGCGTAGTTCGACATAGTTGGCCTGCGCGCGTGCGCAGCTGATCTCGGCGACCTGGATGACCCGGGTTCGACGGCCGACCGATACCGCCAAGCGGGTGGCGTATGCGTGCGATGCGCTCGGCGAGTGAGTCGCCGTCACCGGCACCATGCCGGGCACTCGCGCTCGAACGCGCTCCAACGCTGCGTGCAGGCGGTCGGCCGAGTAGGGCTTGAGCAGATAATCCACCGCCGCCTCCTCGAACGCATGCACGGCGTGCTCGGCGTAAGCGGTCACGAACACGACCTGAGGCCGGGCGACAGGCGCCGCTTCCAATACCTGGAATCCATCCGCATCCTGCATGCGGATGTCCAGGAAAAGTACATCCGTCGCCACCGTGCGCAGCGCATCGAGGGTTTCGCGTGCGGATGTGCATTGCGCCACCACTTCGACCGAGCCCAGTTCGCCCAGCATCCGCAGCAAGCGTGCGCGCGCCAGCGGTTCGTCATCGGCGATTACCGCCCGCAGTGCTCGATTCATGCGGCCTGTTCCAGCATCCGGATGGGCAATTTCACTTGAGCGACCGTGCCATCGTCGGCGTCGGTGCGCGTCAATGCGAACGAATGTTCGTCGCCGTACAGCGCACGCAGCCGCGCCCGCGTATTGGCCAGGCCGATGCCGTTGCCGTTAGGGGCCGGTTGGTTTGCAGGCGCTTGGCCATCGTCGCGGACTTCCAATACCAGCCAATCCTGTTGTCGCGCGACCCGCACCACCACCTTGCCCGGCGTGAGCCGCTGGCCGAGCGCATGGCGAATCGCATTCTCGACCAGTGGTTGAAGCAATAATCGTGGCACTGGCACCGACAGTAGCGATCGATCGATTTCCCAGTACATGCGCAAGCGATCTTCCAGCCGCATTTTTTCCAGCTCGATGTACCGCTCCAGCAGCGCCAGCTCTTCGCGCAACGGCACTTCCTGGGTCTGTGAACCTTCCAGGCTGGCGCGCAGCAGCTGGCCTAGCGACACCAGCATCCGGTCGGCAGCCGCGGGACTGCGGTGCACCAGCTCGGCCACCGAATTCAGTGCATTGAACAGGAAATGCGGATTGAGCTGCGCCGACAAGGCCTGAAGGCGTGCCTGCGCCAGCCGTGCCTCCAATTCCACCGCCTGCCGCTCGCGCGTGTTGGCACGTTCGTAGTACAGCAGCGCGTGGGAAACACCGACGATCAGCCAGGCAATGAGTGAGTTCTTCGCCACGCTGCTGGCCAGTACTACCGAGAAATCGGGCGGCTGCGGGTACCAGCCGATCCAGCGATTGAATCCGAGCACCAGCGCCGCTCGGATAGCGATGATGGCCATCACCGCCAGGCCATGCAGCGACAATGAAACGGCAAGCCTTCCGCGCTCGATTGGATAACGCTGGGCAAGTTCGATCAGGCCGACGGTAAGCGGAATCCAGATCCAGGCGCTGGACAGGCTGGTGCGAAACGCGTGGGCAAAGTCCGGGTCGACGTGGGTGCCGGCGGCGGTCTGGATGGTCAGTGTTTCTATGGCCAGCACAATGCCGTAGAGGGTCCACCAGGTGACCACCGTAAGCCACAGGCAAAGGGAACGTCGCGACATGGTGGAACACTAGGTACATCCGATCACCGGTGCAAGCGGCGACGTGTCGTTGGTCCCTGTTAGATGACGCTTCGTCCCAGCTCCATTGAAACCGCACCCCGATCTGCAACAGCATCCGTCGTCGCTTGCAGGATTGAGTGCACCGAATGAACCTGGACACCCATTTCACCCCGCCTTTGACGGCTTGGCCCGGCGACTCCGCTGAACGATATCGGGCGCCCGCCGCGCTCGCGCCTGTCCCCGCCGTACTCAAAGTTCACCGGATGAAGTTCGGCGAACATCTGTCCCTGGACGAGCCGGCCGATCACCCGTGCACCGATCAGTTGCATCTGGTCAGAAGCAGCGAACGCACCGCCACGTTGGATATCCCAGTCGGATGGATTTCGGTGGTGCTGCCGCTGGGCGGTTTGTTGCGCGCCAGGTCTGCCGACATCGACTGGCAGCTCCGGCGGGGCAGAGTGCTGTCGTGGAACGGCGCCCTGCAGATCAAGCCGGTAAATAGCGGTGGATGGATCGTGCTGTGTGGTCCACCTGGAAGCTGGTCCCTCGCGGGCACCGATCCGACCTCGGTGGCGGAGATTCTTCCCGAAGAACAGCCTTGCACCCGCGAACTGTTTCGGTTGCTGATACGGTTGATGCGTTCGACGGGCGACTCGTTTCCCGATGTCTCCGAGCTGTCGCTTCTGATTCCAGAAATCGGCGCTGCATTGCACGAACGGCAAAGACCGCTACGGAATCTGTTGTCTCGCTGCGCCGGCAGGACGTCCCGGGGAAAGCACAGAACGCTGCTGCGGCTGTTGCGTGTCCAGCACCTCATCCGCACGCAGCTGGACAAGCATCACGACATGACGTGGTTGTCGAAACAGGTGAACTACTCGGTCTGGCATCTGACGCGCGTCTATCGCGCGGTGTTCGACGAAACGCCCAGTGATTACGCTACTCGTCTGCGTCTGGAGCGCTCGCTGCAACTGGTTCGGCATAGCACACTGGCGTTCTGCGATATTACCGAGGCAGCCGGTTTCGAAAGCCAGAGTTCGTTCTGCCGTGCTTTCAAGAAAGTTTATGCAATGACGCCGAGCGCGGTGCGTGCGCAGTATCGGGAATGCGTTAACGCCGGAAATAACCGGTGAGTTGGTTCTGCACGCCGCGGCATCTATGTAGCCTTGTGGGAGCGACGTAAGTCGCAATGAAGCGTTACCGGTAGCGCTTCATCGCGACTTACGTCGCTCCCACAAGAGTTGCCTGCGGTGAACTACGCTAGATTCAAGCCCAGCTCAACACCACTTTGCCGGCCTTGCCGGTTTCCATCAGCTCGAATCCTTTCTGGAATTCGTCGATGTGCAGTTGATGAGTCAGCACTTTGCCCAGCGGAAAACCAGATAGCACCAACTGGGTCATCTTGTACCAGGTCTCGTACATCCTGCGGCCATAGATGCCCTGCACGGTCAGGCCCTTGAAGATGATGCGATCCCAATCCACGCCCGCACCCTTGGGCAGGATGCCGAGCAGGGCGATCTTGCCGCCGTGGTACATGCAATCCAGCATGTCGTTGAACGCCCGCGGGTTGCCGCTCATTTCCAGTCCTACGTCGAAGCCTTCCATATGCAGGTCGGCCATCACGTCCTTGAGCGACTGATTGGCGACGTTGACCACCCGGGTCGCGCCCATGTCGGCGGCCAGCTTCAGGCGGAAGTCGTTGACGTCGGTGACCACCACATTGCGCGCGCCGATGTGTTTGCAAATGCCCGCGGCAATCACGCCGATCGGGCCGGCGCCGGTGATCAACACGTCTTCGCCTACGACATCGAATTCCAGCGCGCAATGCGCGGCATTGCCGTAGGGATCGAAAAATGCTGCTAGCTCGCTAGGGATTTGGTCGGGGATGGGCCACAGATTGCTGGCCGGCATCACCATGTATTCGGCGAAAGCGCCATCGCGGTTCACGCCAATGCCTACCGTATGCGGGCATAGGTGCGGACGGCCGCCACGGCAGTTGCGGCAATGGCCACAGACGATATGGCCCTCTGCGGAGACACGCTGCCCCACGGTGTAGCCGTTGACGCCCGGGCCCAGTTCGGCGATGCGACCGACGAACTCATGCCCGATCACCAGCCCGGGTTTGATGGTCCGCTGGCTCCACTCGTCCCATAAATAGATATGGAGGTCGGTGCCGCATATCGCGGTCTTTTCCAGCTTGATCAGCACCTCATTGGGGCCGGGCTGCGGAACCGGCACCTCTTCCATCCAGATGCCTTTGCCGGCTTCGCGCTTTACCAGCGCTTTCATCGTTTCCGCCATGTCGATACTGACCCATGCGTTGTAAGAAGCGGAATTATAAGCCTCCGCCGCACATGGCCATGTTGCAGTGCCGGTTGGCTGGCGCGGCCCGGCGAAAAGTAGCCGGTGCCAGGGCCCTGCCATAAGTCATGGGCGGGGCGGCGCGATGCCTTCGCTACAATCCAGGCCACTTATACCCAGGGGATGGTCCATGCGCTTGAATCCGTTAGCCGTTTCGCTTGCCGCCGCCGGTCTGGTATCCACCGCTCTGATGCCTGCTGGTTTCGCCCATGCCGGGGAAGGCATGTGGGTGCCGCAGCAACTGCCGGAGATCGCCGGTCCTTTGAAGAAGGCGGGCTTGAAGCTGTCGGCCAAGCAGCTGTCCGATCTGACCGCTGATCCGATGGGAGCGGTGGTGGCGCTGGGTGGTTGTACCGCCAGCTTTGTGTCGCCGCAGGGCCTGGTAGTTACCAATCACCATTGTGCCTACGGTGCGATTCAGCTCAATTCCACGCCGGAAAAGAACCTGATCAAGAATGGCTTCAATGCGCCGACGCTGGCTGACGAAGTCAGCGCGGGACCAAACGCACGCGTCTACGTCCTGGATTCCATCAAGGACGTGACGACCGACGCCAAGGCTGTCATCGCCTCAGCCGGTGACGATGCATTGGGACGCACCAAGGCACTGGAAGCTTTCGAGAAGAAACTGATCGCCGAGTGTGAAGCCGAAGCAGGTTTCCGCTGCCGCCTGTACAGTTTTTCAGGCGGCAATACCTACCGGCTGTTCCGCAACCTGGAGATCAAGGACGTCCGCCTGGCTTACGCACCTCCGGGCAGCGTGGGCAAGTTCGGCGGCGACGTCGATAACTGGATGTGGCCGCGGCATACCGGCGATTTCTCGTTCTACCGCGCCTATGTAGGCAAGGACGGCAAGCCCGCGGCGTTTTCGCCGGACAACGTGCCTTACCGTCCCAAGCATTGGCTGAAGTTCGCGGATAAACCACTCGGTGAAGGCGATTTCGTGATGGTCGCGGGCTACCCGGGTTCGACCAACCGATATGCCCTGGCTGAGGAATTCGATAACACCGCCGAATGGACTTATCCCACCCTCGCCAAACACTACAAGGAGCTGATTGCGCTGGTATCGGCGGCGGGCAAAAAGAACCCCGACATCCAGGTGAAGTACGCCAGCACCATGGCAAGCTGGAATAACACCAGCAAAAACTACGACGGCCAGTTGGAAGGCTTCAAGCGCATCGACGCCGCCGCCCAGAAGCAGGCCGAGGAAACGGCGGTGCTGAACTGGCTGAAAGGGCAGGGCGGAAAGGGCGCCCCGGCGCTGGCAGCTCACGCCAAGTTGATCGAACTGCTGGAGCAGAGCAAAACCACCCGCGACCGGGACGTCGTACTGAATCAGTTCAACGGCATGGGAACGGTCGGCGTTGCTACGCAGCTGTATCGTTTGTCGGTGGAGCGCGAGAAGCCCAATGCGGAACGCGAGTCCGGTTTCCAAGAGCGAGACCTGCCCACCATCGAGGGCGGACTGAAACAATTGGAACGCCGCTACGTCCCGGCGATGGACCGGCAATTGCAAGCGTATTGGCTGGGCGAGTACCTCAAGTTGCCTGCATCGCAGCGAGTGCCTGCAGTGGATAAATGGCTGGGCGGCAAGGATTCCAAGGCGATCGATCGTGCGCTCAAGAAGCTGGCGGCGACCAAGCTGGGCAGCACCGAGGAGCGGATGAAATGGCTTGCCGCCGACCGCAAAGCGTTCGAAGCCAGCAAGGACCCTGCTATCCAGTACGCGGTGGCAGTCATGCCGACGCTGTTGAAGCTGGAGCAGGAGCGCAAGACGCGCGCGGGCGAAGCGCTGGTGGCGCGCCCGGTCTACCTGCAAGCCTTGGCGGACTACAAAAAGAGCCAAGGCAAATTCGTCTACCCGGACGCCAACCTGTCGCTGCGCATCACCTTCGGCAAGGTCACGGGCTACCGGCCCAAGGACGGCGTGGAGTACACCCCTTTCACCACGCTTGAGGGCATAGCCGCCAAGGAAACCGGGCAGGATCCGTTCGACTCGCCGAAGACGCTGCTGGATGCGGTGGCCGCCAAGCGTTATGGCGGATTGGAAGACAAGCGCCTGGGCACGGTTCCTGTCAATTTCCTGTCCGATCTGGACATCACCGGCGGCAATTCCGGTTCGCCAGTGCTGGACGCGCACGGCAAGCTGGTTGGCCTGGCCTTCGATGGCAATTGGGAGTCGGTGAGTTCCAACTGGGTGTTCGATCCCAAGATGACCCGCATGATCTCGGTGGACGGCCGTTATCTGCGCTGGATCATGCGCGAGGTCTATCCGGCACCGCAGCTGCTGAAGGAAATGAACGTCGGCAAGTGATCAGGACTACGTCCGGCATCCAAGCGTCCGCTTGCTTCACCTCCCCCTTTTTAAAAGGAGGATGACCCGCCATTCGGCGGTTGAAAAGCATTTGAGGGGGATTTGCTGCTGCTCTCAAGAGCAAACAAGAGCAATCCCCCTTTGATTCGGGCCAGATGTTGGGCCGAGCGCGGCGCAGGGCGGTATCATTCCGCTCCCGTCGCCGTATCGAGCCGCGGGGCCTATTCCCCACTAGGATTCCCTCCTGCATGCGTATCCTGCTTGCCCGCCACGGCGAAACGCCGTGGAATGCCGAAGGCCGTTACCAAGGCCAGATCGACATCCCGCTTTCGCACGTCGGCGAAGCCCAGGCCGCGGCTTTGGGCAAGCGTTTGCACGAAGTCGAGATTACCCGCGCCGTCGCGTCTCCTTTGTCGCGCGCGCGCCACACCGCCGAACTGGCGCTGGGCCCGGCACGTGCATCGATGCTGGCCACCGACGCCGATCTGCAGGAGATCGCCCATGGTGAATGGGAAGGTCTGCTGGCCAGCGAGATCAACGAGAAAGATCCCATCCGGCTGCGCGCCTGGCGCGAAGAGCCGCACACCGTGCTGATGCCCGGCGGCGAATCGCTGGATCAGGTGCTGGAGCGCTCCTGGCGGGGCTTCGCGCGCGCTGCGGAGGGCTTGGGCGAGCAGGACACCCTGCTGGTCGTGGCTCACGACGCCGTCAACCGTGTCCTGCTGTGCCGCATCCTGGGTTTGCCGATCGGCAAGCTGTGGAGCTTCCGCCAAGCGCCCACCACCATCAACTTGCTGGAAGGCCCGGACGTGGACCGGCTGGAAGTGGTTCGCCTCAATGATTGCTCGCACCACACGCTGTTCTTTGGCGAAGCGGTGCATCGAGCGCTGTAAGCCGCTCGCAGCGGGTACTTGCGCATGATTCATGGCAGTGAAGAACGGCGATGGGCGGAGCCATGAACCGAGACCTCAATAGCTGGCTCGCCTACATCGAGCAACAGCACCCCAAGTCGATCGATATGGGACTGGAGCGAGTGCGCGAAGTCGCCTCGCGCATGTGCTTGGAAAAACCCGCGAAGCATGTCATCACGGTGGGTGGCACCAATGGAAAAGGTTCAACGGTCGCCTTCATCGAATCCATCGCATGCGAAGCCGGGTGGCGCGTCGGCACCTACACATCGCCGCACCTGTTGCGCTACAACGAGCGCGTGCGCATAGACGGGCGTGAGGCAACCGATGAAGAGCTGGTAGAAGCGTTCGAAGTGGTGGAAGCGGCACGTTTGAGCCCCTCTCCCTCCGGGAGAGGGGTTGGGGAGAGGGTGCGGCGAAGACTGGACAATACCGGCGACGCGGACGCTTGTGCGCCCAGATCCGGAGTATTCGACGTAGCCGGCGCCGAGGCAGTGCTGGAAGCAAAAGCCGTCCAGCTCACCTATTTCGAATTCGGCACGCTGGCGGCGCTGTGGCTGTTCCAACGCGCGGAGCTCGACCTGGCAGTGTTGGAAGTCGGACTCGGTGGACGCTTGGATGCCGTCAATCTGGTGGACCCCGATGTGGCGGTTATCACTACCGTCGATATCGACCATACCGATTGGCTGGGCGAGGACCGGGAAAAGATCGGCTACGAGAAGGCGGGCATCGCGCGCGCGTGGAAACCGCTGGTGCTGGGCGAAATCGATTCCCCTTCCAGCGTCTTGCGTCATGCATACGCTATCGGTGCCAATGCAATCCGTTTGGGCAGCGATTTCTTCCATGAACCCATCGACCAGGACCATTGGCGCTGGCGTGAGGTAGGCGCCGAATTGACCCTGCCCAATCCCACGTTGGCGGCACCCATTCAACGTGCCAATGCCGCCACCGCGATCGCGGCATTGCGTGCGCTGGACGCGGTCTTTCCGGAATCTGCGTTCGCATCCGGAGTGGCCGCCGCCAGGTTGCCCGGGCGATTGCAGCGGTTCCAGCATGCAGGTGTGGAAGTTGTGGTGGATGTTGGCCATAACCCGCAAGCGGCACGCGAACTGAATGCCTGGCTACAGACGCAGGCCGGCGAAGGCGAAACGCGGGCGGTGTTTGCCGCCTTGTCCGACAAGGACGTGGTGGGTGTCGTGGCCGCGTTCGAAGAAAATATCCGCCATTGGTACCTGGCGGGCCTGGAGGAAGGGCGCGCGCGCGGACAGGATGCTGAAGCGCTGGCGACGCGCCTATCCGGAACCGCAGCGGCGAACGGAGTGCGCCACGTCAACGTGAGGCAAGCCTTGCAGGCGGCCATCACGGCTTCGCAGCCGGGTGACCGTGTGCTGGTATTTGGTTCGTTCCATACCGCCGCCGAGGCGTTGGTATCGCTGCATTCAGTTCCGTAACCGGGATGGTCCGCGTGTGCCGCGTATAATCGCCGGCACCCCTGCCGCATCGCTTCATGGACTTGGATGGATACTGCTCTCAAACAGCGTCTCATTGGCGCCGTCGTACTGGTGGCGCTGGCCGTCATTTTCCTGCCGATGTTGATCAAGGGACCCGCGCCGGACAGCGGGGTTTCCGATGTGCCGCTGGATGTGCCCCAGGCACCGGATGGACAGTACGAAACCCGTGAACTTCCGCTGGTAGCGCCGGGCGATGTGCCCAATAGCGGCGCCGTTGGATTGGAGGGCGCAGCACCTGCCAACACGGCCGGTGCCCCAGCCAGTCCCGCTACCGACAGTGCCACACCCCCAGCAGATGGACAGATGTTGCCGGCCGCCGACGCGGCGGGTGATTTCGCGGTAAGTTTTGGCGCCTATGCGTCCACCGCCGATGCCGATGCGGTGATCGCACGCTTGAAGCAGGCGCAATTGCCGGGCTATCGCGAGCCGGCGACGATCAACGGCAAGACGGCGTATCGCGTTCGTATCGGGCCTTACGCCGACCGGGCTGCCGCCGAATCAGCACGCTTGCGGGCAGTGCAGGTGCGCAACGACGTCAAGGCCGAAGTCGTGGTGCTGAATGCGACGGCTGCTCCCGCCGCAGCTTCGACCGCTTCCGTGCCGGTGCCAGCGGCCACTACACCGACGGTAACCACTCAGGCACTGCCACCCGAGCCCGCGAAGCCGGCGGCGGCGACCGCGCTTCCCCCCGCGACGAATCCCACCGCGGCAAAGCCAGCCGAGACCAAGCCAGCGGCAACCAAGCCCGCTGAGATCAAACCCGCCGCGAAGCCCGCCACTACCACAACGGTGGCGACCGCCACCACGCCGGCTGCCTCGAATGTCGGCTTTGCGGTGCAACTGGGTGCCTTTGCCAATGCGGCTGATGCCAATGCCTTGCGCGACAAGGTCCGCGCCGGTGGCTTCAGTGCTTTCGTCGAACAAGTCCGCACCGACAAGGGCGCGCTGAATCGAGTGCGTGTGGGACCCGTCGCCAGTCGCGCCGATGCCGAAAAGCTGAAATCGCAAGTGGCGGCCAAGTTCGGTATCAACGGTATGGTGCGCCCGCACCCGTGACGGTGCGGCAGCCGGCGAGAGAGCGATATCAACCGGCACAGGGGAAATGCAAATGATGAACCACGACAGCGCTAGCACGCGCGCTCCTTTCGGCCGGGCCCTATTCCCGCCTGGAACGCCTGTCACATGATCGACCTGGTGCTACTGACGATCATCGGCGTATCCGCGCTGCTTGGCTTGTTCCGTGGTTTCGTGGGTATCGTGGTTTCTACGGCCGCCTGGCTGCTAGGCGGTTGGGCAAGCTTTCAGTTTGGTGCAGATGCCGGACTGTGGTTGTCGGATGATGGAACGCCTACCGCTTCGGAGGTATTCGGCGGCTATGCGCTGACCTTCGTCGGCGTTCTTGTGTTCGTCGGCCTGATCGGAATGATCTTGAAATCGCTGGTTCGGTCCACAAATCTGTCCGGCACGGATCGCGCGCTGGGCTTTGGTTTGGGGGTGCTGCGCGGCGCGTTTTTTGCCTGTGTGCTGGTTCTGTTGATGGGCTTCACACCTCTGGTGCGTGAACCCTCCTGGCAGCAGTCGCAGGTGTTGCCGCTGCTCTCGCCCGTCGCCGGGTGGATGCGCGCCAAGCTGCCGGATTGGTCTGTGCCGGAAATAAACCTGCCCAGCACCCCGCTGACAGGCGATAATACGGCGGTTGATTCCCTGCCGGCATTGCAGAAGACGATGTCGCAGGTGCTCAAGCCTGAGCCTCTTCCGCCCTCGGTGGAAGAGACCGCCGGACCGGATCCGGCAAAAGTCAGGCCGGGCGAATCGGATCCCGCCAACATTGAATCCAGCGGCCAGGCAAGGCCAAAGCCTAAACAGCCCTAAGCGGAGAACGCCAAACCATGTGCGGTATCGTCGGTATCGTCGGCAATCAGAATGTTGCCGGACAGCTTTATGACGGGCTTACCGTCCTCCAGCATCGCGGCCAGGACGCCGCCGGCATCGCCACCGCCGATGGCACGCGACTCCGCGTGCACAAGGACAACGGGCTGGTACGGGACGTCTTCAATCCCAAGGCCATGAGCATCCTGGAAGGCCGCGTAGGTATCGCGCACTGTCGCTACCCGACCGCCGGCTCGGAAGGCATGGACGAGGCGCAGCCTTTCTACGTGAATTCGCCCTATGGCATCGCGCTGGCGCACAACGGCAATCTGATCAATACCGATGCATTGCGCCAGGATGTATTCGCAGAGGACCGCCGCAACATCAATACGGATTCGGACAGCGAAGTATTGCTGAACGTGTTCGCGCACGAATTGGACATGCAGCGCACGCTCAGCCCGGAGACGGCGATCCGTGCCGTGGCGGGCGTGTACCGGCGCTGCCGTGGCGGCTATGCGGTCGTCAGCGTCGTACTGGGCCTGGGTCTGGTGGCTTTCCGCGACCCGCACGGGATTCGCCCGCTGGTGCTGGGCAAGCGCGAGAACAACGAAGGCACCGAATACATCGTTGCTTCCGAATCGGCTGCGCTCGATGTCCTGGGTTTCCAGCGCATGCGCGATGTGCAGCCGGGCGAGGCCATAGTCATCACCGCGCGCGGCGAGCTGTTCTCCGAAATCTGCGCCGAACCGGAAGGCCACGCGCCGTGCATCTTCGAATACGTGTATTTCGCGCGTCCCGACTCGATGATCGACAACGTCTCGGTGCACAAGGCCCGCATGCGCATGGGCGTGAAACTGGGCGAAAAGATCCTGCGCCTGCGCCCCGACCATGACATCGACACCATCATCCCCATTCCCGACACCTCGCGCGATGCCGCGTTGGAGATTTCCAATGTGCTGGGCGTGAAGTACCGGGAAGGCTTCATCAAGAACCGCTATATCGGCCGCACGTTCATCATGCCGGGGCAGGGCGAACGAGTGAAATCGGTGCGCCGCAAGCTCAATCCCATCAACCTGGAATTCCGCAACCGCGTCGTGCTGCTGGTGGACGATTCCATCGTGCGCGGCACCACCTCCAAGCAGATCGTGCAGATGGCGCGCGACGCCGGCGCCCGCAAGGTCTATTTGGCGTCGGCAGCACCGCCGGTTCGCCATCCCAACATCTATGGCATCGACATGCCGGCTGCGGACGAACTGATCGCGCACGGCCGCAGCATCGAGGAAATCGAGAAGCTGTTGGGCTGCGACTGGCTGATCTACCAGGATCTGGAAGACCTGGAAGCCGCGGTGCGCGAAGGCAACCCCAGCCTGGCCAATTTCGACTCGTCCTGTTTCGACGGCGAATACGTCACCGGTATCGAAGCGGGCTATTTCGAGCGTATAGAACACATGCGCTCAGACGAAGCCAAGCGTAAGCGTCGGGTGTCGTAACCCGCGCCTAATGCTGGGCATCAGCCACATCACCTTTATCGTGCGCGATCTGGAGCGCATGGCGGTGCTGTTGTGCCAAGGCCTGGGAGCGCGGGAGGTCTACGACAGCGGCACTCGCCCACACTCGGTTTCACCAGAAAAATTTTTTGTGCTGGGCGGAACCTGGGTTGCCGCGATGCAGGGAGAACCTCCCACGGAAAGGTCCTACCAGCATGTCGCCTTCTCGGTGCAGGAAGCGGAACTGCCGGACTATCTGGCCAAACTGTCCGCGCTTGGGGTGGAAATACGGCAGCCGCGTAGCCGCATCGAAGGCGAAGGGCAGTCGGTTTACTTTTATGACTTCGACAATCATCTGTTCGAGCTGCATACCGGCACGCTGGAACAGCGCCTGGCTGCTTACCGCACGGCGGATGCGCTTGAAGTCCGCACAACCGTGGCCTCGGCCTGAGTAGCGTGTGAGCGATGCGACCCGTTGCTACCAAGACTGAAGTCCTTATTCCCGGTATCACGACCACCGGTCAGCGGCCGAATCTGTTCGATGCGGCGCGCAGCTGTCTGGACGCGGCCTCGATCGACGATAAGGTTGCGCTGACGCAGGCGTATGCAGCCGAGTTCGCTAACACTAGCCTGGCGGTACCAGAAGACGCACCGCCGCCACAGCCTATTGGTATGCCAGGTCGCCCTTCACGGCCGATCCTGGTTCACCCTCGCGAACTGCCGCGTCGAGGTCTGGGCAGCCAGGAGGGCAGGGCGGCTTTCATCCATGCCATCGCGCATATCGAGCTCAATGCGATAGATCTGGCCTGGGACGCGGTCTACCGGTTTCGCGGGTTACCCGCCGCGTTCTATGTCGATTGGGTCGGTGTCGCCCATGACGAATCCCGTCACTTCGTCTTGTTGCGTGATCGTTTGCGTGAGCTGGGTTTCGACTACGGCGATTTCGATGCGCACAATGGTTTGTGGGAAATGACCGAGAAAACCGCGCACGATGGTTTGGCGCGAATGGCGCTGGTGCCGCGTGTGCTGGAAGCGCGCGGTCTGGACGTGACGCCGGGCATGATCATCAAGCTGCGCGCGCTGGGCGACGACGCCACCGCCGATATTCTTGAACTCATCCTGCGCGAGGAAATCGCGCACGTCGCCGCCGGATCGCGCTGGTTCCGCTGGTATTGCGAACGCGCCGGCGTGGAGCCGCGCGCGCGCTTCCGCGAACTGCTGAAGGAATACGCCGGCGGCTATTTGCACGGACCGTTCAATCTGGAAGCGCGGTTGGCGGCCGGCTTCGATGAGGATGAGTTGGCGGCGCTGCAGTCCGGGGCCCATTAAACCTGTAGGAGCGCCGTCTCGGCGCGAGCTTTTCGCCGTTCCTCGCGATCTGTCAGAAAGAGCTCGCGTCGAGACGACGCTCCTGCAAGGATCGGAAAGAACTACAAGTTCTCCAGCGTCATTCCATTCGGTTCCACCCGCAACACTGACCCCTGCTCATACCAATCGCCCAGTACGATTCGTTTGCAAGCGCGGTCGCCAACGCTCAGGTCGTGAATCGCCGGGCGATGGGTGTGTCCGTGTATCAGAGTATCGATGCCGTAGCGTGCAAACAGCGCGTCCACCGACATGGGCGCCACATCGGTCACCGTTTCGAACTGCGCCCTGTCCTCTTGCTTCATGCCTTGCTGGCGCGCTTGGCTGGCCGCACGAGCCTGAGCGGCGAATGCGAGCCGCGCCGCCAGTGGCTGTGAGAGAAACTGCTGCTGCCAATCGGGATTGCGCGTCTGCGCGCGGAAAGCCTGATAGGCAGTGTCATCAGTGCATAGTAGATCTCCATGCATGAGCACCACCGGCTTTCCGTACAGCATCACGACCGCGGGGTCAGGCAGGATCCGCATGCCGGAACGCTGAGCAAACGCGTCACCAACCAGGAAATCGCGATTGCCGCGGATGAAATACACCGGCACGCCCGAGCTCACTACTTCCCGGATTCGGTCGGCCACGTAAGCACCGGTTTCCGATGGATCATCGTCGCCCACCCAGGCTTCGAACAGATCGCCCAGGATGTACAGCGCATCCGCTTGGCGCGCTTCCCGGTGCATGAACGCGCCGAATAGTTCAGTGATGGCCGGCCGTTCGGCATCCAGGTGCAGGTCGGAGATGAAGAGTGTCGTCATGGGGGAATGATAAGCGGGAAGTGAGAGGCGACAAGCAAGGGATTGGGACGCGGGGAGGTAGCGAAGTGGGGAAGTGGGGAAGTGGGCAGCTTTTTCTCCCCCGTTGTGAAAAGGGGGATTAAGGGGAATTTGCTTTTGCTCTTTGGAAGCAACAGCAAAAGCGAATCCCCCGTAGCCCCTTTTTTAAGAACGGGCAAAAGCGAAATGCTTTTCCCGCCCACCGCTCATCCACCAACAAGGTAAAATCGCGCTATTCAGCAATTCCGGATCATTCCATGACCTGCCGCACCCGTTTCGCTCCCAGTCCCACCGGTTATCTGCACATCGGCGGCGCCCGCACGGCGTTGTACTGCTGGCTGGAGGCGCGTCACCGCGGCGGGAAGTTCATCCTGCGTATCGAGGACACCGACCGCGAGCGCAGCACCCAGGCGGCCATCGACGCCATTCTGGAGGCCATGGAATGGCTGGGCCTGGACTACGACGAAGGCCCGATCTACCAGACCCAGCGTGTCGACCGTTACCGCGAGGTGGCCGAACAGCTGATCGCCGCCGGCAAGGCCTATTACGCCTACGAAACCAAGGAAGAGTTGGAAGCCATGCGCGAAGCGGCGATGGCGGCCAATCTCAAGCCCCGTTACGACGGTCGTGCGCGCGAACTGAATCTGCCGTACCGCGATGATCCAAACCGGGTGATCCGTTTCAAGAATCCCACCGAAGGCAGCGTGGTGTTCGAAGATCGCATCAAGGGCCGTATCGAGATCAGCAACGGCGAGCTGGACGACATGGTCATCTTCCGTCCTGATGGCTTTCCCACTTACAACTTCGCGGTAGTGGTGGACGATCTGGACATGGGCATCACCGATGTCATTCGCGGCGACGACCACATCAACAACACACCGCGCCAGATCAATATCTATAAAGCGCTCGGTGCGACGGTGCCGCTGTTCGCGCATATGCCGATGATCCTGGATGAGCAGGGCGCCAAGTTGTCCAAGCGCACCGGCGCGGCCGACGTCATGCAGTACAAGGATGCGGGTTACCTGCCGCATGCGCTGATCAACTATCTGGCGCGCCTGGGTTGGTCGCATGGCGACCAGGAAATCTTCAGCCGCCTGGAACTGATCGACCTGTTCTCGGTGGAAGACGTCAATTCCAAGGCCGCGCGCCTGGATATGGCCAAGCTGGGCTGGCTGAACCAGCATTACTTCAAGACCGACGATCCGGCCAGCATCGCACCGCAGCTGGAATATCAGCTGCGCAAGTTGGGGCTGGATCCGGCGCAAGGGCCGCAGCCGGCCGAGGTCGTGGTGGCTCTGCGTGACCGCGTGCAGACGCTGAAGGAAATGGCCGAGCGCGCAGTGGTCTGGTATCAACCATTGGAAAATTACGATGAAGCCGCGGTGGCCAAGCATCTGACGGCTGCCGCGCAGGCACCGTTGTCCAAGGCTCAAGAACTGCTCGCCCAGGCAGCGGATTGGAGCGTTGAATCGGTATCCGCCGCGCTGCACGCGGCTGCCGAGCAACTGGGTATCGGCATGGGCAAAGTGGCGCAACCGCTGCGTGTGGCCATCACCGGTACCCAGGTCAGCCCGGATATTTCCCAAACGGTGTACCTGGCCGGCCGCGAAGAGGCCTTGAAACGCATCGGCGCAGCGCTTATCAAGTTACCTGAGCCCGCCTAACAGGCCCAATAGCATTAACAGGCCCTAGCCATGTCCCGTCCCAAGCACGCTTGCACCGACCCCAAGCACCACGTCAGCGACGCCAAGAGCTTCGTGAAGGCGGTGGAGCGCGCGTCCCAGGAGCGCGGTCTGAGGCTCACGCCGATCCGCGCCCGCGTGCTGGAGCTGATCGCCGAGGCGGGCAAGCCGGTGAAAGCCTACGAGCTGCTGGAATGGGTGCGCAGCAAGAAAGGCGTGGGCGCCGACGCGCCGCCCACGGTCTACCGTGCGCTGGACTTCCTGATGGCCAATGGCTTCGTGCACAAGCTGGAATCGGTCAACGCGTTCGTCGCCTGCCATCATCCCAACAGCGCACAGCATTCGGTACCGTTCCTGATCTGCGACCGCTGCCATAGCGCTGTGGAGCTGGAAGACCGCGAAGTAGTGGACCAGCTGGAAAAGCGAGCCAAGGCGCTAGGTTTCCAACCGCAGGCGCAAACCCTGGAAGTGCACGGCCTCTGCGCGCGCTGCGCGGCGTGATTAGCCGCTGTTGTGGGAGTGATGCCGGCATGCCGGCACCACTCCCACAGTCGCTACTTCAAGCAGCTGTCAGCGCCAACTTCGGCGACTTCTCGCGGATCGGCAGATTGGCGGCAGCAGCCAGCAATGCCAGCACCATGTCCGCGTACCACATCCAGCTGTAGTCGCCGAACTTCTCCAGCGCCACGCCGCCCAGCCAGGCACCGAAGAAACCGCCCAGTTGGTGCGATAGCAACGTTAGCCCGAACAGTGTTCCCAGGTAGCGTGGCCCGAACAGCTTGCCGACCAGTCCGGCTGTCGGTGGCACGGTGGCCAGCCAGGTGAAACCCAGCGCCGCCGCAAAGATGTAGAAAGTAACCGGTGTGGGCGGCGACAGCAGATATATCCCGATCATCACGGCGCGGCTGGCGTACATCGCCGCAAGGATCCACTTCATCCGCATGCGTTGTCCCAATGCACCGGCCACCAGGCTTCCGGCGACATTGAACAGGCCGATCAGCGCAATCGATGCGGCTGAAACGCTGGCTGGCAAGCCGCACAGCGCGATTTCGCCAGGCAGATGCGTGACCAGGAATGCGATGTGCACGCCGCAGGTGAAGAAGCCGATGTGCAGCATCCAATAGCTGCGGTCGCGGAGCGCAACGCGCAGCTGTTCGCGCAGAGTGAGTTCTCCGACCGCCGTTGCGCCTGCAGTGGCACCTTTGGAAGCGGTGTCGACTTTACGCCGCAATGGCCACGCCAGTGGAATCGCCAGAAGCGATGCTACCGCCAAGCCATACATCGCGGTTGCCCAACCCGCCACGCTGATCATCAGCTGTACCAGCGGCGCAAAGACGAACTGACCCAACGAACCACCCGCATTGATGAAACCCGCCGCGAACGAGCGCTTTTCCGGCGTCAGCTGTTGCGCCGTCGCGCCGATCAGGATGGAAAAACTGCCCGCGCCTGCACCCGCCGCCGTCAGCAAGCCCAGAGTGAACATCAATCCCAGTTGCGATGTCATCAGCGGCGTCAGTGCCAAACCAATGGCCAATAGAGCGCCGCCGAACACAAGCACTCCGGTGGAGCCGCGCTTGTCCGCGATCGCACCGAATACCGGCTGCACCGCGCCCCAGGTGAACTGGCCTATCGCCAGCGCAAAACTGATGGCCGCTATGCCGATTCCGGTGCTTTGGTGAATCGGTGCGACGAACAGGCCAGTCGTCTGGCGCGCGCCCATGGTGATCATCAGCATGGCGGAGGCCGCGAGCAGCAATGGCCAGGGCGTACGGGGGGAGGCGATGTTCATGCAGCTTCTCCAGTATGCGGACGCAACCGCTCGGTGAGGGTGTCCAGTTCGATGTGCAGGCGCGCGACCGCATCCGCTCCGAACGTGGTATCGATCAAGTGTTGCGCGCGCTGCCAATGCGGCACGGCCACTTTCAGCCGAGCGTGGCCGGCATCGCTGAGAGCGATCAGGCGTTGCCGGGCGTCTTTGCCACGCGCCTCGCTGAGCAGGCCGGAGTCCAGCAATGGTTTGAGGTTGCGGCTGAGCGTGGTGCGATCCATGCCAAGTTCTTCGGCCAGTTCGCCCAGCATGCGGGGGCCGCGCTGGGTGCGTCGCAGAATGGAGTATTGATTGAGGCTCAGATCTACCACGGCCAATTCATGGTCGTAGATCTGGGTCACCCGGCGGGTGGCCCGGCGCAGGTGGAAGCAGGTGCAGGGGCTGAGCGCGGTGGACATGATGGGGCGGCCGGACAGCGGTTTGGAGCGGATTATGTGTATATGCACCTAATAGGTCAATAGAAGGGCGGCTGCCGGTGGGCAGCCGCCTTGGTGGTGAGCTATGGAAAGCGCTTAGGTAGAGCGGAGCTTGCTCCGCCGTTCCTGGCTCTGCGTATCGAAGAGCAGCCGAGCAAGCTCGGCTCTACGAGGGGCGCAGCTTGGCTCTACTGGTAGCGAGGGGTCATTGCCTCAGAAAAACAGCCGCACGCCGAACGACAGGCTGCGGTCCGGCAGCACCACGGTGTCCTTCAGGAATGATGTGTGTACGCGCGCTTCCTGGCCGGTCAGATTGCTGCCATCCAGGAACACTTCCCATGCCGCGGTGTCATTCACGTCGCGGTGATAGGCCACGTGCGCATCCACCAGCGTGTAGCCATCGGTAGGTGTCTCGTTTGCCGCCACTTTGTCCTGCTTGTTGTAGCGGGTGGCACCCAGCGAAGCACGCCAACCGGCGGCTTCCCAGCGCAGCTGCGCGCCCAGGCGCGACGGCGCGATGCGCGGCAGGTTGCCGCCGCCTTCAGCCAAACGTCCACGCACCGTATCGCCGAACATGCGCAGGTCCCATACCCCGGTTTCGTTGTCGGCCAAATGGAAAGTCGCTTCACCTTCGAAACCGTGGAAGCGGGCGTCAGCCTGCGTCCATTGGCGGATCGGAAGTTCTTCGTCTTCTTCCTCGAAATACCAGGTGTCCCCGGTATCGGCCAGGTAGATGAAATCGTTGAAGCGGTTGTAATAGGCAGCGACCTTGGCGTCCACCAGCGCGGACTGGAATTGCAAGCCGATTTCGAATTGGTTGGCGGCTTCCTTGTCCAGGTCGGGATTGCCGATTTCATACGCCAGCGTCGCCAAGTGCGGACCGTCGGAGAACAATTCTTCTTCCGCCGGTGCACGCTCCGCATGGTCCAGGTTGGCAGTCACGCGCCATTGTTCGTTCAAGCGCCAGCCGCCTGCCACCGAAAGGCTAAGCGGGTTGAAATCGCGTGCGGGGCCATTCGCCGGATCGGTCTTGACCTGGTCGATGCGTGCGCCCAGGTCCAGCTGCAAGGCTTCCCAATTCTTGCGGGCCACGCCGAACACGCCCAGCGAGCGAGTCTTGGTTTCCGGCACGAAAGCTTCTTCGCCGATCGCCTTGAACGTGGTGTCGCTGCCCTGCACGCCGGCGGCGCCTTTCCAGCCAGTGCCCCAGGCGAACGCCGCTTCCACGCGGCCTTCGTTGGCGTTCTTCTCGAAGACAGTGCCTTGTTCCTCGCCTTCGAATTCGATGTGGTTGTAGTCCGTGTGGCCAAAGCTGAAGCGCAGGCTGCTGCCTTCGCCCCAGGGATCGGTCAGACCGCCTTTCAGGTCGTAGCGGTTCTGGCGCATCTTTAGCCATACGCCGCGTTCGCCCGCAGCCAGGTCGCCAGGTTCGCCAGGGTTGCCGTAGTCGTTCTCGTAGCGCGATGCCGATGCGCCCACGAAACCCCAGTCACCCAACAACGAGCCGCCCACCGCACCGGTCTTGGTGTCGATGAAAGTGTTGGCTTGTTTGCCACCGTTGGGAATGTCGTAATCCTTGTTGTTGCGATACACGCCATCGGCATGCAGCGCGAATTTATCGTTGCCGCCGTCGACTCGGAACATATCGGTGTTGCCGTCGTTGACGGTGTCGAAGCGCATTTCCGCGCGCCCGCTGAAACCGCCTTCAATAGCGGTTTCCGGGATACGCCCGTCCACCACGTTGACGATGCCGCCGATGGCGCCGCTGCCGTAAAGCAGGGTGGAAGGACCCTTCAGGACTTCGATCTGATCGGCCAGGAAAGGTTCGACGGCGGGCGAGTGATCCTGGCTGACGGTCGATACGTCTTCGCTGGCCATGCCGTTGCTCAACACTTCCACGCGCGGGCCATCCAGGCCGCGCAAGATGGGGCGGCCCACGCCGGGACCGAAATTGGAACTCTGCACACCCGGCAGGCTGGAGATGGTTTCACCCAGGCTGGCGGCGCGGTTTTCATCCAGGCGTTCGCCGGTCAGGATCTCGGCAGGTTTGCTCAGCGCCTCGGCGGTATCGCGGAGCGGACTGGCCGTGACCACCACCGCATTCAGGTCCTTGACGTGCCGGTCGGTTGTATCGGTGGGATGCCGGTTGTCCGTTGGCGGGTTGGCGGCATCGGCACCGGCGTCGACAGGCGAAGCGAGTGCCAGCACGGGGGAGAGAGCCAGGCCAAGGGCGAGGGCAAGGCGAGTACGGGAGTAGTGCGGTCCAGGCATTCGGAGATCCAGCCGGTAGGGAAGGGGGTTGACGGATGTTATAATATACCAATCTAGGAACTTCCCTCCCCCGGAAGTCATACTTGTCGCTTATGAAATCGCATCTCAACAGCTTGCTCGACCGCTTCGGCGCCACCGGCTCCATCGTTTGCGCCCTGCATTGCGCGCTCACGCCGTTGCTGCTGGCGGCGATTCCGTCGCTGGGCCTGTCGGTCTGGCTGGGCGACAGCTTCGAGCGCGGGTTCGTCACGTTCGTCACGGTGCTGGGGCTTTTCAGCATGATCTGGGGCTATCGCCGGCACCGGGTTTTCCGTGCCTTGGGCATGCTGCTGTTCGGTTTGGCGGCACTCTGGGCGGGCGTACTGTACGCACCGCTGCATCAGGCATTGGTCCCGCACGCTATCGTGATGACTATCGGCGGCACGCTGGTCGGGCTGGCGCACTTGGTGAACCTGCGGCTGAACCACTGGCATATCCACGACGCCAGCTGCGCGCACTAACCGCAAGCATTCCTCACGCTGCGGCAGGCGAACAAAGGTTTTCAGCCATGGCCGGCGGCCTTTAGCCCGTAGCTAAAGGCTTTCAGGCCGCGCTGTGATAGGCTTTCCGCCTTCGCGCAGGGCGCTGGCGAGCGAAAAACTTCGCAAGCGCCGCAGAACCTGGCGGACTTAATTCATCAATTCAGGAGAACGACAATGGGCAAAGGCGACCGCAAAACCGCCAAGGGCAAGCGCTACGTATCCAGCTACGGCAATGCGCGCAAGCATGTGGTGGCGAAGGCAGGCGTGGGTGCCACGGCTACCGCCGCCAAGAAGGCCGTCGTGAAGGCACCGGCCAAGAAGGCCGTGGCCAAGAAGGCTGCTGCCAAGGGCTGAGCCTTTCGCCGCGCCGGCCGTCGGGCCTGCCATCGCAAAACCCCGGCCTATGCCGGGGTTTTTGTTTGTAGGCTAAAAATCACCTTCGTCGTCCCGGCGAAGGCCGAGACCCAGTGTTTTACGCTTCAGATGGCAGAAGTCGCTAGATCCCGGTCTGCGCCGGGACGGCGGGATATTACTGAACCGAGAAACCCTCGGCGCCGGAACGCTCTAGTGCGACGTAACATCAACGCGCTTGCCGGCGGCATAGACGCCAGCCACCAGATTACCGCCCAGCCAATACGCAAGCTGCGCTGGCTGAGTGATCTTCCAGCGAACGAAATCGGCGCGTCGTCCTTGCTGCAATACACCGCGATCGGCCAGCGCCAGCGCGCGCGCGGCGTGCACCGTCGCGCCACGCAATGCTTCCTCAGGAGTCAGCCGAAAATGCGTGCACGCCAGCGACATGGCCAGTCGCAGCGATTGCAGCGGCGCGGTGCCGGGGTTGCAGTCGGTGGCAAGCGCCATAGAGACGTTGTGTTTACGGAAACCATCCAACGGCGGCAATTTAGTTTCCCGCAACACATGGAACGCGCCGGGCAGCAACACCGCGACGACACCTGCTTCCGCCATTGCGGCAACACCGGATTCCGAAGTGTATTCGACGTGATCAGCGGATAATCCGCCGAATTCCGCCACCAAAGCCGCACCCGCGCTGTCGCTCAACTGATCGGCGTGCAGCTTGATCGGCAGGCCCAGACCGCGTGCGGTTTCGAAGACGCGCCGTGTTTGTTCGGGAGAAAAACCGATGCGTTCGCAGAAAGCATCAACCGCATCCACCAGGCCTTCCGCATGGAGTTGCGGCAGCCACTGGCAGACTGCGGCGATGTAGTCGTCGGGGCGGCCGGCGAATTCGGGTGGCAGTGCGTGCGCCCCCAGGAACGTCGTTGTGACGGTGATATCCAGCGCTTGGCCGACACGCCGCGCCACCCGCAGCATCTTGCGTTCGTTTTCCAGATCCAGGCCGTAACCGGATTTGATTTCCAGCGTGGTCACGCCATCGGCCACCAACGCGTGCGCGCGCGGAAGCGATTGCGCGAACAGGTCGTCTTCGCTGGCTGCTCGAGTGGCACGCACCGTAGACACGATGCCGCCACCGGCTTGGGCGATGTCTTCGTAGCTGGCGCCTTGCAGGCGCTGCTCGAACTCGCCCGCGCGGTCGCCGGCAAAGACGGTGTGGGTATGGCAGTCGATCAACCCGGGCGTCAGCCATTCGCCATCGGCTTGCACTACTTCGTGCGCCAATGCTGCAGGCTCCTCGGGCAGATCGGCCGCACGGCCGACAAACTGCAATTCGCCGTCGCGCCAGCCCAAGGCGCCGTTTTCGATAACGCCATAGCCGCTATCGTCCGCCAGCGTCGCCAAATGCGCGCCGATGATCAGGCCATCCCATCGTGGGTCGGTTTGATTGGTCATGGCCAGATTCTAGACGGATGCCGTGGCGGACGGATGCGCCCAAGGGCCATCGCGTTCCCATCGCAGGCAGGCGAGAATGCCGGCCATGAACAATTTCTCCGCCAAGCCTGACATCGAAAGCAGGGCCGAATCGTTCCGGTCCAGCCGCGTTTACGCCGTTCCGGGTGTTCCCAACCTGCACTCGCATGCCTTCCAGCGCGCCATGGCCGGCTTGGCGGAACGACAGACCCATCCGGAAGACAGCTTCTGGACGTGGCGCGAGACCATGTACCGGTTCGCGGCAAGGATGACGCCGGAAAGCGTGCATGCCGTAGCGACGCAGTTGTATGTCGAGATGCTGGAGGCGGGCTACACCAGTGTCTGTGAATTCCACTATCTGCATCACGCACCGGACGGAAAACCCTATGCGGATCCCGCCGCGATGTCGCGGGCTCTCATTGCCGCGGCGCGCGACACCGGCATTCGCCTGACGCTGTTGCCAGTGTTGTACATGGCGGGAGGTTTCGATGGCCGCCCATTATCGGAACGTCAGCGCCGCTTCGGCCATGACGTCGAAGCATTTCTTCGCCTGATCGAAGGACTCACTCCGGAACAGAACGATGGTGTGCGACTCGGCTGCGCGTTCCATAGCCTGCGCGCCGTGCCCGAGGCCGCGATGCGTGAGGTGTTGTCGTCATTGCCTCGGGATTTCCCCTTGCATATCCACATCGCCGAACAGATCGGCGAAGTGCAGGACTGCCTGGCGATACGCGGCGCGAGGCCTGTCGAATGGCTTCTACACAATCTCGACATCGATGCGCGCTGGACGCTGGTGCACGCCACGCATCTCACCGATCAGGAAGTACGGGGCATCGCCAAGAGCGGCGCCACGGTGGCTATCTGCCCCACCACCGAGGCCAATTTGGGCGATGGCCTGTTCCCGTTGCGTGCTTACCTGGATGCTGGCGGCGCGTGGGGTATTGGCTCGGATTCGCATATCTCGGTGTCGCCGGTGGAAGAACTACGTTGGCTGGAATACGGCCAGCGCCTGATCACTCGCCGCCGCAACATTGCCGTCAGCGATCGTTCCAACAGCGTTGGGGAGACCTTGTTGCAAGGGGTGATGGACAGTCGAGTCAACGCCACTGGGTTCGGCACCGAAAGCGAAGACTTCGTGATCCTGGACAAGGAAGCGCCGGCGTTCGCCGGAGCAGCGGCGGAAAATGTAGTCGACCGCTGGATATTCAGCGGTAACCAGGCGCTGGTGCGCGAAGTGCACGTCAACGGCAAACAATTGGTTGCCGAAGGGCGGCATCATGATCGCGATGCAGTTGCTGCGCGTTATCGTCAGACGTTGCAGGAATTGTTGGCTGACATCTGACGCGCTTCTCGTAGGAGCGGCGTCCCGCCGCGAGCTCTTTCCCTCAGATCGCGACGAAAGCAAAGAGCTCGCGGCGGGACGCCGCTCCTACAACAAAGGGGATCAGCCAAACAAATCATCACTCGGCAACGCACCTTCCAACTGCAACAAGTACTGCTTGGTCGGTAGGCCACCACCAAAGCCGGTGAGGCTGCCATCGGCACCAATCACGCGATGGCATGGCAGCACGATGGGAATCGGATTGCGTCCATTGGCAGCGCCGACCGCACGTGTCGCCGTGGGTTTGCCGACGCGCCGCGCCATTTCGGAATAGCTGATCGTCTGCCCGTAGGGGATGGCGGCCAGTGTGTGCCACACCTGACGCTGGAATTCAGTGCCTTGCGGTCCCAGCGGCAGGTCAAAATCCCGGCGCGTGCCGGCGAAATACTCGCCCAGCTGCGCAGCCGTGATCTGCAAGACGGCATTGTCGCCTTCCTGCCAATCCGCTCCGCGTGGATACGGGTGGCGCGGTGTATGGAATTCGATCAGGCGAAGCGCGTTGCCGTCGGCAGCCAGTAGCAGCGGGCCGACCGGACTTTCGATGTGCTGGTAAACAATCATGGTCTCAATCTCCATTCCACCTTTACCGTAGGAGCGCCGTCTCGGCGCGAGCTCTTCGCTTCTATCGTGATCTGAGAGGAAGAGCTCGCGGCGGGACGCTGCTCCTACCGCCGACACGACGTCCTACAAAGCATTCGTAGTCTTCGGCGCAGGCATGCTGTCGCGCCACAAGTGGATCACCGCATAGGCGCGCCATGGCCGCCAATCTTCCGCACGCGCGGTCAGTACTTTGGCGGTCATTCGCGTGCCCCCCGCCTTCGCGGGGGCAGGCTGGGTGGGTACGGCTTTCTGCAGTACCAGGTCGTCGGCAGGAAACGCATCCGGATGGCCCAGCGCACGCATCGCGATGTAGTTCGCTGTCCACGGGCCGATACCGGGCAGTGCCACCCAGCGTGCAACGAAATCTTCCAGCATGCGTTCGGCATGAAAATCCACACGGCCGTCCAGCAACGCGCGCGCCACGGTGCGTACCGTTTCCGCGCGGGCCCGCGTCAAGCCGATGGACGTCAGGTCGGCGTCGACCAGCGCGTCGGGTGCAGGGAACAGGTGCGCCAACTCCGCACTGAAAGGTGTCGGCAGTGCCGTGCCGAAATGTTGCGCCAGCCGGGATGTCAGCGTGCGCGCGGCGGCGACACTGACCTGCTGGCCGATGATGGCGCGCACCGCTATCTCAAATCCATCCCAGCCGCTCGGCAGCCGCAGGCCGGGTCGCTTCTTCACTAGCGGGCGCAAGCGCTTATCCGTGGATAATGCAACAGCGATCGCTTGCGGATCCGCATCCAGATCGAACATGCGGCGGATGCGATTGACGATGGTCAGCAGTTGCGCGGGCATCGCGCCATGCAGTTCCAACTTCAATGCATGATCATTCGGTTTGTCGCTCCATTGGCTCACCCGCAGCCAGCCGGGCGCATTGGCTGGGCCGAACACGCGCGCGTAGCTTGTGTCGTCGACGAACTCCACGCCTGGCAACGCGCGGCCGCGCAGAAATTGCAGCATCGCGGTGAAGTCATACGGCGGGCGATACCCTAGGCGCAATGCGATACGTTCTTCCGCGGTCGGCTCGGACCGCTTGCGTAAATCGCGCGGCGCCATTCGGTAAGCCTCGCGGAAGGTAGTGTTGAAGCGGGTCAGGCTGCCGAAGCCTGCAGCCATCGCAACCTGCGTCACCGGCAGTCGCGTTTCGGTCAACAATTGCTTGGCGAACAGCAACCGCCGCGTGCCATGTACGCCAGTCGGACTGGCGCCCAACCGATCATTGAACAGGCGCCGCAGTTGGCGTTCGCCCAGGCCGACTTTGTCCGCCAGTTGCGACAGCGATTGGTCGGCCAATGCGCCTTCATCGATCAGCTTCAGTGCACGCGCCACCGCCGCATCACCGCGACGCCACGCGCCATCACTGGGCGATAGTTCCGGTCGGCAGCGCAAGCAGGGGCGGAAGCCCGCCGCTTCCGCGGCCGCGGCGTTGGGGTAGTAAGTGATGTTGGTGGGTTTCGGCTGCGGTGCTGGACACACCGGTCGGCAGTAGATACGCGTGGTAGTGACGGCGATGAAGAAAAGGCCGTCGAAACGGGCATCGCGGCTGAGCCGCGCCTGTTCGCAGACGCGGAGATCGGGAAGGGTGGCATGGGCGAAGGCGGTGAACATGAGGACAGGCTAGCACCGCTTCCCGGCCCTGACTAACCGTTTTCGGACATCAACGCTGGGCGGCGTTTCCCTCGTTTGAAGCGGGCTTCAGAATGGGCAGCAGTGTCTGCGCATTGCCATCGTTGGGGGCGGGCGAGACGCCCATCAGGCGCGCCAATAACGGATAGACATCGACATTATCGAAGCCCGGAATCGTCATTTTTTTGCGAAATGCCGGACCATGGGCGATGAAGATCGCGCGCATGGACGGCAATGCCGGGTCGTAACCATGTGCGCCGCCGCCCTGCCATCCCATGCTGACCAATTTCTCGTACGTAGCGCGTTTGATCAACAGCCAGCCTTCATCGGCTTGGCAGACGATGGGCGGGATACGTGGGTGCGTGCCGTAATGCCAACGTGCGGGCATGTCCTGTTTGCGCCAGCATTCCACAGCGCCATGTTTGCCCAGCAGTGCTTGTTCGGCCACCGCTTCCTTCCCGGGCTTGGGAACGAAGCCGACCACTTGCCCGGTACTCACTGCACGGGCGTCGTCCGGTGATATCAGGTCTTCGATGACGGCGGTGCGCTGGGGAGAAGTGGCCGTCATCCCATGGTCCGACACAACGATGATGTTGATCTTGTCCCACAATCCGCGCGCTTGCAGGCCTGCCGTCAGTCTGCCGATGCCGGCATCGACCTGGCGCAGCGCCTCGGCGACTTTCGCGGAGTCCGGCCCTGCATCGTGGCCGGCGCCGTCGACGTTTTCGAAGTACAGCGTCACTAACTGCGGTCTTTCCGCCGCAGGCAACGATAGCCACTCCAGTATCTGATCCACCCGCTGGTCGACCGGGATCTTCGTGTCGAACTTGCGCCATTGCCAGGGCCGCACGCCTTGTACCGCCGCTTCCGATCCTGGCCAGAACAACGTGGCGGTACGGACGCCTGCTTTCTCGGCGCTTACCCAGATCGGTTCGCCGCTCCACCAGCGCGCATCGCCCACCGCCTCCCGGTTGCTCAGCGCGAAATCGCCCAGTTGCTCATCCCACATGGTGTTGTTGACGATGCCGTGATGGTCCGGACGCAGGCCGGTCACCAGCGTGTAGTGGTTCGGAAAAGTCAGGGAGGGGTAGGAGGGATTCATCCATTTCGCATGCACACCCTCGCGTGCCAGGCGCGAAAGGTGAGGCGTGATGCCGCGCTGCAGATAATCCGCACGCATGCCATCCAGCGAAATCAGCAGCAATGGAACGGGCGGTGTGTCGGAAACAACAGGGCGCGATGGCGCGGTGGCGCAGGCGCTGAGCAACAGCAGCAATGCGAGCCACGCCGTGCCCCGCGATAGCGCCGAGCCCGTAGCAATGGGGCCGTCGCAAGGGCAGGCGATAGCGAGTAGCCATCTGAAGGCGTTCCGAGACCGAAGCCGATGCACCGCCAGCAGCGAAGTAAGCTCCGCTCCAGGGTCGGGCGAAACGCGAGATCGGAAACAGGTCCTGACGAATGGCAGGTGCATAGGCGGCAGAAAGCGTATCGAATGCGCAAGCTTGGCAGACTCGGGAGAAAATCGCATGACAGAGATTCGCATTAAAGCCGCCTCGCGCTTTTCGCTGCTGCTGTGCGCAGCCATGGCTGTCGTACCCTCGCAGGCCGCGGAATCCGCCGTATCGGATGATGAGCACTGCGCCGTATGGGCCCGCGAACTGAGCTTCGCCCAGTCCGTCGCCGACCACGATGCTGATGCCTTCGCCGAGCACCTGCACCCCAACGCGGTCTTCGGCGTCAGCGATAAACCCACCCGCGGCCGCGATGCCATTACTCAGGAGTGGGCCGGCATAATCGATGGCTCAGCGGTCAAACTGGAGTGGTACCCGGCCATCGTCACCGTGGGCGGCGATGGCACGACGGCGTATTCCAGCGGCCCGGCCCTGTTCAAAGACCCCAAGACCGGCGCCACCTCGCTGACCCGTTTCGGCTCGGTCTGGCAACGCGGTGCGGATGGCGTGTGGCATGTCATCTTCGACGATGGCAGCCGTCCGACGCCGGCCGACGCGGCGGCGGTGAAGGCGTTCCATGAAGGCCGCCGGACGGAGTGCCCGGTGGCCTGATGTGCGGTTTCCTTCTCCCTACGGGGGAAGGTGCCCCGAAGGGGCTGGTGAGACGGGGGCGGGGAGAGTTGATCTGGAGTCCACAACGCCCTCTAAATGCCGGCGACCCCGCACTGCGCTGGGCCCGCCGAATAGGCGTATAAAAAAGCAATCCAGTCGAACCGCCCGCGCCCGAGGCTTCCATGAAACGTCCCGTCCTGCTTGTCTTGCTGTCCGCTCTGGCATTTGCCGCCAGCGCACAATCGACGTCCCCGACGTCCGACGCCGTAGCAGCCCCGGCGGCCGAGACCCAGCAGAACACTGCTGATCAGAGCGCCACTGATCAAAGCACACCCGATCGGAACGCCGAGTCCAAGGCCCGCCCGTTGAGCGACCACAACTGCCTGCGCCAGACCGGCTCCCGCATCATCCCCCGCAATGCCAAGGGCGAGGGCTGTGCCAACGCCACCGGCCGCGCCTACACGCGTGAAGAGCTGGATAGCACCGGTGGCCGGGATCTGGCGCATTCATTGCGCCTGCTGGATCCTGCGATTCAGTAGATGGCCCGAGAAAAGCAAATCGCTCCCACAACTTCTGTATAAAAAATGCCCGGCATGTACCGGGCATTTTGTTGGGTATCGATATGCCTCAGAGCTCAGCAATCACGCGACTTCCCGCTTGCATACTGCAATCCACTAACCAGATGCCGCAAAAACACCGGATCGGCAAACAGCGCCGCATCGTGCCCGAGCCCCGTATACCAGGCAGGGCCTTTCGCTGAGGCATGGCACCACGCGATGGGGTGGTCGTCGCCCATCGTGCCGCCGGTGTAGTCGCTTTCGTCCACCGTGGCGATCACCTGCACGTTTTTGCGCGGATTGTCGCGGTAGTTGTAGATTTCATCGGTGACCTTCCACTCGCGCCCTTGCTCGGCAATGCCGTCGCGGTCGAAAAGCACGCGCGTGGTTTGCAGGCCCGGAGGATGGCTATGGAAATAGGCACCCACCAACCGTGCGTACCAGGGCCAATCGTATTCGGTATCGGACGCCGAATGGACGCCCATGAAGCCGCCGCCGCCGTCCACGAATTCTTCCATCGCTTTTTGTTGCGCCGCATCCAGCACATCGCCGGTAGTGCTGGCGAAGATCACCACGCGGTAGCGCGCCAGGTTCTGCGGTGTGAAGACGGAGGCATCCTCGGTCGCGTCCGCTTGCATGCCCTGCTCCGCGGTGACGCGCTGCAATGCAGCAATCGCGGTGGGAATCGAGTCGTGGCGGAACCCGGCGGTCTTGGTGAATATCAGCACCCGCGGCGGCGCGGCCAACGCCGATCCCGCAAAGGCGCCCATGAAAACGGCCAACAGGCCGCGCGATAAGAAAGTAGAGAGACGGTTCATGGCTGAAGTGTGCCACAGCCGGTGTGAGCCCCTGCAATAATGCAGCATCGACTTCATCAAGATGCCCGCCATGACCGATCCGCGCCACGATTCCACCCGCGTCATCCGCGCCCCACGCGGCACCCAGTTGAGCTGCAAGTCCTGGCTCAGCGAAGCGCCGTACCGGATGATCCAGAACAACCTGGACGCGGAAGTGGCGGAAGACCCGACCTCGCTGGTGGTCTACGGCGGCATCGGCCGTGCCGCGCGTGACTGGGCCTGTTATGACGCCATCCTCGAATCGCTCCGCAACCTGGAAGACAACGAAACGCTGCTGGTGCAATCCGGCAAGCCGGTGGGCGTGTTCCCCACGCATTCCGATGCACCGCGCGTACTGATCGCCAACTCCAACCTGGTGCCGCACTGGGCCACCTGGGAGCACTTCAACGAGCTCGATAAGAAGGGCCTGATGATGTACGGCCAGATGACCGCCGGCAGCTGGATCTACATTGGCAGCCAGGGCATCGTGCAGGGCACCTACGAAACATTCGTGGAAATGGGCCGCCAGCACTACGGCGGCAATCTGGCCGGTCGCTGGATACTCACCGCCGGCCTCGGTGGCATGGGCGGCGCGCAACCGTTGGCCGCATCGCTGGCGGGGGCGTGTTCGCTCAATATCGAATGCCAGCAGTCGCGCATCGACATGCGCCTGCGTACGCGCTATGTGGACGAACAGGCCACCGATCTCGATGACGCGTTGACGCGCATCGATCGGTACACCAAGGCGGGCCAAGCCAAATCCATCGCGCTGCTCGGCAACGCTGCGGAAATCCTGCCGCAACTAGTGCGCATGGGTGTACGCCCGGATGCGATTACCGACCAGACCAGCGCGCACGACCCGGTGCACGGTTATCTGCCAATCGGCTGGACCGTGGAGCAATGGCTGGCCGAGCAGAAAACCAATCCGCAGAAAGTCCGCGACGCCGCCAAGCAATCCATGCGTGTGCACGTCGAAGCGATGCTCGCGTTCGAGAAGCAAGGCATCCCCACCTTCGACTACGGCAACAACATCCGCCAGATGGCGCTGGATGAAGGCTGCAAGAACGCGTTCGACTTCCCGGGCTTCGTACCGGCGTACGTGCGTCCGTTGTTCTGCCGCGGCGTGGGTCCGTTCCGCTGGGTCGCGCTGAGCGGCGACCCGGAAGACATCTACAAGACCGACGCAAAAGTAAAAGAGTTGATTCCCGACGACGCGCACCTGCATCGCTGGCTCGACATGGCCAAGGAGCGCATCAGCTTCCAGGGCCTGCCCGCGCGCATCTGCTGGGTCGGCCTGGGCCTGCGCGACAAGCTGGGCCTCGCCTTCAACGAGATGGTCCGCAACGGTGAACTGAAAGCCCCCGTCGTCATCGGTCGCGATCACCTGGACAGCGGCAGCGTCGCCTCACCCAACCGCGAAACCGAAGCAATGAAGGACGGCAGCGATGCCGTATCCGACTGGCCTCTGCTCAATGCCATGCTCAACGTGGCGGGTGGAGCAACTTGGGTATCGCTGCATCACGGTGGCGGCGTGGGGATGGGGTATTCCCAGCACTCGGGCGTGGTGATTGTTTGCGACGGTACAGCCGAAGCCGATAAGCGCATCGCGCGAGTGTTGTGGAACGATCCGGGAACCGGAGTGATGCGGCATGCGGATGCGGGTTATGAAGTGGCGAAGCAGTGCGCGCGGGAGATGGGGTTGAAGTTGCCGATGGATCGCTGATCGACGCATGGTCGGATGCCGATGGATTTTGGCTGGGAGCTTCATGTCTGAACAGCCGTGTCGCATCGGTTCTCCGTCATCCGAGCGGCGAAGTGAGTGTTGTTGACAGTTGCGCATTGCGGGTCAATCTGGACGTCATTCGACGTAAAAAAGGGGCAGGAATGTCGAATAGAGGGGAGCGGCGGTTACGGTTTTTTCTAAGATTGGTACTGGCAGGTGCCGCA
This sequence comes from Pseudoxanthomonas sp. CCNWLY206-1, assembly GCF_039710385.1. Lineage (NCBI taxonomy): Bacteria > Pseudomonadati > Pseudomonadota > Gammaproteobacteria > Lysobacterales > Lysobacteraceae > Pseudoxanthomonas > Pseudoxanthomonas sp. CCNWLY206-1. The sequence continues at coordinate 319,500 of NZ_JBDKXI010000003.1, read as the reverse complement.
GGGGTGATGATGATTCCGCAGACAGCGCTTGCTGCTGAGGCGGATCAGATTGCCGTTTCTGCTACCGTCCAGAAAGATCTGGATCGCGCCGAACTGCTATTGGATTCCTGGGAAGGGCAAGGAAGCGGGCTTGAAGAGGCGAGAGCGGAGCTTGACCGCGCGATCCGTGTCGCGCCTCGTTCCGCCGAAGCGTATCGGCTATATGCGCGCTACTACATCTCCAGCGGTCATCTCAGAGGCGACTCATTCGAACCAGGGAGCTTGGAGGCGGCAGAAAAAGCACTTGATACCGCCTTGGAGATTGCGCCGGATTACGCGCGCGCCTATGTTTTGCAGGGTCATCTTTATCGGCTGATGGGCAAGCCCTTGCAAGCAAAGGCTGCTTTGCAGAAGGCGGAGCAGTTGGGAACGGACGACCCGTGGCTGCATCTCAACCAGGCCGAGCTGCTGATGCAGGAAGACCGCCAGGATGCCGCGGTGGCGCTCTATAGGAAGGTATTGGCGACCAATGCCAGTCCTCGCACGAACAGTGCGGCACAGTCCGGCTTGATCGCGTACTACAACCGCAACGATAGGCTTGCTGATGCCGATGCCCTATACCGAAAGAAAATCGCGGCCGAACCGACCAGCGCGTGGTCGCATGGGAACTATGCGTCCTTCCTGTTGTGTTGGCGCGACGACGCCGAAAAAGCCATCATCGAGGCGAATAAAGCGCTGAACCTTATGGACTACGGTATGGCGCGGCTGACGCTAGCAGCGGCTTTGTATCGCAAATGGGCCACGCTGGCGCTGGACCGCAACAAGCTGGCCGATGAACCGTTTGCGGCAGCACGGAAGGTGCACCCCTACGGACCGGCCATGGCAATAGAAGAGTTATGCGGAGGCGGTTTGGCTGTGCTTCCTATATTGGAAGCCATGTTGCTGACGGGCGAAGGCGAGCGCATACCCGCCGAGGTAGCGGGGGTGTTAGCCGCTGAGGAGGGAGGCTACCTGCCGGGTGTGTTCGTGATGGAGGTAAAGGCAAGCGGTCGCGATCGCGGCAGGCTATACCTCAATTCAGAAACCGACTACCGCGACGCACGCAACCTGTCGGTGGTAATCACGCCGGACATCGAGGCTGCATTCAAGCGTGAACACGGCAGTGCGCCAGATGAATTCCTGGCAGGTAAGAAAATTGTCGTGCTGGGAGCTGCGAGTCAAGTAAAGATCTATTTCACTGACGGTCGTGGCGTGCCGAGCGATAAGTATTATTATCAAACGCACGTGGTGGCCGCCAAGTCGGCTCACATCCGTCTGTCCGAATGAGTCGCTGTTGACGATATCGGGCATGCGCGCAATCGGAAGCTGCAAGGGCGGCGCATCGCTTGCAGGTGATCGATAGGCGGGATTTACTTGCTCTAGACGCGGGTGCGACCGATGCCGTTTTATTTTCTCGCTACATTGATCGGGGTTAAGTCGCGTCTTTGTAGTGGATCGGTGCGGGATTGCAATGGAATAGGAGTGGGTGTTCCCCGATTTGACAGGGTGATTGTTCGCAGCGGCACGGCTCAAGCGGCAAGCGAGTTGCGCACAAGAAATGGACTCGACGTTACCGCTGGCGTAGGAGGGATGCCACGGAACGAGTATTGATTGATGGAAGCGAGAGCATTCAATGAAAAAATGGAATGGAATTTTGATTGCGGCTTGGCTGGCAACATTCCCCGCCGCTGCCGAACAAACAATGCAATGGAGGGTGACCGGCGACAGTACGCATTACGTTCTGGAGGGAGGAGGTGACGCACAATCCGAAGCGGGTGCGTCGTTGTCGGTGCAGTCGCAGGGGGATGTCGGTGAAAGTTATGGTGGCGGTGTCGCCGCCGTCGATGCCACGCCCTTCCGCGGCCAGCGGGTGCGTTTGTCCGGTCGCATCGACGCGCATAGCGTTGTAGGTGGTGCAGGTCTATGGCTTCGCGCCGATGGACCATCAGGTGTGGTCGCATTTGCCAATACCCAGCGGGAACCGGTTCTAGGCGATGCTTCCAATGTGTCGAGGGAGGTGGAGATCAGCGTGCCATCCAGCGCGCAGACGGTATTGTTCGGGCCACTATTGACCGGCCGCGGACGTTTGCTGGTGCGACAATTGCGATTGGAACGCTCGCCTGCGGATACTGATGCCGATGTGCCACCAGCCCAGATCGTGGAGGCAGCGGTTGCCATCATGCGCGATCATGCGCTCAACGCGAATCGCATCGACTGGTCTGCCGTGCAGTCTGCGCTTGTCCAGAAAGCGGAGGTGGCGAAGGGTCCGGCCGATGCCTACGCGGTCATCGACTCGTTGATTCAGCAGCTGGGTGACCGTCATAGCGTATTGATGCTGCCTGTCGCCGCACGGCGGTATGCACAGCAGGGTCAACCTTCCGAAGCGCCTCGAATATTCGTTCGTGATGGCGTTGCCACCATATTGGTGCCCGGCTTCTGGGGTACGTCGCACGAGGCTGCGCAAGCTTTCGCACGTACGCTGGCAAGCGGCATCGCCGAGGTGTCGCCGCAGGTGACGGGTGGCTGGGTGGTGGATCTGCGTGATAACCCGGGCGGCAATATGTGGCCAATGTTATCGGGGTTGTCGACGTTGCTGGGCAAAGAGCCTGTAGGTTTCTTCCGTGATGCAAAAGGACGCGATACGCCCTGGCGCATCAATCCCCCCGGTATGCCGATACCGGATTTAACCAATGCACAAGTGGCGGTACTTACCGGCGCTCGCACAGCGAGCTCGGGCGAGGCCATTGCGGTTGCGTTCCGCGGCCGGCCCAACACACGCAGCTTCGGCCAACCAACAGCGGGCCTCAGCACAGGTAACCGGCAGTATGAGCTTCCAGGCGGTGCGCGCCTGGGCTTGGCCACCGCGCGCTTCGTGGACAGGACGGGGCAGGTGTATGGAGAAAAGATCTCGCCAGACGAGCTGGTACGAGAGCAGGATGCAATTTCACGGGCAGAAAAGTGGCTGAATCGAGACGGCGAGGTTTGAGTCAGGCTCTGTAGGATGCGGTAAAGCCGCAGGCGCGCCGCTTCGTTCGCGCCTAGGTGGCGGGAGGGTAGTTTTATTACTCCGGTGACTCGCGATCGATGTGGTTCGCTTTGCTCACCGCATCCTACTTGGGTCCATCATCAAGGTTGCTATGGATCGCCGGACTCATCGTGGGACTGTGCGACGGCTCATGTGGCGGGCTTGAGCCCGCGCTATGTGGGCTTCCCATAGGGTGGGCCCTGGCCGACCGCATGGATGTTGCATCCTGAGGGCCCGCGGTGCGCTCTGGTGTGCCCCTGAAACGCCGAGCGTCATTGCTTGCAATCAAGTTGGAATCAGTCAGAGATAACTCGTAACTCTCGGCGCATTCCCCCAATCATCATGCGCGCCGTCTTCGTAGCGAATCGGCGCGGCTTCCAGTTCGTCTTCGGTCACGTCATCCAGGCAGGCGATGTTGACGCAGTAGAAGTCGCCGCCCATCACTGGTTCGCTGGCGCTGACGAAGGCGTAGACGCCGCAGGTCTTGCAGAAGGTGTGGTCGATCGAGCCTTCGCCGAAGCGGTAGTGGCTCAGTTGGTCCGCGCCTTGAATCAGGCGGAATGCTTCGGCAGGGGTATGGTTCTTCCACATCCGTGTCTTGCCGCAAAACGAGCAGTTGCAACGCAACGTGGTCGCGTACCAGGGGCCGGGACGGAGCTGTGGGGAACGCTCGCCTGCCGGAGAAAGGTCGATGTCGCAGGAGAATCGCACTGCGCCGCAATGGCAGCTTCCGTGTCGGGTTTGAATCATGGGCGTTACTTCCTCGTGGCGGTAGGTGGCTCATCGTGACGGCGCAGCATAGCGTCCTGACGGGTTGCTCCGATATTTCACGACCGATGCGGTTCGCTTTGCTCACCACATCCTACGGTGCAGGTGGTTCGGCCTTGGCGATGGCTTCTACCTGGATGCGCAGCGTGATGTTCATGTCGAACCCATATTCCTTGCCGGCGTCCAGACCAAACTGGCTGCGGTCGAACGAACCGTGGGCGTCGGCGCCACACCAGTCGCGTTTGTATTGTGGATGGGACTGGCACTTGAAGCGATCAATGGTCAGCGTTAGCGGCCGGGTAACGCCATGCAGGGTGAGCTCGCCTTTGACCTTGGCCGGCGCGCCGTCACGGAAGTCGCTGAGTGTGCCGCGGTAGATGGCTTCAGGATATTTAGCGGTATCCAATAGCTGGTCGCCCACGGCCCATTCGTTAAGCGCGTCCAGGCCGAAGTCGATACTGCGTGCATCGATGGTGACTTCCACATGCCCCGTGCCGCGCTCGCGATCGATACGTGCCTCGCCGCGGCTCTTGTTGAATTTGCCTTGGAACGTGGACATGCCCATGTGGTCGGCCTCGAAACTGGGGAAGGTATGCGCGGGTTCAAGCTCGTACACGGCTTCCTCGGCCCAGGCGGTGCCGCCCGCAAGGGCAACGGCAAGGGCTAACAGGGCAGGTAAGCGATAGATGGTCATAGCTGAACTCCTGGGTGTGAACGCGGGTACTTGCCTAGACGACGAAGCACGCAGTCCGGAATCGACAAGTTCAGCGGGCGCCGATAAATGGATTTTTGCAGTCTGTCGATATTTTCGTCATCGGGTTTAGCCACCGGCCTCCGGCATGCCTCATGTCACTAGGGCATTTGGCACGTCCGGCAGCTTCTTGCGCACCTTACCCTGAAGGTCGGCCATTGGTTCTGTCCGACACTTGCACGCCAGCACCTTGTGTCGGTCACGGCTTCGCAAACGTCCACGCCTACGCCAATTACAACAAAGCAGGAATAAATCCATGGGTTATGTAAGGCGTGCGAGTACCGCGATCCTCCTCGCGCTGGGCGGTGTGGCATCCGTCGGCGCTCAAGTGCCTGCTTCGGACCCGGTCCAATCGGCGCCCTGCGAAGTAGGCAGCTACCTCATGGCAGACGGCACGTCGCTGGACATCGCGCCTGGTGCGCCCGGTCAACTTCGCTGGCGGCGGCTGGACGGGCGCACGGGTGCTTTGAGTCCGCAAGGAAAGGGACGTTGGACAAGCACGCTCGGCTGGACGGGCCGTCCGGATGGGCATCGCGTTACGTTTTCCGACTGCGAGCAGGGTGAGCTGCGTCTCGACAATATCGCGGGCCAGCGTCAGCCGTTGATCCAGGTCGACACGCGATTCCAGGGAAGTGGGGCCGAATTGGCCGGCCGCTTGACACTGCCGCCGGGTGAGACGCGTGTTCCGATCGTTGTTTTGGTCCATGGCGCCGAGCACTCGTCGGCGCTCGAGGACTATGCCTTGCAGCGTCAGTTCGCCAGTGCAGGCATCGGCGTATTTGCCTATGACAAGCGTGGCACCGGCACGTCGGGCGGCCGCTACTCGCAGAACTATCTGATCCTCGCTACCGATGCGGTTCTCGCCATGCGCGAGGCGCGACGCCTTGCTGGCGCACGTGCGGGGCGGGTGGGCTATCAGGGCGGTAGCCAGGGAGGTTGGGTAGCGCCGTTGGCCGCGCAGATAGAGCCGGTGGATTTCGTCATCGTGAGCTTTGGGCTGGCCGTTTCGGCACTGGATGAAGACCGCGAAGCGATCGCTTTCGACATGGAACGTGCCGGCTTCGGGCCAGAAATAAAGGCGAAGGCGATGGAAGTCGCCGACGCCACTGCAATGATCGTCGAAAGCAACTTCACCGAAGGCTATGAGCAGCTTGAAGCAGTGAAGCGCAAGTATGGCCGCGAGTCCTGGTTCAAATCAGTCCGTGGAAACTTCACCGCTTATCTGCTTGCCGAGACATCTGAGACCATTCGCAAGCAAGGCCCGCTTTTGCTCGAAGGACTGCCAGCGCAGTACGACCCCATGCCGGTACTGACGAACCTCGACGTTCCGCAGCTGTGGATATTGGGTGGCCAGGACCGCGATGCGCCCCCTGCGGAAACCCTCCGCCGCTTGGCCACGCTGCGAAGCGCCGGCCGCCCGATCACCACAGCCGTGTTTCCCGATGCCGATCACGGCATGTACGAATTCGAGACCCTCGCGGATGGCGAGCGTCTCTCCACGCGACAACCAGTAGGATATTTCCCGTTGATGAGGGATTTCATCATGGGAATGCCGCAGCCCTCAGGCTACGAAGATGCGGAAATAGAAACAGCGCCGCGTTTGTAGGACGCGTCTCCACCCGCATCTTCTGCCCCGCTGTCGCTTGACCCGCCATTTCAGGATTGAAGTGCTGCGGATGTTGATTCCATGGTCGGGAGCGGCGGGTCAAGACCCGCCCTACGCTGATACCGCTGCATGTGCATAACATGGGCGTTGATCTTGCTGGACCATGTCGATTCTGGTGCCGCCCGCTCGTCGCAAAGGGGAGGATAGCCGGTGGCTGTCTTGTATTCGTCATTTTGGGAGGCAACATGCCCGGTATAAACGCACGTGCGTCCGCCGAATTCACGATTGGCGACGGCAAGTTAATCGAACGCTTCAAATCCCCTGGACGCCTTCCGGTAACTGGCGGCTGCCCCGGCGCCGCGCTGCGGTTACCATGCGCGTTCGTTTTCGCGAACAAGGAAGACATGTGCCTATGAATACTGATCCGCGACCCGATATCGATCCTGAATCCGGCACCGCCGCAATGGAGGCGCCGGTAGCCAACCAATCCATGTGGGCAGAACTGCGCGACGCGATACGCGGCACCGGCGCCGACTACACCAAGATCCCGATGCGCAGGGCGGTGTTCCTGCTCGCGGTGCCCATGGTGTTGGAGCTGGTGCTGGAATCCACCTTCGCCGTAGTGGATATCTTCTTCGTCGCCAAGCTTGGCCCGTCCGCGGTAGCAACGGTGGGGCTGACTGAAAGCTTGCTGTTCCTGCTTTACGCGATTGGCATGGGGCTGGCCATGTCGGTGACGGCGGTGGTTGCGCGGCGCATCGGCGAAGGCAAGCCTGAAGAAGCCGCGGTGACCGCCGTGCAGGCCATCCTGGTCGCGCTGCTGGTGTCGGTACCGTTCGCGGTGGCGGGTATCGTCTATGCGCAGGATTTGCTGCGGCTGATGGGCGCGGATGCCTGGACGCTGGAGCACGGTTATCCCTACATGCAGTGGATGCTTGGTGCCAACGTGGTGATCATGCTGTTGTTCGTGATCAACGCCATCTTCCGCGGCGCCGGCGATGCGGCTATCGCCATGCGCGTGCTGTGGCTCGCCAACGGCCTGAACATCGTGCTCTGCCCGCTGCTGATCTTCGGTATCGGCCCGTTTCCGGAAATGGGTATCGAGGGTGCGGCCCTGGCTACCGTCATTGGCCGCGGAACGGGCGTGCTGTACCAGCTGTGGACGCTGTTCCGCGGCGGCAAGCACATCCGCGTGGCGGCTTCGCAACTGGCGGTGCACGGCGCGATCATGTGGAACATCGTGCGCACTTCGCTGGGCGGCGTTGGCCAGATGATCGTGGCGATGACGTCCTGGATATTCCTGATGCGCATCTTGGCCAATATCGGTAGCGAGGCGGTCGCCGGCGCAACGATCGCGATCCGCATCATGATGTTCACCCTGATGCCGGCATGGGGCATGTCCAATGCGGCAGCCACGCTGGTGGGACAGAACCTGGGCGCCAACGAGCCTGGCCGTGCCGAAGCCTCGGTATGGCGAATCGGTTGGTACAACATGGTCTTCACCGTCGTGATATCGGTGCTGTTCTTCTTCTTCCATCACCAGTTGATGGGCATCTTCACTGATGACCCCGCCGTCGTCGCCATCGGTGGCGAATGGCTGCGGATCCTGTCGTACTCGTTCTTCGTCTACGGCTGGTGGATGGTGGCAGTGCAGGCGTTCAATGGTGCCGGCGACACGGTTACGCCCACCAAGATCAACCTGGTGTTCTTCTGGCTGATCCAGATCCCGCTCTCGTATGCGCTGGCGATCTCGTTGGGCTGGCAACAAACCGGCGTGTTCTGGGCCGTATTTGTTTCCGAAACGTCGGTGGGATTGTTCACCCTGTGGCTGTTCTCGCGCGGTAAGTGGAAGACGGCGCAGGTGTAGCCAACAGTAGCCCCCTAGGATGCGGTGAGTCGCAGGCGAACGGCATCGCTTGCGGCTCAGTTGAGGAGGCACCGTTCCTCTCTATGGAACTACGTAGGATGCGATGAGCGAAGCGAACCGCATCTGTCGCGTATCTCCACGCAAGGAAGCGCCTCCGGTGCACCGATTGCGCGAACGATGCGGTTCGCTTTGCTCACCGCATCCTACGGCTATTCGCGCCTAATCCTGATGCCCGGTGGAGCGGCCCAATCAGACGGGTAAATTCCTTTCGTCACGAAGGTGTGGAAGGAGGAATACGGCCAGGCAGCCGCGGTCTCGGCGTGGCGATGTTTGACTGGGTTGTAGTGAATGTAGTCCACATGCGCGGCGTAGTCGTCATCGTCGCGAATCTGATGTTCCCAGAATCTTCGCTGCCATATTCCGCGCTCACCTCGAGAGCGGCGGCTGGCGCTGATGCGTTCGTCGTGGGGTAGGGTGCGGGAGAACCCCGCCTTGATTAAACCCCAGCGGGTAGCATTGTCGGCATCGCCATCAGGTAGTCGCCAAAGACAATGCAGGTGGTCGGGAAGAACGACGATGGCCTCTATGTGGAACGGATGACGTCTGCGCACCAGCGCGAACGAACGCCTGAGAGCATCCACATGTGTGATTAACCGGGTGTTGCCGTGGCGTTCGGCGAGATTGACGGTAAAAAACCAAGTGGCACCTGGCGTGCCAGGGCGGCGATATTCAGTCATTCCTTGACCTTTGATTGTCCGGGCTATGTGGTTAGCTTCGCATGCATCCTACCTCTCAGATCCAGCAAGTGCTAATCGAAGTCGGCCAGATCCGTAGGAAGCGGTGAGCAAAGTTCGTAGGATGTGGTAAGCCGCAGGCGCACCGCATCGTTCGTGCCGCAATGACCAGAGGACGCCTGTGCGCCGGTGATTCGCGACCGATGCGGTTCGCTTTGCTCACCGCATCCTACATTGGAAGGCGAGTTACAGGATTCGATCTGGAAGGGCCGGTAATGTCAGCTTCGTAGGATGTGGTAAGCCGCAGGCGCACCGCATCGTTCGTGCCTCAGTGGCGAGAGGACGTTTCTGTACGCCGGTGATTCGCGACCGATGCGGTTCGCTTTGCTCACCACATCCTACATTGGGAGGCGAGTTACAGGATTCGATCCGGGAAGGGCCGGCAGGTCAGCTTCGTAGGATGTGGTAAGCCGCAGGCGCACCGCATCGTTCGTGCCCAATGACCAGAGGGTGTCTGTGCGCCGGTGGTTCGCGACCGATGCGGTTCGCTTTGCTCACCACATCCTACGTTGGAAGGCGAGTTACAGGATTCGATCCGGAAGGGCCGGTAATGTCAGCTTCGTAGGATGTGGTAAGTCGCAGGCGCACCGCATCGTTCGTGCCGCAATGACCAGAGGACGCCTGTGCGCCGGTGATTCGCGACCGATGCGGTGCGCTTTGCTCACCGCATCCTACGTTGGCCGATGGACTGCAGGCTTCAATCCGGGATTTCCGCTTCCACCAGCTGCGCCAGCAATGTCAGCGACTCCTGCCAGCCGAGGTAGCACTGTTCGACTGGGATCACCTCGGGTAGGCCTTCCTGCATGATGTGCAGTTCGGTTCCGCAGGATACTTTTTTCAGCGATATGGTGGTCTGCATCTCGCCGGGTAGATTGGGATCGTCGAAGGCATCGGTGTAGCGGATGCGTTCGTATGGCGTCAGTTCCAGATATTTCCCGCCGAAGGTGTGCGTCTGGCCGGTCGAGAAATTGGTGAACGACATTTTGTAGGTGCCGCCGACGGTGGCGTCCAGATGGTGGACCTTGCCGGTGAAGCCGTGCGGGGGCAGCCATTTGGCTTTGGCATCGGCGTCCAGGAAGGCGCGGTAGATGCGCTCAGCCGGGGCGGTTAGGACGCGATGGAGTCGGACAGTGTTGTTCGTGGACATAGCTTGATCTCGTTGGCGGAGGACATTCTCTTGTAATTAGCGACGACCGGGCAGATAGAAAATCGACATGCTCATACGTGGCGCAAGAGTATGGGTTCAGCTAAGTAGACTTCGATTATCGACAGGCGCCGCATCTCAGGTAGCAAGGGGGCCGATCCTGGCCTGGGAAGCCGCGATAGATGCGGTTCGCTTTGCTTGCCACATCCTACCTTGGCCGCCGCCCGACCCTCCTTGGCCGGTCTCCCCAGGAAGCCGCGTTTTCCCTAGGTCCCGCAGTGGGACGGGGAGAAGATAATGGCAACAAGTATCGCGGCCTCTCGGCCGGGGTTGTGGGGCACGCGCGGATCGCCATGGGTCGTGCTGCTGCTGGGCGTGGCGGTACTCGGTTTCTGGAAACCTTATTTTTCGCAGCTGGGCGCCGCGCAGGGCATGGCGCATCTGCACGCGGCCTCCATGCTGGTGTGGATCGGGATGCTGGTGGCGCAGCCGTTGCTCATCCGTTCGCGCCAGTTGGCGTGGCATCGGCGTATCGGCAAGGCGTCGTATGTCGTGGTGCCGCTGATCGTGATCAGCGCGCTAGCCCTGGCGCAGCTTCGCATCAGTCATGCACCGGCGGAAATGCTGCCTGTGCAGCAGTTCATTCTGTTTCTGGGCGTATCGATGGCAGTGCTTTTCGCGATCGTCTGGTCGCTGGGTATCTTCTATCGGGGCCAGTCGGCGCTGCATGCGCGCTATATGGCGGGAACGGCGTTGACGCTGATCGACCCGTCGATGGTGCGTGTGCTGATCTTCTGGGTACCCTCCGTGCCTCCTCAGTTCTACCAGCTGATCACTTTCGGCACGGTATACGCGATCCTGTCGCTGCTGATCGTGCTGGACAGGAAATCCGCACAGGGACGATCCGCGCTGTGGGTACTACTGGGACTCTTCGTTACGTTGCATGTCTCGATCATGACGATACCGGCGACACAGGCATGGCAGCGCTTCGCCGTTTGGTATGCGGGTTTGTAGTGGACCGGAGGCATGCTGGACTCGCGACCGCTTCCATTATTCAGGGGCCCCGTAGGATGCGGTAAGCCGAGGGCGCACCGCATCGTTCGCGTCTTGGCCAACTGGGAGATTTCCACACTCCCGGTGAATCGCGATCGATGCGGTTCGCTTTGCTCACCACATCCTACTCGGCACCTATTGAATCGAAGAACCCTGTCTTGAACTTGGCTCAACCCAGCCTTGTACGATATTCGCTACCGGTGCGTTTTGCGGGCCATTAGCTTCATGGCGATCACAGTGTCGGGCCGGGCCATGGATTCTCGCTTGATCATCGCGTTCGTAGCGGCGGTAATTTGCGGCGGGTGTCATGCTGCACCTGCCACCTCCAAGCTCGCTACGGATACGCCAGTGCGCTGGACGCCGTCGCCGTTATCGACGGACCAATACGAGTCCTCTCCCACGTTATCCCCCGATGGTCGCGAACTGTTCTTCTTCCGCGCCGATCGTCAGTTCGACAACTATCGGTTGCTGTACTCGCGGTGCGAGAAGGGCCAGTGGTCAGCGCCGGTGGAACCGCCTTTCGCCGCTTCGCCCGGCGTACTGGAAGCTGACCCTGCTTTCAGCCCGGATGGTCAGCGCCTGTACTACGTATCGGCACGTGATCGCCCGGACGACCTCGATATCTGGAAGGTGGAGCGGACTTCGGAAGGACAATGGGGCCAACCGCAACGCCTGCCGGAACCGATCAATAGCCCGCAAACCGAATTGCTGCCGCGGCAATTGGCCGATGGCCGTTTGCTGTTTGGATCCAATCGGCCCGGCGGACCAGGTGGGCGTGACTTGTATGTGGCAACGCAGCAAGCCGGTGAGGGTTGGGAGGTGAAGCCACTTCCGGCACCGATCAATACCGCCGGCGACGAATACGAGGCTGACATGTCCCGCGATGGCAGCCGAATGGTGGTGGTGGCCAATCGCGGCGAACGTTCACATCTATACCTGTTCGATCGCCTCGGCAAAGACCACCAGAGCGGCTGGCGCGAACGTGGCCGCGTGCCAGCGCGTGATGAGGTATTCCAAGTGGGGCCGCTGTTGTCGCCGGATGGCAAACGCTTGCTGTTCGCCCAGGCGGACGACGAGCGTTCCGGCGAGATATTCCTTGCCGAGCTTCAGCCCGATGGCGACGCCGCCTGGCCACCGGTGTGCAAGTAGTCGGAAACCAGGGCGGGCACACAAGTGCCCACCCATGAGCGGCGCTGAGCTGCGAGTACGGGCTACGCTTTCGCGGGCAACTCCACCACCGATGCGAAGCCGCCGTAGATCATCCGCTTGCCATCGAACGGCATGGGATTGTCTTCCATCTTCATGCGCGGGTCTTCCATGATGCTCTTCATGCCGGTGTCGCGCGTTGCCTTGTCCGGCCATTCGACCCATGAAAACACCACCGTTTCATCGTCCTTGGCTTGTACGGCCTTGCGGAAGTCGGTGACGGTGCCATCAGGCACGTCGTCGCCCCAGCATTCAAGGATACGGGTGGCGCCAAATTCCATGAACATCGCATCGAAGCGATTGGCATGGTCGGTGAATTTCTGTTTGTTGGCGGTCGGTACCGCAATGACGAAGCCGTCGACGTAGGGCATGGTTTTTTCCTTTGGTTCCAGGGGAAGAGGACGCCCGGCATGGGCGCCTTCGTTTGTACGACGAACGAGTGGGCTCAAGATCGACATGTGAGATGAACCCGTTGAATGCCAGCGTAGTGATGGTGGGGTTAAGATTTCCGGAAACCCCAACCCGTGGAGAATGCATGAAGTTCGATCCGAACCGTCGCTCGCTTATGGCCGGCATCTGCGCTGTTTCGCTATGGCCTGTGGGTCGTGCATTGGCGGCCGGGGACCGTCCGTCCGAGTTGCAGGACCAGCTGGCGGCCCTCGAACGCCGCCATGGCGGGCGGCTGGGTGTCTCCGTGCTGGACGTGGAAAGCGGCCAGCGGATCGGACATCGTGCCGATGAGCGCTTCCCGATGTTAAGCACATTCAAGTTTCTCGCGGCCGCGCAGGTGCTGGCACGTGTGGATAAAGGCGAAGAGCAACTGGACCGCCGCGTCGTGTACGCCAAGGAGGATCTGGTGACATATTCCCCGATTACCGAGCGGCATGCCGGCAAGCACGGTATGACGATGGCCGAGCTCTGCCATGCCGCTGTCACCGTCAGCGACAACACAGCCGGCAATCTGTTACTGGCAAGCTTTGGCGGACCCGCGGGTTTGACCGCCTTCACTCGTTCATTGGGCGATAAAGTGACGCGGCTGGACCGCATCGAAACCGACCTCAACGAAGCGATTCCCGCTGATCCGCGCGATACCACCACGCCGGCGGCGATGCTGGACGACATGCGCGCGCTATTGTTGGGTGACGCACTGTCGCCATCTTCGCGTAAACAACTGGCCGACTGGCTGATTGCCACCACCACCGGAGATCAACGGATTCGCGCGGGACTACCCGCGGGCTGGCGCGTCGGCGACAAGACGGGAACCAGCGGCAATGGCGTTACCAACGATATCGGTATCGCTTGGCCGCCAGGCCGCGATGCTCCGCTGCTGATTACGGGCTACTACGCTGAGTCGTCGATACCGCAGGATCAGCGTAATGGCGTACTGGCCGACGTTGCGCGCATCGCCGCCAAGCTCATTACCTAGGGCAAATCCATCCGCTGGAAAAAGCGTCGGTCTCCCGGGATCGGCATAAACTGACATTGTGGTTATTCCTATTGGTAAGTACTGGCAATGGCGATTTCCTCCGAAGTATCCGCACTCGACAATCCCTTCTGGTCCTCCTTGCGCTCGCTGCATCGCGGTATCGCGCAGGCTGCAGGCGAGGTGGCGCGTTATCCGGCGGAGTACGCGCCCTTCCTGGGTGTTTCCGACGCCGATGCCGAGGTGACCGATGCGCTGGATGCATTGGTCGCGCCTAGCGAATCGGTTTACCTGATTGGTGTGGCGCCTGGACAGGTGCCGGATGGGTGGAAGCTTGAAGCCTTTCGCCCGTTGGCGCAGATGATCTGCACCTCGCCATTGGAAGTAATCGATGGCCCAGAGATCATCGAGCTGACCCAAGCGCATCGCGCCGACGTGCTGGAGCTGACCGCTTTGGTTTATCCGCATTATTTCCGACCGCGCACGATGGAAATGGGCCGTTACTTCGGCATCTACCAGGATGGTCGGCTAGCGGCGATGGTCGGCGAGCGCATGGGTACGGAGACGTACCGGGAAATGAGCGCCATCTGCACGCATCCCGATTTCAATGGCCTGGGTTATGCGCGCCGGCTGACGGCCATGCTGACCAACGATACGTTGCAACGCGGAAGTACGCCCTTCCTGCATGTCAGTCACGAGAATCCACGCGCCAAAGGGTTGTACGAGCAGATCGGGTTTCGCCATCGCCGCGATATCGGGTTTTGGTCGTTGCGGCGGGGCTTGTCCGCAGAGCGGTAATTTTTAGGAGCAAGAAAACCCCGCTCAATTCCCTTTAAAAAAAAGGGGAAGTAAAAGGCGGATCCGTTGTTTCCCATAAATCTGATGGTGGCCGCTATGATCGCGGCACACGCTGAGCCTTGGACGAGTGCATGATCGGAACTGCGACTGTATTGATATTGCTTATGGGCCCCTTGCTGCTGGGCTTGGCCGGCCTGATTTCGGCCAGACGCACGCAGAAGCAGGAAACTCCAGGACATTCCCCCTGGAGCAGCAAGCTGACCCTGCTTTCCGCGTTGCTCTATACCCTGGCTTTTAATCTGATCTTCTTCGTCCAGGAGATTTTCCTGGTGCTGCCGAAAGCCTTCCTGCCCGGGGTGCGGCCTACGTTGTTTCATAATAATCATGTCTGGGAAGGCGAGCATCCGCTGACGCGCTTGTTCCAGGGTACCGGCGCGTTGGCTACCTTCCTGATCGGCATGGCGTGCTTGCTGTTGCTGCGGCGCGGCGCGGGACGTTCGGTATCGATCCGGCTTTTCCTTATCTGGGTGGCGTATTGCGGGTTGTTCATGGCGCTGCCGCAAGTGGTTATCGGCGCGCTCAATCCCGGCAATGACGTGGGCATGGCAATGGACTATTTTCAGTTAAGCGCAACCGCCAAGACAGCCGCGGCGCTGTTGGCGCTGATCACGATGCCGATCCTCGCCTTATCGTTGGTGCGGCCCTTGCTGACCTTGGCTGACCATCAGGATGCGATCTCAAGCGCCGGTGCGAGGACGCGCTACGTCTTCCAAGTCGCCACACTGCCGGCGTTGATCGGCATAGCGTTGATTCTGCCATTCCGCATTCCGCGCGAACTGATAGAAGTCGTCCTGTTGCCGGTGCTGGTGACCGTGATCGGCGTCGCGTGGATACAGGCGGGCGCCTGGCGCGTGCGCTCTGCGCAGGCAAACGGAAGCACAAGTGATCTGCGCGTCATCGTCCCGATGGTCGCGGCGGCACTGCTTCTGTTGATATTCCAATTCGTTCTGCGACCGGGTATCGGATTTTTCTAGTCACTTTTCCTGCTCGCCTTCGGGGTGGTCTTCGGGCAGCCGCACCGGATCGGTCGGCCGGTCTGGAATGGGATCGATGGGCCGATCCGGTTCAGGATCGATAGGCTTGTCGGGTGTGGGATCGATGGGTTTGTCGGGGACAGGATCGATCGGTTTATCCGGTATGGGATCGCGTGCCGGATTCGGGACCTGGCCTGGGATAGGGTCTTGCGGGGGAGCGTGGTTAAGCAGCATGGCGTTCTCTTGTTGCGGAGCGTTCCGCGCGTCGCCCGCGTAAGCTATCAACAATCTCGCGGGCTGCATGCGCGAGAGCAAGAATGCACCGAAGCCTGTGGACCCGTTGTTAAGCCGCAGAATCTGCGTAAGTGAACAAAATTTTTGCCGGACCGGCTGCTGAGCCATTGCCGGCGCATGGAGCTGCGGCCGAATTCGCAAGAACAGAACATATGGCCTGGCGGCCATGGCTTACGATGCGCCGGCTCCATCACAGCAGGTCATTGATATGCGCTATGCAGCTTTGTTGGCGATACCGTGGGTGCTTTGTTCGCAGATGGCGGCGGCGCGCGATGCCAAGCAGGACGAGCGCGAAATATTGAAGGTTGAAGCCGCGTTGTGTCGCGCCTTCGAGAACGGTGATGCCGCTACCGTGCGCCGATACCTGGACAAGACGTTCACCTTGACCGACTCTCGCGGTGTGGTGACCGATTTCGCTCGGAACGTCGCCGAAGTAGAGCGGCGCGAGCCGCGTTACGAAGTCTTCCGCAATCACAGCCAGAAAGTGCGCCTGTACGGTGATGCCGCCATTACCACCGGCGTCACCACGGTCAAAGGGCATGCGGGCGGAACGTCGTTCGCCGCCGATTTCCAGTTCACTGACACGTGGGTGTATCGCGACGGGGAATGGAAGATGGCGGCCAGCCATGCGAGCCGGTTGGAACTCAAAGAGCCTGATTAGGGGACGCTGCGCCGATTCTCGGCTCGGCGCGTCAACTGCCATCTGGAGTGAAAGTCGCTGGGTCCCGGCCTGCGCCGGGATGACCGGTCATTTTTCCGAGTAATCATCCAATACCAAGACACACTAGCTCGTCGCTCCTGCTCCTGCTCCTGCTCCCATTCCCCATTCCCCATTCCCGGCTCCTGATGCATGGCATCATGAAATCCATGCAGGGCGTGCCCGAACAATTCGATGATCTCAACGATGCGGCGCAGTTCCGGCATCCTCGCCACCGCGCGGGCATCGAGCTGTATCGCGCGCACATTGTTCGCCATGCATTCGAGCCGCATATGCACGAAGCGTTCGGACTAGGCGCGATTGAATCCGGAGTGGAGCGCTTCCGCTATGCCGGATCGGATCATTTGGCACCGGCTGGTTCGCTGGTGTTGATGAATCCTGACGTATTGCATACCGGCCGTGCCGAGACTAAGGGCGGCTGGCGCTACCGCATGATCTATATCGACCGCGCGGTGCTGGAGGAGGTCTCGGGGCAGTCGAGCGTTTGGTTTCCCGATGCCGTATGCAGCGACCCGGCTCGCGCGCGGCGTGTTACCGCCCTGCTTGACGCGTTATGGCAGGCGGAGGAGCCGCTCGCATTCGACAGCCACCTCTATGCGTTGGTAGGGGAACTGTGCAGAGAGGCACGGGCAGTGAAGTTTCCGGCCGAGGAACGGCCGATGCGCTTCGCGGCGGTGATCGATTATCTGCGCGCGAATCTGGCGGAACGATCGACATTGCAGGATCTGGCTGGCGTCGCGGGGCTTAGCCCTTTCCACTTCCTGCGCCGTTTCCGTGCGCAATACCACGTTACTCCGCAGCAGATGCTGATGGCGTTGCGTCTTCATGATGCCAAACGGCGCCTGGCGGCAGGAGAACCCGCCGCGCAGATCGCGTTGGCCAGCGGTTTGGCCGATCAAGCTCATCTGACACGCGCCTTTCGGCGCCGCTATGGCGTTACTCCCGCGAACTATCAGCGACAGGTGCGGAGCTAGAGCGCAATTCGCCTCACCGGCGCAGGCCGGGGCTCAGTGACTTTCGCTATCCACGGTCAAGGCGCTGGGTCCCGGCCTGCGCCGGGACGACGGCAATATTGATTTTGGAATAGACGTTCGAGACACGTAAGCGAGCCTGCTCCAGCGCAATCTGGTTCAAGACACGCCACATCGCTCCATCATAAATTTCTCCATTGACGACGAAATGGCGGAAGCGGCATGTGGGTAGGGATCTTATATGCACTCGTGGCGGGACTGACTTGGGGCCTCGTGTTCGTGGGGCCGCTGCTGCTGCCCGAATATCCAGCGGCATTGCAGTCGGTAGGCCGCTATCTGGCGTTCGGACTGATTGCCCTGCCGTTGGCTTGGTTCGATCGTATTGAACTGCGCCGGCTGAGCAGGAACGATTGGAAGGAAGCCTTGAAGCTGTCCGCCATCGGCAACCTGCTGTACTACGTCTGTCTTGCCGCGGCCATCCAACGCGCCGGTGGTCCAATGCCGACGATGATCATCGGCACGTTGCCGGTGGTGATCGCCATCAGCGCCAATCTCCGCGACGGACGACGTGACGGCCAGCTGCCGTGGAAGCGGATGGTGCCTTCGCTGCTATTGATCGCGGTGGGGATCGTCTGCGTCAATCAGGCGGAGTGGCAGGCCTTGCGCCTCATGCCGCAGGCCGACCCCATGCGCTACGCGACGGGCGCGGCATTGGCGCTTATCGCGGTGGTTTGCTGGACGTGGTACCCACTGCGTAACGCCGATTGGCTGCGGGAGCACCCTGACCGCAACCCGCGTGTCTGGGCCACGGCGCAGGGCTTGGTCACATTGCCGCTGGCGCTTGCCGGCTATCTGCTGATCTGGGCGTGGCAGGCATACCGGGGCGATGGATTCCCGATGCCGTTCGGCCCCAGACCGGGTTTCTTTATCGGGTTGATGGTGGTTATGGGCTTACTAGCCTCGTGGCTGGGTACCTTGTGCTGGAACCAGGCCAGCCAGCGCCTGCCCACTGCATTGGCGGGGCAATTGATCGTATTCGAGACATTGGCTGCCTTGGGTTATGCGTTTGTCCTACGTGGATCATGGCCGCCTGCGCTGACCATGCTGGGCATTGCCTTGCTAATAGCCGGCGTACTCTGGGCGGTGCGAATCAAACCGCAGCCGGTGGAAGCCATTGCTCAAGCATCCGTTCGGCCATCCTGATGCTCCGTAGAGCGGAGCTGCGCCCCGCGATTACACCGCGTCAATAGCAATTTGGCCGTCGCAACGGCAAGCGATAGTGAATAGCTGCTTGAAGGCGCTTCTCGTAGAGCGGAGCTTGCTCCGCTGCTCTTTGAAGATGTCGAAGATTTCGTCGTCCGGATAGAAGAGCAGTCGAGCAAGCTCGGCTCTACCAGAGCGCGCCAATCGGCTTCAAGCGACAAACGCGCCATCCGGTCGCGCCAACTTGTCCGGATTGCGAACGATGTAGATGCCGTTGGCCAACCCTTCGGCGTCGTAGGAGAAGGACACTGCCACCATGGCGTGGCCCTCCTTGCGCAGCACGATGCCGCCGCTCCCGTTGACGCCGGTGATATCCCATTCGTATTCCGACCAGTACTGATGCAGATCCTTGCTGATGAAAGACAGCACGTCCGATTCGCCGTGCAGCACATGGGCCAGCGCCGATACCTTGCCGCCGCCATCGGCGGAGAGCTCGACCTGTTGCGACAGCAGCCCGGCCAATACCGTCGGATTACCGCTGGCGATGGCGGATTGGAATGCCGCCAGCAGGCGCCGCTGCGCGCTGGCCGGAGTGACATGCCGAACCTGCGCCGCGTCCACCCGGGACTTGGCGCGCGAGACCAGTTTCCGGCAAGCGGGTTCCTGCATATCCAACGTCGCCGCCACATCGCCATAGGGCATGTCGAAAATCTCGTGCAGCAGATAGGCCGCGCGCTCTTTAGGGGTCAGCCGTTCCAACAACAGCAGGAACGCCGTCGTCAGCGAAGACGAAAGCGACAGCCGGACTTCGGGTGTGTCTTCATCGGGCGTCAGTACGGGTTCCGGCAGCCATGAGCCCACGTATTCGGTACGCGAACGGTGTGCTGATCGCAGCAGATCGATACAGCGGCGGGTGCAGGCCGTCGTCAACCAGGCATCCGCGCCTTCGATGGTGGCGTGGTCGGCGGTTCGCCATTTCAGATAGGTGTCCTGCACCGCATCCTCGGCGTCGGCGCGCGAGCCGAGGATGCGGTAGGCCAACCCCAACAGCCGCGGCCGGGCTTTTTCGAACGCGGCGCCAGCGCTTGTATCGCCCATCAATGCCTCGAAATCTGAATGCGGTTCCAGACGTTGATCATACCGATCGAAGCGGTGAGGGCAGCTATGGCGTTGTCGTCGAAGTGCTGCCGTAGCTGTGAACGCAGCGCGCCGTAGTCGGTGCCGGATGCAAGCAAAGTCAGTGCTTCCGTCCATGCGAATGCCGCTTTTTCGCGTGCGCTGAACTCATCGGATTGGCGCCAATCGGCCAAGCGGTCAAGCCGCTGTTGGCTTTCGCCGTCCTCCAGGGCCTCGCGGGTATGCATGCGGATGCAAAAGCTGCAGCCGTTGATCTGCGAGGCCCTCAGATGCACCAGGTGTTGCAGCGGCTTGTCGATGCCGTGGAGATCGATAGCGGGATGCACATCGCCCAACGCTTTCAGCACATTCGGGATTTCCTGCTCATAACGGACGGCTTGGGTGGTAATCATCGGGTTGCTCCTTGGGAATGGAAGGGGTATGTATAGAGCTGACGATTGACCACCCGCGTTCGTGACGTGCGGCGAACACATCGTTCCTGATGCCACGGTCACAAACCGACCGCGAGGATCGACAATCCAGTGGAAGCCCCGCGGCGGATACCGGAAAACGCCGCGCGGGCGACGTTCCCCTCATACAAGGATCTGCATGAATACCCCTATCGCTGCGCCCGTTTTCGTCCTCGACAACCCACCAGGCCTGTACGACCCCGCGCCGAATGGCTATTCGCATGTGGCTGCCGTGAAGCCCGGCGCGAAATGGCTGTGGATCGCAGGGCAGGGCGGCGAAACACAAGACGGGATCCTATCGACGGACTTCCGCACGCAAGTGCGGCAGGCGCTCTCGAATCTGAAAACCGCCCTGGCATCCGCTGGCGCCGGCACCGACGACGTGCTGAAGCTGACCGTACTGGTAGTGGCGCACACCGAAGAGCGCCTGCACGTGTTTGGCGCCGAATTGGAGGCGGCTTTCGGTCCGCGGCACAAACCGGCTTGTACCTTGATCCCGGTGCCACGCCTGGCGCTGGACGGCATGCTGTTCGAAGTGGAGGCGGTAGCGGCTGTCGCCGGGTGACGGCAGTCGGGTCCTGCGCAGTGAAGATCCGTCCACGATGCTTAATCGATGAATGCTCGCGTCAACCGTCAAGCATCTGGAGCGTTACCTCTCCCATCTTCGGCATTTCGGTGAACCGGCATGATTGCTAGAGAGGCCGTCAGCGCGGCCAATCGTTTCGGGCTTGGCGCCAAGCCCGGCGAATTGGCGAATCTGCGTGATCCACGCGAGTGGTTGCTGGCGCAGTTGCGACATGACAAAACCACGTCGGCATTCGCCGGCCTTCCCGACAGCCTGCAATACCTGCGGTTGGAGAACGACTACCAGCGCGAGCGAGCCGCGGCACGGAAGGCGAACAAGGCGGTGCCGAGACAGAACACCTTCGCGCAGCGTTTTCGCGAAGCGCAGACTCGGGAGCTGGGCCGGCGTTATCGGCTGGCGATCGCAACCGATGCCGGATTCTTCGAGCGTCTGGTGCGCTTCTGGTCCAATCACTTTGCCGTTTCCGTCGATAAGCAGACGTCCGCGCTGTACGCCGCACCGATGGAGCGCGAGGCGATTCGCGTGCACATGCTGGGGCACTTTTCCGATCTCCTGATCGCGGTAGAACAGCATCCCGCGATGCTGCGCTACCTGGACAACGTACGTTCGGCAGGTGAGCAATCGCTTTCCGCACAACGGGCGCGCGAGCGCGCGCTGCGTCGGGGCGATGATGCACCGGCGCGTCGTACCGGCCTCAACGAGAACCTGGCGCGTGAAATTCTGGAGTTGCATACGTTGGGCGTAGATGGCGGCTACTCGCAGGCCGACGTGACCGAGCTGGCAAAAGCGATCACCGGCTGGAGCGTACCGCTACAACAGGACTGGGAGCGCGGTAGTGCGACATCGGCGTTCGTTTTCCGAGCGGCAGCGCACGAAAGTGGAAGTCGTTCGGTGATGGAAAAGCGCTATGCCGAAGCCGGCGAAGCGCAAGGGCGAGCCATTCTGCAGGACCTGGCCCGTCATCCGTCTACCGCCCGTCATCTGTCCTACAAGCTGGCGCGCCACTTCGTCGGCGACGCTCCGCCCGCCGCTTTGGTGGAGCGGCTGGCGAAAACCTGGCTACGCGAGGAAGGCGATCTGCGCGCGGTCTACCGCACACTGATCGGCAGTGCCGAATCCTGGTCGCCGGATGCGCGGAAGTTCAAGACGCCCGATGACTTCGTGGTTTCCGCGATGCGCGCTACCGGCACGACTCCGGATGAACAGCCGCGCCCACTGCTGCAATTACTGACGCGCATGGGGCAACCGCCGTTCAATCCGCGTTCGCCGGCGGGATTCGGCGATACCGCCGATGCATGGAGTGGGCCGGATGCGGTATGGAAGCGGATTCAGGCGGCACAGGCTTTGGCCGAGGCTGCACCGGGCGCACAGCCCGACCCCGTAGCCACCGCTGCCGCTGTATACGGTGGCCATCTGGACGAGCCCACGGGCAGTGCGCTCCGCCGTGCCGAATCGCCACGTGAGGGATTGGCATTGCTGTTCGCCAGCCCCGCCTTCCAATGGAGGACCCGATATGTCCGGCGACTATCCAACTTTGACCCGACGTCGTTTCATCGGCACTGCCGCCGCCATCACCGCGCTGACGTTGTGGCCGCGTGCCAGCCGGGCCGTGCCCGCGGCCGACACACGTCTGCTGGTCGTCCTGTTGCGCGGTGGGTTGGACGGTCTGCATGCGTTGCTACCCGTCGGCGATCCGCACTACGCCAGCTTGCGAGGCGCGCTGGCTCCGCAGAATCCATTGGCGTTGAACACCGACTTCGCACTGCATCCATCGCTGGAGTTTTCGCACGCCTTGTTTGGGCGAAAACAGTGGCTGCCGGTGGTGGCGGTGGCGCCGCCGTACCGGCAACGCTCGCATTTTGAAGCGCAGGATTGCCTGGAGAACGGCACTGCACAGGCGAGCGGCGCATCCAC
Organism: Pseudoxanthomonas sp. CCNWLY206-1; assembly: GCF_039710385.1. NCBI lineage: Bacteria > Pseudomonadati > Pseudomonadota > Gammaproteobacteria > Lysobacterales > Lysobacteraceae > Pseudoxanthomonas > Pseudoxanthomonas sp. CCNWLY206-1. Next base: position 296,741 of record NZ_JBDKXI010000003.1, on the reverse strand, counting down.
CGGCTGGCTCAACCGCTGCGCTGCTGCGATGAGCGGCACCCAAGCCCTGTCCATCACCGCGGTGATGCCACTGATCCTGCGCGGACCGGGCGACGCGACGACGTGGTCGCCGCCGTTGCCTGAAGACGTCAATCCCATCCTGCTGCAACGACTGCAGGCGCTGTACGCCGCGGATCCGACACTCGCGGCTCCCTTTGCCAAAGCGGTTGAAGCACAAGGAATGGCGGCGGGCGGCGGTACCGGACGGTTGCCGCAGGCGATGGGAGCGGCCGCGGATTTCATGGCAAAAACGGATGGGCCGCGGCTCGGCTTCGTCGAGAACACCGGTTGGGACACGCACAGCAATCAGGCCGCCACGCTGACGCGCAAGCTGAAGGAGCTCGATGAAGGCCTGCGTGCGTTCCACGACCGCGCTTCTTCCATCTGGAACAAGACCGTGGTGATGGTGGTGACCGAGTTCGGCACAACCGCCGCGGTCAACGGTACCGGCGGTACCGACCATGGCACCGGGACGCTGGCGATGCTGGCCGGCGGCGCCGTGGCGGGAGGACGCATCGCAGGCGACTGGCCCGGCCTGGCGCCCGATGCACTCAACGAGCGTCGTGACCTGCGCGCCACTACCGACTTGCGCAGTGTTTTTAAAGGCGTGCTGGCGACGCATATGCAAGTTGCCAATGGCAAGCTCAGCAGTCAGGTGTTTCCTGATAGCAAGCAGGTGCCGGTGTTGCGCGATCTGTTGGTTTCTTGATTCGGCTGCTTTAGGTATGGAGCATATGTAGGAGCGGCGTCCCGCCGCGAGCTCCTCCCGACTTATCCGCGAAAGCCAAACCCAGGCGCGCCGGGTTGCCGCCCTCCGGCAACCATGTTGTCATCGCCGCCATGCTGACGACACTCGCAATTGCCAACTACCGTTCGCTGCGCGAACTGGTTCTGCCAATGGGCCGGCTGAATCTGGTCACCGGCGCCAATGGCAGCGGCAAGTCCAACCTGTACCGTGCACTGCGGTTGTTGGCGGAAACCGCGCAAGGCGGCGTGGTGCCGGCGCTTGCACGTGAAGGCGGCTTGCCTTCCACACTGTGGGCGGGGCCGGAGAGCATCAGTCCGCGCATGCAGCGTGGCGAAGTGCCGATCGAAGGCGGACCACGGCGCGAACCGGTCTCGCTGCGGATGGGATTTGCCGGTGAGGACTTCGGCTACGCGATAGACATGGGATTGCCGACACCTTCACGTTCCCTGTTCGCGTTGGACCCAGAGATCAAGCGTGAGTGCATCTGGAGCGGCCCGTTCCTGCGCAGCGCGAATCTGCTGGTCGATCGCCGTGGGCCCGTGGCGCGCGTGCGCGAGGGGCGTGGTTGGCGCATCGTCGCCGAACACTTGAGCGGTTTCGATAGTGTGTTCGGCCAGATCGCCGATCCGCAGCACGCGCCGGAAGTATTGCTGCTGCGCGAAACCATTCGCGGCTGGCGTTTCTATGATCACTTCCGTTCCGATGCCGATGCGCCGGCTCGATTGCCACAACTGGGAACACGTACTACCGCGCTCAGCCATGACGGCCGCGATCTCGCAGCGGCGTGGCAGACGATCCTGGAGATCGGCGATGCACAGGCGTTGCGTGAATCCGTATCCGACGCGTTTCCCGGAGCCTCGGTACAGGTAGTCACCAACGATGGCCGCTTCGGATTGGAATTCAGTCAGCACGGATTGTTGCGGCCACTGTCGGCCAGCGAGTTGTCCGATGGCACGCTGCGTTATCTGCTGTGGGTGGCAGCGCTGCACACGCCGCGCCCGCCGCCGCTGATGGTGCTCAACGAACCAGAGACCAGCCTGCACCCCGATCTGTTGCCCGCGCTGGCGCGCCTGATCGCACAAGCATCCCGGCGGACTCAGGTGTGGGTGGTATCGCACGCCTCACGATTGATCGCAGCGCTGGAAGAGAGCGACGACTGCAACACCATCCGATTGGAAAAGGAATTCAGCCAGACGCGCGTGATCGGTCAAGGCATGTTGGATCAACCGCCCTGGCATTGGGCGGAGCGGTGAGTGCGGAGCAGGGAATGGGGAAGTTTTTGCTTTCGCCCCCTTTTTTAAAGGGGGCTACGGGGGATTTGCTGTTTGTCTTTAGGAGAGCAACAGCAACAGCAAATCCCCCTTTTGAAAAAGGGGAGGCGCAAGAGCCTTCTATTCCCCATTCCCCACTCTCAGTATTGCCGCAGTGCGCCTTTGCCGCTGTTCGCCGGCGGCGTATGCTCCGCGCTTCGCTGGGCGGCGGGTGAAGTCCATGGCCAAGGTAATGCTGGCATCATCGCTGACGCGCTGGTTGCCGGAGGCAGAGCGCGGGGCGCAGGGCGAGCTGTCGGTGGAAGTGGACGGCGACACTGTCGATCAGGCGCTGGATTCTCTATTTCTTTTGCATCCCTCGCTGCGTGGCTACGTGCTGGATGAACAAGGCACGGTGCGTCATCACGTCGCGGTGATCGTGGACGGCGAAGCGATCCGCGACAAACGTAATCTCGGGCAGCCGCTGGGCGAACGCGGCGAGCTTTACATCATGCAGGCACTTTCGGGAGGTTGATATGTCCGACCGGTTGTTGGTATCCACGCGCAAGGGCTTGTTCGTGCTGCAACGCGAGGCCGAAGCCTGGCGCATCGAACGGGAAGCGTTCCTGGGCGACAACGTCGCCGTGACGCTCGCCGATCCGCGCGACGGCAATTGGTATGCCGCGCTGGATCTGGGGCATTTCGGCGGCAAGCTGCATCGTTCGCGCGATCAAGGCCAGACCTGGGAAGAGATCGCCGTGCCCGCTTATGGCGAAGGAGACCAGGTGGTTACCGGCGACGGCAAACCGCCGCAGCCGGCGACCTTGCGTTTGATCTGGTCGTTGGAGGCCGGCGGCGCAACCGAGCCCGGACGCCTGTGGGCAGGCACGATTCCCGGTGGCTTGTTTCGTTCCGATGACTACGGCCAGAGTTGGCAGCTGGTGCGCTCGTTGTGGGATCGCCCCGAGCGCAACGAATGGTTCGGTGGCGGCTACGATCAGCCCGGTATTCATTCCATCTGCGTGGATCCGCGTGACTCGCGTTGCATACGTATCGCTATCTCCAGCGGTGGCGTCTGGCGCAGCGATGATGCGGGCGAGACGTGGACGCAAACCGCCGATGGGATGTTCGCAGCCTATTGGCCGGGTGAACGCGCGCGTGACCCCAACATCCAGGACGTGCATCGGCTGGTGCAATGCCGCGATGCGCCCGATCACTTCTGGGCCCAGCACCACAACGCGGTATTTCGCAGTACCCACGGTGGCGGCCAATGGCAGGACGTCCCCGACGTGTCGCCGTCCGTATTCGGATTCGCGGTAGCGGTGCATCCGCGCAGTCCCGGGACCGCCTGGTTTGTGCCGGCCGTCAAGGACGAACGCCGCTTCCCGGTCGATGCCCGCTTGGTGGTCGCACGCACGCGCGATGGCGGTGCCAGCTTCGAAACGCTGACCGAAGGGCTGCCGCAAATGCCCGCCTATGATCTGGTCTATCGCCATGGATTGGCGGTCGACAGCAGCGGCGATCGACTGGCGTTCGGCTCCACCACCGGGGGCCTGTGGACCAGTGACGACCAAGGCGATCACTGGCAGCCATTGCCGGCGCGGTTGCCGCCGATACATGCGGTCAGCTTCGTGAGCGTGTGAAGGACCACTGCGTCATTGGTGCAACGCAATGCGCAGATCGGGCAAGACGTGGGAAGGCAAGTTGTTGATCTGTCGAAACTGCCGTCACATGCGTTCTGTTTTGTGCACGTCATGTGCAGAAGCAAAACGCAAAACCCGCTGAACAGCCGTTTACGATTTTCACATGATGTCCCTCACCGATACGGGAGATTCGCGCCAGCAGCGCTTTCCCGACGACGTGGGTCCCTGCCTGCGCGCTGCCGCGCAGGGATCGAAGTGAGGAGTTATTCATGGCAAGCAGAACGTCCCGCAACGCCTTACTCGCCGTAAGTCTGTTGACCGTGGCCTTGAGCGGTTGCTCCAACTACATCAAGCGCGACGAATTCGATAGCACCATCGCCGATCTGCGCGCCACTGATCAGCGTTTGCAATCGCAGCTCGATACGCTATCGCAGAAACATGACGCGCTGGTTACCCAATTGGCCGGCCGCACACGTGTGGAAACCGGTGCCCATTTCGCCACGGGTGACGCCACCTTGAGCGAACAGGACAAGCCGCTGCTGGACGATTTCGCCCGGGTCATCCGGGAAAGCCACTCCGACGCCGTGATCACGGTGGAAGGCTTCGCCGATCCGGCCGGTTCCACCGCGTTCAACCGTCGTCTCGGCCAGCGTCGCGCCGAAGCCATTCGCGACCATCTGGTCAGCGCGGGCTTGTCCGCCGAACAGGTGCGGGCGGTTAGCTACGGTGAGGACAAGAACCGCCTGGTGCGTCCGGGTGCCACCGGTGAGGCCGGTCGCGACAACCGCCGCGTGTCGCTGGTAGTGGATTACGCCGGTACGCCGCGTAGTACGGCGGCGATGTAATCAGGCAAGTTGCTGGTCCGGTGCGATCTGTTCGGTCGTGCCGGACCTTGCGGTCTTCTTTTTTGCCGCGGCGTCTGGTTGATGAAGCCAATTCGACCCAGGTTGAGTGTCGTATCGCCGCTGTATTGCCTGTCTCGTTGCGTCCCCGTCGCAGCAGGGTGACGCAACCGGCGGCCTGAGGCTGTCTTCCAGGCCCTTTCGTCGTATTTATCCCAGGTTGGATACGCCCGGGACTTTGACACTAGACTACTCGGCGACCCCCAAGACAACGCAGCGCCCCGGACTGGCGCTGCGGGATTTTGATGCCCCGGATATCGATCTCGCGCCTGTGCACTATCTGCTTCCTGCTGGCCCTGAGCCTGGGGCTGTCGGCGTGTGGTGGGCGCCCGTCCGCCGACGAGGCTTCTGACGCACAAGCGCAGGCGCCGACAACGGAAGAAGACGCGCAGGCCGCCAACGGTGCGGTTTCCACCGCGCCTGTTCAGGAACTGCCGGTCAAGCCACCGGCACCCCCGGAGCGGATGCCGACCGACTGGCCACTGGCCAAGCTGGGGTCCGGCGAAGCGCTGGTCAGCTGTGAAACCGACTACGCCGCCGAAGGTGACGGCGAACCGTTGGAATCGCTGGCTTTCTTCAGCGTGGTGGATGCCTTGTCGCCGTGCCAGGAGAGTGGGGTCGTACGGGTCCGTTATGAGGGCAAGATCGCCGATGGCTTCACCGACCTGGTGATCCGGGTGGCGGATGTCGCCGACCGCATGGGCATAGACAAGCGCATCCTGGATATCGACTCGGCGGGCGGTCAGGTCGAGGATGCGATCAAGGCCGGTGACGCGATCGGCGCTTCGCGCTGGAGCATCTGGGTACGGGAAGACTCCGTTTGCCACAGCGCCTGCGTGTTCGTGCTGGGCGCCGGAGATAACCGCCTGATCTCCGGCAAGGTGGGCATCCACCGCATCATCCGCATGAGTTCCACCGCCACAACACGTTCCGAGCTCAATGAGGAATTGCGCGGGGTGTATTCGCGGGTGAAGGACTACCTGGCGCGTAACGGTGTGGCCGTTGCCGTAGCCGACCTGATGATGACCGTGCCGAACCGCAAGCTGCGGTTGCTGGGCAAAACGGAGTTGCAGGAATACGGGTTGGACGGCACCAACGCCGCGCAGGACGATCTCGATCGCCTGCAACTGATGCGCCGTTGCGGCGAGGCCTTCGTACAACGCAAGGACGCCTTCATCCGGGCGTTCGACACCGACTGCAAAGCGTCGGGCGCCGAGCTGGACCAGATGCAGGCCTGCGGATTGGCGCTGCGCGAACGCTTCGATTTTCCGGATAGCCGGTGCCCGGCCGACAGCCCGTTCGCGGAGTTTGATCGCGAGAAGAAAGACGAGAAAAAAGAAACGGCCGGATTGCCGTAGGCCATCGCCGTGAAGTGCTTTAGCCGGCGGCGATCACCCTGATCTCCACATCGTCCAGAACCACTGTCTGGCCTGCGCGGATCTTGCAGGTCTTGCGCAGCTCCACCTGGCCGTCGACCAGCACTTCACCGCTGGCGACGATCGCTTTCCCAGCACCGCCGCTGTCGCACAGACCCACCAGCTTAAGGAGCTGATTGAGCTCCACGTGTTCGCGTTCTAGCTCGAATTCGATAGTTTGCATGTGGGCAGTGTAGCGAGGAGCAGAAAGCAGCAGGAGGACGCGGAAGGCAGAAGGTAGAAGCAGAGAGGCTCCGCTTTACCTCCCCTCTATCAAAGCTTTACCTCCCCCTTTATCAAAGGGGGACTGAGGGGAATTTGCTTTTGCTTTTAAAGCAAGCAAAAGCAAATCCCCCGTAGCCCCCTTTAAAAAGGGGGCGAAAGCCTGAGCCTTCCCAACTTCACCTTCCACCTTCCACCTCTTCCGCCGCTACACCCATTTACGTACCTCTAGATCTGAACAGTCAGTCATTTTCGGCCGCGAACAATCACATCGGTCACAAATTCCGCGTGAAATATGACTGCCGCCGGTCGGGAAGTCGGCCGTACGCTAGCGAACGTCATCTGGGTAGCGGAGAATCGGCTCATTCCACGGAGATATTCCTTGAGCGCTGCCCCTACGCTGCCCAATCCTGCCGCACAACTGCGCAAGCTATGCGCTCAGTTCGCCAAGCCCAAGCTTAGCCATGCCATCTGGCAACTCATCAACACACTGCCGCCTCTGCTGACCATCTGGGCATTGATGGCCTGGAGCGTGGTGGCGGAATGGGGCTACGGCTGGACATTGCTGATGGCGATACCCGCGGCGGGCTTCTACGTGCGCTTGTTCATCATCCAGCACGACTGCGGCCATGGTTCGTTCTTCGCCAGCAGTCGCGCCAATGATCTGGTCGGCCGCTGCCTGGGGCTGATCACTCTGTTTCCTTACGGATACTGGAAGAAGACCCACGCCATTCACCACGGCACGTCCGGAAACCTGGACCGCCGTGAAATCGGCGATATCGAAACGCTGACCGTAGCCGAATACGAAGCGCGTTCCTGGTTCGGCCGCCTGTGCTATCGCTTCTATCGCAGCACGCCGGTGCTGCTGGGCATCGGGCCGCTTTATCAGTTCGTCATCAAGCACCGTTTTCCGTTCGACCTGCCTTTCAGCTGGAAGAAAGAGTGGGCCAGCGTGATGGCCAACAATCTGATGCTCGCCGTCACCGTGCTGGCGATGGGTTTCGCTATCGGCTGGCACACCGTGTTCCTGGTGCATCTGCCCATCGTGCTGATCGCCGGTGCGGTTGGCGTATGGCTGTTCTACGTGCAGCACACTTTCGAAGGCGCGTACTGGACCAACAAGGAAGAATGGGACGCCGGCAAAGCCGCCATCGCAGGCAGTTCCTTCTTCGACCTGCCACGCGTGCTGCATTGGTTCACCGGCAATATCGGCTATCACCACATTCACCATCTGGCTGCTCGCATTCCGAACTACCGCTTGCGGGAAGCGTTCGAATCCAGCGAGCTGCTGCAGGCGGCGCCGCGGCTGACCTTGTGGACCAGTCTGAAATGCGCACGACTGAAGCTGTGGGACGAAGAAGGCCAGCAGATGGTCGGGTTCGGCCGCAGGACACGGACGACCGCTTCGGTTTGATCCCACGGGCCAGGGCTTTCGCGCGAAAGCCTGGCCAACGGTCAGCAGCAGGCGATTCCCGGCAGATTGGTATCCCGGCAGGCGCCGGCAGTGCCTTGAAAGCGTGTCAGTAGCTCCCTGAGTTCATCTTCAGGGCGACAGGGAGGGGGCTAAAAGCGCACAATACGCTGCTTGCGTGCGCACTCCGCGACGCCTCGGAGTCCTCCCATGTCTGCTGAAATCAACCCAACACCTCTCCTCTTTGCCGATTTAGGCCTGTCCGCTGCCGTGATGGGGGCGGTCAACGAAGTTGGCTACGAATCCCCATCGCCCATTCAGGCGGCGACCATTCCGACCTTGCTGGCCGGCAAGGACCTGCTGGGCCAGGCCCAGACGGGCACCGGCAAGACCGCCGCCTTCGCGTTGCCGATCCTGTCGCGGCTGAAGCTGGACCAAAAGAAGCCACAAGCGCTGGTGCTGGCTCCGACCCGTGAACTGGCCATCCAGGTGGCGGAAGCGTTCCAGCGTTACGCCCACAAGATCCCCGGTTTCAACGTGCTGCCGATCTACGGCGGCCAGGGCTATGCGCCGCAGCTGCAGGCGCTCAAGCGCGGTGTGCACGTGGTGGTGGGAACGCCGGGCCGGGTCATCGACCATCTGGAACGCGGCACCCTGGACTTGTCCGAACTGACCACGCTGGTGCTGGACGAAGCCGACGAAATGCTGCGCATGGGCTTCATCGACGACGTCGAGACCGTACTCAAGAAGACCCCCGAAGCGCGCCAGGTCGCGCTGTTCTCGGCCACCATGCCGGCGGCCATCCGCCGCATCGCGCAAACCTACCTGCGCGAGCCGGCCGAGGTCACCATCACCGCCAAGACCACGACCGCGACCAATATCCGTCAGCGGTACTGGTTCGTCAGCGGCATGCACAAACTGGATGCATTGACCCGGATCCTGGAAGCCGAACCTTTCGAAGCGATGATCATCTTCGCCCGCACCAAGGCGGCGACCGATGAACTGGCCGGCAAGCTGCAGGCGCGAGGTTTGGCGGCGGCGGCGATCAATGGCGACATCCAGCAGGCGCAGCGCGAAAAGACCATCCAGCAGTTGAAGGACGGAAAACTTGATGTGCTGGTAGCCACCGACGTGGCCGCGCGCGGTCTGGACGTGGAGCGCATCAGCCATGTCCTGAACTTCGACATTCCGTACGACACCGAAAGCTACGTGCACCGGATCGGCCGCACCGGGCGTGCTGGCCGTAGCGGCGAGGCGATCCTGTTCGTCACCCCGCGCGAGAAAGGCATGCTGCGCGCCATCGAACGCGCTACCCGCCAGCCGATCGAAGAGATGCAGTTGCCCAGCGTGGAAGCGGTCAACGACAAGCGCGTGGCCAAGTTCCTGGGGCGCATCACCGATACGCTGGCAGCGAACGAAGCCGGCGAGTACCGCAGCCTGATCGAAGGTTACGAGCGCGAGCACAACGTGCCAGCGGTCGACATCGCCGCCGCGCTGGCGAAATTGCTGCAGGGCGATACGCCTTTGTTGCTGTCGCCCGAACGTGCACCCGCGCGCCGCGAAAGCTTCGAGAAGCCCGCGGGACGTTTCGATCGTCCACAGCGCGACGAACGTCCGTCTCGCGAAGAGCGCCCGAGGCGTCGTGACGATGCGCCGTTCGAGCGTCCCGCTCGCACTTTCGACAAACCGGCAGCACCGCGCGAGCATTCGCGCATCGAGCGCCCTGAATTCGAACGCACCGAACGCCCGCGCGCCGACAAGCCGCCACGCGGCGAAGCGGAAGTGGGCATGGAAACTTTCCGCATTGAAGTTGGCCACGTCCACGGCGTGAAGCCGAACAATATCGTCGGCGCCATCGCCAACGAGGCCGGACTGGAAAGCCGCTATATCGGTCGCATCGATATCCACGACGACTACACCATGCTGGATTTGCCGGAAGGCATGCCGCGTGAAGTGCTGACGCATCTGAAGAAGGTGTGGGTGTCCGGCCAGCAGTTGCGTATCCACAAGGCGGGCGAGGACGCCGGCGAAGCACCGCCGCGCCGCTTCGGTCCGGGTGCGGGCAAGCCCGCCGGAAAGTCATTTGGGAAAGCAGCACCTGGGAAACCAGGTGGCTTCAAAGGCGCGCCCAAACCGCACGCCGCCAAACCGCACCGTAAAGGCCCGCCCAAGCCGCACGAATGATGCGGCGATAGAAGCGGAAGCGAAGAGCTCGCGCCGAGACGGCGCTCCTACAAAAAGCGGGTTGTAACCCCTTGTAGGAGCGGCGTCCCCGCCGCGAGCTCTTCCGTCAAATCGCGAAAAGCAGAAGAGCTCGCGCCGAGATGGCGCTCCTACGAAAAGCGGGTTGTAGCCCCTGTAGGAGCGGCGTCCCCGCCGCGAGCTCTTTCCGTGAGATCGCGATAAAAGCAAGAAGAGCTCGCGCCGAGACGGCGCTCCTACAGAAAAACCGGTTGTAGCCCCTGTAGGAGCGGCGTCCCCGCCGCGAGCTCTTCCCGTCAGATCGCGATAAAAGCAAGAAGAGCTCGCGCCGAGACGGCGCTCCTACAGAAAAACCGGTTGTAGCCTCTGTAGGAGCGGCGTCCCCGCCGCGAGCTCTTCCCGTCAGATCGCGATAAAAGCATAAGAGCTCGCGCCGAGACGGCGCTCCTACAGAAAAACCGGTTGTCGCCCCTGTAGGAGCGGCGTCCGCCGAGACGGCATCCCCAGCGAGTGTCCGAACAGCAGCACCGCCGCGGTGGAGACCAAGAATAGCGCTATGCCGCTCCAGCTGGAGTTCAGTGCACCGCCCACCACGGCACCCAGCGTCATGGCAATGAACCAGAGCGATCTCACGGGCTCCCATGCGACGTCTCCGTAGGTGACGCTGCGTTGGGGATCCGTGCGGACGCGGTGGTCTTTCAGGCTTTCCGGCAGGGCATTCATCGAATCTCCAATGCATGGGATCAGCGATAGCGGCGGGGTAGGGCTTGACATCCGCGTTTAATATATTAACAATATAGTTAAATATGCAATAGACTAATTCAACACAGGAGAAGGACCATGACGCTGCACATCAGTTATCTGCTGTACCTGGGCATCTCGATCGGCATGACGATCTGGGTGGCACGCACGCTGTCGAAGAACGGAGAAGTCTTCCTGGTGAAATGCTTCGGACAGGATGAGGTGCTGGCCAAGTCGACCAATCATCTGCTGGTGGTTGGGTTCTACCTGATCAATATCGGCTTCATCGCCATGCGGCTGGATGGCTGGGACGCACAGAAAGCGGTGACGTCGATGATTCCGTACGTTGGCAGCAAAATCGGCTTGTCGGTGCTGGTGCTGGGCGGCATGCACTTCTTCAACATGCTGATGATCTCTCGCTACGGACGCACGGTGGCCAGTTGGGCGTCCGATAACCGGAGTACGCAGCAGGCATCGGAACCGCGCGGCATTCCGCCCATTCCCGCCGGGCAGCGTTGAATCGCATGCCTCGACTTTCCATGCAGACGGCCGAAAGCGCGCCTCGGCCTGGAGGAAATCAGATGATGCCGCTCCTTTCGGCGGTACTGGCCGCCACTCTGGCCGCTCCGCTACTGGTGTCGCTATATGTCTATGTGCTGATCGGGACTTTTCACCCGAAGGGAGCGCTGCTGCTCATCATGATGCTCGTCCTGGTGTCTCTGGCCCATGTGCTGCTACTGGGATTGCCGGCATTCTTTGCCTTGCGCTGGCGGGGTTGGTTGCAAACTCGCATGATCGTGGCGGCGGGGCTGCTTGCCGGCGCCCTGCCGATGGGGGTGATCACCTGGCCGTATCCGCTGAGCCAGCCATATCCGTATTCGAGTTCAGGTATGTGGCATGGCAGGCAGGTTGATTTCATTGCCGATGGACTGCCGACGATGTTCGGCTGGTTCAGCTATCTGGAAGGTGTGGCAACATTCGGTTTATTGGGCGTGGTTAGCGCGCTGGCGTTCTGGTTCACCTGGTTATATTCCCAACGTGTCGGAGCCTTTCCGCATTCCACCCGTAATTTCGAGACGATAAGCGGGTTTCCTGATCCGCAGATGAAATGAGTACAGACAAGATTTTCGAAGCCCTGGCTTCTTCGCCACGGCGCCAGATATTGGCCTACCTGTCCGAGCAGGAGTTGCCGGCGGGCGATATTGCCGCGCGTTTCGAAATGAGCGCACCGGCGATATCGCGTCACCTGGCCGTCCTTGAGAACGCGGGACTGATCGTCGGCGAGCGCCGCGGCCAGTTCGTGGTTTACAAGCTGGTGCCGGACAATCTGGTCAATACGCTGAGCCAGTTCGCGTTCGAGATATGCCCCGTGGGCGGCCCGCTCAAGCGCGAAGCGCGCAAGGCGAAAAAGACCGCCGGATAAGCCGCCGAGGGCCGCAGCATTCCCGTCAGCTGCACGATATACCTGCATGCCCGGCGGCAATCGCCGATAATGGCGGGATGACCACTCGCCTCAACAAGCACATCGCCGAAACCGGCTTCTGTTCGCGCCGCGAGGCCGACCGTCTGATCGCCGAACGGCGCGTCACCGTCAATAACCTGCCGGCCGGCATGGGTGCCGTGGTGGGAGAGGGCGACGAGGTGAAGGTCGACGGCCAGCCCCTGCGCGTGCGCAACAAGCGCGCAGGCGGTCGCAAGCATGTCTATATCGTCCTCAACAAGCCGGTGGGTATCACCTGCACCACCGAGACGGCGGTGAGCGGCAACATCATCGACTTCATCGGTCATCAGGAGCGCATCTTTCCGATCGGACGCCTGGACAAGGATTCAGAAGGCCTGATCCTGTTGACCAGCAACGGCAATATCGTCAACGAGATCCTGCGCGCCGAGAACCGGCACGAGAAGGAATACCTGGTTGCGGTCAATCGCCCGGTCACCGACGAGTTCCTGCGCGGCATGGCGCGCGGCGTGCCCATCCACGGCAAGAACACCTTGCCTTGCCGGACCGGCAAGATCGCCAAGTTCGGTTTTCGCATCGTGCTGACCCAGGGGCTGAACCGGCAGATCCGATTGATGGCGGCTGCCTTCGATTTCCGTGTGACCCAATTGCGCCGCGTGCGTATCGACAACATCAAACTGGGCGCATTGAAGCCAGGTCAATGGCGCAATCTCACCGATCAGGAACTGCAGGGCCTGCTGCCGCAACAGCAAGAGTGGTGAACCGGGCGAGGAGTGAAGCGGAATCCCACCGGCTCGCCAAGTGGCGCGTGTTTGATCTTCGTCAATAGCCCGCTCGTTGCAGCAGGCGTATTCTTCAGGCCGAAAGGCGGCTCATTGCCGCTGCCATCCGCGGAGTACGACGATGAAAATCCTGTTGGCGGTAGACGGTAGCGAAACCGGGCTGAAGGCGGCTCACCATGTGGTGGCCCTGAGCAAATGGTTGAAAGCTGAGCCGACCATCACTTTGTTATATGTCGACCCACCATTGGCGAAGGCCGTTGCCTTGGAACTGGGCGAAGAAGGCTTGGCCGCATACCACGCGGACAATGGTGCGGTGGCGCTGAAGAAGGCCAGGGCCGTGCTGAAGCGAGCCGGTTTGGCTTTCGCCGAACGTCCGTTGGTGGGCGAGCCCGCGGCGACAATTCTCAAGCAGGCCAAATCCAGTCGGGCCGATCTGATCGTGATGGGAACGCACGGACGCGGTGCCCTGAAAAGCCTGATCGTAGGTTCGGTGACGCAGAAGGTTATTTCCAGCAGCGAGATACCGGTGACGGTGGTGCGCTAGGGCTTGTTTTGGAAGCCAAAGCAAATCCCCTCAAACGCCTTACAACGGCCGAATGGCGGGTCATCCCCCTTTAAAAAAGGGGAGGCGAAGCGGAGCATTTCCTGACGTCGGACTTCCAGCTCCAACTCCAGCTCAATCGACCATTCCCTTGGCTTCCGACGTGCCCAGTACTTCGGGGTGCTGCACGTTTTCCCGTGGTTTTTTTCTGCCTAGCAATGGATGGATGAATACCGCGAGGAGAATGATTGCCACGCCCAGATAAAACAGTGGTGTCAGTTCGTGCTGCTCACCCAGCAGCACCATGGCCAGCAGAATGGCGTAGACCGGTTCCAGATTGGTTACCAATTGCACCGAGTAAGCACTGAGATGGCGTAACGCTACCAGCGACAGAGCGAATGGCAGCAGTGTGCAAAGCAGCGACAGCACCAGCAGCAGTGCACCATCTTGCAGCCCTGGAAGGACAAACACGTCGCCGGCGAAAGACGGAAAAATCACTGGCATCAACGGAGCCAGCACGGTCAGCAACAGCGTGCCCGCACCTAGTTCCACACCGGTTACGGTGAGCGGATCGCCATGGTCCACGAGACGCTTGTTCAAAGACCCGAACAATGCCACGAACAAGGCCGACACGGCGCCTACCGCGACGCCGACGCGCATGCTGTCGGGAACGCCGCCCACCACCAATGCCACACCCGGCAGCACCGCCAGGCCGAACGCCAGTTCGCGCGGTGAAAAAGGCCGCTTGGTCAACCAGGGTTCCACCACCGCGGTGAACACCGGTGCCAGCGCGATGCAGGTGGCGGCTACCGAAGCATTGGCCAACTTGATGGCGCCGTAGAACGTCAGCCAGTGCAGCGCTACCAAGGCGCCGATACCGGAATAGGCCAGCACCAGCCGCAGTGGCATGGCTCGCAAGCCGCGCCACACCCGTGGCAGCAGCGCCAGCGCAACGACCACCAGCAGCATGCGCCACCACACCAATGGCAGCGCCGGCATGCTTATCATCTTGCCCAGGATGGCGGTGAACCCCCATAGCAACACGCAGAAATGGATTTGCAGCTGGGCTTTGGAGGTCGGCGTCATCGGCATGTTCGTATTGTCGCCGATGCCGGCTTATGCTGCTCGCCATCAGTGAGAGCCGTTCGGGTGGAGTTCGCAATGGATGACGAATACACGGTTTTTCTGTCGGATCTGTTCGCGGGTCTGGGGCCGGTCGATCTGCGAAGGATGTTCGGCGGCCAGGGGCTGTACCACCAGGACATCATCATCGGCCTGATCGTTGGCGAGGCGTTGTTCCTCAAGACGGATGAGCAGACGCGGCCGCAGTTCCAGGCCGCCGGTGGCGAGCCTTTTGTTTATACGGGCAAAGGTAAACCGGTAACGACAAGTTACTGGTCTCCGCCGGCCGAGGCGTTCGAATCAGCGCAGGACATGCTGCCCTGGGCGCGGCTGGCGTGGGCGGCTGCTTTGCGTGGGGCGGCGCGGAAGCCGGCAAAGCGGAAGCGCTCCCCAGCAAGCGGGCGTTTGTAGAGCGGAGCGCGCCCCGCGATGACGCCGTGTCAGTGGTGATGAGGCCGTCGCAACGGCAGGCGGAAGCGAATAGCCGCTCTTCGCCGTAGAGCGGAGCTTGCTCCGCTGCTGTTCTTCGAGGGGTTCAAGAAAAAGCAGCCGAGCAAGCTCGGCTCTACGAGGGCAATCATGGCATTCTTGGCCGACTCTTCAAGGAGCAAGCGCATGCTGGGCAGTCCGGGAATCGGTGTCGCCGGCCGCGTATTCGCCCTGCTGGTCGCCCTGGTGGCGATGGCGTCGCTGGTCCTGCAGTACGTGTTGATGTTGGGAGTGACGCAAGAGAATCTCGGGGTCGGGCTGGGAACGCTGCGCTACTTCAGCTACTTCACCATCCTCAGCAACATCGCCGTCGTGCTGGTGACGACGCACGCGGTATTGGCACGACCCGGGTTCTTGTCCTCGCTGACCGTGCGCGGTGGCGTCGCGCTGTATATCGCGGTTACCGGCGGAATCTACTTTTTCGTTCTGAGGCATCTGTGGAACCCGCAAGGTGCGCAATGGTGGGCCGACACCGGTCTGCACTACGCCGTGCCATTGTTGTATTTGGCGTGGTGGCTGGGTTGCGCACCGCACGGCGGTTTGTCCGGGCGGCAGGTGCCAATCTGGCTGATCTTTCCCGCGCTTTACGTGTGCTGGGCTTTCCTGCGTGGCGCGTGGGTGCAGGAGTATCCGTATCCCTTCATCGATGTGGCGCAGTTGGGCTGGTCGAAAGTGTTGATCAACTCCGCCGGCATGTTGCTGCTATTCGTGGTGGTGGGCTTGTTATTGGTTGGAGTGGATCGGCTGCTTGGGCGTCGACCCAGGGCGTCGTTGTAGGTCGGCAGCCTGCGCCGTCCCGGCGGTAGGAGCGGCGTCTCGCCGCGGGCTCTTCCTTCAGGTCGCAATAGAAGCGAAAAGCGCTTCAACGGCGAAGCTGGTCAAAGCTCGCGCCGGGACGGCACTCCTACAAAGGCCTGGTGGCCGCTCCCACGTGGACGGGCTGGACGATATGGAACGGACATGCGATGTTCGCGCGGTTTTTGATGTCGGCGGAGACCAATGACGAGCGTTATTGAGAATGGGGCCAACAGGCCCTTCAATCGCGGCGACGCCAAGACGCTGGCGTTGTCCGCGCTGGGCGGGGCGCTGGAGTTCTACGACTTCGTCGTCTTCGTCTTTTTTACCCAGGCACTGAGCCAGCTGTTCTTTCCCGCAGGCACTGCGCCGTGGTTGTCGCAACTGCAGGTCTACGGCATCTTCGCCGCTGGCTATCTGGCGCGTCCGCTGGGTGGAATCGTGATGGCGCATTTCGGCGATCTGGTCGGGCGCAAACGCATGTTCACCCTCAGCGTGTTGCTGATGTCGGTACCGACGTTGCTGATCGGCTTGTTGCCGACGTACGCGCAGATTGGAGTGCTGGCGCCGGTGCTACTGCTGGTGCTGCGCGTCCTGCAAGGTATCGCCGTGGGTGGCGAAGTGCCGGGTGCCTGGGTCTTCGTGGCCGAACACGTGCCGCGCGGCCGTATCGGCTTTGCCTGCGCCACGCTCACGGCGGGATTGACCGCCGGGATTCTGATCGGTTCGTTGCTGGCGGCGTGGATCAATACCCGATTTACCCAACCAGAGGTGTTGCAGTGGGTGTGGCGAGTGCCGTTCCTGTTGGGTGGGGTGTTCGGTTTCATCGCCGTCTGGCTGCGTCGCTGGTTGCATGAAACGCCCGTGTTTGCAGAAATGCGCGAGCGGCGGCAACTGGCGCAAAGTCTGCCTGTGAAGCAGGTGCTGGCTCATCACCGTGGCGCAGTGGCTATTTCCATGCTGGTGTCCTGGCAGCTGACTGCCGCGATCGTGGTGGTGATCTTGATGACGCCGACGTTGGCGCAGACGCTGTTCCAGGTGCCGCCAGCACTGGTCTTTCGCGGCAACAGCATGGCGACCTTGTCGCTGATATTCGGCTGTTTGGCCGCGGGTTGGGCCGTGGACCGCTTCGGCGTGGCGCGCTCGCTACTGACTGGCTCGTTGGCCTTGGCCGGCTGTACCTATGCTCTGTATCTGTATCTTGCCTCTGGCGGCGGACAGCACTTCGTTGCCCTGTACGCGTTGGCGGGATTCTTCTGCGGCGTCGTGGGTGTAGTGCCGGCGCTGATGGTAGCGGCGTTTCCGCCGGTGATCCGCTTCTCGGGATTATCGTTTTCCTACAACGTGGCTTATGCCGTTTTTGGCGGATTGACGCCGCCACTGATCGGCTATCTGTCGAAGGCGTTGGGCGGCCTGGCTCCGGCGCACTACGTTGCGTTTACCTGCTTGGTCGGCATGAGTGTGTCGGTATATCTGATCGCACGGCGTCCACCGGCGTACTGAAACATTCATCGGTCACGCGCGCTCTGTCGCGCGTGTGCTTCACGCATCCTCCAGTCGCTTCAGTAGCGCCATCGCGGCGGCTGGGTTGCGTTCTTTCGCGCTACTGATGAAATAGATGAAGACTTCGCGCTTCGCCGATGGTGCGGCCGGACCGATGTGCGGCAGGTCTTGCGGGTCGCCGCCGGCTGCCCATTCCGTGGCGCGTTTCGCCCATTGGTCCAGGTCGGGATTGGGATAGCCGGTACTGATAGGACGGGAACGCATCAGCCGGGCATATACGAAATCGCTGGTGAGGTCGGCGAAGGAAGGATGTTCGTCCGAATCGGTGAATACCGTTGCCACGTCGTGGCGCCGCGCCAGCGCCAGTAGTTCGTTGTCGATGACGGCGTGATCGCGGAGCTCCAGGGCGTGGCGCAAACGGTGGCGGCCTGACTTGCGTGGGAGCGACTGCAGGAAGCCCGCCAAGTCGTCCCGGTCGACCTTGCGGCCCTTTTCGAATTGCCAAACCAATGGACCAAGCTTGTCGCCCAGTTCGCTGATACCACCAATGAAGTCCTCGATCTGCGCCTGCGCGCCGGCCAATGAGCGCGCCTGCATGATGCGCTTGGGCGCCTTGGCGGAGAACACGAAATCCTCCGGCGCTTCATCGCGCCATTTCGCATAGGTGGCTGGCTTTTGCGTACCGTAGTAGGTGCTGTTGATCTCAATCGCGGTGACGTGGCGGCTCGCGTACTCCAATTCACGCCGCTGCACCAAGCCGGCGGGGTAGAAGTTGTCGCGCCAGGGCGCGAAGTTCCAACCGCCGATACCCACGCGGATGCCGTGAGCGGGGATGTTTTTTTGGGTGGAGAACAGATCGCTCATCGTTGGCGCGGAATCGGACGAGAGGAAAGGGGCTTAGATCATACCGGCGATATCGTGGATTCGCTGTCCAATTCCCGTGTTGTTCTTCTTGGGTGAAGCAAGCGCTTGCCTACCTACGTTTGTGTCAAATCGCCGCCGCAATCCGCATGACGACTTCGGTGATTTCACGGGTGATAGATAGCTGAGATTGGACACCGATCAGACTTCCAAGGACGGGCAATCTGATTCAAGCCATCTGGTCCCGTGCCTGATCATCCCAATATTCCTTGATGGCAAGAATGTTGGGCAGGATCTCCCGGAATGCCGAAACCAGGCGTGCATCCAGGTGGCTGCCGGCGGCGGACTCCAAGGCTTCCATGGCACGGTCCAACGGCCAGGCCTCCTTGTAAGGGCGCCGCGTGGTCAGTGCGTCGAACACGTCGGCGACGGCGACGATACGTGCCGACTCGGGGATGTCTTCGCGTGCCAATCCATTCGGGTAGCCTCCTCCGTCCCAACGCTCGTGATGATAGAGCGACACTTCAGCGGCCAGCTGGAACAGTGGCGCTTCGCTTTTGCTCAGGATTTCATAGCCGATACGCGGGTGGGTCTTCATGATCTTCCACTCGTCTTCGTCCAGTTTGGCGGGCTTCTTGAGAATGGCGTCGGGGATGCCGATCTTGCCAGTGTCGTGCATCGGCGCGGCTTGTTCGAGCAGGGCGGCACGTTCCTGGTCCCAGCCCACGGCGACGGCCAGCGCGCGCGCGTAGGCGGCCATGCGCCAGATATGCGTGCCGGTGTCGGTGTCGTTGTAGTGGCCAGCCATGCCCAGCATCTGGATAGCGTCGCGATAGCTTCTGTTCAACGCCGAGGCGCGCACCAGCGATAGGTGCGTGCGTACCCGAGCGCGCAGGATGTAGGGCGATACCGGCTTGGCGATGTAATCCACGCCGCCTGACGCGAAGCCCTCGCGCTCGTCCACTTCCTTGTCCAGGGACGTCACGAAGATGATGGGAATGTGCTCGGTCTTGAGATCGCCTTTCAGCGTGTTGGCCACCGTGTAGCCATCGATATCCGGCATGTCGACGTCCAGCAGAATCAGCGAAGGCACGTGCTTGGCGGCGGCCTGCAGCGCCTCGACGCCGTTGCGCGCGAAGACCAGCCTGTATTCCTCCTGCAACACCTGGCGGATCAGCGCGAGATTATTGGGCTCGTCGTCGACACAGAGGATAGGGCGATTGGGCATAGGAGCTCCTTGGCGCGCTGGATTGCTGTCTGGCTATGTGGCGGCTTCTGGATCGACGATGGCTTCGCCCGGCAACGCGGCCAACCAGTCCTTCACCACGGTTTCGGCCGAGCGGAAGTCGAATTCATCGATGCATTTCTGCAGTCGGCGCAATCGCTCAGGAGGAACCAATCCGTTCAACGGCGTCAACCGCGGCTCGATCTGCGTTGGATCGTCGCTATCCAGTGACTGCAGCAATGTCCGCAGGTATTGGCGAAGCTGAGGCGCGTTCTCCGCGGCGAAAGGTTTGTCTTCAGCGGGCGAAGCCGCGTCAGGGACCGTAGCCGCCCCGGCATAGCTGGCGATGTCCGCCAACGTCTCGCGCAACGCCAGCTGCAGTGCCTCCAGCAAGTCGGATACATCGCCACTGCCGTGCAGCGCCGTCTCCAGTTCCGCGGTGATGGACGCCACGGTGGGTAGCGCCAGTGATCCGGCGGCACCGCGCATCTTGTGCACATAGGACGC
Source organism: Pseudoxanthomonas sp. CCNWLY206-1 (assembly GCF_039710385.1). Classification (NCBI taxonomy): domain Bacteria; kingdom Pseudomonadati; phylum Pseudomonadota; class Gammaproteobacteria; order Lysobacterales; family Lysobacteraceae; genus Pseudoxanthomonas; species Pseudoxanthomonas sp. CCNWLY206-1. Next base: position 276,884 of record NZ_JBDKXI010000003.1, on the reverse strand, counting down.
GGCGGCATCCCGCTCGCCGCGGTGGAGATGGTCACCGATCTCCTGCGCCGCATGCGGGTAATTCCTGCCGAATTGAGCCAGGTATTTCCGGTACGGGGCTTCTTCTCGCCAATAGGCCAAGCCGCGCTGCACGTCCAGCAACTGTGGGTCCGGCCCTTCTTCGTCGGCCACCGCGGGTACGTCGTCCGCGTTCTCGATCGTCAGCTCCAACGGCGACGCATGATGGGGGCGGGGCGGGCTCAGGCGAACGATCACGTCCACCAATTCGTCCACCTCGAAAGGCTTGGCGACGAACGCATTCATGCCGGCAGCCAATGCCGCCTCCTGTTGGCGCTTGAAGGCGCCAGCGGTCAATGCGACGACTGGCAGATGCGCCATGGCAGGAATCTGCCGGATGCGCCGGGTCGCCTCGTAGCCATCCATCTCGGGCATCTGCACGTCCATCAGGATCACCTGGAAGCGCCCTGGACCGCTGGCGATGCAGTCGAGCGCATCGCGGCCGTCGCTGGCCAGTTCCACCAGCGCGCCTTCGCTTTCCAGTATCCGCTGCGCGACCTCCCGGTTGATGTCGCTGTCGTCGACTACCAGCAGGTGCATGCCGCTCAATCGCTGCGCGTGCCGGGGACCGCGCTTGCGCGGGGCGGCGTGGCGGCCGCGCTTGGCCAGCGAATCCATGATGACGTTGAACAGCGAGGACGCGGTGGCGGGCTTGGTGAGCACCGCATCGATGACGTCTCCTTTCAGATTCTGCTCCAGCAGTTTCCTTTCGTGCGCGGTCACCATGATGATGATGGGCTGGCGTTGCGTGCCGGCCTGCTTGCGGATGGCTTCGGCGGCGGCCAATCCGTCCACCTGGGGCATCTGCCAATCCAGCAGGATGATGTCGTAGCGATCGGCGGCATCGCTGTGCTCATTGGTGTCGTGTGCGGCTGCGGCGATCGCCGCTTCGCCCGAGTCGACCGCCTGCACGCTCCAGCCAAAGCTCTGGATGATCGCGACCAGATTGTCGCGCGCCAGATCGTGGTCGTCGGCCACCAGCACCTGGTGCGGTAGTTCGCGGTCGTTGTCCGGTCCGAAGGATTCGTCCGGCTCCACCGAAATGACGAACGAGAATTCGCTGCCGCGTCCCGGCTCGCTGTCTACCCGCAGTTCGCCTCCCATCAGGTTCACCAGCCGTCGGCTGATGGTCAGGCCCAGTCCACTGCCGCCGAAATTGCGGGTGGTGGAAGTATCCACCTGGTTGAAGGCCGAGAAGATGAGGTCCTGCTTCTCCTTGGGAATGCCGATACCGGTATCGCGCACCGAGAACTCCAGGCTGACTTTTCCCACTTCGCTGGTTTTCAGGCGGCGCACGGCCAGCATCACTTCGCCACGTTCGGTGAACTTGATGGCGTTGCCCACCAGGTTGATCAGCACCTGCCCAAGACGCAACGCATCGCCCTTCAGGCAGCGCGCACCGGGTGGCGGTGGCGACACCACCATCTCCACCGGTTTGGTGCCCACCGCGGACGACATCAGCGTGGCCATGTTCTCCAGTACTTCGCCCAGGTCGAACGGTTCGTTCTCCAGCTCGATCCGGCCAGCTTCTATCTTGGAGAAATCCAGCACGTCGTTGATGATGGCCAGCAGGGAGCGCGCCGAGCTGTTGATCTTGCGCGCCATGTCCTGGGCGGCCGGTGGAAGTTCGCTTTTCTCCAGCAGGTAAACCATGCCCAGGATGGCATTCATGGGCGTGCGGATCTCGTGGCTCATGTTCGCCAGGAAATCGCTTTTGTAGCGATTGGCGCTTTCCGCCGCGCTCATCGCCTGGTGCAACTGCTGCTCCCTGGATTTGCGTTCGGTCAGATCGACGGCAACGCGCAGATGACCGATGACTTCGCCGTCTTCGCCGCGCAGCGTGCTGAGGGTCAGCAGCACCGGCAGCCGCGAGCCATCTTTGCGGACGAAGATCCATTCATCGGTGTCGCCTTTTTCAGAACGGGCATCAACGACTTCCGGAAATGGGTGGGTGCGCGCGGTCAGTTCGCCAGGGTCGTGAATCGCGGCGACCGTTCGGTGGCCGATTACCTCGTCCGCGCGATAGCCCAGCATGGCTTCGGCAGCCGGATTGAACAGGGTGATGGTGCCGTGGTTGTCGGTAGCGATGATCGCGTAGCCGGCATGGGCCAGGATGGCGCGTTGCAACAGCGAGTAGGTCTGGATCTGCGCAGTACGCTCCGCCACCTGCTGTTCCAGCGTCGCATTCAACTCCATCACGTGCGCTTCGGCGCGCTTGCGCTCGGAGATGTCGATGATGGAAGCCAGCGCGTATCTGCCATCGGAGGTCTCGATGGGATTAAGCCCGATTTCCACAGGCACCAGCGTGCCATCGTGACGAAGTCCGAACAGATCGCGACCGGCGCCCATGGGGCGTGTTTCCGGCTGTTGGAAATAGCGACGTATATAGTCGCCGTGATGGCCGTGCACCGAAGGCGGCAGCAGCTTGGAGATGTGGCAGCCGACCAGTTCGCGGCGCGGCCAGCCGAACAGTTCCTCTGCTTTGCGGTTGGCCAGCGCCATCACGCCGTCCTGATCGATCATCAGCATCGCGCTGGGAGACGCCTCCACGACCAGCCGGAAGCGTTCCTCCGCGCGCAGCCGGTCGGTGATGTCGTGCAGGATATGCGACACGCCGACGATGCTTCGGTTTCTGCCAGGAATCGGGGATGCGCTGACCAGCACGTCGATAAGATGTCCGCTGCGGTGCCGGCGTTGGCTGGTGAAACTTGCCACCGTCTGCCCCGACAGGATTTCCCCGAGCAGATCGTGGTGGTCCGCCTGCTCCGCTGGTGGTGCGATCAGTTCACGTAGCGGCTGGCCGATCGCATCCGACGGCGAATAACCGAACATGCGCTCGGCGGCGCGATTCCAATGAGTTATCACGCCATGGGTGTCCTCCGCGAGAATCGCATCGCTTGAGCTTTCCACCAGCGCCGCCATGCGGGCCTGGTCGAGCGACACTTGGTAGCGGCGCTGCCGGTTCAACAGGAAAAAATACACCAGGGCCGAGACCAGCAACGCTATCGCCGCGATGGCGCCGCCGACCGCGCCAGGCGATGTCTGATTGAGGCCGGCGACGAACGAAGGCCGGGCTTTGATTCCCAACTGCCACTGTTGGCCATACGCGGTGATCGGCTGCCGGTCAGTCAGGCCGGACGCCGGGGGTTGCTGGTAGTCACGGGTGAAATAGAACGGCGCCTTGGGCGGTGGGGTGTCCCTATCCCATAACGCCAGGGAGTAGTCACTTTCCGCCAAGTCGAAATCGTGGAGCACTTCGTCGATGCTGATGGGTGCGAACGACCATCCGAAGGTGGATTGCCAGCGTTGCTCAGGCGTGTCGGTCGCGGCACCGGCGCGATAAATGGGCAGCAACAGCAGAAAGCCATGGAGGGGCTTGGATGCGTTCTGCACCAGCGTGATGGGTTCGGTCAGGGTTGGCATACCGCTGCGCGCCGCCTGGATCGCTGCGGAGCGGCGATTGGCTTCCGAGGCGATGTCCAGACCGATCGCCTCGCGATTGCTGCTTTCAGGTTCGATGTAGCGAATGACAAAGCGGTCGTTGTCGTGTGGCGCAATGTGTTGAATGGCGAACGCCGGCGTGCCGTCCAGGCGAGCCATTTCCAGGAATGCGTTTTCCTCCGCGCGCAGGACGTGGTGGATATAGCCATAGCCGCGTACACCGGGAAATTCGCGTTTGTAGTCGCGCGACTGGCTGTATTCGCGGAAACGTTCGCGGGTGACGGATTCGCCACCCGCGGCGATAACCGCGCCGCGTGCTCCACGCAATCCGGTTTCGTAGATGCTGATGCGCGTCTTCAGTTCGCCGGCGACGCGGTGGCTCAGTGCCTGGAAACGAGCCTGGCGTTCCTCGCCGTTGCTGCGATCCAGTTGAAGACCCGCCAACACGGCGATCCCCAATCCGACCAGCAATACGAGCAGCGCATATCGCTTCGGGCCCGCCGTGGCGCCGGATGCGGCTTCTCCTTGATGTTTCCCCATACGCTTCAGCCCCGGTGATCAGTGCATCCTGTTCCGATCCCACAATCGCCGCGACATCACGGCAGCTGTGGAGGTTCCAACTGGAGGCTCAGCGAAAGCTCGATCGCTTGTTTCGCATTCTCAGCGCTGCGACTTGGCAGCGTGCCGGATGTGTGCAGCCTTTCCCTGGGGGCGGTCAGGCCAAGACGTGTCGGGCGGATCGTTGAACCGTATTCCCCTTGCGGTCCTTCTTGAACGTGCCGTGTCGCTGGCAGGAACAATGTCGCTGCAGCGGCGCCATGATGTCGGGCCGAATGTAAGTCACATTTGCGGGCAACACAAGGTTGCTCGCACCCTCACGATGGTGAACAAAACGCGGTTTTTTGCCCTGTGGATGGGCCGCTCATCCGCCGGCTTCCACTCGCGGACCTCACGCACGGGGACGCCGCGACTCAAGACCCAGCGGTTTCGTCTTTCCAGGGGTCGTAGCTACCGAACCACCAAAGATGGCCTTCCAGATCGCGACAGCCGTAGCCGCGGCCACCGTAATCCTGGTCCGCGATCTCGATGACGATCTCGGCGCCCGCGGCCTTGGCGCGGGCGTAGTGCGCATCGGCGTCGGCAACTATCACGCAGGGGCCCTGTGTCTGCTTCATGCCGATGGAGGCGGGTTGCACGATATGGTTCGTCCATTCGCTGCCTGCGTCGCCGGCCGAGCTCAGCATGATCATGCCGTTGCCGAAGGTCAGCTGCGCGTGGTGGACGGTATCGGCATCGGCGTATACCGCGCGGCGCTCGAAGCCGAAGGCATTGCAGAGCCAATCGATCGCGACATGCGCTTTGCGATAACGGAGGCAGGGAATGATGGTGGCGGTGGTATCGGCGGCGAGCGTCATGGCGTTCTCCTCTGATCGGTGGGCTGCCGGATGCGGAACGGTCAGTCCCGGTTGCGTTCATTGCAGTGGGATATGGCGGTTCCAATAGCCTTGGCGAGCGAACTCCGTGGGCGACATGGCGCAGAACTCGCGGAATTCGTGCGACAGATGGGCCTGGTCGAAGTAGCCGCACTCCAGCGCGATATCGGCCCAGTCGCGTTCGCTGATCGCAGAGGCGCGCGCCACTACGCGGTGAAAGCGCTGGACGCGCAGGTAGCGCTTTGGCGTCATGCCGACGTGGTGGCGGAACTGTTCGCCCAAACTGCGCGATGAGACGCCCAGTTCACGCGCGGTGGACACCAGCGTGGCCATGGCCGGCCTGTGTTCCAATGCCGTCAGTGCATGCGTGACGCAGGTAGGAATCGCATGCGCGGTAGAGCATCGTCGCGCCAGCCAGTTCAGAAGCGTTCGCAAGCGGCGCGATGCGGTCCCGGCTTCCAGCAACCGTTCGCGAAGATAGCCGGCTTCGCTACCGGCAAGGTCTTCCAGGTTTACGCAGCGATTGACCAGCGCATCCATGCGTTCTCGAAAAAAACCGGCGGCCGCGCCCGGACGGAATACGACGCCCATCACCGCCACCTGTTCGCGCGTGTCGATGATGCTGCTGAGGTTGCGTGGACCATCCAATGCCGCACCGAGATAGCGGTGGCATTGGTGGTTTTCGTCATAAACGCGCGATTCGTCTTCAGACAGATTGATGACCAATGCGGCATTGGGCATCGGCAGGAGCCGCTCCAACGCATCGGCCCGGGACGGGGCTTCCCAGTCCCAGACCTGTTGCACCACGCCGGTTAGCGGCGCGGTCGGAACCATGGAAACAAAGTTCATGGCGGTGCCCGAAGCGGTTTGCCGCAGGATAGCCGAATGCGGTGAAGCGGGTGTTTATCGGGGCAGGTCGGCGTTGCGGGTCGCCTTGTAGGAGCGGCGATTGCTTCTGTAGGAGCGGCGTCCCGCCGCGAGCTCTTCCGTCAGGTCGCCATAAAACCAGGAGCAATTGAAGCGCGAGCGTTCGCCATCCGGACGCGCTGCGGCGCGCTCTTGATCGTGCACGTCGATGGCCTTCGGGGGCGCGGAGCGGCGTCCCGCCGCGAGCTTTGACCAGCTTCGTTGTTGAAGAGCTTTTCGCTTTCACCGCGATCTGGTGGGAAGAGCTCGCGGCGGGACGCCGCTCCTACAAAAGCGACACGCGTGAAGCCGGCGGTTTTGCCGCCGGCTTCATGGCTTACTTGATCGGCTCGTCCAACATCAACTGACGGACGAAACGCACCGGCGGCGCGCCGTAGGACAGCACCTGGTCGTGGTAGGCCTTGAGGTTGAACTGGTCGCCCTGCTTGGCTTCCATCGCCTTGCGCAGATCGAAGTGCTCCTGCGCACCGACGAAGTAGGTGGGCAGCTGCGCGGACGTCAGCTGGGCGCGGCGCCATTTGCCTTCGGCTTCCGACTGCTGCTGGAAGGTCTGGCGGACCATCAGGTCGAGCGCCTGTTCACGCGTCCAATTGTCGACTTGCACACCCTGGTCGAGAATGGCGTTGGCGATGCCGCGCAGGTAGAACTTCAGCTGCACCAGGCGGAACAGCGGATCGTTATCCAGATAGCCTGCGTCGGTCATCATCTTCTCGGTATAGACCGCCCAGCCTTCGGCGAACATGCCCGAGCGCAGCACCGCGCGCAGCATCGATGGGAACTTGGCCGAGTGCCAGCCTTCCAGATAGTGGCCTGGCGTGCCTTCGTGGATGCTGAGCAGGTGGATCATGCGACTGTTGTATTCGCGCAGGAACGAATCCACTTGTTGCTGGTTCCAGTCTTCGGGAATCGGCGAGACCGCGTAGAACGTCTTCAGGTGCTTGTCCAACGGGCCCGGCGAATCGCAATAAGCCACCGCCACGCCGCGCTGGAACTCCGGCATCTCGATGATTTCGACCGGAGCATCGGGCAGCGTGACCAAGTCTTTGCTGCGGACGAATTCCGTGGCCGTGGCCAGCGCGGCCTCTGCTTCGGGCACTACCTTGTCGCGCGCGGGACGCTCGGCGTAGGCCAGCTCCAATGCTGCTTCGATGACCTTCTGTTGTTCGTCCGCGCTCGGCGCGTCGGGCGCGTTGGGAGCGTTCGGCTTGTCCTTCAGCACGGTGCGGGCAATGCCATACATTTCTTCGCGCACGCGCTTGAGTTCGCCTTCGGCGCGTTGCTTGATGTCGGCGCGCGACAGCGATGAGAGCAGCGCGAACTGCAACTTCTGATCGTACAATTTCGCGCCGATACGGAAATCGCCCTTGGCATTGGGAACCAGCGTCTTGTCCAGCCAGGCCTGGTGTTCGGAGACGGCTTTCTTCAGTGTTTCCGTTGCCGCTTCGAGGCGTTGGCGGTCAGCTTCCGGGAGCTCCTTCACGTGCGGGGTGATGAAGGTGTCGACGATGCTCAAGAGGCCGGCGTTCTGCTTGGCCACGGTTTCGGCGTGCGGCTTGGGCACTCGCGCCGGGTCCAGGTTCTCGCGCGCCTGCGCAAGCAGAGCAGGAATCTTTTCCATGCGGGCGGTGGCCGACTTCAGGCGGTCTGGCAGCGGCGCGAACTCGCGCGCCATCAGGCCGTATAGTGCGCCGCCGGCCAGGTTGTTATAGACCTGCGGGTCCCAGGCCCAGCTTTGCAGGGTTTCGGTACTCCAGACGTCGTATTGCAACTGGTTGCGCAAGATCGCCGCGTCCACCTGGTTCTCGCGCGAAAGCTGCGCAACATCCAGTGCGTCGAGCTCGGCCAGCATCTTCTTGCCGAACTCCAGGCCTTTCTGCCGGCCGGTGGCACTTAGGTCGTCCAGTTCACCGTCGTAGCGATGCTCGCCAATCTGGGTAGCGCTGACGGGCGAGAGCTGCAGCCAGCCCTCCAGTGCGCGCTTGGACAGATCCGAGAAACCGGCGTCGGCCGCCGCAGTGGACTCGGCGGTTGCAGGCGAGGCACCGGTGGCGGATGCGGCGGGGGACTCGGCTTTCTGGCAGGCTGCCAAGGAGGTAAGAAGAGCGACGGCAAGCAGGCTTTTGCGCATGGGATTCTCGTTGCTGTGCAGCAGGGAACGCCAAGCATAAAGACTGGGGCATGCATGCGCATCTGCCATCCGTTACCCTTGCGCAAACACGCATGCGGCGGTAAATGAAGCCAGCCAAATAACGAATTGGCACGCTCTGCGATGCGGCGGTAAACACGATTACGTTCGGGTGGAGGGTCCCGCTGCCGACTGGACGCTATGGACAAGCCAAGCGTAGATTCCGGGACCAGGCCGTGTTGCGCCCCCTCTTTTTTACTTCACTGATCCAAGGGCTCTTGTATGCGAAGGAATCGGCTTTATACCGTTTTGAATCTGGCGTTGATGCTTCCGTTGTACGGAATGACCACCGCTGTGTCGGCGCAGGAAGCGTCCACGGGAGAGGAGGGCTCGGAGGCCAAGACGCTGGACCAGGTCACGGTGTTGGGTTCGCGGCGCGTGGAGCGCTCTTCGGATACCCAGACGCCGGTGCCGGTGGATGTGATCCCGATGGAGAAGCTGGCCGAACAGGGCGCGCAGTTCGATCTGGCGCAGACGCTGCAGTACACCGCGCCGTCGTTTACCTCCACTCGCCAGACCGGTGCTGATGGCGCCGACCTGATTGACGGCGCCGCACTGCGCGGTCTCGGCTCCGACCAGACGCTGGTACTGGTCAACGGCAAGCGCCGGCATACGGTGTCGCTGGTCAACATCTACGGCGCTCGCAATCGCGGCAATACCGGTACCGACTTGAACTCGATTCCGGTGCTGGCCATCGACCGCGTGGAAGTGCTGCGCGATGGTGCTGCAGCGCAGTACGGTTCCGATGCCATTGCCGGCGTGATGAACATCGCGTTGAAGCGCCGCCCCGGTTGCGAGAGCGTGCTGGGCTGGGGTGAGTATTCGCGTGGCGACGGCGAGAACTGGTTGGCGTCGGCGTACTGCGGGTTGGAGATGTCCAATGGAGGTCATTTCGCCATCACCGGCGAATGGCAGGATCGCGATCGCTCCAATCGCACCACCGCGGAAAATCCGCTGCGCATCATCGGCGACAGCCAGGTGGAGAACCGTACGCTCTACATCAACGGCGATATTCCGCTGGGTGACGTGGCGGAGTTCTATTTCACCGCCGGCATGCAGAGCCGCGACGCATCATCGGCCGCGTTCGCGCGCGGTGGCGTGGGTTCGGACGATATTCCTTCGCGCAACTCCGAAGCGATGTATCCCAACGGTTTCGTGCCCTTTATCGACGGCGATCTGCAGGACCGCTATTCCATCGTTGGCCTGCGCGGCGATGCGGGCGAATGGCATTGGGACCTGTCGCATACGTTCGGCTACAACGAGTTGCGCTACACCATCAACAACACGCTCAATGCTTCCATCGCCAATCTGGACCTGTTGACCGGCGGTGCGGGCACTAGCCCGAGCAGCTTCGACGCCGGTGGTTTCTCATTCAAGCAGAACACCACGAACTTCGATGTGTCGCGCTATTTCGATGGCGTGCTCAACGGCATGAATGTCGCCTTCGGTCTAGAGCACCGCGACGAGAACTATCGCATCCGTGCGGGTGAAGCGGGTTCGTACATCGACGTCGACGGTCCGGATGGCGGCAACCCGGGCAGCCAGGGTTTCCCGGGTTTCCAGCCCAGCGACGTGACCAACCGTAGCCGTGAGGCCTGGGCGGGCTACGTGGATGTGGAACTCGATTTCACCGATCGCTTCATGGCCAGCGTGGCGGCCCGCTATGAGGACTACAGCGACTTCGGTTCCACCCTGGACGGCAAGGTCGCGGCGGCGTTCCGCGCCAGCGACACATTGCTGCTGCGGGGTTCGGTCAGCACCGGCTTCCGTGCGCCATCGCTGCAGCAGAAGTACTTCTCTTCCACCATCACCGATTTCATCAGTGGCGAAGCAGTGGATGTGGTGATCGCGTCGAACGACAGCGAACTGGCGCGTGCGGCGGGCGTTCCCAATCTGGTCGAGGAGACCTCGCGCGGTTACACCCTGGGGCTGACCTGGCAGCCGCGCGACAACCTGTCGCTGACGCTGGATGCGTACCGCATCGACATCGACGACCGCATCGTGTTGAGCGGCGATTTCGACACCAGCGATCCGGATATCGGCCCAATCCTGGAAGACCTGGGCGTGGGTTTGGCGCGTTTCTTCTTCAACGCGGTGGACACCCGTACCGAAGGCGTGGACCTGACGCTTTCGCACGACATGGCGCTGGGCGAGGGCAAGCTGTCGAGCTATCTGGGCGTCAACTACAGCAAGACCGAAGTGACCAACGTGAATTTGCCTGCGGGTTTCGAAGGGCGTGAAGAAGTGGTGCTGCCCGAACGCGACCGCTTGTTCGTGGAAAATGGTGCGCCACGCAGCAAGGCAGTGCTGGGCTTCGACTATGAGTGGGACAAGTGGAACACCAATCTGAAAGTGATCCATTTCGGCAAGCAGACGCTGGGCACGTTCTCCGGCCCGCCGGTGCCCAATCAGCGCTACGCCGCCAAGACATCGGCAGACCTCAGCCTGACGTACAGCTTCACCGAGAATGCCAAATTGACGGTGGGCGGCGCGAATATCTTCGATGTGTTCCCGACGCGTCAGGACCCGAACGAAACCGACAACGGGCATATCTATGAGAGCCTGCAGTTCGGTTTGAATGGCCGGGCTTACTTTGCAAGGTTTTGGTATAGGTTTTGAGGTGTAGAGCGGAGTTCGCTCCGCTGTTGTTTGTTTAGCGGCTTCGGAAATAATCAGCCGAGCAAGCTCGGCTCTACGAAAACACGGATGAATTCCTTGTGGGAGCGACGTAAGTCGCGATGAAGCTCTACCGATGGAGCTTCATCGCGACTTACGTCGCTCCTACATAGATTCCATGAGGACAGCAGCGGAAAAATCACGCCACCGACTCCCTGCCCAACAATCCATCCGGCATCGGCGGCAGCGGAGTACGTTCGTCCAGCGCTTCCCGTTTCAGCCAATCGATAAAAAGAATCGCGGCCGGATGCAGGGGGCGGTGGGCGGGATGAATTGCGTAGTAGGCGAAGCGCGCCTTCAGTGCGGGGCCGGGCAGGCGGATCAGTTCATAACGCTGCAAATAAGGCGTGGCGATATGCTTGCGCGCCAACGCCGCGCCGATGCCATACACCGCGGCGCGCATCGCGTCGGTGCTGTCGCTGAAACTGTGCATATCGGGCAGCCGCAATCCGCGCACATCCGCCGCGCGAAACCAATCGCGCCAGCCTTGCAGCGCCAAGTCGGTCACCAGCGGCAGTCGTGCGATATCGCGTGGTTCTCGCACGGCGGCAACGCCGGCCAGGCCAGGCGAGGCAACCGGGAAAAGCTCGTCATCCATCAGGTGGTGCGCCGTGAGCCCAGGCCAATGTCCTGTTCCATGCCGAATGCCCAGGTCTGGTCCGCCTTCATCGAAGCGCGTCAGTGCCGTGCCGGTATCCAGGCTGAGCCGGATGTTGGGATGCTGGGCGCAGAAGCGTGGTAGCCGCGGCAGCAACCAGCAGTAGGCCAACGAATGCAACGTGGTGATGCGCAAGGTCACGACGTCGCCGGTCTGGTGCAGATTGGCGGCCACCGCTTCGATGTCGTTCAACGCGACTGTCGCGGCATCGGCCAGTTGTCGGCCCTCGGTGGTCAACTTCACTCCGCGCGCATGGCGCTGGAATAAGGTCACCCCCAGCAGGGATTCCAGCTTGCGCACGTGGTGGCTGACAGCGCTTGCGGTGAGATGCAGCTCATCGGCCGCGTGGGCGAAATTCTGATGGCGGGCGGCGGCGGCGAATACACCCAGCGCCGGCAGCAGGGAAGGACGTAGGTTCATGATCAGACACGCACCAGATTTGTGGCTTGCCCCGATAATATCCGCTTGTGAAGGCTTTGGTTGCTGGGAGAATGGCGCCAGGCAAAAGCGAGGCAACGGTCATGGCAGGCAACAGTGGTGCGGTAGATGCGCTTGTTTCCGAGCCGCTGGTGCGTGATTGGCGGACCCCTGCGGAGTTGCTGCTGCTGGGTGCCATCTGGGGCGGGTCGTTCCTGTTCATGCGGGTGGCGGCCAAGCCATTTGGCGCGTTCGCCCTGGTTGAGGTGCGACTGGTACTGGGGGCGCTGATCCTGCTGCCTTTTCTTTGGCGCGAGCGTGCGGCGTTTTCCCGCGGTCTGTGGCCCAAGCTGGCGCTGATCGGTGCCATCAATTCGGCGATTCCCTTCTTGTTGTTCGCCTGGGCGGCGCAGCGGTCGCCGGCCGCGATTGGCGCGATCTGCAACGCGATGACGGTGTTGTTCGCGGCCTTGGTGGCCTTCGTTTTCTTTGGCGAAAAGATCGGTATGCGCCGCGCTGTTGCGCTGCTGGTGGGTTTCCTTGGCGTGGTGGTGCTGGCCACCAGCAAAGCGGGTGGCTTGAGCGTTGGGCCAGCGGTCGCTGCGGGCGCTACCGCTGCGTTGCTATATGGCGTCGGCGTGAACCTGGTGCGCAGGCACCTGGGTGGCATTCCGCCAGCCGCCGCGGCCGCGGCCACGCTGAGCTGCGCGGCGCTGCTGCTGATGCCGTTCGCGGCGACGCATTGGCCGACAGCTCCGATTCCGCCGGCAGCGTGGGGCAGTGCGATCGCCATTGGCCTGCTCTGCACCGGCTACGCCTTCCTGCTGTACTACCGTCTCATCCAGCGCATCGGCGCGGCGCGCGCGGCCACGGTGACGTACCTGGTGCCGTTGTTCGGTGCCGCATTCGCCTGGATGTTCCTGGGCGAACCGGTGACGCCGATGATGGTTCTTGCGGGTGGATTGATCCTCGGCAGCGTGGCCGTCAGCCAACGTGCGCCGCGCGCATAACGAGTGACGAAGATGCAGAAACGTGTCGTATTCGATTTCGAGATCGATTTCAGCAACGGAGGCGGCCTGCAAGGGCAGGGCTTCCGGCTGGATATTGATGGTGACGACATCGCCGATGAAACCTTGGCCGACTACATCGTTCGTGATCTTCGCCTGCTAATGGTCGGCAGCGTACGCATCCTGGACAAGCGCATCATCGTCGAAGCGCACAAGCGCCCCGAAATGCCGTAGGGCGGGTCAAGACCCGCCCTACGCGATCAATTTTTCGGCGTACGCACCGGCAGCGGCACATTGCACAGATCGATGTGGCCGGCGGGGCGGACGTACCAGCCATCGCGGCGGTTGCGGCGTGCTTCGGTGGCTTCGGCGAACGTCTTCGAGTCGGTGCGCAGCAACTGCAGCGGCGTGCGCTGGCTTTCAGGTACTTCGCTGGCCAGCCGGACCGCCTGGATCGGCGTGCGCTGTTCCGGTTTTTCGTAGAACCCCATCGGTGCGGGGCCGCGCACGATGACGCTCAACAGCTCCATGCCTTGCACAACACGGCCGACCAGGGTGATGTTGCGATCCAGCTGGCGCGGTGATTGCCCGGTCACCACGTATAGCTCGCTACCGTTGCTGCTATCCGGCTCGGCACCGCGGCCGGCGCCCAGCGCACCATAGCAATGCGCGAGCCATGCTTCTCCGGTTTTCGGATCGCGCGCGGCGGGAAAGTCGTCGACGAATCCAACTTCAGGCGCCCAGCCGTCGCGGTCGGGCAGCTGGGTGAAGTTGAGGCCTTTTTCTTTGCGGGCGAATTCGGCCGGCAATGATTTTTTTGCCGAGCCTTGCGATTTGGCTTTTCCGGCCTCTTCCGCATCCGGGTCGCCGAACTGCACCACGAAATTGTCCTGCGATCGGTAGATGTTCAAGCCGTTCCAGAATCCTTCGCGCGCCAGCGTGCGGATGTTGGCCACGTGCTCGGGAGCGAACGCAGGTGCGAGTTCGATGACGACGCGCCCCGCTTCCAGTTCCAGATACAACGTATTGGCCGGATCCAATGTGCGCCAATCGCTGGCCGGTGAAGCGTCCAGGATTTCCTGGGCGCTCTTGTATTTGGGCGTTTCCTGCGCAGACAGCGGCAAGCAGACCGAGGCGAGAACGCAGGCAAGCAAGGCAGGGCGAAGGCGCATGAGCGAGAACCCGATGAGTAGTGGTGCGCCCGATTGTAGGGGAGCCGCATGCCTATGGGTGGCGCTGGCATAGGGTAGGCCTGGGCCCACCCTGCGGTGGTCGGGTCAAACCAGCCGCAAATCCTGCCGTGCCGAAGGAGAGAGCCAGCACGTGGCGAACTCGTCGGGAGGTACTGCCGCTCCGATACGGAAGCCTTGCACCTGTTCGCAGCCGGCGCGGCGAAGGAATTCGTATTGCGAAGCGGTTTCCACGCCCTCCGCGACGACGGCAAGACCCAATCCGTGAGCCATCGCCAGGATCGCGGTGGTGATCGCTTCGCCATCACCGGGAATGGCTTGCACGAAGGTCATGTCGATCTTCAGTTTGTCGATGGGGAGCCGCTTCAGATACACCATCGACGAATAGCCGGTGCCGAAATCGTCGATGGCCAGATGCAACCCACGCGCGCGCAATCGTGCCAGCTGTGCGATCGCCAGGTCGGCTTCTTCCATCAGTACGCTTTCGGTGATCTCCAACTCCAGGTAGTTCGGAGGCATGCCGGTGTCCGCCAGCACCGAATCGATGAAGGCGGGCAGTTGCTCATCGCGCGTCTGGCGCACCGAAAGATTGACGGCCAGCCGGATATTGCCGTAGCCCTGCGTGCGCCAAACGGCGGCTTGGCGGCAAGCCTCGCGAATAACCCAGCGGCCGATTTCTACGATGAGACCGCAGTCTTCGGCGATGGGAATGAAAGTGCTCGGCAATATCCGTCCCAACTCAGGATGGGTCCAGCGTAGTAGCGCCTCGGCGCCTTGCAGCCGGCCATCCTGGGTGCGTACTTGTGGCTGATAATGCAGTTGGAACTGGTCCTGCTCCAGCGCACGACGAAGATCCGTTTGCAGCTTCAGCTTCGCTATCTGCGCTTCGCGTAACCGTGGTTCGAACAACGCCACCCGGTTGCGACCCTCGCGCTTGGCGGCATACATGGCGGCATCGGCATTCCCGGCCAGTTCCTGAAACTGTTCGGCGTCATCCGGCCACAAGCTGATGCCGGCGCTCGCCGTGACGATCAGTTGCTGGCCGTCGATACGGAACGGTGCACCGAACTGGTCGAGGATCGCTTCGGCTACCAGGCGGGCTTCTGTCGCCGACTTCACCGCACTCATCACCACGCCGAACTCATCCCCGCCCAGGCGGAACAGTTCGTCGCCTGGCCGCATCGCCGATGCAATGCGACTGCCGACCTGCCGCAGCAGTTCGTCTCCGCCAAGATGCCCCAGCGTGTCGTTGACTTCCTTGAAGCGATCGATGTCCAGCTGCATGAGCGCTTGGCGTGTGCCGCTCTCGCGCTGCAGCGAACGATTCAGACATGCATTGAACGCATTCCGGTTTTTCTGTCCCGTCACCGGGTCGAAGTGCGCCAGGTATTCCAGTCGAGATTCGGCCTCGCTTACGCGTGTGCGCATGCGTTTCATCAACGGCAACGTCAACGCGAATGCCGCCATCGCGGCAATCAGGAACGCGCCTGCCAAGCCCAGCAGGCGCGTGTGTACTCGACGCAGATCAAGCTCCAGCTGCACCACGCCAACCTGCTGTCCCTGCAGCGCGATGGGAGCGCTGACCTGGGCGCAGCCGAAGCCGCATTCGGTATCGACCAGCGGTGCCGAGTCCTCGGACCGTGGATGGGCGGCGACCACGTTGCCTGCTGCATCGCTGATGCGAGCGCGATGGATGGACGCCAACGTGCTGAGAGAATCCAATGTGTCGCCGGCGGCTTCCGAGTCTTGGAACATGACCGCGGCGGCACTGCTGGACGCGATGATCTGGGCTTGCACCCGCGCGTCGTCCAGTGCTTCGCGCCGCAGGCTCAGGTATTGCAGCATCAGCAACAGGCCGCCGGCCAGGATCAATGCCAATCCGGCGCCGCCCGCCGTGGACCGTAGGTTCGCCGCCCGGGTGTTCGGAATAGATACGTTCACATCACTCGCCTGGCGAGCCGCAACAGTTGGCTGCTGAAACTGACGCCTGCTTTAGCGGCGGATGCAGGATCGACATCGAAACGGATCCTGTTGCCTTCGCGGACCAGCGCGACGGCCGTCGTGCCGTCCGGAAGGTCGCAGCCATCGCAAATTACCAATGCATGGGGCAGGGTGTAGTTGGGATTCATGCGGCCGGCGTGGACCAGGACGTTGCAGGTTCCCTCCGCGGCTGCAGCGTGCACGGTGATGCGGCGGCGCCCTATCGCTCTGCCAGCCAGATGAGCGAGAGCAGTGTCCAATGACTTGTTCGCGTCAGTGCAGATCACCAGCGTGTTGGGATCGATGATTGCGCCGGTACCCTCGCCCGTGCCGCTTTCGCTGTCCCAACTGGCGAACGCCACGATGTTGTAGACGAATGCGGCCTTCAGCGCCGACTCGTCCACTTGCGCGAAGGCCGACGGTGGACCGGCGACCAGCAGCGCAAGCAGCGTCAGCAGTACCCTGGTTCTGCCGGACGGCTGCCTGACTGGGCGCAAGCGCGGTGGTCTCATCAGAACCGCCACGACAGCTCGACGCGATATTCGCGCCCGCGGCGGGGAATCGCGTCTTGGACAAATTCGGGCCCGACAGGATCGGCATAACGCTCATCGAGCAGATTGCGGACACCGGCCGACAACGCAAACGGGAAGCGCGTGGGTTCCCACACCAGGTTCGCATCGACCACGGTGTAGTGGTCCACCGAACCCAGCTTGGTCGCACGGCGGCTGATGTGTTGCGTGCTTGCCGCCGCCGATACGCCATTGCCCAGCGGCACGGTGGCCGACAGCCGGGCGATGCCACGGGGTGCGTTCAACACCGGACCCCCCCGTGAATCGCGCACGCGGTTGTAGGCATAGCTGGTACGCAGCAGCGCGCCGTTCTCCCAGTGATAAAGAAAAGCCATCTCGGCGCCGGTGGTGGACGCACTTGCCGCGTTTTCCAGCATGAGCAGCTCGTCGTCGCCCACCAAGGTGATGAGGTCGCGCAACCTGTAGTCGTACAGGGAGACTTCCGCCCGGCTGTGCTGGCCCAGTTTGCGTCCGAAGAACAGCTCCGCTGTCCGGATGCTTTCGGCCTTGAGCCCTGGGCCGGTCCATTGGCTGCCGTTGTTGGTATCCAGGTTGTAGAAGCGCTCGTAAGCGTTCGGGGAGCGATAGGCCTTGCCGACGATCGCCTTGAAGGTGGTGCCGCCGGGACGTGCCGAAATCAAGGCGACACGCGGGCTCAAGCGGAGCGTGCCGATATCGTTGCGGTCCAGGCGCAAGCCGCTGTTGAGCAGCCAATCTCCGCCTATCGCGAACTCGTCGTTGACGAAAAATCCCAGGCTGGAAATATCGTGCTTCGATTCGAGATAGTTGATGTACGGTTCGACATCGAAGTTACGCTGCTCGACCGCACGGTCCAGTTGGGCTTCGAAGCCGGCGGCCATGGTGTGCCGTGGCCATGTCGTAACGATCCGGCTTCCCAGCACGATCGATTGACCGGTGGAGATGTCGCGGTTGATGACCGCGTACGGATCGTCGTAGGCGTAGTTGCCGACATAGCGGTAGTCGATCAGGTCCAGCTGTGCCTGCCAGCGTGTGGTGTCGCTCAGCGCGCGGCTGTACTGCGTGCCCAGCACGATCCAGCGGTCCTGGATGTTGGCGCCGGGCATTCCGAACGCCTGGCCATAAGGCGCCACCGGATCGTCCTTGCGGCGATCGCTGGCCAGCAGCATTACCGTCAGGTCGCCGGCGATGTGGCGCAAGAATAGACGCTGGCTGCGCTCGTCGTCCTGGTGGCGCACTACACCGTCGGAGATCACACCGTTGGTTTCCGTTCCCACGAATTCCGGGAAGTAGAAGTCGCGCCCTCGCGAATGCGAATGACTGGCCGACATCAACGTCTGGCCCCATGCGCCGCTGGTGGACAACACCGCCCGCGCGCCATGAGTGCCGTAGCTTCCGCCGTCGATCGCCACTTCGCCGCTGCCGGGTTGTCCGGGCGACTTGGTCAGGACATTGATGACGCCGAAGAAAGCGTTGGACCCGTAAACCGCCGAGCCAGGGCCGGGCACGTATTCGATACGTTCCACCAACGCCATGTCCAACGGAAATTCGGTACCCACCGGGCTTTGGCTGAATACCGGGTCGTTGATTCGATGGCCGTCGATCAGCAGCAGGAAGCGCGTGTCGTAGTCACCCGCGCGCAGTTGGCCGCGTGCGCCCAGATAGGTGTACAGGCCGGTATCGCTCACATACAGCCCGGGCAGGCTCTCCAGTGCTTCGCCCAAGGTGCGCCAACCGTGGGTGCGGATGTCCTGGGCGCTGATGACCTGCACGGCGGAAGGAGCGTGATCGATTTTCTGATCGAAGCGAGATGCGGTGACGACCTCCAGATCCAATAGCTGTTCCAGCGACAGGCTCGCCAGGTCGGCGGGATTTTCCTGTGCGTTGGCTTGTGCGGCGATACAGGCGAACAATGCCTGCAGCAGCAACAGCTTTCGGCAGGCATGCCGTAGCCGCGTTCCCGCCCACGACGCTTCAACCGACCGGCTTACATTGTTCGACTGCATTACCGAATTGCCTAACCGCGGGGATCCGCAATGGAAGAGCTATCGGCCCCGCTGGCGCCTACTAAAGTCGGAAAAATCCCCACACTGTTCATCTTTGCGGTTCCCCTGCGTGCTGCTTGCGTGGCATGCCTGGCTGAGACAAAGCCACTTTCCCCTGACGAGGCTCCTGACATCAGCCAAGCGTCTTTGCGGAGCGTCGCACATGCTCGGTTGCCCGTCAGCGCCGAAAGGCGGCGTAGGGCCAAATTAGTGCCAAATGACTAATGGCACATTCACTATAGCTAACTCAACAGTAGTGTGGCCTACAACCTAGTAGTCCAACGGATGAAGGGAAGGCCATGAACGAATCCGATGTCCAGCTGAAGAAGTTCCAGAAGGAACTGAGTGCCGGCACTGTGTCGCTGGCGTTGCTGGCAGTGCTGGCGCGAGCCGGAGAGCCGATGTACGGCTATCTGATCGCCAAGCAGCTGGAGCGAGTGGGCGAGGGTGTACTCAGCGGTAAACAGAGTGCGCTTTATCCGGTGCTGCGGAACCTGGAAGGGGCCGGACTGCTGGAGAGCTTCGTCGAGCCGTCCGTATCCGGGCCACCGCGCCGCTACTACCGCATCACCGAAGCAGGGCGGCACACCCTGCGCGAATGGGCCGCTGCCTGGCGCGCGACCCGCGATTCCGTCGATTCCGTCCTGATGGGGATTCCAGAATGAACACCACCGCCTTGCCCACCACGATTCCCGAGTACCTGGAGCAACTGCGTGCGGCGTTGCGCGGCGCCGATCCCGCGATGATCCAGGATGCGCTTTACGACGCGGAAGAATATCTGCGCGCCGAGTTGGCCGAGCAGCCCGGCAAGAGCGAAGCGGAAGTGATCGCATCGGTCGCCGGCAGCTACGGCGCGCCGGAGGAAGTAGCCGACATCTATCGCGATACCGAAGTGACGGTGACACGGGCGCTCCGGCCACCCGTTCCACCCAAGCGCCAGTCGGTGCTGGGACGCTTCTTCGGTGTTGCTGCCGATCCGCATACCTACGGCGCCCTGTTCTACATGCTGCTGTCGCTGGCGACGGGTATTTTCTACTTCACCTGGGTGGTGACCGGCGCCAGCGTGTCGGGCGGCCTGCTGATCCTGATCGTCGGCATTCCATTGCTGCTGCTGTTCCTTGCATCCGTGCGTTTGCTGTCGCTGGTGGAAGGACGCATGGTGGAAGTGCTGCTGGGCGAACGCATGCCGCGCCGCCCGCTGTACACGCAACGGGACAAGCCATGGATGACGCGAATCGGCGAACTGTTCACCGATGCCCGCACCTGGACCGCGATGCTGTACATGCTGTTGATGCTGCCGTTGGGCATCTTGTACTTCACCCTGGTGGTCACCTGCTTGAGCGTTTCGCTGAGCTTCGTCGCCGCACCGTTGAGTCTGCTTCTGCCCCACTATTTCGACGTCACGTTCTTCGAGTGGAGCCTGACGGAACAAGCCCCCTGGCTACTGCCACTGGTGAGCATCGTTGGCATCCTGATGCTGTTCGCCACCCTGCATCTGGCGCGTGGCGTCGGCAAGATACATGGCCAGTTCGCCAAGCTTCTGCTGGTGCGCAACCCGGTGGTTTGAGCTGCGGGTAACGAAGTAAAAGCCATCCCGATTCGGGATGGCTTTTTTATGGCGGCAATGAAGTAGGGACGCAGTCTGGATGCGACTCCGCTGAGTTAATGGGCAGGGCCTCAACACCACGCCATGGCAGGCATGCTCACACTACTTGGCAAACTGGGTAGGAGCGCCGTCCCGGCGCGAGCTCTTCCTGTCAGATCGCAATAGAAGCGAAGAGCTCGCGCCGGGACGGCGCTCCTGCGAGTCTTCCGGCACTCCTGCTTCTGTTGGCGCTCCGTAGCGCTCCGGCCCATCGGCAGCGTTAACGGAACCACCACACCCATCCACTTACCTTTGCGTCGCGGCAGGTAAGCCGCATCACCCAAAGGAGAAGTACATGCGTATTCGGAACTTCGCAGTCGCTTTGTTGTTGGTCATGCCGGCCGCCGCTTCATTCAATGCTTCGGCAAATTGGCAAGGCACCTGGTATTACTTCAGTCCGGAGGGAGCATTGGTCGGAGGATGGACAGCCGGGTGCGGCGCGGCCGATGGGCGTTGGGGTGTGGCAACCGAAAACAAGAGCTTTACCCAGGGTTGTCGCTCGGAAAGCTGAGCTCCGCCAGGACGCTAAAAAAGAAGCCCCGCGTCAGCGGGGCTTCGTCTTAGCTGCGCCGTCTAAAACGACGAAGGTTCAAGCCGCGTACTTGGCGATGAAATCGCGCACTTGCGGATAGACGTTCTCGCGCCAGCGGCGGCCGCTGAAAATGCCGTAGTGGCCCGCGCCTTCCACTGTGAGGTGCTGGTGATGCGCCTTGGGAATACCGGTGCAAAGGTCGTGCGCAGCGGCGGTCTGGCCCAGTCCGGAAATATCGTCCAACTCGCCTTCGATGCTCATCAGTGCCGTCTTCTTGATGGCGGCAGGATCGACCCGCTCGCCCTTGATCTTCCACTTGCCGCGCGGCAACGAGAACTCCTGGAAAACGGTTTGAATGGTGTCCAGGTAGTACTCGGCCGGCATGTCCAGCACGGCGTTGTATTCGTCGTAGAAGCGGCGATGCGATTCGGCGTCCTGCAGGTCACCCTTGATCAGGTTCGCGTAGAAATCCCAGTGCGACATGAAGTGGCGGCTGGGATTCATGGCGATGAAGCCGGCGTGTTGCAGGAATCCTGGATATACGTGCCGGCCCTGGCCCGGATAGGGTGCCGGCACCGTGTGGATGACATTGTTCTCGAACCACGACAGCGGGTTGCGCGTGGCCAGGCCGTTGACCTGGGTGGGATTGAGGCGCGCATCGATCGGGCCGCCCATCATCACCAGCGAACGCGGTGTCGCTTCGCCACGTGCTGCCATCAACGAGACCGCCGCCAGCACCGGCACGGTGGGTTGGCAGACGCTGATGACATGGAGCTTCTCGGCACCAATGTGGCGGATGAATTCCTCGACATAGGCGACGTAGTCGTCCAGACCGAAAGTGCCTTCTTCGGTAGGCACCATGCGTGCGTCGACCCAGTCGGTGACATAGACCTTGTGGTCGCGCAGCAACGTGCGAACGGTGTCGCGCAACAGGGTGGCATGGTGGCCGGACAGCGGCGCCACCACCAATACCGCAGGGTCGTCCTTCAGCGCCGCAATGCTCTCGGCATCATCGGTGTAGCGTTTGAATCGCAGCAGACGGCAGAAAGGCTTCTTCAGCACTTCCTGCTCGACCACCGGCACGGTGTGGCCGTTGGCTTCGATTTCATGGATATCCCAGGCGGGCTTTTCGTAATCCTTGCCGATGCGATAAATCAGTTCGTTGCCGGCGGCGAATTGATCGGCGCCCGGCACGCTGGACAACCAGCTGCTCGGCGTGGAAAACATATGCGCATTCGCTTCGGCCATGTAAACCAGCGGCGCCATCCATGCGCGGCTGAGTTCGTGCAATTGGTAAAGATTCATAGCGGTTGGGAAATCCCGAATTTGGTGCAATGTGCTGCGCCGCAGCATACCGCAAACCCCGCTCTCCCGGGCGCTCCCCGTTCAGGTAGGGGCCGGAGGCAGAAAATCAGGTCGATTCCAGTGCTGCGGCCTGGCTGGCGAGGACGGGCGAGAGCCAGCAGTGCGACCCGGCCGCGCGCAGGCCATGCTTCTGGAGTTGCGTGCGGTACCAGGCCGCAGTGCGGGGCTGGAAGCCGGCGTGGTCGCCTTCGAACTCGTCCTCGCGGGTAAAGGTCTCCAGAAAAGCGACACCGCCGCAAAGATCAGCCAGACCCGATACGCCGCGCTGCAGCTCGCGTGATGGCAGGTAATGCAGCACGTCTGCACAGACCAGCAGATCCACGGGAGGACAAGGGCGCAGGAATTCGAAATCGCCGAATCGTGCGAAATGCAGGTTGCGAGTACGTCCGTAACGGGTGATCGCATATTCGCTGCTGTCGAATCCTACGTAGCGCAGCTTTGGGCGAAGTTTCATCAGCGGTGCACGCCAAGCGCCTTCGCCGCAACCGATGTCCAGCACGGTGCGGATGGGGCGCTCCAGATAGTACTCAGCGGTGGAAACCGCCAATGCCACCTTCCTCGCCAACCGCTGCGGCCCGCCGATATCTTTCTGGCGGTACCAATGTTGGAAGTAGTGCTGGTCGTATTGTTTGGGCATGGATGGGGAACGATAAGTAGAAATGACGAGGGGCCGGCGGTCGAAAGCATGCGGCTTTTGCCCCCTTTGTAAAGGGGGAGGTAAAGCAAAAGCATTTAAATGCCTACCGCTCACTGGTTGGACAGCCTAGATAGCAATAGCGGAGAATCCAGGCCCATTGCCAGCAGCGGAGAAGGCCAGCGTGGACAAAGCGATGCTCTACCCTTGGGTCAAGACGTTCCATCTCGTTTTCGTGATCGCGTGGATGGCGACGGTCTTCTATCTGCCGCGCATTCTCGTCAATCTGGCCGAAACGCAGGGGCAGTCCGAGACGCAGGCGCGACTGTTGCTGATGGGGCGCAAGTTGTATCGGTTCGGCCACAACATGTTCGGTCTCGCGATGATCCTGGGCTTGGTGCTGTGGTTCTACTTCGGCATCGCGGGCGGTTGGCTGCACGCCAAGCTGACGTTGGTGGTGCTGCTTCTGGCGCACTTCATCATTGCCGGGCGTTGGTTGAAGGGTGCCGAGAAAGGCCGAGCGCTGCCGTCCTCGTTCAAGCTGCGGCTGTTCAACGAAGCGCCGGTTTTTTTATTGATCGGTGTGGTGTGGTTGGTGCTGGCGAAACCGTTCTGAGATTCGTACGCAACGGCAGGCGATAGCGATAGAGGCTTAAGGCGCTTCTCGTAGAGCGGAGCTCGCTCCGCTGCTCTTCGCGTCAAGGCGTCCAAGCCAAAGCAGCCGAGCAAGCTCGGCTCTACATAGAGCGAAGCAGTCAGCTCAGTTCTGTGCAGCTTGTGCGGTTCGCTTCTCGTAGAGCGGAGCTTGCTCCGCTGCTCTTCGCGGTACATTTCCGGAACCAAGAGCAGCCGCGCCAAGAGGATGTAAGCAACCTCTGCTCTCCGAGAAGTGCCTTAAGCGGCTACTCACTATCGTCTGCCGTTGCGACGGCCCCATTGCTACTGACTCGGTGTTATCGCGGGGCGCAGCTCAGCTCTACAAAGCCTTACTTCTTCTCGAAATCCCCTGGCGTGGGCAATTCCACCGGCACGCCATCGGCGTTGCAGGTGTTGGCGGCGCACAGGCGTTCGCGCAGCTTGGGGGTGGCTTGTACGACGAAGTGGTAGATCACGTTCTGTTCCACCGTGCCGCGCACGGCGTCGCTGCCGGGGCCGATGGCCCATATGCCGACATCGTCGCCGCCGTGCGATTCGGATTTCAGCGGTACCAGCGCTTCCTGCAGATAATCCGGATGCTCGGTATCCACGTGGCCGAGGTCGGGCCGGCCTTCCGCCGCTTCGACATTGCTGGGTGCATGCAGGAAGTGCTTGGGTCCCGCAGGCTGTTGATTGCTGGCGCCGGTATAGCCCGGCCCGTTGGCGTAGCTGAGCGTGGTGAAGGTCTGTCCAGTCTGGTCGCGAGCCCAGTCGCCAGGCGTGTCGTCTTCGCTGCCTTGACCGCGGACCTTGCCCAGGATGGGATTGCCACGCACCGGGTAGCCGACGAAGTTAAGCGTGTGCGAATGATCGGCGGTGACGATGATCAATGTGTCCTCACGCGAAGTGGCCTCAAGCGCAGCCTGTACCGCATCGGACATGGCGATAGTTTCGTCCAGCGCGCGGTAGGCGTTGCCGTAGTGGTTGGCGTGATCGATGCGTGCGCCTTCCACCATCAGCACGTAGCCTTCCGGATTGTTCGACAGTACACCGATGGCCGCGCGAGTCAGTTCGGCCAGCGAAGGTTCTCCGGCGGTGTCCTTGGGGCGATCGTGTTCGAACTGCATATGATCCGGTTCGAACAAGCCCAGCAGCCGCGGCGCGTTCTTGGCCGCCTGCAGCTGTTGCGCATTCCACACATACGCACCTTGCGGATTGGCCCGCCGCCATTCTTCGGTCAGGTCACGTCCGTCCAGGCGTTCGCCGACTTTGTCGTCGTACTCAGGGTCACGTTGTTCGGTGCTGGTGAACTCGGCGCGGCCGCCGCCCAGTGCTACCGTGGGACCGTGACCGAAGCGCGAAGCGGTCAGCAACTGCTGCGCGATGTCCTTGCAGCCTTCCGTCACGGCGTTGGCCGGCAGGTCGGTGTCGTTTTCCCAATTGCGATCCGGCGAATGCGCGTACATCGCGGCGGGCGTGGCGTGCGTGAGACGCGCTGTCGAAACAACACCGGTCGCCAAGCCCGCGCTATCGGCCAACTCCAACCAGGTGAGCAGGGGCTTTTGCAGGCTGTCGGCGCAGTCGTTGCGGCGGCCGGAGGAAACACCGATGGCACCCATGTGCGTCTTCACGCCACTGGCGATCGCAGTCATGGTGCCAGCCGAATCAGGTGTCTGCGAATCGGTGTTGTAGGTCTTGGCGAGCGCGGTATGGGGGAAGTGTTCCCACGACAGCAGGTTTTCTTCGCCGGGTTGCCCTTTACGCTGCCCCTGCAGGATGCGGGCGGCGGCGACGGTGGTCAGGCTCATGCCATCGCCCAAAAATAGGATGACGTTCTTCGCGCGCCCTTGCATGGCGCCATTGCCGGCGGCGCGGGCGGCACCGCTGCGGTACCACCAAGCGGGTGTCTCGCCTTGAGGGTGTGTGACAGGTGTGACGTCTACCTGATACGTCTTGGCGGTATTGATGCCGCCTGGGCTGGAAGCGCAACCGGCGAGCAGAGTGATCAAAGTGGTGCCGAGCACTGGCAAGGCGAAACGGTTGCGACGCATACGGGTACCGGAGAAATGACGAAAGGCGATTATGCCGCGTATACAGTGTCCCGCTGATGACACACCGGTATTCCAATGGTGCGGTCGCCTCGGGTGGCGGGGTCGGCTATCGTGCGGATACCCCCCACAGGTAGATGGCATGAAACTGGTCGCCGCTTGGTTCAAGATTCCGTTCTGGCAGCGCGTGCTTGCTGGTTTCGTATTGGGCGCATTGGCTGGTTGGCTGATGGGGCCGGCGGCCGATACCTGGTTCGGGCCCTTGGGTGACTTGTACGTCACGCTGATCAAGATGATCGCGATACCGCTGGTGTTTTTCGCGGTGATCAATGCGGTGTCGCGCCTGCATGGGCAGAAATCGGTAGCTGCGCTGGGTGGACGCACGTTCCTGTGGTTCGTGATCACCGCCGTGCTGGCAGTTTGTATTGGGTTGGCGGTAGGCGTGGTGATGCAGCCCGGCGTGGGCGTCGCCAGCTTGCAGATCGATCCCGGTTACAAACCCCGGGACATTCCCAGCCCGATCCAGGTGCTGCTCAACGTGGTGCCTTCCAATCCGTTCCAGGCACTTACCGGCATCGGCACGACCAAGAACGCGGCGGGCGAAACCGTGCTGGCCGCGGGCAGGGGCTCGATCCTGCCGGTGATCTTCTTCGCCGGCCTGATTGGTTTTGCGATGGTGAAGCTGGGCGAACGCGTCGCCGCTGCACGCAAGCTGGCGGATGAAGCCAGCGAGATCATGATCCAGATCACGCGCTTCGTGCTGGAAATCACGCCGCTAGGCACCTTCGGCCTCATCGCTTCGTTGGTGGGGTCCTATGGGTTCAGTAAGTTGCTGCCGCTGGCGAACTTCGTCGGCGCGCTCTATATCGCCTGCGCTTTGCACATCGTGGCGGTCTATAGCGGTCTATTGCTGGCGCACCGGCTGAATCCCCTGAAATTCTTCCGCGGTGCCGCGCCAGGGATGCAGGTGGCGTTCGTCAGTTCATCCAGCTTTGCCGCCATGCCCGCGTCATTGCGCGCAGTCACCCATAACCTGGGTGTCGACAAGGACTATGCGGCGTTCGCGGTCCCGCTGGGCGCCAGCATCAAGATGGACGGTTGCGGCGCGATCTATCCGGCGCTGTGCGCGGTATTCATTGCGCAATACACCGGCCATGCGTTGACGCCGGACCAATACCTGATCGTGCTGATCGCGTCGGTGCTCGGCAGCTTTGGCACCGCTGGCGTACCGGGCACCGCGGTGGTAATGGCGACCGTGGTGCTAAGCGCGGCAGGCTTGCCGCTGGAAACCATCGGCTATCTGTATGCGATCGATCGCGTGCTGGACATGATGCGCACCATGACGAACGTGACCGGCCAGATGCTGGTGCCGGTGCTGGTCGCCAAAGAGACCGGCTTGCTGGATGCGCAGGTTTATCAGGCGGCATCTTCCAATGTAGGCC
This sequence comes from Pseudoxanthomonas sp. CCNWLY206-1, assembly GCF_039710385.1. NCBI lineage: Bacteria > Pseudomonadati > Pseudomonadota > Gammaproteobacteria > Lysobacterales > Lysobacteraceae > Pseudoxanthomonas > Pseudoxanthomonas sp. CCNWLY206-1. Next base: position 250,018 of record NZ_JBDKXI010000003.1, on the reverse strand, counting down.
TGGAAGATACTGAAGCGACGGGCAGGACATCATGACGTTGCCGGATGGCTATCAGTTGCTGGACCAATTCCCACAGGCCGACGACTATCGGCGCTTGCGCTCGGCAGCCGGAATGGCGCCGCGTTCGGCCGAAGCAGCTGCGCAAGGATTGCCCAACACCTTGTATGGCGTCAGCGTGCTGCACGATCAACGAACCGTTGGCATGGGACGCGTGATCGGCGATGGCGGCTGCTTCTTTATCGTGGTTGATATAGCGGTGGAGCCAGAGCATCAGGGCCGCGGTCTGGGCAAGAGCATCATGTCGGCGCTGGACGCTTGGCTGCGTGCGAATGCACCCGATAGTTCCAACGTTTCGCTGATCGCCGATGGCGATGCAAAGCATCTATACGCACGTTTCGGTTTTGCCGATGTTGGGCCGGTGTCGGTTGGTATGGATTACACCGTTAGCCGCTGAGGGTGCGCCCCGCGATAAGCCCTGATCAATGACAATAAGGCCTTCGCAACGGCACGCAATAGCGAATAGCCGTGACGGGGGCCTCTTGTAGAGCCGAGATTGCTCGGCTGATCGTCTCCGGAGCCGATACGCGAAAAGCAGCGGAGCAAGCTCCGCTCTACGAGAGACGGCTTGGTGGTTATTCGCTATCGCGTGCCGTTGCGACGGCCTCATTGCCCCTGACTCGGGGTTATCGCGGGGCGCGGCTCTGTGCGCCGCGCCGACCAGAACGCGAACAGCGCCGCGGTGAAGAACATCAGCAGGCTGTAGACCGCGGCCGGTACGGACACCGTAGGATTCTGCAGAACGTTGAGCGCAATGAAGATCGCCAGCGTACCGTTGTGGATGCCGATTTCCATCGCAATGGCGATCGCTTGGCGCTTGGGTAGTTTCAACGCTCGCGGAGCGGCGTATCCGGTCGCCATGCTGATCAGGTTGAACGACAAGCAAGCCAGGCCGACGACGGCGAAGTAGCGCGTCAACGTGCTCCATTCCTGCCTCACGGCTGCAACGATCAGCAACACCAGCACCATGACCGAAAGCAGGCGCAACGGCTTTTCGGCGCGCGCGGCGAACGCAGCGGCCTTGGCTCGGATCAGCATGCCCAACGCAACCGGCAGCACGATGATGACCGCGACTTCAATGACTTTTTTCGTCGGCGGTGGCACGTACTGGCCGGCGCCGAGGAAGTATTCCAGCGAAAGATTCAGGATCAGCGGGAGGGTGAGCAGGCAAAGCAAGCTGTTGATGGCGGTCAACGTGATGTTCAGTGCGACGTCGCCGCGCGCCAGATGGCTGTAGATGTTGGCGGTCGCGCCGCCCGGCGATGCCGCCAGCAGCATCAGGCCCACGGCCAACTCGGGCGGCAGGCCGAAGCCCAACGCCAGTGCGAATGCCACCCACGGCAACACCAGCGTCTGCAGACTCAGTCCGGCCAGCACCGCCTTTGGATAGCGGGCGACGCGCCGGAAATCTTCAGTGGTCAGGCCCAGACCCAGGCCCAACATGATGATGCCCAATGCCAGCGGCAACAGCAGATTCGTCAGCAGGGAAGCTTGCATCGCGTACGGCTCCTGGGTGAGGCTCTGGTACGAAGAACAACCGGCGCTGTTCCACCGGCCGAGTTGGCGCAGCATGGCGGCTAACCTAAAACGCCGCAAGGCGGCGTAACCTGTTTCCCCTGGCTATGACGTCCTAATTCAAGGAGCCGAACAATGAGTGGCGAGCAACGCGAACTGACTTTCCGTTTCCTGGCCGAACCCGCGGACGTCAACTATGGCGGCAAGGTGCATGGCGGCGTGGTCATGAAATGGATCGACCAGGTGGGCTACGCCGCGGCGGTGGGCTGGAGTGGGAACTACAGCGTCACCGTGGCCGTCGGCGGCATCCGGTTCGTTTCGCCCATCCGCATCAGCGACTTGGTAACGGTTTCGGCGAAGCTGGTCTACACCGGTACCAGCAGCATGCACTTCGCGGTGGATGTACGGGCCCGCGACCCCATGGGTGGCGACAACCGCTTGTGTACCCATTGCATCATCGTGTTCGTCGCGTTGGATGCCGTGGAAGGCAAACCGACGCCGGTGCCGTCATGGCAGCCCGAGGCTCCGGAAGACTGCAAGTTGGCGGAGTACGCGACGAAAGTGATGGAGCTGAGCAAGAATATCGAACAGACGGTCGCGCATTACCAGGACGCTGCAACGATAAAGGCCGCTTGATGGCGGCCTTCGTGTCGTGACTGGATTGTTTTGTACTGAGAACGTCTTCGTAAGCAGAACCAACGACGCCGCAGGTCCCCCGCCTTACAGCGCGACGCGGCGAGCCTGCAGGAAGCGGTTGCCCCAGTAGCCGGTGGTCAGGCTGTCCACACGCACGTCTTTGCCGCGACTGGGCGAGTGCAGAAAACGGCCTTCACCCACATAGATGCCCACATGGTTCACCCGGCCTTTCGGGCCGAAGAACACCAGGTCGCCCTGCCTGAGGTCTTCGCGATTCTTGATCAGTTCCGCATCGGCCTTGGCGGCCATCTCGCGCGAGACGCGTGGCAGCTCGATGCCCAACGCGGTCTGGAAGACATAACCCACCAAGCCGCTGCAATCGAATCCGCTGTCCGGCGAAGTGCCACCCCAACGGTAAGGAGTGCCCATCAGAGTCAGCGCACGCTTGAGCAGCGACTGGATCTTGCCGCCTTCATCTTCTTGGGCGACCACGCCGGTGCGGGTCAGGTCGTAGCTGGCCAGCAGGCGGCTGAGATCGCCGGCGACCATCGTCGACCGGTCCAGCAGCGGTACGGTATCGCTGGCGGCCAAGCGCGGCAGCAGCGCCGTCAGCGTGGCGGCGGCAGCTTCGGTCGCCTTGGCCTTTACGCTATCGATGGTCGAAGTGCCGGCCGAAGCGGTGCCTGGCTTGGCTTCGACGGATAAGACGTCAGCGGAGGCGAGGGTTTCGGCGGCGCCAGAGGGGACTTCCGCGGGAGTGGTCTGAGCCCATACCGTCGCGCTGAAGGAGAAGAGCAGGGCAACAACAACGAAGCGGAAATTACTCTTTGAAGTCCAGCCCTGGGAAGTCTCGCTCTTTGAAGTGCGGTAGAGGGTGGCGGCAGGCAGGCCTGTTGGCAGGTCGTCGTCGATCACTCGGGGAGGGCTGTTTACATGCGAAGCGGGGATGATGCCTTCATCCGGTCTTCATTTTGTTTACAATTAGTTAAATTAACGTTAATTGTAACGGTCTCCCGTCACAGAACGGCGCTCGCTACTTCAGAACGCGTTTCGCGCCGGTGTAGTGATCCCGCCAATAGGTGCCATCCAGATGATCCAGGCGAACCGTGCCCCCGGTGCTGGGGGCGTGGACGAAACGGCCTTCGCCGACATAGATACCCACGTGGCTGACATTGCCGCTGCTGCCAAAAAATACCAGATCGGCCGGTGCCAATTGGCGCGGTGCGATGCGGGGGCCTTGCACCTGGGCCAGTTCCCGCGAAGTGCGTGGCAGGCGCAGATCCAGCACGTCCCGGTAGACATAGGCCACCAGGCCGCTGCAGTCGAATCCCGATTCGGGCGTGTTGCCGCCGTACCGATAAGGTGTGCCGACCAGCCCGATGGCCCGCATCAGCACCGCATTGGCCCCGGCCGGATCGGCGGCCGCCACCGTCGGCCAAGTGCGTTGCGTGGCCGGGGTGGAGGCGGGGCGGGTATTTCCCCCGCCACCGCAGCCGGCCAGCACCAGCGCGAAGGCAAGGCCCAGGCAAGGCACCAACATGCCATGTAAAAATCGGCGTGTCCGCGCGATCGGTGGCGTGCGGGCGGCCAAGCCGGGATAATGGGCGGTCTTCATCGTGGCGCATCTTCGCCTCAATCCATCGCGGCCGACAAGCCGTTCATGCCTGCCCAGCGGCAGCCCATTCCAGAGTCCAGTATGAAAATCGCAAAAGACAGCGTCGTCCGTTTCCATTACTCCGTCTCCGAGCGCACCGCCCACGAACAGGGCCAGGAGCCGCTGGAAACTTCCAAGGAACGCGAACCGCTGGCCGTCCTGATCGGTCACGGCAACATCATCCCCGGCTTGGAAAACGCCATGCAGGACCGTGAAGCCGGGGAAAGCTTCGGCGTGGACGTGGCGGCCACGGACGCCTACGGCGAGCGTCGCGAAGGTCTTACCCAGCGCGTGCCGAAGAAGCACTTCGGTAACCAGAAGCTGGTCCCGGGCCAGCAGGTCATCCTGCAGACCAATTTCGGCCCGCGCGCAGTCACCGTCGAGAAGATCGGCATGAGCGTGGTGGATGTGGACTTGAACCACCCCATGGCTGGCAAGGATCTGCATTTCGACGTGGAAATCGTCGATGTGCGCGAAGCCAGCAAGGAAGAGCTGGAGCATGGCCATGTGCACGGAGATGGTGGCCACCACCACTGATCTTTTGCTTTCGCGGTAACGCCACAACGGCCCGCTCTGTCGGGCCGTTGTCGTACCTGGCGCGGAGCGCCATGGTCTAATCGCGAAATTCCGGGGAGCAAGCAATGGAGCAATCGCAAATCCGCAATCTTTCGCCGGTCGCTCCAGCCGATCGAATCGAAACACTGGATGTGCTGCGTGGCTTCGCCCTGCTGGGCATCCTGCTGATGAACATCGAAGGGTTCGTCGGTCCACTGGTAGGCGCTCTCACTGGCCTGGATCCGCTGCTGACAGGTGCGGACCGCTGGGTTGATGCCGCGATCTACGTAATGGTGCAGGGGAAGTTCTACACATTGTTCTCGCTGTTGTTCGGCATGGGGTTCGCGGTGATGTCGCAGCGCGCCGAGGTGGCGATGCGCCCGTTCGCCGGTGTGTATTGGCGTCGTGGCTTGGTCCTGCTGGGCATCGGACTGGTACACGCGTTACTGATCTGGGCCGGCGACATTCTGGTGACGTATGCACTGATGTCGTTCCTGCTGTTGGCCTTTCGTCCTGCTCCGAAAAAATGGCTGCCATGGTTGGCGGCAGGCATCTATCTGTTGCCGGTGGCGTTCATGGGGGCGATCGGCGCGCTGGGCACACTGATGCAGTTCGAGCCCACGGCTGCCGCGGAATGGAACAAATCCATGGCCGAACTTGCCTCGCAAATGGGCACGCTGCAGGAAAGCGAGCGGAGCGCATACGGTGCGGGAACGTTCCAGCAGGCTACCGCGCAGCGCTTCGAGGACACCGGATTCATGCTCAGCAATCTGCCGATGATGGGGTTCTCGGTGTTCGGCATGTTCCTGCTGGGCAGCTGGTTCGTGAAAAGCGGAGCGATCGCCCGACCTGATCAGCATGCGGGTTTGTTCCGGCGCCTTCGGTGGCTGGCGTTGCCGGTTGGTTTGGCGGCGATGCTGGGTTCCTACACGTTGGAACCCACCATGGATTTCGCCACCTTCACTATTACCACCGCGATTGCCTTCGCGTTGGGCGCTGTCGGCAGTGCACTGATGTGTTTGGGGTATATGGCCTGGATCGTACGCGGCCTGCTGTCGCCGTCCTGGGAGCGATTGTTGCGATGGTTTGCGCCTGCCGGCCGAATGGCGCTCACCAACTATCTGCTGCAGTCGGTGGTTTGCTCGTGGATTTTCTACGGTTATGGCCTGGGCTACTTCGAACGGCTTCCGCGTGCTTGGCAGGTGCCATTCGTGGTGGCGCTGTTCGTAGTGCAAGTGCTGCTCAGCCATGCGTGGCTCAAGCGCTATCGCTTCGGGCCCATGGAATGGCTATGGCGATCACTGACCTATCTGAAGCCCCAGCCGATGCGGGTAACGCGCTGACGAGATCGCCTGCTCGTGTTGGTGCACGGATTCGCAACCTCGAACTGCGACAACACAGCATCTCATCCCCAAGCGCCATGACACGCTCTAAACTGCGCAGGTGAGCGCTCAAACCATTCCATCACAAGACGACGTACTGATCATCGGCGGCGGTGCGATCGGCCTGGCTACCGCTTTGGCGCTGCTGGAATCCGGGCGCGGAGTTCGCGTGCTGGAAGCTGCCAGGATCGGCAGCGGTGCATCGCATGGCAATTGCGGCACCATCACGCCCAGCCATGCGCCACCGCTGGCGGCGCCTGGTGTTGTTGCGCAGGCGCTGCGCTGGATGTTCGTGCCGGATGCGCCGCTTTACCTGAAGCCGCGGATAGATCCCGCGTTGTGGCGCTGGCTTGCGCATTTCGCCGCGCGATGCAACCTGCGTGACTGGCGGCAAAGCACCTCCGCACGGTCCGTGTTGCTCAATGATGCGCGGACACGTTTGGTTGATTGGGTGGCGCGCTATGGCCTGCACTGCGAGTTCGAACAGGAAGGCCTGGATTATGTTTTCCGCGAAGCGCGTTATTTCGAACGCCATACCGCCGAATGCGATGCCCTGCGCGAATTCGGTATCGCCAGTGAAGTGATCGTTGGCCAGGACTACGAGCGCAGCGAGCCCGCGGTATTACCGGGCGTCGCCGGTGCCATTCGATTCCCCGGCGATGCGCGCCTGCGCCCCGACCGCTATGTTGCCGAACTGGCGCGGGTGGTGCGCGAGCGTGGCGGCCTCATTGAGGAACAGTGCCGCGTCGAAAGTTTGCACTCGGAAGAAAGTGGCGTTGTTGTCGAAACATCACTGGGCCGACGCCGCGGTCGCGACGTCGTCATGGCACTTGGTGCGTGGTCGTCCGCATTCGCCAAGCCACTAGGCCTGAAGTTGCCCATCCAGCCCGGCAAAGGCTATTCGATCACCTACTCGCGGCCCGCGCAGGTGCCGCAGCGCCCGATGGTGCTGAAGGACCGTTCGGTGTGCGTGACCGTGTGGGACAGCGGCTTCCGTCTGGGTAGCACGATGGAATTCTCCGGGCCCGACACCACGCTCAACACGACGAGGCTGGACGCCCTGGAGCGTGCCGCGCGCGAGTACCTGCGCGATCCCGTCGGCGAGGTAGTGCAAGAACGCTGGTACGGTTGGCGCCCGATGACCTACGACGATCTGCCATTGCTGGGGCGTGTGCCGAATCAGCCACGACTGTGGCTTGCCGCGGGCCATGGCATGCTGGGCATCAGCATGAGCACTGCAACGGGACAACTGATGGCGGACTTGATTACCCAACGCGCGCCTGCCTTCGATCCGGCGCCCTATCGTGTAGAGCGTTTTGCATGAGCGACTTCGACCTGATCGTTGTCGGCGGCGGCTCCGGCGGCCTGGCGGGCGCATTCCGCGCCGCGGCGCATGGAGCGCGAGTGGCGCTGCTGGAGCCAGGCGAGTTGGGTGGCACCTGCGTCAATGTCGGTTGCGTGCCCAAGAAAGCGATGTGGCTGGCGGCGGAATTGTCGCAACACATCACGTTGGCATCGGAGTTGGGATTCAGTACGCCAGCGCCAAAGCTGGACTGGCGCGAATTCATTGTGCATCGCCAGCGCTACATCGCCGGCATCCATACCAGTTATCGCAAACGCCTGGATGAGAACGGCATCGTCTGGATGCCCTGCCGAGGCCGGCTGATCGATCAACACACGGTCGAGAGCGAAGACGGTACCCGGCTGACGGCGCCGCATATCCTGCTTGCGACCGGCGGCCACCCGCGACGGCCCCCCGTGCCAGGTGCGGAACACGGTCTGGTCTCCGATGACTTCTTCAATCTCTGCGAAGCGCCGCCGCGCGTTGCTATCGTGGGAGCCGGCTACGTGGCGGTGGAACTGGCTGGAGTACTGCAGGCATTGGGCAGCCAGGTCGAACTGCTCGTGCGCGGCCAGCGGCTGCTGGAGAGCTTCGACTCCGACCTGACCGCCGAGCTGCTTGAGGATACGAAGCAGCACGGCATCCATGCGCGCTTCGGCTATTCGTTGGCCGGCGTGGAACCAACAGCGGATAAAGGCGTCGTGCTGATCAATACGGCGCAAGTGCGCAGCGAGCGTTTCGATTGCCTGATTTTCGCCACCGGCCGCCGTCCGACCACCGAAGGCCTGGGGCTGGAACTCGCGGGTGTCGGGTTGGATCCTTCGGGCTACATCCAAGTGGATGAATATCAGAACACTACGGCGGCCGGTGTCTACGCCATCGGTGACGTCACCGACCGGGTCGCATTGACGCCAGTCGCGATCGCTGCGGCACGCAGGCTGATGGACCGTGTCTTCGGTGGCAAGCCAGAAGCAAAGCTGGACTACACGGATATCGCGACCGTGGTGTTCTCGCATCCGCCCGTCGGCAAGATCGGGATGACCGAACAGGAAGCGCTGGATCGTTACGGCGACGCCGTTACTGTCTACCGAACACGATTCCGCCCCATGTTGCACGCGTTGGCCGATTCGCCGCAGCGCAGCCTGTTCAAACTGGTCTGCGTGGGCGAGGAAAAACGCGTGGTCGGTCTGCACTTGTTGGGCGAAGGCGCAGACGAAATCCTGCAGGGCTTCGCGGTGGCGATAAAGAAGGGCATTACCCTGTCCGATCTGCACGACACCGTGGCCATTCATCCGACCAGCGCTGAAGAAGTGGTGTTGATGCGGTAGCGTGAGCATCGGCATAGCGTCCTTGTAGGAGCGACGCAAGTCGCGATGAAGCTCTGCCGGTAAAGCTCCATCGCGACTTGCGTCGCTCCTACAAGGAGCCGTCTCGACCCGCTTAGGTCGTTACGATGCTGGTTACGTCACACACGACCCGCTAACGCCGCATCCAACACCTTCGCCGCCGCCGCGGCATCGAACTTGACTGGATTACCACCCGCCGATGGGTCCGCTTCGGCCATCGTCGCAATCTCGCCGGCACGGTTTCCATCCACGCCAAATTCCGGCAGCGTATGTGGAACGCCTAGCTGCGCACGCAGTTCCAGCACAAAGTCCAGAAAACCGGTGAAATCCGCACGCGGCAACTGCAGGTACGCGGCCAGCCGCGCAATCCGCTCCTCGATGGCGCTGCGGTTGAATGCCAGCACGTACGGCATGAAAACCGCATTGGTCATACCGTGATGGGTGTCGTATAGCGCGCCGACCGGATGCGACAACGCATGCATGCCGCCCAGGCCTTTTTGGAAAGCAGTAGCGCCCATGGCGGCCGCGGTCATCATGTCGCCGCGTGCCTCGATGTCGTCTGGCTGCGTGTAAACGCGGGGTAGGGCGTTCTTCACCAAGCGCATGCCTTCCAGCGCGATACCGTCGGCCATCGGGTGATAGCCGGGCGCGCAATAGGCCTCCAGGCAATGCGACAGCGCGTCCATTCCGGTGCCGGCGGTGATCCGTGGCGGCATGCCGACAGTGAGTTGCGGGTCGCAGATCACCGCACCCGGCATCATTTTCGGGTGGAAGATGATCTTCTTGGTGTGTGTGGTTTCATCCGTCAGTACGCCGGCGCGGCCGACTTCCGAGCCCGTCCCCGCGGTGGTGGGGACGGCGATGATCGGCGCAATGCCGTCGGGGTCCGCGCGCGTCCACCAATCGCCGATGTCCTCGAAATCCCAGATCGGCCGCGATTGTCCACTCATGAAAGCGATCAGCTTGCCGGTGTCCAATCCGCTGCCGCCGCCGAACGCTACCACGCCATCATGGCCGCCGTCGCGATAGGCCAGCAGGCCGGCATTGAGGTTGGCTTCGACAGGGTTGGATTTGAGATCGGAAAACAGTTCGGCATCCAATCCTGCCGCGCGTAGTCCCGCTAGTGCGCCTATGGTGATCGGTGAAGATGCCAAGCCTGAATCGGTGACCAGCAGTGGCTTGCGGATGCCGTTGGCCAGGCAGACTTCGGCGAGCTCGGCGATACGGCCCGCGCCGAAACGGATGGCGGTGGGGTAGTTCCAGTTGGCGCGGGTCATGCCAGGTCCCTCGAAGCCTGTCCATGAGCATTCGCGAGCGCCACATGCCGGGCGCAGCAGGATTGGGAAAGGGTTCTCATGGCTTGATCTCGTGGCGAAGGTGGAAGGATTTGGGGCGGGTCAGCGTTTCGTAGCCCACCCGCGACAGCGTGGCACCGCGCCCGGTGTGTTTGACGCCCGTCCACGCCAGCGCCGGGTCCAGGTAATCGCAGCGATTCATATAGACGGTACCGGTGGCGATGGCATCGCCAAGGTCTTCCGCCGCTTCCAGGTCGCGTGTCCAGAGCGAAGCGGTCAGGCCGTAAGCGCTGTCGTTCATCAGCTGCAGAGCTTGTTCGTCGTTCTCCACTGCCATGATGCCGACGACAGGGCCGAAGCTTTCCTCGCGCATTACCGACATCGAATGATCCACATCGATCAGCACCTGTGGCGCGAGATACGGCGTGCCGATGGCATCAGCGGAAAAAGTGGACGCGTCGATCAGCGCGCGCGCGCCGTGGCCGATGGCTTCGGCGATCTGTGCGCGTACGAAGTCTGCACTGGATGCTTTCACCATCGGTCCCAACGTGGTCGCCGGATCCAATGGATCGCCCAGCACGTAGGTGCGCGTCAGTTCGGCGAAGCGCTCGACGAACTCGGAGTACAACTTCCGCGCGACGTAGATGCGCTCGATGCCGCAGCAACTTTGCCCCGAGTTGAAAAAACTGCCGTCCACAAGATTCTCGACGGTGAAGGCAAGATCGGCATCGGCGCGTACATAAGCAGGATCCTTGCCGCCCAACTCCAAGCCCAAACCCAGGAAGTGGCCGCTTGCGGCACGTTCCATCGCACGCCCACCCTCGACCGAGCCGGTGAAGTTGACCTGGTGCACCCGGCCTGATCCGATGACGTGCGCGGCCTGATCGTGGTCCAGCAGCAGGTTGCGGAACAGGCCGGGCGGAAGTCCCGCTTCACGAAACGCCTGTTCGAAACGTTCGCCGACCAGCAGCGTCTGTGTAGCGTGCTTCAGGATGACCGCATTGCCGGCCATCAGTGCGGGAATGATGGAGTTGACCGCGGTCAGATAGGGATAATTCCATGGCGCGATCACGAAGACGGTGCCAAGCGGGTCCCGCCGGATGTAACGTCGGAAACCGGACTTTGGGTCCGGATGGATATCGGCCAGGGCTGCGGGTGCGATATCGATCATATGGCGCGCGCGTTCTTCGAAGCCGCGCAACTCGCCACCGCCGTAGCGCACCGGCCGCCCCATCTGCCATGCCAGTTCCGGCGCGATCTCCTCGCGCATCGCCAACATGGCGTCGACCGCGGCATGGCAATACGCCGCACGATCGGCCAATGGCACTCGCTTCCACGCACGTTGCGCATGACCAGCGGCGTCCAAAGCGGCGGCGACAGTCTGGTCGCTGGCGTAATGGCGCTCCGCATAGACGCGGCCGTCGACTGGCGAAATCAGTTTTACTTCGTTGGTCATGCCGTCCTCAATGCTGTCGAAATCCTGCTTGCCTGAATGTTGTCATATTCCCGTACCTCGACCGCACCCCAGTGAATGGTCACGTGGAAATAATCCCGGCTTCGGTTGCCGTCTCTCGAATGACATAGCGCCCCTTCCCGTCGAGCTCGTCCGGGTCGACCAACACGACGGAATGCTGCCCGGCATGGGACACATGTACGAACGAGTAAGGATTCGCCGTCGCATCATTTACCAGGAGCATGGATCGATCGAGCGCTGTCGCCAGGCGTGAGGCGCTCTCAAGAATAGCTTGGCTGGGAAAAGCCTCGGGCAAGTAAATGGTGATGAGTTGGGCGTACGCGTGAGCGTCGGTAGTTGAGCTTTCGACCACGCACGTTACCGCGGATGCATCGATTTCTTCGATGCTATGGACGACATTTACGCCGTCTTTTGCGACGCCGAGCATTACCGCAATACCGCGTTGCAACGCTTCATCACCTGCTGGCTCGCTCAGGGATGCATCAAACCAGATCATGTTCCAACTCTCCAGATCGCGCTGTCTTTTGTAGGAGCGACGTGAGTCGCGATAGGCTTCTACCGGCAATCTGTCGCGACTCACGTCGCTCCTACAACAAAGGTCAATATCGCTCAAACCCGCGCCGCACTTCCCAATCGGTCACACGCCGGTCGTACTCGAATTGTTCCCATTCTGCCGTGTGGACGTAGTGATCGACCACCTCATCGCCCAGCGCCTTGCGCAACATCTTCGACCCGCGCAACGCATCCGTGGCATCGCGCAGCGTCTTGGGTACCTCGGGGAGTTTGTCGCCATGGTAGGCATCGCCATCGTGCGGCCTGCCCAGTTTCAGCTTCTCGTCGATGCCCGCCAGTCCCGCGGCAATCAGCGCGGCATACGCGAGATAGGGATTGAGATCGGCGCCGCCGATGCGGCATTCGATGCGGATACCTTTGCCACCTTCACCGCACAGGCGGAAACCAGCGGTGCGATTGTCGACGCTCCAGATCGCCTTGGTCGGTGCGAACGTGCCTGCCTGGAAGCGCTTGTAGGAGTTGACGTACGGCGCCAGGAACCAGGTGATGTCGCGCGCGTATTTCACCTGGCCGGCTACCCATTGGCGCATCAGCTCGGACATGCCGTGCTCATCCTTGGGGTCGTGGAACTTCGGCTTGCCGGTCTTGGCGTCCCACAGGGAGTTGTGGATGTGGCTGCTGGAACCGGCCAGGTCGTACTTCCATTTGGCCATGAAAGTGATCGACTTGCCGTGCTGCATGGCGATCTCCTTGCAACCGTTCTTCATGATGGCGTGGCGGTCGGCCATCTCCAGCGCTTCGGCATAGCGCACGTTGATTTCTTCCTGTCCCGGTCCCCATTCGCCCTTGGTGTTTTCCACGGGAATGCCGGCGGCCTGCATGCCGCGCCGCATCGCCCGCATGACCGGCTCCTCGCGGGTAGTCTGCAGGATGTGGTAGTCCTCGATGTAGTAGCCAGCGGTCTTTGGATTGCGGTAGTCGCGCGCATTCAAGGCTTCATAGGTTTCGTCGAACAGATAGAACTCCAGCTCCGACGCGAACATTCCGACGTAACCGCGTTCCTTCAAGCGGGCGATCTGTTTCTTCAATATCGCTCGCGGGCTATGCGGAAGGTCGTTGTGGTGGTGATCCAGTACGTCGCACAGGACGAGCGCAGTGCCTTCCAGCCATGGGATACGGCGCAGCGTGGAGAGGTCCGGTTTCAGCGCGAAGTCGCCATAGCCTTTGTCCCAACTGGCTGCGGCATAACCCGGTACCGGCTCCATGTCGATGTCGTCGGCCAGCAGATAATTGCAGCCGTGGGTTTCGTCATGCGCGCTGTCCAGGAAAAACTCGGCCTGGAAGCGTTTGCCGATCAGCCTTCCCTGCATGTCCACCATGCAGGCCAACACGGTGTCGATGCTGCCATCGGCAACGGCGCGCTTGAGGTCGGCGAAGCTTAGCGGTGCTGTCATTTCTCATTTCCAAAAGAAGATGTTCCGTAAGTGGGAATCAAGCGGCGGCGCCGATGCGCCGCCGCTTCGGAGCCACGGTCAAGCAGCTGTTTCTTTTTTGTGTTCCAGCGCGAATTCCTCTTCTGGCGACAGGATCAGGCGATGGCGACCACGGATGGCGAAGTAGAGGATTCCCGCCACGAACCAGATCGCCACCCACATGACCGCCGTGCTGTAGGCGGGATCCTGGATCTGATAGAAAAGCGTGACCACTGCGATGATCATGGTCAGCGCGGCGCCGAAGATGCCGAACGGGCTCCGATACGGGCGATGGATGTGCGGCAGTTTCTTGCGCAATACGATGAAGGACAGCGCCTGCATGAAGTAACTGAACATTGCGCCGAATACCGCCATGTTCAGCAATATGCCGCCGATTTTCTTTCCACCTTCTTCCGAACCCAGCCCGAACCACAGCGCGAACATCACCGCAAGCGCAATAACCGAGCCGAAGATCATGGCGACATGCGGCGTCTTGCGCGTGCCATGGGTGATCGACAGAGCAGGTGGGAAATAACCTGCGCGGGCAAGCGAATAGACCTGCCGGCCCTTGGCGAAGATGATCGTATGGAAGCTCGCTACCAGGCCCAGTACGGCCACGGCGGACAACAGCTTGGCCGTGTCTTCGCCGTAGATCGCCTTGAATCCGTCCAGCAGCGGCTCGCCCGAGGTGCTCAGCTTGAAAGCCCCGATACCGGCCACGGAAGGATTCAGCCACATGATCATGAAAGCCGACACGATCAGGGTGAACATGCCCAGGATGATGCCTTTGGGCATGTCGCGCTTGGGATCAACGGATTCTTCGGCGGCCAGCGGCAATTGCTCGATCGCCAGGAACAGCCATACCGCGAACGGCAAGGTGGCCAGCACGCCCTTGATGCCAAAGGGGAACAGCGAACCCCCGCCTTCGGGTAGCTCCACCGGCGCACCGTCCGGCCCGGCGCCTACGTTCAGCGCCCAACGGTTGAAGTCGATATGCGGAAGCGCGCTCACCCAGAACACCACCAGGCAGCCCAGGGCGAGCAGCGTCACCACCAAGGTGATGCGGAAGGAGAGTTCCACACCGATGACATTCAAGCCGACGAACAGGATGTAGAAGCCTATCCACCACAAAGGTTGCGCGGCGGCGGGCGTGCCGAATATTCCGCCCATGTAGCTGCCGATGAAGAACACGATGACCGCCGGCGTCAGCACGTACTCGACATTTTCCGACAGACCGGTCAGGAAGCCTCCCCATGGCCCCATCGCCGTGCGCGCGAAAGAATAGGCTGCGCCGGTGTGCGGCAGTGCCGGGCTCATCTCCGCGATGGAGAAGGTCAGGCCCAAGTACATCACCGCGATGATGATGCCGGCCACCAGCATGCTGCCCCAGCCATTGCTCAAGCCCAGGTTCCAGCCGGAAAAATGCCCGGAAATCACTGCGCCCACCCCGAGCGCCCACAACGACCACACGCCGGCATATCGTCGCAAGCCGCGTTTTTCGAAGTACGCCTGATCGACCTTGGTGTAGCTGATACCCGATTGCTGAGACATGTAAATCCCCTTGCGGTGGTTACAGCGATGGACGGTTAGCTGCGTACAGTGGCCTCCTGGCCTGCAGTGGCATCATGGAATGCGCGCACCAGCAGCGGTGCCAGGCGGTCTGCCCAGGCACGCTGGCCGGATGGTTCGGAGATCAGGTCGTTGCGGACTTCGATCATCACGCAGGGCAGGCCGTGGGCCTCGGCATGGCGATCGAGCGTGTGATAGACGCCGTTCTCCGGTGCATAGGGTTCGTTATCGCCGATTTCCAACGAGGCGTCGCTTTCGCGCAATGCCGCCAGCAATGAATCAGCCATGCGGCGATCGCGATGCGAAAGCACGCCGATTTGCCAAGGGCGCGACTGGTCGCGGTAGACAGGCGTGAACGAATGTATGGCAATGACGGCGGTGGGCCGTTGCTGTTCCCGACGCTTGGCGATCAATTCGGCGATGGCGTCGTGGTAGGGCGCATAGATGCGGTTGCGGCGACGACGGCGTTCTTCGGCATCGAGGCTGGTATTACCCGGGATCGTGGTGTTTTCACTGGTTGCCGGGATGGAATCGTGCGCATCCGGATGGCGATTGACGTCCAGCAGCAAGCGGGAAATGGTGGGATGCAGCAGTGGCGCGTCCAGCGCTTCCGCCAGGTGCTCCGACAACGCCAGTGCTCCTATGTCCCACGCGATGTGACGCAGCAAGTCAGCATCCGCCAAGCCGAGCCCTTGATAGTGCGGAGGGATGTAGTGGCTGGCATGGTCGCAGGTAACGACGAAGGCGCCACGACGGTCCATGCCCACGGTTCGTACCGTGCTGCCGTCATGCCCTGCTTCGGAATTTACCGCGTCCGCCATGGCTGGTTGCCGCCCTGTAATGAAAAGTACAGAACACGAGGAGATTGCCTTTCCTGAAAAAAGTCTAACAATTAGAGCCAGTTGTCAACTGGGGCGTCAAAACCATGCGGACGGTGATGGAGAGGTTGCGGGACGGGCTGGCCGGTTTCCCCGCCACGGAGCGGCGGGTGGCGCACCGGATATTGGCCGATTACCCGGTCGCCGGGCTGCAGAGCGCCAGCGATCTGGCCCGTGACGTCGGGGTGAGCGCGCCGTCCGTGTTGCGGATGGTGTCGCGCATGGGGTTTGCCTCGTACCCGGATTTCCAGCGGGTAATGCGCGAAGAGCTGACTGCCCAACTCAGTTCGCCGCTGAGTAAGTCGCCCGCGGCGGCGCGGCGGCAAATGGGAACCACGGTAGCGCCGCGCCTGCAGAAGTTCGTCACCGTCTTGGAGGGCAATCTGCACGAAACCTTTACCCATCTTCCGACCGCCGAATTCGACGAAGTGGTGCGGTTGCTGGCCGACCGCCATCTCCGCCTGCACCTGATCGGCGGCCGCTTTACCGATGCACTGGCGCGTTACCTGTCGGCGCAGCTGCGCATCGTCCGTCCCGGCGTCAATCACCTGGAAGACCAGGAAGACAACTGGTATGACCAGGTACTGGATATGGGAAAACGCGATGTGCTGGTGGTATTCGACATCCGCCGTTACCAGCCCAGCCTGTTGCGGTTGGCCGAAGCCGCCGCCAAGCGGCAGGCGCGATTGGTGCTGATCACCGATCAATGGCTGTCGCCGATTTCCCGTTTGGCCGCGCACGTGTTGCCGGCGCGAGTGGCGGTGCCCTCGGTTTGGGATTCCAATGTGGCGTTGATGGCCATCGTCGAGGCGCTACTAGCGGAGGCTACCCAGTTGGATTGGGAATACGGCCAGAAGCGGATGCGCGAGCTGGAAGCGGTGCGGAACGCCGAGCCGTCTTTCCCCAAGTCCGTGAGCGCCCCGAAGAAAGTGCCTGCTCGTCGGGTACCCGCCAGCAAGCGCTAAAATACTCGGATGGATATCTTCACTCTGCATCGCGGCTCCGCGCCGCTGCTGATCAGTCTGCCGCACAACGGCACGACATTGCCGGATGACATGGCAGTTCGATTCACCGAAACCGCCAAGCGCGTACCGGATACCGATTGGCATGTCGCACGGCTTTACGATTTCGCGCGCGCCTTGGGCGCGTCGATTCTGGTGCCGCAGTATTCCCGCTACGTCGTCGATCTGAATCGACCGGAAGACGATGTTTCGCTTTATCCCGGACAGAACACCACCGGCCTGTGCCCCATCGTGCAGTTCACCGGTGAGTCGGTGTATCTCGATGGGCAGCAGCCAACACCGGAAGAGATCACCGCGCGCGTCGATCGCTACTGGCGTCCTTATCATCAGGCGCTGGCCGAGGAGATCGCCCGCATTCGTGCGGCGCATGGACGCATGGTGCTATGGGAAGGGCATTCCATTCGCAGCGTGGTGCCGTTCCTGTTCGAAGGACGGTTGCCCGATTTCAACCTGGGTACGGCTGGCGGCGCCAGCTGTTCTCCGGCATTGCGACAACGCTTGGTGCAAGCGCTGGAAACGCAGACCGACTTCAGCTTCGTTGTGGATGGCCGTTTTCGAGGTGGCTATATCACTCGCCATTACAGCGATGTCGCCGCAGGCGTGGAAACCGTGCAGTTGGAGTTGGCGCAGCTGAATTACATGGACGAAGACAGTTTCGAGTACGTGCCGGAGCGTGCGGAAAAAACGCAGGCGCTGATCCGTCGGTTGCTGGAGCTTACGCTGCAATGACCGAAGTCGACGCACCGGTTGGCGTGATGGCCGGCGTTGTCGTGATCTTTGTTGGGAAGATGTAGCGTGCGCTGGACGCACCTTGACGGAATGTGCGGAGGCGTCCGTGCGCACAGCGCGCGCTACAGCGAAGCCTATGTGCCGCCTCTGCCCGGAGTTCAGGCTCTGACGCTTGCCTCCGCCAGCCAATCGACCACCGCCTGCAATGCCTCGGTGCGGTTCCGTCCCAACGTGCGCTGTTCGCGGTAGAGCGCCAGTTGCCGATGTGCGCTACTGCCTTCGGCCATGATGGTCCACAGCCGTTCGATCTGCGGCCCGCATTCCAGCGCCTGGATGTCATCCACCAGCGCATCCAAGGTGCTGTGCAGTGTTTCCCGTACCGATACCAGGCGGTTGCTGGATAGATCGATCAGGCCGGCATCGAACCCATAGCGCTGCGCGCGCCACAGGTTCTCGTCGATCACCGCTTGACCTCCGGCATCCAACGAGCGGTGCAGATCGGGATGGTGTTCGAGATGCCGGACCAGGCAGCGGAACAGCTGCGCGATAGCAAGCGCGTCGCGTAGATCGGTGCAGCAGTCGGTGACGCGAAGTTCCATGGTGGGAAATGCCAGCGACGGGCGCAAGGCCCACCACAGGAAACTCGCGTTCTTGATCGCGCCACCCTGGGTAAGGCGTTGCACGTACTCGTCGTATTCGCGCTCGGTCTGGAAAAGTGGTGGAAGTCCCGAGCGCGGGATTTCCTGGTAGGCCGTTTGCCGGTAACCCATCAGGCCGGTGGGATGGCCCATCCAGAACGGAGAGGACGTACTGAGTGCCAGCAACAATGGCAGGAATGGCTGCAATCGGCTAAGCAGGCTGATGCGTGATTCTTGTCGTGCAGGTTGCACATGAACATGCAAGCCGCACAGCAGGTTGCGCTGCCCAAGCATCTGCAATTCGTCCATGACCTGGTCGTAATGCGGCTTGTCGGTGCTGCGCTGGCCGCGCCAGAATCCCAAGGGATGAGTACCGGCAGCGATGATGGCCAAGCCGTGCCGCCCCGCGATTTCGCCCAGCCTGGCGCGCATTTCGGTGAGGTCAGCCAGCGCCTCGGTGGGCGAGTGGTGAACCGTGGTCTGCACTTCCACCTGCGTCTGCAGCATTTCGCTGCCGAACCGTTCGCCGAGCGTCTGCACGCATTCGTCAAAAAAAGCCCGCGGCATGTGCCGAAGCCGCCGCGCATTGCGGCGGATCAGGAAATACTCTTCTTCGATGCCGAAGGTATAGGGATGATCCTGCATCCGTTCTCCCAACGCGGTAGCGCGGGCACCGTTTATCGCATCGGGCTGGTGAATGATTCGTTGAACGGGCTGTGACAGGGCGTTGCCTAATTGGCCTATCCCATGACCCGGGTCGCCGACGGCAGGGATTGAACCTGCACCCACACCGGAAATCCGGTGGGGACTGCTGTGGCAGTACGTCTACCTATTCCGTCACGTCAGCAAAGAATCCCTGCGCCCAGAGGATTTGTAGGATGGGTCGAGCGCAGCGACACCCATCTGCCGGATGGATTGATGGGTGTCGCTGCGCTGATCCATCCTACGAGCCAATCAGACTTCCAAGGAAGCCAGATCACCCTTGTTCTCCAACCAAGTCTTCCGATCTCCCGCTCGCTTCTTAGCCAGCAACATATCCATCAACGATCGCGTTTCAGCGACGTCGTCTACCGTCAACTGCACTAATCGCCGCGTGTCAGGGTGGATGGTGGACTCGCGCAGCTGTGGCGCGTTCATTTCGCCCAGGCCTTTGAAGCGGGTGACATTCACCGCGCCGCGGATCTTCTCGCGCTCGATCTTGTCCAGCAGCACGCGCTTCTCTTCCTCATCCAGCGCGTAGAACACCTGCTTGCCCACGTCCACGCGGAACAGCGGCGGCATGGCGACGAAAACGTGGCCGGCGTCCACCAGCGCGGGAAAGTGGCGCAGGAACAGCGCCGTGAGCAAGGTGGCAATATGCAGGCCATCGGAGTCGGCGTCGGCCAGGATGATGACCTTGCCGTAGCGCAGGCCGGTGATGTCGTCCTTGCCGGGGTCGCAGCCGATGGCTACTGCCAGGTCGTGCACTTCGGTCGATGCCAGCACACCGGTAGAAGCGACTTCCCAGGTGTTCAGGATCTTGCCGCGCAGCGGGAGAATGGCCTGGAAATCCTTGTCGCGCGCTTGCTTGGCGCTGCCGCCAGCGGAGTCGCCTTCCACCAGGAACAGCTCCGTGCGCGAAAGATCCTGGCTGATGCAGTCGGCCAGCTTGCCGGGCAGGGCGGGGCCCTGGGTGACTTTCTTGCGGACGATCTGCTTTTCCGTCTTCAGGCGTGCGCTGGCGCGATCGATCGCGATCTGCGCGATCTTCTCGCCGGTTTCGACGTGCTGGTTCAACCACAATGAAAACGCGTCGTGCGCGGCCCCTTCGATGAAGCCGGCCGCTTGGCGCGAGCTCAGGCGTTCCTTCGTCTGACCGCTGAATTGCGGATCGGTCAGCTTCAGCGACAACACGAACGCCACGCGGTCCCAGACATCTTCCGGCGCCAGCTTGACGCCACGCGGCAGCAGATTGCGGAAGTCGCAGAACTCGCGCAACGCATCGGTCAGGCCGCTGCGCAAACCATTGACGTGGGTACCGTGCTGAGCGGTGGGAATCAGATTGACGTAGCTCTCCTGCACCAGCTCGCCTTCCGGGACCCAGGCGACCGCCCAATCGACGATCTCCATGTCCTTCTTAACGTGGCCGACGAACAACTCGGGCGGCAGCAGTTCGCGTCCCTGCATTTCGCCCTTCAGGTAATCGCGCAGACCATCCTCATAACGCCACGAATCGCGCTCGCCGGTAGCTTCGTCCAACAGGCTGACATTCAAGCCGGGGCAGAGCACTGCCTTGGCACGCAGCAAGTGGCGCAGGGCGCGCACATTGAATTTAGGTGTATCGAAATATTTCGGGTCGGCCCAGAAGCGCAGGCGGGTGCCGGTGTTCTTCTTGCCTACCGTGCCGACCGTTTCCAGCTTGGACGCCGCATTGCCGTCACGGAACTCCATGCGGTATTCGTTGCCGTCTCGCTTGATGAAGAGTTCCACCTTCTTCGACAGCGCGTTGACCACGCTGACGCCGACGCCATGCAAGCCGCCGCTGAAGGTGTAGTTGCGATTGTTGAACTTGCCGCCGGCGTGCAGGCGGGTGAGGATCAGTTCGACGCCTGGAATCTTCTCTTCCGGATGGATATCCACCGGCATGCCGCGGCCGTCGTCGCTCACTTCGCAGCTGCCATCCTTGAACAACGTCACCTCGATCTCGCGGGCATGGCCGGCCAAGGCTTCGTCCACGGCGTTGTCGATCACTTCCTGCGCCAGATGGTTGGGGCGCGTGGTGTCGGTGTACATGCCAGGGCGGCGCTTGACCGGGTCCAGGCCAGAGAGGACTTCGATATCGGCGGCGTTGTAGCGGCTACTCATAGGGTCTGTTTCGTTTCTCGGATCACTGGAAATATGCGGCTTCCGGCCTGACGAGCATGCGGGGCGGCGGTCGGCGCGGAAGTGTGCGGCTTGGCGGCGTTTTTTGCACGTTCACCGGCAAGTTGGGCGGAGAGGGCTAAAGTCATCAAACTTTAGACGGGCCGCGTCTGCCCAGCTGAGATTCCGCGTCACCGGAGAATGCCGAATGAAACTGCGAAACATCCTACTGCTCACCACCGCGATTGCTGCCGCGCTTGCCGCGACGGCGAGCTTTGCCCAGTCGCGCACCGGCGCCGGAGCTCAAGGCAGCGATCAGAAGTCGCAGTCCGACGACTCCGAAGCCGACATGAAAGCCAAGCGCCGGGCAGCCAACGAAGCCGCGGCCGCGGCGCGCGCCAAGAAGCAGGGCGAAGAGGGCAAGAAGTCCGGACCGCAGGAAGAGGAAGAAGAACGCAAGCCTTGATTCAGGCCTTCATCTTCTGCTGAATCCTTTGCCGCACAAGGCCTCCGAGCCGACGCGGCAACCGTTGGCGCCCCGCTTAGGCGGGGCGTCGCGCTTTGAGAAACCCGGCCGTGCCGGTAGACTATGGCTTTCCGGAGCCCTGCCAAATGACTCCCCTCATTTTCGTTACCGGCGGCGTCGTGTCCTCGCTAGGCAAGGGCATTGCCGCCGCTTCGCTTGCGTCCATCCTGGAAGCACGTGGCCTGAGGGTCACGATGATGAAGCTGGACCCCTACATCAATGTGGACCCGGGCACCATGAGCCCGTTCCAGCACGGCGAGGTGTACGTCACCGACGACGGCGCCGAAACCGATCTGGATCTGGGCCACTACGAACGCTTCGTCCGCACGCGGCTATCGCGCAAGAATTCGATCACCACCGGTCGCATCTACGAGAACGTCATCCGCAAGGAGCGTCGCGGCGACTATCTCGGCGCCACCGTGCAGGTGATCCCGCACATCACTGACGAGATCCGCCGCTGCATCGACGAAGCCACCGAAGGCTTCGACGTGGCGTTGGTGGAAATCGGCGGCACGGTGGGTGACATCGAGTCGCTGCCGTTCCTGGAAGCCATCCGCCAGATCCGCACCGAGCGCGGCCCGGAGAAAGCGCTGTTCATGCACCTGACGCTGGTGCCGTATGTCGCTGCTGCCGGAGAGCTGAAGACCAAGCCCACGCAGCACTCGGTCAAGGAACTGCGTTCCATCGGTATCCAGCCCGATGTGCTGCTGTGCCGTTCCGAGCAGGTCATTCCCGATTCGGAACGCCGCAAGATTTCGCTGTTCACCAACGTGCCCGAGCGCGCCGTCATCAGCGTCCCCGACGTGGACGTGCTGTACAAGATTCCGTTGAGCCTGCACGACCAAGGGCTGGACGACATCGCCATCCGCCAGCTGCGCCTGGAAGTGACCAAGCCGGCGAATCTTTCCGAGTGGGAAGCCGCCGTCGATGCCACGCTCAATCCTCTGGACGAAGTGACCATCGCCGTCGTCGGCAAGTATGTCGACCATCAGGATGCCTACAAGTCCGTCGGTGAGGCGCTGAAGCACGGCGGCCTGCGCCAGCGCACGCGCGTCAACCTGAAGTGGATCGAAGCGCAGGAGCTGGAAGGCACCGACATGTCCGTGTTGCAGGGCGTGGATGGCATTCTGGTGCCGGGCGGGTTCGGTGACCGCGGCTTCGAAGGCAAGGTGCTTACTTCGCAATTCGCGCGTGAACATCATGTGCCGTATTTCGGCATCTGCTACGGCATGCAGGCGGCCGTGGTCGACTATGCCCGGCACGTGGCTGGCCTGACCGGCGCCAATAGCACCGAGAACGACAAGCAATCCCCGCACCCGGTCATCGGCCTGATCACGGAATGGCGCACCGCCAGCGGCGACGTCGAAAAGCGCGACGAGAAATCCGACCTGGGCGGCACCATGCGGCTGGGTTTGCAGGAAGCGCGTCTGAAACCCGGCGCATTGGCGCGCGAGCTGTACGGCAAGGACGTGGTGTCCGAACGCCACCGCCACCGTTACGAATTCAACAACCGCTACCGCACTCAACTGGAAGACGCCGGCCTGGTGATTTCCGCCAAGTCGATGGACGACCTGCTGGTGGAGATGGTCGAACTGCCACGTAGTCAGCATCCGTGGTTCCTGGCCTGCCAGGCACATCCGGAGTTCCTGTCCACCCCGCGCGACGGCCATCCATTGTTCGTTGGCTTCATCCGCGCCGCGCGCGAAAAGAAAGCCGGCGGCAAGCTGTTGAAGGAAGCGCGGGCGTGACTAAACCCACGCAATTCCTTTCTCCCTTCGGGGTGAAGGCACGCCGCTTACGAGCCATCGGCTCGTGCGCGCCTGAACGCCCTGCGCGCTGCGTAGGGCTGGGGCGCGAAGCGACGTGCCCCGAAGGGGCGGAAGAGGGTCCGGCGGCGACATGACGCCTGCCCCATCCGGACTTCCCCGTACCCTCACCCCAACCCCTCTCCCGGAGGGAGAGGGGCACTACCAGTTGGAGTCTCAATGAAACTCTGCGGATTCGAAGTTGGTCTGGACCAGCCCTTGTTCCTGATCGCCGGTCCCTGTGTGATCGAGTCGATGCAGTTGCAGCTCGACGTCGCGGGTCGCTTGAAGGAGATCACCGGCAAGCTGGGGATGAACTTCATCTTCAAATCCAGCTTCGACAAGGCCAACCGCACGTCCGGTACCAGTTTCCGCGGTCCCGGCATGGAAGAGGGCCTGAAGGTGCTGGCCGAGGTGAAGAAGCAGATCGGCGTGCCGGTGCTGACCGATGTGCACGAATACACGCCGATGGATGAAGTCGCGGCAGTTGTGGATGTGCTGCAGACGCCGGCCTTCCTGGTGCGGCAGACCGACTTCATCAAGAAGGTCTGCGCGGCAGGCAAGCCGGTCAATATCAAGAAGGGCCAGTTCCTGTCCCCTTGGGACATGAAGCCGGTGGTGGAGAAGGCCAAGTCCACAGGCAACCAGGCGATCATGGTCTGCGAGCGTGGCGCCAGCTTCGGCTACAACAATCTGGTCAGTGACATGCGCAGCCTCAGCGTGATGCGCGAGACTGAGTGCCCGGTGGTGTTCGATGCCACGCATTCGGTGCAGTTGCCGGGCGGTCAGGGCACCAGTTCCGGTGGCCAGCGCGAGTTCGTGCCCGTGCTGGCGCGCGCGGCGGTGGCCGTGGGCGTGGCGGGCTTGTTCGCCGAAACCCACCCGGATCCGTCCAAGGCGCTGTCCGATGGCCCCAACGCGTGGCCGTTGGACAAGATGGAAGCGCTGCTGGAAACCCTGCTGGCGCTGGATTCGATCACCAAGAAGAATGGGTTCTTGGAGAGTACGGTCTGATGGAACGCGCGCGGGATAGCAGCGCTTTGCGCGTACTCTTTTCATGGAGCCTGCCAACGTGAGGCGATTCGGGCCCACAGTTCTTCTGATGGCTTCGATGATGACCAGTGGTAGTGCAATGGCCTGCAGCATCCCAGGGAAGCAATGGCCAACGACGGCCGAACTGGCCATTGCGTCGGACTTAGTTTTCATCGCCCATGTTGAACGCATCCGTCGCATGAGCCCGGAAGACACAAAGCTCATGGAGGCCATCAGCAGCGGGAACCCGCCCCTCAATGTGGCATTCTTACCCCCGACACACCCTGCAGACTTCTCGGTGTTGCGCGTCCTGAAGGGCACCGTACCTGAGCATGTCCTATTGCAGAGCGCAGTCCAGAACTGCTCCGGTGTCCACCTCGAAGAAGGCGGGGATTACCTCATTTTCGCGAACCGGCCTTCGATGGCCGGCGATGATATTGCTCCCATCAAGGGCTCGTTTAAGCTGGATGACAGCGAGTACACGCAAGACGAACTCCGCAAAGTCGAATTCCTCTTCCCCTCCAAACGCTAGCGCCGACCAACAACCATGACCAACATCGCCAAGATCCACGCCCGTGAAATCCTCGACAGCCGCGGCAATCCCACCCTCGAAGCCGAGGTCACGCTGGGAGACGGCTCTTTCGGTCGCGCCATGGTGCCGTCGGGCGCCTCCACCGGTGCCAAGGAAGCGGTGGAACTGCGCGATGGCGACAAGACCCGCTACCTGGGCAAGGGCGTGCGCAACGCCGTCGCCAACGTCAACGGCCCCATCGCCAATGCGCTGAAGGACTTCGACGCCAACGACCAGGAAGGGCTGGATCGCCGGTTGATCGATCTGGACGGCACCGAGAACAAAGGCCGGCTGGGCGCGAACGCGCTGCTGGGCGTTTCCCTGGCCAATGCGCATGCGGTGGCCGCCTCCCGCAAGCTGCCGCTGTGGCAGCACCTGGCCACCGGCAAGGTCACGCTGCCGGTACCGATGATGAACATCATCAACGGCGGTGCGCATGCCGACAACAACGTGGACTTCCAGGAGTTCATGGTGCTGCCGGTCGGATTCGACTCGTTCGCCGAATCGCTGCGCGCCGGTACCGAGATATTCCATTCGCTGAAGTCAGTGCTCAAGGGTCATGGTTTGAGCACGGCGGTCGGCGACGAAGGCGGCTTCGCGCCGGACTTCCGCAGCAATGTGGAAGCGCTGGACACGATTCTGGAAGCCATCGGCAAGGCCGGCTACACCGCGGGCGAAGACGTCCTGCTGGGTCTCGATGTGGCCTCCAGCGAGTTCTACGACAATGGCAAGTACCACTTGGTGGGCGAGGGCAAGCGCCTGACCAGCGAGCAGTTCGTCGATTTCCTCGCCGACTGGTCCGCGCAGTACCCCATCATCACCATCGAAGACGGCTTGGCCGAGGACGACTGGGCCGGCTGGAAGCTGCTGACCGAGCGTATCGGCCACAAGATCCAGCTGGTCGGCGACGACCTGTTCGTCACTAATCCCAAGATCTTCAAGGAAGGCATCGAGTCCGGCACCGCCAACGCCATCCTGATCAAGGTCAACCAGATCGGTACGCTCAGCGAGACGTTGGAAGCCATCGCCATGGCTCATCGCGCCAACTACGCGGCGGTCGTTTCGCATCGTTCCGGCGAGACAGAAGACACCACCATCGCCGACATCGCGGTGGCGACGACAGCAACGCAGATCAAGACCGGCTCGCTGTGCCGCAGCGACCGCGTGGCCAAGTACAACCAGTTGCTGCGTATCGAAGAGGCGTTGGGTAGCGCGGCTCAGTACGCCGGCCGCCAGGCCTTCGTATCGCTGAAGCGTTAACAGGTCCTAGCCGTGCGGGGACTCCGCTGGGTACTGCTGGTGCTGGTACTGCTGCTGGGATGGCTGCAGTACCGGTTCTGGTTCGGTGCCGCCAGCTCGGGCCAGGTGGTCGCGTTGGAGAATCAGGTCGCCCACCAGAAGCGCGAGAACGCCGGCTTGCAGGAGCGCAACGACGCACTGGCCGCGGAAGTCGAGGACCTTAAGTCCGGCGAAGCGGCGGTGGAAGAACGCGCGCGCAGCGAGTTGGGGATGATCAAGCCTGGTGAGAAGTTCTACCGCGTGGTCGAGCCCGTCTCGTCCACGCCGCCGCCCACTGACGAAAATGCTTCTGAATCCGAGGCGGAGACGCACTGATGCCCATATGGGTAGTGATTCCAGCGGCCGGACGGGGGCTGCGCTTCGGTGGCGAAACTCCCAAGCAGTATCTGCATGTCGATGGCCAGCCGCTGATCGCGTATGCGTTGTCCGCGTTGTTGGCGCATCCGACGGTGGAGGGTGCGGTAGTGGCGATCTCGGAAAACGACACTGATTGGCCGGGCTGGTCGCATTACGCGGGCAAGCCGGTGTTGACATGCATGGGAGGCGCCACGCGCGCGCAATCGGTTCTGGCCGGTTTGAAGGCGCTGCCGGACACCGTGCGTTCCGATGATTTTGTGTTGGTGCATGACGCCGCCCGCCCCAATCTTTCCGCTGCCGATCTGGAGCAACTGCTCGAACGCGGCCGCAACGATCCGGTAGGCGCGATTCTGGCCGCTCCCGTGCGCGACACGCTCAAGCGTGCCGGCGACGATGGCGGCATCGATGGAACCGAACCCCGTTCGCGACTATGGCGTGCGTTCACACCGCAACTGTTTCGACGCCTGCAATTGTCGCGTGCGCTGGAAGCTGCCGATGCGGCTGGCATCGAATGCACCGATGAATCAATGGCGATGGAGCGGCTGGGCTTGCGGCCCTTGCTGGTCGAAGGTTCCGAGGACAACTTCAAGGTCACTACCCGCGCGGACCTGGTGCGGTTCGAATTCGAGTTGTCCCAGCGAAAGAGCGGGTGATGAGATTCGAGGACGCCCTCGCGCACGAATGGCTTCAATTGGCCAGGGGCGATGACATCGTCGTCGACGATGCTGATATCAACCGGGAAGCGCGGGAAAATATGTGGGTTTTCTCGCCACGGGAAGACCAGCTTGAGAGAGTCGATACCGACACTACGATGCGGTTCGTGGACGAAATCATCCACCTCAGGCGTACCGCATTGTCGGATCGTAGGCTGCCTGAGATGATTTTCTACTGTTGGCACGATCATCAGGCACGACAATTGCGCTTCAGCCTGGTTTCGTCCTCGCATGGCCGCTTGCCTTTCGCACGTGAAGTACAACAAGTCGATCTGCGGAGTATTGTTGGCTCAGTCGTGCACAACGATTGGCTTAACCCGGGATGGGGAGAGCAAGAGCACGCCGGCCCAGCGACGCCTTCGCCCGATGGTTTGCAGGTGTTTGCGGTCAAACTGACAGCAAACACCTGACCGTCACGTACACAACGACTAAGGCTCTATCTTTCGCTCTCGCGAGAGCTTGCAGCCGAAGACCGCTCCTACATTGTTTCGGCTCCTACCGGATATTTCGCTATGCCAAGTTCCCTCAACATCCGCATTGGCCAGGGCTTCGATGTTCATGCCTTCGGCGACGGCGACCACATCGTTCTCGGCGGCGTTCGCGTGCCGCACGATCGCGGCGTGTTGGCGCATAGCGATGGCGATGTCGTCATCCATGCGCTGTGCGATGCGATGCTGGGCGCACTGGCGCTGGGCGACATCGGCAAGCATTTCCCGCCGTCCGATCCGCAGTGGAAAGGCGCCGACAGCCGCCAGTTCCTGCGCCATTGCCGTGAACTGCTGATTGCCAACGGTGGCTGGCGGGTGGGCAATGCCGACATTACCGTCATTTGCGAACGTCCCAAGGTCGGCGCGCATGCAGAAGCAATGCGGGCGCTACTGGCCGAAGACATGGGCATTGCTGCCGGCGATGTCAGCGTGAAAGCGACCACCAGCGAAAAACTCGGCTTCACCGGACGCGGGGAAGGCATCGCGGCACAAGCGATCGTCTTGCTGGTGCAGGCATGAGCGACGCGCTGCCGCGGGCCTTCGGCGATCCGGTCCTGAAGGCCGATATCCGCACCACCCCCGAGGATTTCCTGGTTGAGGAAATCGCCGGCTTCGAGCCGACGGGCGAGGGCGAACACCTGCTGCTGACGGTCGAAAAAAGAGGCATGAATACGGCCTTCGCTGCCAAGCGCATCGCCGCATGGGCGCATCTGCCGGAACATGCGATCGGTTATGCCGGACTGAAAGACCGCCATGCCGTGACTCGCCAGCGCTTCAGCGTGCATCTGCCCAAGCGGGTGGCGCCCGACGTGGCGACATTGCAGTCGGACGATCTCCAGGTGCTGGAAGCGACGTGGCACAACCGCAAGCTGCCGCGCGGCGCCTTGGCCGGCAATCGGTTTGAACTGGTGCTCAGGCAGGTTGACGGAAGCCGGGTCGCCATCGAAGAGCGTCTGGCGCAGATAGCCGCGCGGGGCCTGCCCAATTGGTTCGGCGAACAGCGCTTCGGCCGCGATGGCGGCAACGTCCGTGCCGCCATCGCCATGTTCGGCGGGCAGCGCGTACATCGCGATCAACGTTCCATCTTGTTGTCGGCGGCACGTTCGGAATTGTTCAATCGGGTGTTGGCGGCGCGGCTGGCGGATGACAGCTGGGACAGCGGATTGGAGGGCGAAGTCTGGGCGTTGAATGGCAGCCGCAGTGTGTTCGGACCGGAGCCTTGGAACGACGCTCTGGCCGAGCGTTTGGCGTCGTTCGACATTCACCCATCCGGTCCGCTGTGGGGCGCGGGTGAGTTGCGCAGCCAGGATCGTGCGGCGCAGATCGAGTTGGACGCATTGTCGGATAGCGACGCGCTGGCTATCCGCGGCGGCCTTGAGCAAGCCGGTTTAAAGCAGGAACGGCGCGCGCTGCGCTTGCGGCCGGAAGCACTGCAATGGGAATGGCAGGATCCTGCGACCCTCCGCCTGAGTTTCGTCCTGCCGCCGGGCAGCTACGCCACCGCCGTGCTGCACGAGCTGGGCCCTACCACCGATTGCGGCGGCGTCCAGCACCGTTCGTCGGAAAGCACATAAGGGCACTGGTAGGCGGCGATGGCCGGCGTATAAGCCAAGTTGCGAGCTTGGCAATTCAGCGTTCCGGGGTGCCGAGCGTCGCTAGACCAACGCGAGATACTACGGAGAGATCGTCATGAAAGCATCGCTTCGCATCGCTGCCATCTCGTTCGCCGTCATGTTGCTGGGCGCCTGTGCAGGGACCCAGGAAATGACTTCGACCGGAGCGCCAGCTTCCGACCCGCAAAACCTGCCTGAACCGACCAGCGATCAGCTCTACATCGCTTATGTCGAGCGCATCGCCAAGCGTCGCGGCATTCATCTGACTTGGGTGAATCCGCCAAAGACGTCAGAAAAGAAGTAACGCGGATCCGGCAGGCTGCTCCGTAGCCCTCTCCAGAGAGGGCAAGGACGTTTTGTTTCGTTTGCAACCTCGCCGCGCTTAATTTCGCCTAGCAAGCAACACCACCGCCGCTCCTGTTCCGCCCTGCGTTGGCGGAGCGGAGTGGAACGCCAGCACATCCGCGCGCTGGCGCAAGATCCGGTCCACCAGGTTCTTAAGCACCGGCGCTTCGCGGTCGGAACGTTGTCCTTTGCCATGGATGATCCGCACGCAGCCGAACTCATGATCGTGCGCTTCGGCCAGGAATCGCCGAATTAGTGATTCCGCCTGTAGAGCGGTCGCGCCATGCAGGTCCAGTTCGTCCTGCACCGAGAACTGGCCGCGTTTGAGTCGCTGGAACACCCGTGCAGGCACGTTCTCCCGGCGGTAGCTCAATACGTCGCCCGCTTCCAGCAATGCCATCTCATCCAATCCGCGTTGGAATTCGCTGCGTGCATCGCGTTCATCCTGTTCGGCCATGCGCGCGGCGGGCTTCGGGCGCGGCTTCGCCGGTGGCGCGGGAACATCGCCCAAATGCTTGACGTTGCCTATGGCAGAACGAAACAGCGCTGCGTCGTCCTGATCTTCGTTTTCGTCTTTGTCGCCACGGGATTTGGCCATGGGGACAGCGTAGCGGCATCGCAGTGTGACGCAAGCGCAGGAATGAAGCCGAACAGCCCAAACGCGCAGAAATGAATCGGGCGCTTCCGGTATCATGGGGCGGTTTTCGAGGAACCCCATGCGCGTATTGGTCAGCAACGACGATGGCGTCGACGCCCCCGGCATCCGAATCTTGGCAGAAGGCCTGCGAGCCGCCGGCCATGAAGTGTTCGTGGTCGCTCCGGACCGCGACCGTTCTGGCGCCAGCAATTCGCTGACGCTGGATCTGCCGATCCGGCTGAAGCGGATCGACCAGTACACCTGCAGCATTGCCGGCACGCCCACCGACTGCGTGCACCTGGCGCTGACCGGCATGCTGGAGTTCGAACCCGATATCGTGGTGTCCGGTATCAATAATTCGGCCAACCTGGGCGATGACGTGATTTATTCCGGCACCGTGTCCGCGGCGATGGAGGGGCGCTTCCTCGGTCTGCCCGCGGTGGCGATGTCGTTGGTGACACACAACCACGACCCCAAGCACTTCCAGACCGCCGCGCGAGCCGCCGTCGAGATCGTGGCGCGGCTGAAGGCCGATCCTCTGCCGGCCGACACCATCTTGAACGTCAATGTGCCAGACCTGGCTTGGTCTGACGTCGCCGGCTTCGAAGTGACCCGGCTGGGTAACCGCCATCGCTCCGAGCCTTGCGTTCCGCAGTCGGATCCGCGCGGCCGCACCGTTTACTGGATCGGTCCCGCCGGCCCGGAACAAGACGCAGGCCCCGGCACCGATTTCCATGCCGTGCGCACCGGCAACATCTCCATCACGCCTATCCACGTGGATCTGACCCGCTACCAAGCGCTGGAAAAAGTGGCCAGCTGGGTGGATGGCCTGAGCGCGGCGCTGGAGGTTTCGGCATGACGCCGCGGCTGCGTCTGCAGCCGGAAGCTGCCGGTGTGGGCATGACATCGCAACGCGTCCGGGACCGTCTGGTCGAACGCCTCCGCGATGGTACTTCCAACGGTGCGGGTATTCGCGATGAGCGAGTGCTCAATGCCATCCGCACCGTTCCGCGCCACCTGTTCGTCGACGAGGCACTTGCGACTCGCGCCTACGAAGACACCGCGCTGCCCATCGGTCACAGCCAGACCATTTCACAGCCGTGGGTGGTTGCGCGCATGACCGAGGCGCTGTTGCTGAATTCCCCGAAGAAAGTCCTGGAGATCGGCACCGGGTCCGGTTATCAGGCCGCCGTGCTGGCGGCACTGGGGTTGGAGGTCTATACGGTCGAACGCATTGGCGATCTGCTGCGCCAGGCACGCAAGCGCTTGCGTCAGTTGGGCATGAACGTGCGCAGCAAGCATGACGACGGTCGCGCCGGCTGGCCGGAACATGCGCCCTACGACGGCATCCTGGTGACCGCCGCAGCGCCGGCGCTGGTGAGTGCGCTGGTCGAGCAGTTGGCGGTCGGCGGCAACCTCATTGCGCCCGTGGGTGGTGCGGCTTCGCAGGCGTTGATCATGCTGAGCAAGCAAGCGGATGGCTCGGTAACCGAAACCACGTTGGCGCCGGTGGTGTTCGTTCCCTTGCTGTCGGGCACGTTGGATTGAGCCCGATGCCGCATCAGCATTCTCCGGACGCGTCGAATTCCTCAGCTACTGTGGGAGAGCAACTGGCCAGCATCATCGAGCGGCTTCCCGAAGACAAATTGACGCTGGGTGAGCTGCTGGACGCCTTCAGCGAAGAGGGCATGCTGCTGCTGACGATCCTGTTGACGCTGGTGTTCCTCATCCCGGTCTCGATTCCGGGAGTCAGCACGGTGTTCGGCGCGGCGATCTTGCTGATCGGCGTAAGCCGGCTGCTGAAACGGCCGCTATGGCTGCCGTCCAAACTCATGCACAAGCAACTGCCTGCCAGCAAGCTGCGCCCCGGCCTGAACGCCGGCATGGTGTGGGTGCGGCGCATGGAGAAGATCAGTCGACCGCACCGGTTGCGCGGCGTCGTCGACGGGCGCGTGCCCGACATGCTCAACAACCTGGCTTTCATTCTCGCGGCACTCTTGTTGATGGCGCCGTTCGGATTCGTGCCATTCAGCAACACCCTGCCAGCCTTGGCGCTGCTGCTGTATGCCATCGGCTTCATGCAGCGGGACGGCGGTGCGGTGTTGCTGGGGCATCTTTCCAATATCGGGACGATCATTTATTTCGGCGTGCTGATCGGTGGTGGTGGAGTAGCGGCCCATGGCCTTCTGCAGCGCTTCACTGGTTGACCGGCCAGCGGGCCCATGATTCCGAGGACACGAAAAAACGCATGACCACGAATATCCGCAACGGGCAATGGCTTGGTTTTCTGATCATAGGCGTTGCCTCACTGATACTCGTGGCTTGTTCGTCCACCGTAGTGCGGCAGACTTCTTCCGGTGCTTCGCGACCGACGGCGTCACAGCCAAAGCCGGGCGTTACGGTGCGTGTGCAACGTGGCGACACGTTGTATGGCATTGCTTCGCGCAATGGCATCAACCTGAGCGATCTCGCCAGTTGGAACAGCATTCCCGCGCCTCACACCATCTATCCGGGGCAGACCATCAAGCTGTACCCCGGTAGTGGCTCGGCTTCATCGGGAACGCGTCCCGTTGCTGCTACTCCGGCGCCAACTCGTCCTATTACTGCGCCCAAGCCCGCCACACCCGCGCCCGCCCCGGCACCCGTCAATAGCGGCATCTCCTGGCGCTGGCCGGCCGAAGGTCACGTGATCGGCCGCTTCGTCGCTAACGATGCCACCAAGCAAGGCGTCGATATTGCCGGTAGCAGCGGCCAATCGGTACGCGCCGCTGCCGATGGCGTGGTGGTCTATTCGGGCGCGGGATTGGTCGGCTATGGCGAGTTGATCATCGTCAAGCACAGTGAAGCCTGGCTGTCCGCGTATGGCCACAATCGCAAGCGGCTGGTCAATGAAGGGCAAAACGTAAAGGCCGGCCAGCAGATCGCCGAAATGGGCAGCAGTGGGGCATCCCGCGAGATGCTGCACTTCGAGATTCGCTACAACGGCAAGCCGGTGGACCCGCAGCAATATTTGCCCAAGCGCTGAGCGTCGTTTGTTGGAAGGCTCGCCCATACTGAA
This sequence comes from Pseudoxanthomonas sp. CCNWLY206-1, assembly GCF_039710385.1. Lineage (NCBI taxonomy): Bacteria > Pseudomonadati > Pseudomonadota > Gammaproteobacteria > Lysobacterales > Lysobacteraceae > Pseudoxanthomonas > Pseudoxanthomonas sp. CCNWLY206-1. Next base: position 216,656 of record NZ_JBDKXI010000003.1, on the reverse strand, counting down.
GCGCGGCACTGGAGCGTTGGCCGTCTTGTGGATCGCATCGGTAGCCTTGCTGGCGTTGTCGGCATGCCAGTCCGCGCCGGCTGCCAAAGTCTCGACAGAACCAGCAACAGACCAAACGGTGTCGCTTAGCGTTGTCAGCCTGAACCTGTGGCACGACAAGCAGGACTGGCCGAAACGGCAGGACATGATCGTGCACGAATTGCGGGCGCTGACGCCCGATGTGATTTTGCTGCAGGAAGTACTGCAAGACGCGGCGCTGCCGAACCAGGCCGCCGTGCTCGCTGGAAAATTGGGCTACCACTATCGCTTCTTTTCAGTGGATCCTCCGCAGCAGGTCCGCCGCTACGGCAATGCCATCCTCACGCGGGTTCCGCCGCAGCACACGCAGGAATTCAAACTACTTCCACTTGATGACTATCGCAACGCTGGCTGGGTGCGTGTCGAAATTGCCGGACGTCCATTGAATTTCTATGTCACGCATCTGCACTCAGCACCCGACGGCGGCGATATCCGCGCCCGGCAGGTGCGCAGCTTGTTGGAGTTCATAGGTTCTACCCGAGGCGAGGCGCTCTCTGTGTTGGCCGGGGATTTCAATATTCGAGCCGACGCCCCAGAACTGCAATCGCTGGCGGCCGTATTCAGCGACGCTTATGCGCGGGCGCACCCGGACCAAGCGGTGAATGCCCCTGAACACAGCACATTGAACACCCACCTGGGTCATCCTCCGACGCGCATCGATCATGTGTTCTTCCAGAAAGATGCATTTCGTGTTGCTGAAGCGCGGATCATCCTGAATCAGGCGGATAGCGATGGCGCCTGGCCATCGGATCATTACGGGGTGTGGGTGAAGCTGGAGCGCATCAGGCCCTGAACACCGTCCTTGCGGGAGCGACGCGTCGCGACGTTGATGTTTCGGTCGCCGCTCCCACAAGTGCTTCATTCGTCCGGCGAGGATCCCAACAAAAATCCTGCCACCACCCGTCGGCTTTCTCCCGCCAGCACGTTGAACGTACGTGCGGCCGCAGCATTCGCCATCACTTCGATGCCAATCCCGCGGGTGAGGCAGGCGGCCATGACGGCGGTGGAAGGAAACACCTGGCGTTCGCCGGTGCCCAGCAGGATCAGTTCCGGTCGCATCGCCAGCAGGGGTTCGAGGTCGCCCGGCACCAACCCGCCGCTATCGCGCGGTGGCCAAGCTTCGATCAACTGGTCAGGTGACAGGATGAAGCTGGAACGCAGGACGCGGTCGTTGACTGTGGCGCTGTGGCCATCGGCGGCGCGGAGCGCAAAGGCGTAATCGGGCAGTTCGTGGTTCAGCTGCATGTCGTTTGCTCCTTCCCAAAGGTGGAAAGGTAAGGAAGAGCTTAGCCCCGGGGCAGCACGATGTGCCGGTGGTCCTTGCTGGGGCGATACAGCACGGCGGTATGGCCGATACGCTGCACCAGCGCCGCGCCGGTTTGCCCGGTGAGCTCGGCGATCACCGCATCGCGGGTTTCACGGTCTTCGGCTGCCACTTTCACCTTGACCAGTTCGTGGTGCTCCAGCGCCAGGTCCAGTTCCGCCACGAACGAAGGCGTCAGCCCTTTGCCGCCAATCTGCAACAGCGCTTTCAGGTCATGGGCGTGGCCGCGCAGGAATCGGGTCTGTGCAGAGGTCAAAACGAGAGGCATGCGCTACGGTACGGGTCCGGAAGGGCGTTCAGGGTATCATGGCGCCTTATCCGAACGGCTTCACCGCCTCTCGCTGCCATCGCGGCGAAGACCCAGACCTCATGGCCACCCGTAGCAAAAGCAGCCAACGCTGGCTCCGCGAACACTTCGCCGATCCATACGTGAAGAAGGCCCAGGCCGAGGGCATGCGTTCGCGCGCGGCCTATAAGCTGGAAGAGCTGCTGGAGCGCGACCGCCTGCTGAAACCCGGCATGGTGGTGGTAGATCTGGGTGCTGCCCCCGGCGGCTGGTCGCAGTACGCCCGGCAGGCCCTGGGAGACAAGGGTCGGGTGGTAGCCATGGACATCCTGGAAATGCCACCTTTGGCCGGAGTGGACTTCCTTCATGGGGATTTCAGGGATGATGACGTTCTATCTCAACTGGAAGCCATGTTGAACGGTCAGCAAGTGGACCTTGTGCTGTCGGATATGGCCCCCAATAAGAGTGGTGTGGATGCGGTGGACCAGCCGCGGGCGATGCATCTGGCTGAATTGGCAATGGATTTCGCCGATCGGCACTTGAAGCCCAACGGTGCATTCCTGATAAAGCTGTTCCAGGGCACCGGTTTCGACGACTACGTGCGTGAATTGCGTCGCCGTTACGACCGGGTGGTGATCCGAAAACCGGATGCCTCGCGCAAGCGTTCGCCGGAGGTTTATGCGCTGGGTCAAGGCAAACGCGTCCAGATGAAGTAATTTAGCCAGATGTAATTAATGTTGCTGGGCAATATGAAACGGGAACACCGGAGTCAATGAGGATGAACGACTTGACCAAGAATCTTCTGCTGTGGGTAGTCGTCGCCGTCGTGCTGATGGTGGTGTTCCAGAGCTTTTCGCCCCGTCTGGGCGGCGCTGCCGGTGGCGGCGAGATCACTTATTCAGAATTCCTGCAGGAGATCGATGGCGGGCGGGTGTCGTCGGTGCAATTCACCAACGACAGCAATCTCGTCACCAACGCGATCAACTACAAGCGCAAGGACGGTACCAGCGGTGTCGTCTATGGCCCGCAGGACGACAAGCTGGTCGATGTGCTGGTCAGCAAGAACGTGCAGATCACCCGAGACAAGCCGGAAAGCGGCATCTCGCTGGGCGTGATTCTGCTGAATTTCCTACCGGTGCTGCTGATCATCGGGTTCTGGATATTCATCATGCGGCAGATGCAGGGCGGTGGCGGTGGCGCCAAGGGCGCCATGAGCTTCGGCAAGTCGCGCGCCAAGCTGCAGGGCGAGGACCAGGTGAAGATCACCTTCGCCGACGTCGCCGGCTGCGACGAGGCCAAGGAAGAAGTCGGTGAACTGGTCGAATTCCTGCGCGATCCTTCCAAATTCCAGCGGCTGGGCGGCAAGATTCCCCGTGGCGTGCTGATGGTAGGCCCGCCGGGTACCGGCAAGACGCTGCTGGCCAAGGCCATCGCAGGCGAAGCCAAGGTGCCGTTCTTCAGCATTTCGGGTTCCGACTTTGTTGAAATGTTCGTCGGCGTCGGCGCCAGCCGCGTGCGCGACATGTTCGAACAGGCCAAGAAACATGCGCCGTGCATCATCTTCATCGACGAAATCGATGCCGTCGGTCGTCACCGCGGGGCTGGTCTGGGTGGCGGTCACGATGAGCGTGAGCAGACCCTCAACCAGTTGCTGGTGGAAATGGACGGCTTTGAGGGCGGCGAAGGCGTGATCGTCATCGCGGCGACCAACCGTCCGGACGTGCTGGATCCGGCGCTGTTGCGCCCGGGCCGGTTCGATCGCCAGGTAGTGGTTGGTCTTCCGGACGTGAAAGGCCGCGAGCAGATCCTGCGCGTGCATATGCGCAAGCTGCCCTTGGCTGACGACGTGGAGCCGATGACCATCGCCCGCGGTACGCCAGGCTTCAGCGGCGCCGATCTGGCCAATCTCGCCAACGAGGCGGCACTGTTCGCTGCGCGCAGCAATGAGAAGGAGGTCCGCATGGACCACTTCGACCGCGCCCGCGACAAGATCCTGATGGGTGCCGAGCGCCGTTCGATGGCCATGAGCGAAGACGAAAAGACGCTGACTGCCTATCACGAGGCCGGGCACGCCATCGTTGGCCGCCTGGTCCCCGAGCATGATCCGGTCTACAAGGTCACCATCATTCCGCGCGGCCGCGCGCTGGGCGTGACCATGTACCTTCCTGAGGGCGACAAGTACAGCTACAACCGCACCGCGATCGAATCGCAGTTGTGTTCGCTGTACGGCGGTCGCGTTGCCGAGGAACTGATCTTCGGTGCCGACAAGGTCACCACCGGTGCCTCCAATGACATCGAACGCGCCACCAAGATGGCTCGCAACATGGTCACCAAGTGGGGCCTGTCTGACGAGCTTGGTCCGATCGCCTACGGCGAGGAAGAGGACGAGGTATTCCTGGGCCGTTCGGTCACGCAGCATAAGAACGTCTCCGACGACACCGCTCGCAAGATCGACGAAGTAGTGCGCGGCATTCTGGAAAGGGCGTACGCACGCACGACCAAGATACTGACCGAGAACCTGGACAAGCTGCACTCGATGGCCAAATTGTTGCTGGAGTACGAAACCATCGACGTGCCGCAGATCGACGCGATCATGGACGGCCGCGATCCGCCGCCACCGATGGGGTGGAACAAGTCCAACGACAAACCCGAATCGCGGCCGCTGCCGCCGATCGGTGGTCCCGCCGCACAGACCTGATCGCAGCTTGCTGCCATCAACGAAAAAGGCCAGAGTTCGCTCTGGCCTTTTTATTTGTGGGCGCCAATGAACGAGCGTGGAAAACCGGCGCGGAAAACCGGTCTTGGCCTGGGCATAGCGCTAGGCGTCGCGATCGGCACGGGCATGGGTGCGGCAATGGGTAACATCGCGATGGGCATCGGTATCGGCATTGCGATCGGCATCGCCTTCGGGTTGGCGATCAATGCCGGCAAGAACGAAAAGAGATGATGATTCTCCTTCGATCATGACCAGCGACCCCGGTCATGATCGAGTTTCCGTAGGAGCGGCGTCCCGCCGCGAGCTCTTGCTGTCAGATCGCGATAGAAGCCGAAGAGCTCGCGGCGGGACGCCGCTCCTACAAGAGCGCAGCGCTCTTCGTGACAGTGCCCAGGGCATGTCAGACATAATGATTTCCTCTCCAACCGCAAGCGCCTGAAGATGTTCGATACCACTCCTCAACTCGATTGCGCCGGCCGTATTCTGAAGCTCGACCGTCCGCGGGTCATGGGCATCGTCAATGTCACGCCCGATTCCTTCTCCGATGGCGGTGCGCACGACACCTTGGAAGCGGCGGTGGCGCACGGCCTGAAGCTGGCCAGCGAAGGTGCCGACCTGCTGGATATCGGAGGCGAGTCCACCCGTCCCGGTGCGGAGGCTGTCCCGTTGGAAGAAGAATTGCGCCGAGTCGTGACAGTGATCGAACGTTTAGCAAAGGAAACACCGCTGCCCATCAGCATCGATACCTCCAAACCGGAAGTGATGCGCGCGGCAGTGCAAGCGGGTGCCGGCATGATCAACGATGTCTATGCGTTGCGCCGCGAAGACGCGCTGGATACCGCCGCCGCGCTTGGCGTACCGGTGGTGCTGATGCATATGCAAGGCGAGCCGCGCTCCATGCAAGAGGCGCCGGACTACGATGATGTCGTCGGCGACGTACACCGTTTCCTGGCGGAGCGAATCTTCGCGGCGGAGATGTCGGGTATCGCCAAGAAAAACATCATCGTCGACCCGGGTTTCGGCTTCGGCAAGAACACGCAGCACAACCTGACCTTGCTCGCGCAGCTGGAACGCTTCGCCGAACTCGGCGTACCGGTGTTGGCGGGTTTGTCTCGCAAGCGCAGCATCGGCGAGATCACTGGCCGCGATGTCCCCGCAGAACGGGTTTCCGGTTCCGTCGCCGCGCATCTCATCGCGGCCCAGCGTGGCGCGAAGATCCTGCGCGTGCACGATGTAGCCGCCACGGTGGACGCGTTGAAAGTCTGGAATGCTGTAGCCGCAGTACCGATGCCACGCGTGGGTTCCACAGCGCCCACCATTCGCTGGCCTGACGACGACTGAAAATATCACTGCGGGAGTGGTGACGGCATGCCGTCACCGGTGAGTCGCGATCGGAAACATCAATGTCGGGACTCACTTCGCTCCCACAGTTGAGTTCGCTTCTGCGCTCCCAACCCGGATGGGTCACCTATCAAGCTAAGCTGTCCGCTCTCCGTGCTCCTCGCCGCAGCGCTTTCCATGCTTGATTCCCGCCCACTTGCTATCGCCATCATGGGGCCCACAGCCTCAGGCAAGACTGCCTTCGCGCTGGAAATCGCCGAACGATTCGATGGTGAGATCGTCAGCGTCGATTCGGCGCTGGTCTATCGCGGCCTGGATATCGGCGCGGCCAAGCCGGATGCCGCGATGCAGGCGCGGGTGCGCCATCATATGATGGACATCTGCCATCCCTGGCAGCCGTACTCGGCGGCGGAATTCTCCGCTGACGCCCGTCGTGCGATCGCCGGCATCGTTGGCCAGGGCAAGCTGCCCATACTCGCCGGCGGTACCGGTCTGTACTTCCAAGCATTGCTTGAGGGACTGGCGCCCATGCCCGAAGCCGACCCCGGCCTGCGTGCCGCGATCGCCGCCGATGCACAACGGCGCGGCTGGCCCGCATTGCACACGGAACTGGCCGCGATAGATCCAGCCGCCGGCGCCAAGATCAAGCCGACCGATCCGCAACGCATCCAGCGTGCGTTGGAAGTATTCCGGCTCAGCGGCAAGCCCATCAGCCATTGGCAACGCGAACCCAAACGCGACCGTCTACCGTTGCGGGTACTCAAACTTGTGCTGTCGCCCCGTGATCGTGCCGTGCTGCATGCCCGCATCGAACAGCGCTTCGATGCCATGCTGGAGGCCGGGTTCCTGGATGAAATGCAGCGGCTGCGCACCTTGCCCGAACTGCAGGCAGTGCCCAAGCCGCTGGATTTGCCCGCCATCCGTGCGGTGGGCTACCGGCAGGCCTGGGAGTACCTGGATGGGGTGATTTCCCGCGAAGAGTTTCGCGACCGGGCCATCTTCGCCACCCGCCAATTGGCGAAGCGGCAGTTGACGTGGCTGCGGAGCGAGCGGGACGCCCGCTGGTTTGATCCCGCGAACCAGGCGGACGCGCTGGACCAGGCGCTGCATCTCTTTCTGGGAAGCCGGTAGGGCCTGTTAACGCTATTGGGGTAGGTCACGTTGCTTTCCAGCGCTTGCCAGGTGGTTGTGTGCGGCGCAGCGGCAGGCTGGCCGCCTGTCCAAGTCGCGCGCAGCCGCTTGGCGAGCGCTGGGAAGCAACCCAAGGGGCGGCGTGACCCACCCCAATAGCGTTAACGGGCCCTATAGCCAAGCGCCCGATGTTGTGTAACATCAAGGCCCCGGAGCACGGCAGGGGAGTCGGATGCCGTACCCGGATCGGTATAAGAATCACCCACATCTATAAGAACAATTAAGCGGGAGCACGACATGTCCAAGGGACAATCCTTGCAGGATCCTTTCCTGAACGCACTACGGCGCGAGCGTGTGCCGGTTTCGGTCTACCTGGTCAACGGCATCAAGTTGCAGGGCACCATCGAGTCCTTCGACCAGTTCGTCGTTTTGCTGCGCAATACCGTCAGTCAAATGGTTTACAAGCACGCGATTTCCACCGTGGTACCGGCGCGAAACGTGCGCGTGGGACCGGGTGGCGGCTATGTGCAGCCGGGCGAAGAAGGCGGCACGGGCGAAGAAGAGAACGAGTAGGAGCTTGGCGGTTCTGGCCTGATCCAACGTAGCTTTGACACGTTCCTGGCATTCGGAAATCTGACGTCCGGCTCCAACCAGGACGGTCGACCCCGATTTAGCTCGTTGATGTGGGACCGGTCCTCCGACCTGGGTAGGAGCGGCGTCCCGCCGCGAGCTCTTGCTTCTATCGCACCCTGACAGGAAGGGCTCGCGGCGGGACGCCGCTCCTACACGGTCTTGATCGGAGGTGGTTGGCCAGTCCGCACACCCGGTCTGACCCTGGCGCCGCCAGCGCTCAGCCCCCAGGCCCGCCCAAATGGCCACCCGTTACGGATGGCCCTTTTAAATCCAGCCGCCGCCCCCACACTTGATCCATGTTTGAAAGATCCCGTAAGGGCGAAAACGCGCTCTTGATTCAACCCCATGCCGGCGGTCCGCCGGACGATGGTGCCTTGGAAGAATTCGCCGATCTGGCCCGTTCCGCCGGTGCCAGCGTGGCGGCGTTGCTGACCGCGCGTATCGACAAGCCCAGTCCGTCGACCTTGATCGGCAGCGGCAAGCTGGAAGAAGTGAAGGCCGCGGCCGACGCCACCGGCGCCGACTTGGTGCTGGTCAATTTTTCGCTTTCCCCCGGCCAGGAACGCAACCTGGAGAAATTCCTCGAGCGCCGGGTGCTGGACCGTACCGGGCTGATTCTGGACATCTTCGCCCAGCGCGCCCGCAGCCACGAGGGCAAGCTGCAAGTGGAACTCGCCCAACTGCGCCATATGGCCACGCGGCTGGTTCGCGGCTGGACCCACTTGGAGCGCCAGCGAGGCGGTTCCATAGGCCTGCGCGGCCCGGGTGAAACCCAGTTGGAAACCGACCGTCGCTTGCTGCAAAAGCGTGTGGAACAGTTGCAGAAGCGCCTCGAGAAAGTGGAAGTACAGCGCACCCAGATGCGCCGCGCCCGCGTTCGCAGTGAACTCCCGCGGGTCGCTCTGGTCGGCTACACCAACGCGGGCAAATCGACGCTGTTCAACACCTTGACCGGCGCGGACGCCTATGCGGCCGATCAACTGTTCGCCACCTTGGATCCCACCGTGCGCCGGGTCGATATGTCGGGCGGCAGCGTCGTACTGGCCGACACTGTTGGCTTTGTTCGCGATCTGCCGCACGAACTGGTAGCGGCGTTTCGCTCGACTTTGTCAGAAGCACGCGAAGCCGATCTGCTGCTGCATGTAGTCGATGCCGCCGATCCCATTCGCGAAGAACGCATCGCGCAAGTGGATGAAGTGCTGCAGGAAATCGGCGCCGGCGAAATCCCGCAGATCCTGGTATTCAACAAGATCGATCGCATCGAAGGCGCGCTGCCGCGCCACGATGAGCCGAACGAAGGCCGGCAGCGGGTGTGGATGTCCGCTCGCGATGGCGCCGGCCTGGATCTGCTGCAAAAAGCATTGGGACAGTGGCTGGGACTGGAGCGCGTCAACGGCGAGCTGCACTTGCCGGCGCATTCGGCGCGGCTGCGTTCGCGGTTGCACGCGATGGGCGCCGTGCGTACGGAACGGCATGACGAAGCCGGCTGGCATATCACTATCGACCTGCCGCTGACCGACGCCCGCCGTCTGTCGGCGGAGGCGGGTGGCGCGCCACTGGAATCGCTGTTGCCGCCGCCGGCGGAGCACGAATAGGGCAGGTTATTGCCGGTAGCCCGTTTTCGGTATTTGGTCCGCGGGCAGGGCAGCTTCATCTAGTAGAATCGACCCGCGCAGGCTTTGCCTGCGGGAATTATTTAATATGGAGTGGGCATGGCCTGGAACACCCCTGGTAGTGGCGGCGGATCTGGCAACAACGACAGCGGTTCCAACAACGGTAAGCGCAATCCATGGAAGCCGCGCAATGGCGGCGGGAATGGTCCGGGCGATCTGTTGAACCGATTGCGTGACATGTTCGGCGCCGGCGGCGGCAACCCGCTGCGCTGGGTCGCCATTGGCCTGGGGCTGCTGATCCTGTTCAGCAGCTTCCAGCTCATTGGCGAGCAGCAGCGCGGCGTGGTGCTGCGCTTCGGGCAGTTCTCCCGCGTGATGCAGCCCGGTCCCAATCTCAAATGGCCGTGGCCGATCGAGAGCGTCACCAAGGTCAATGCCACCAAGATCGAAACCTTCAGCAATACCGTGCCGGTGCTGACCCGCGACGAAAACATCGTCACCGTATCGCTCAATGTGCAGTACCGCGTCGGTGATCCCGAGAAGTACCTTTACGGTTCACGTAATGCCGATGAAGTGTTGAAGCAGGCCTCGCAGAGCGCTGTGCGCGAACAAGTCGGCCGTTCCGATCTGGACACCGTTCTGGGCGTGCGCGGCCCGTTGGCCGCATCCGCGAAAGAACGCCTGCAGGCGTCGCTGGATGCCTATCGCACCGGACTGGTCGTGACCGAACTGAACCTGCCCGACGCGCGTCCGCCGACGGAAGTGCAGCCCGCCTTCGACGAAGTGAACAGTGCCCAGCAGGTCCGCGAGAGCCTGGTCAACGAAGCGCAGGCCTATGCCGCTCGCGTGGTGCCGGAAGCCCGCGGTGAAGCCGCGCGCCTGCGGACCACCGCGGAGGGCTACAAGACCGCCAAGATCGCCCGCGCCACGGGTGATGCGGAACGCTTCAGCCTGTTGCAGGAGCAATACAAGAACGCACCTGACGTTACCCGCAAGCGCCTGTGGCTGGAAACCGTGCAGGAAGTGCTGGCCGGCAATCGCAAGGTGGTGGGCGGCGATGGCCGCCAACTGATCTATGTACCCATGCCGGCGCAATCCGGCAGTGGGTCCACTGTCGCCGCGCCACCGGTGCTGCCGCCTGAGACGGTGATGCCGACGGTGGAAAGCACATCGTCTTCGATCCGCAGCGCGGAGCGCAGTCCCCGTCCGGCCGGCCGTGAAGGAGTAGAACGATGAAAATGTCCGTTGTGGTGGCCATAGTCGTGGCCGCGCTGCTGGGCCTGTTGGGTTCGGTATACGTAGTGCGTGAAGACCAGACCGCGCTTGTGCTCAACCTCGGACGCGTCGTGCGCGCCGACATCAAGCCAGGTCTGCATTTCAAATGGCCGCTGGTGGAAACGGCACGTGTGTTCGATCGTCGTTTCCAGGTGCTGGAAACTCCGCCGGAGCGATACCTGACCTCCGAGCGCAAGGACGTCAGTATCGATTTCTTCGCCATCGGCTACATTTCCGATTCACGCGCGTTCTATCGCGCGACCAGCGGCGATGAAAAAATAGCCGGTGATCGCCTGGCGCCGATCATCACCGATTCGCTGCGCAACGAAATCAACGCCCGCACGCTGACGCAACTGGTTTCCGGTGACCGCAATGAAGTCATCGCTCAGCAGCTGAAATCAATCAATGAAGGTGCGGCCACCTTGGGCATGCACATCACCGACATCCGGTTGAAGCAGATCGACCTGCCCACCGACAGCCAGGTGATCACCGACGTCTACAACCGCATGAGCGCCCAGCGCAAACAAGTGGCCAGCCGCTTGCGCGCCGAAGGCGAAGAGCAGGCACGCACGATCCGCGCCGAGGCCGACCGCGACCAGACCGTACTGGTAGCCGAAGCAGAGCGTGACGCACAGCGCCTGCGCGGTGAAGGCGACGCCACCGCGGCACGCGTCTACGCCGAAGCGGCCAACCGCGATCCTGCGTTCTACGCATTCCAGCGCAGCCTGGAGGCGTACCGCAATTCCTTCGCCGACGGCAACGGCGTGATCGTGCTGGACCGCGACGATCCCTTCCTGCAGTACCTGCGCAGCGATCGGTGAAGACAGGGGGGGCCGGCACCGGTAATCGGTAGCCGGCTCTCTCGGTTGTTCTCTCTGCCAAGTTCCCGGTAGCGGCAGTCAGCTCCCGGCTCTTGCTATTTCCGGTTCCCCGCTCCCTATTCCCGGCTTTCACCTCATGAAAGAACTGATTGCCGCGCTCTGCCTGGTGGCCGTCCTTGAAGGACTGTTCCTGTTCGTCGCGCCGGGCGGCTGGAAGCGCGCCGCCGAGCAATTGCAGTTGCTGCCCGATCGCCAGTTGCGGACATTCGGCGGATTAATTCTGGCGATAGGGCTGCTGGCGCTTTGGTGGGTGCGGCACTAGCCCAGCCCCTTCCTTCCAAGCCCCCTTGTAGGAGCGACCTGAGTCGCGATGGAGCTTTACCGGTAACGCTTCATCGCGACTTACCGGTGACGGCATGCCGTCACCACTCCTACAGCCAGAAGTGGTTTCACGGGTTGTCTTCACAGAATTGGGCCGCGATTTCGCATTTTCTGCCCCAATGCCCTCGCAGGGGTGGCCCCGGCCACCCGAAACCCGGATAATGCACAAAAGCCGGATGGGCCAGCTCAAAAGAGCCGCACCCTTCCGGCTTTTTCCGTGTCTACGGGGTGACTTGTAGGAGCGACGCAAGTCGCGGCCACAGTGCCAAAGGCCGCTACTACAACGGCCCGTCGCATCCACTTTCGCCCCACAACAAACTTTTCTGGAGCTTGCGCAATGGGTCAGTCAGTCGTCGTTCTCGGTGCCCAATGGGGCGATGAAGGCAAGGGCAAGATCGTCGATCTGCTGACCGAGCGGATCGGTGCGGTGGTGCGCTTCCAAGGTGGCCACAACGCCGGCCATACCTTGGTGATCGGCGGCAAGAAGACCGTGCTGCACTTGATTCCCTCCGGCATCCTGCGCGACGACGCGCTATGCCTGATCGGCAACGGCGTGGTGATCTCGCCGGCTGCCCTGCGCAAGGAGATCGAGGAGCTGGAGAGCAATGGCGTGGAAGTCCGCTCGCGCCTGAAGATTTCCCCGGCCGCGCCTCTGATCATGCCGTACCACATCGTGCTGGACCAAGCGCGCGAAAAAGCCGCCGGCGGCAAGGCCATCGGCACCACCGGCCGAGGCATCGGTCCTGCTTACGAAGACAAAGTGGCGCGCCGCGGTATCCGTATCGCCGATCTGCATTACCCGCAGCAATTGGCCGAACTGCTGCGTACGGCGCTGGATTACCACAACTTCGTGCTTACCAAATATCTCAATACCGACGCCGTCGACTTCCAGAAGACGCTGGACGAAGCGCTGGAATTCGGCGAATACGTGCAGCCCATGAAGTATGACGTCGCCGGCATCCTGCACGACCTGCGCAAGCAGGGTAAGCGGGTGCTGTTCGAAGGCGCGCAGGGCTCGCTGCTGGACATCGACCACGGCACCTATCCCTACGTCACCTCCAGCAACACCACCGTGGGCGGCGCGCTGGCCGGTACCGGCGTGGGCGCGGACGCCATCGACTACGTGCTCGGCATTGCCAAGGCCTACGCCACCCGCGTCGGCGGCGGTCCGTTCCCGACCGAACTGGACGATGAAGTCGGGCAGGGCATTCGCGACCGCGGCCAGGAATACGGCGCCACTACCGGCCGGCCGCGCCGTTGCGGCTGGATCGACATCGTCGCGCTCAAGCGTGCCGTGGCCATCAACGGCATCTCCGGCCTATGCATTACCAAGCTGGACGTGCTGGACGGCATGGAGAAGCTGAAGATGTGCATCGCCTACCGTTACCGTGGCAAGGAAACCGAATACGCGCCATTGGACGCGCAGGGCTGGGACGAATGCGAACCCGTATACCTGGAGTTCCCCGGTTGGACCGAGAACACCCACGGCATCACCGAATGGGAGAAACTCCCACCGGCCGCCCGCGCCTACCTGCGCGCATTGGAAGAATTGTCGGGTTGCCCCCTGGCTATCGTCTCCACCGGGCCTGATCGCGACCACACGATGGTGCTGCAAGACCCCTTCGCATAACCCTCTGCCTCCCTCCTGTCCCTTCGGGACGGGTTGGGTGAAGGTACGGCGAGGTCATTGGAGGTCAGGCATCAACGCCCTTGTTCACCCCCGAGGCACCTCGCTACCTACCCACGCGCTGTTCTGGCGCTAATCGAAAGAAAGCCCCGCCAAGCGGGGCTTTTTTCGTTTCACCTTGCGCTGGTTTCGGCTAGTCCTGTAAATGCCCGTTACGAAGTTCGCCACTGGCGTGACCATCCTCCGCTTACGAGGACGGGTGGGGCAGCGGGCCGATTAACTCGACCCGCAGGGCGTTATCAAGCGAAGAGACTCCCGATAGTCATAGTTGAACTAGGACCACGCGATTAACCCTTCAAAAATCCCCAATCCCGGCTCGCTGGTCACCGCTATCACCCATCCCCATATCGAGAATCATGGACCTGTTCTCTCCCGCCAACACACCACAACTTCTGGTGGAAGATGCCGAAGGTGGCATCTGCTATTGGCCCGATGTGGTGGACGCGAACCGCGCACAGTATTGGTTCGAAGTACTGCGAGACAGCGCGGCCTGGCAAGCCCAACGCCGCCCCATGTACGACCGGGTCGTGGATGTGCCACGACTACTCGCCTCGTACCGCATCGATGAATGGCCAACCAAGCTGCCATTGCAGGAAATGCTGGCAATCGTGCAAACACATGCGCCGGCACCTTACAACGCCGTGGGACTGAATCTGTATCGCGATGGCCGAGACAGCGTCGCCATGCATAACGACAAGCTGCACACCATTCTTCCGGGTTTTCCTATCGCGCTGATATCGCTAGGCAACGCGCGACGAATGAACATACGTGCAAAGAGCGGCGCCCGCCGCGCCATCGGCATCGATCTTGAGCCCGGCAGTCTGTTGGTGATGAGCCACGCCTCGCAACTTACGCATGAGCACGGCATTCCGAAGACCGCCAAGGCAGTGGGGCCGCGAATGAGTGCGGTGTTCCGGGTCCGGCCTGAGCGGTATGCGGAGTAGGAGCCTTCGCGGTCTGCCCTGACCATTCCCGGGCTAGGCTCGCATCACCGCCACCGCATCGGAGCGCACGTACCCGGCGAGTTCTTCTTGATCGAGTCGAGCAATCCGAAAGTGCAGGGCTTCGACGGCGCGGTAGCGCGGCGGATCCTCCAGCCGTCCAGAACAAGAGGTAGGGGTCGCTTCGGTAGAGCGGAGCTTGCTCCGCTCCTCTGTGCTACGCGCAATGCAACCCCGCGGATCAACGCGCTGTGATGGCGGCCACAGTCGCTCGCTGCTATAAAGTCCGCTCTTCTTTTTCGAGAGAGCAGCATGGAAACGCAGGAACTACACCGCGGCCGTTTGATCGATCACCTCCAGCTGGTCGTGCGTGATCTCGCCGCTAGCCAAACTTTCTATCAAGCCGTATTCGATGTACTCAAGGTGCCGATGGGCGGTACTGGCGACGGATATTTCTGGGCGGACGAACTATTCGTCTCCACCGCAGATAGCGAAGCGGCACAGGGCGAGCTGACCGGTCGTCACCACTTGGCATTCCAGGCGCAAAACCGCGCCATGGTCGACGCGTTCCACAAAGCCGCACTCGCCAACGGCGGTAAAGACAACGGTGCACCCGGCGAGCGCCCGTACCATCCAGGCTACTACGCATCGTTCGTGTTGGACCCGGATGGCAACAACATCGAAGCGGTCTACCACGGCGAAGCAAACCGCAGCGCACCTTCGGTGAAGGTGACGTTCTAGCATCTGATTCGCGTCACGCTCCTCGTAGAGCGGAGCTTGCTCCTCTGCTTTGGCATGCAAAAAGCCAATATCCGGCGAAGAGCAGCGGAGCAAGCTCCGCTCTACGAGGGGGGCGATGAATTCAAACGGGATGCGGTAAAGCAAAGCACGCGCATTTCCCCGAATTCAGCAACCGGCAGTCCGCCTCTCCCGCGGCCTGCCGCATCCGCCTGACGGCCGTCCGACAAACGGCACGTACAAAGATGGTTTTTCCCTCTCCGAATCACGCACGAATCACGTGCGCGGCAGAATACTCCGGCCCGCTGCATCCGCAGACACGGTGAATCCGGCGAGCAATGCTTCGTCGAGGCGAGGTCCACATGAATACGCAGAAGCGGTCCCCTTGGGCGTTTTTGGTAGGTGGTGCTATCGCAGCGGTGGGGGCGCTTGCCGTGGGTTCGCCACCAAGCGCGGCGCAGGAAAGCGGCAGCGTCATTACTCCCGTGCCGCCGATGAATACGTTATCGGTGGAGCCGCGCGTGCCGCGTCTTGGTATTACGCCCTGTGTGGTGGAGCTGTTTCGAGGCTTGGTGATCGACAACTACGTGGTGGAGGGAGACTTCGATACGTTCGAGTACGTGCCGCCTGCCGGCTGTCCCGGTCCGTGGGCGAAGGTCATCCTGAGCGTCGATCTGAGCAGTCCAGAGGACAACATACCGCCGTACTACGCTGCCCTGGACAACATAATGATCTCGCTGGGTGACGAGAGCCGCGATCCCGAGCGAGCCATCGAGCTGATGATGGCCACGCCGCAAATCAACGAAGGTGCAGCGACGTGGCGGGTGGAACGCGATGTTACCGACTACTCCTCCTTGTTCTACGTCCCGCGCATTGGCTTCGCAATAAATACCGACAACTACTACAGATTTCCCTGCGTCATCTGTGCATCCGCCGTCGCCACCGGTCGCTTGATCTTCTATCCGGCAACGGCTATCCAGCCCGCCCCTGATGTGCCAGACGCGATCTATTCCGGCGGCTATGGTTGGACTTTTCCGCGCAACATCGAGCGCGTCTATGTGGATATGTACTTGCAGCCGTACAGTACAAACTGGTTCAGTTGCGTGCCCCGATCAGCAGTCGCTGACTACCCGATACTCCTCTCCACGCCCGTCGCGATAGGGGACAACTACGATCCTTCAGAAGAAAATGCACAAGGCTGCCAAGGTGCAACCTATCGGGACGTGCTGGTCACTGTCGACGCGCAGCCGGCGGGTGCGGCAACCCTGTATCCGTGGTTGAACAGCAACTTGAATATCCGCTTCCCGCATAGCGTCGATATACCCGTCTCCACTCCGCAATCGATCAACTTGATGCCGGTCCGCGTGGACATCACGCCATTTGCCGCATTGCTGAGCGATGGCACTACCCATGGAATCGGTGCCATAGAGAATTACGTGGATTTTCTTGCCCAGGGACCTTCCAGGTGGAGCCAAATGCTGGTTTACCTGGACCACGGTTCACAACAGATCACCGGGGCGGTGACCACCAATACCTTGGCCACGGGAGCTCCCTGGGCGCCGATGCCGATCGAATCGACCGAAGTGCGCAACGAATGGCAGCAGGAGGGCGACGTGTTGCACGGCAATGTGGAGAATCATTACCGGCGCCAGTACGAAGTCGCAGGCTACGTCAACACATCGCACGGACGCATCGATAGCCGCGTCAAGCATGAGCACGTCCTGACCAACGTGCAGCTGGTGCGGGTGGAGGACATGTCCAATTTTGAGCATCACACCTATGCGCAGAACCTGGATTTCGTCAGCACGACAACGCGTAGCAGCGTGCGCCAGCAAGGCACCAAAGTACTGAGCCTGGACAAGGATCGTTACCACTATCCCCTGAAGATCGACTACCAGGCGACCGGCGGTGTGGTCACCACCGATGATCGGCTTTCGTACATAGAACGCGCCCGGACCTCGGTAATACAAGGCCAGCATCAGCAACGAGCGTTCTATCGTCCGGAGGGTACGTATGCCAACCGGTTGTACGCCAACTTCGCCGGCAGTCGTTCGTATAACGCGCTGACCGGAACCAGCAGTAATTGGTACGGCGCACGCAGTCATTATTTCAACGACAGCGCTGGCAGCTGCTTCCGCGAGCGCGTCACCTGGCTGAGCGCCACGCTGACCTCCCACACACAAGGCGAAAGCTGCCCGAATGGCTACAACTATGTGCGCGGCTTCGCGCATCCGGATGGGTCGCCTGAGAGCCTTGGCTGGCTGCGTTGAAACGCGCCAAGAACAGATAAACGTGCACGACGAGAATATCTCGCCGTTATTTCCTCAAACACGGTAGATGCGACGAGCAATGCTTCGTCGAGGCGAGGTCCACATGAGTACGCAGAAGTGGTCCCCTTGGGCGTTTTTGGTAGGTGGTGCTATCGCTGCGATGGGGGCGCTCGCAGGGGGCGCGCCTCCGGGAATGGCGCAAGAAGGCGCCAACGCCATAGTCCCTGCGCCCCCGATGAACGCGCTGTCAGTGGAACCACGCGTGCCCCGTCTGGGCATCACGCCCTGTGTGGTGGAGTTGTTCCGGGATTTGGCGATTAACAACTCAGGCGAGGAAGGGGAGTTCCAAAGGTTCGAGTACGCCCCGCCGGGTGGCTGTCCCGGCCCCTGGGCAAAGGTCATCTTGAGTGTCGATCTGAGCCTGCCCACCACGCTCCCGGTCTACTACGCCGGCTTGAACAACCTGATGATCTCGCTCGGCGACGAAAGTCGCGATGTCAAAAAGTCCATCGAACTGATGATGGCCACGCCGCAGATCAATGATGGCGCGCCGAAGTGGCGTGTGGAACGCGATGTGACCGACTACTCAGCACTGCTCTACACAGCGCGCCCTGGTTTTGCGAGGAATACCGACAACTTCTTCAAATTCCCTTGTGGCGGCTGCACATCTGCCATCGCCACCGCCCGCTTGATCTTCTATCCGGCGACCGTTATCCAACCCGCTCCTGAAGTTCCCGATGCGATCTATCCGGACGGCTATTATTCGACCGGCGTCTTTCCTCGCAATATTGAACGCGCCTATCTGGACCTGTACCTGCAGGTACCGAATACATGGTTCACCTGCATGCCGAGATCGGCGGTGACCGATTATCCGATACTCCTCTACACGCCCATGGCGATAGGGGATGTCTACGATTTTTACGAGAACAACCCGCATGGTTGCGTAGGCGCCACCTACCGCGATGCCGTGGTCCATATCGACGGACAGCCGGCCGGGGTGGCGACGCTTTATCCGTGGTTGAACACCAATCTGAATCTGCGTTTCCCGCACAGTGTCGATGTCCCGGTTCCTACGGTGCAATCGATCAATCTGATGCCTTTCCGGGTGGATCTCACGCCGTTCGCTGCTCTGCTGAGTGATGGCAATCCGCACGTGATCTCTACCTCCTATGAACACCCGGATGAGTTTGAAGCCGGAGGGGCTTATGAAGTAGGTCAGTTGCTTTTTTATCTGGATCATGGCTCGCAACAGGTCACCGGAGCGGTAACCGTTAACACGTTGGCCACCGGAGTTCCCTGGACTGCGGCGGCGATTCAGGCGACTGAAGTCCGCAATGACTGGCGCCAGGAAGGCGACGTGCTGCACGGCGACGTGGAAAACCATTACCGGCGTCAGTACGAGATCGCCGGCTATATCAACACATCGCGGGGACGCATCGATAGCCGCGTCAAGCATGAGCACGTCCTGACCAATGTGCAGCTGGTGCGGGTGGAGGACATGTCCAATTTCGAGCATCACACCTATGCGCAGAACCTGGACTTCGTCAGCACGACAACGCGTAGCAGCTTGCGTCAGCAAGGTACCAAGGTATTGAGTCTGGACAAGGAGCGTTACCACTATCCGCTGAAGATCGATTACCAGGCTACTGGCGGGGCCACGGGTCTGAACAGCGATTCGTACATAGAGCGCGCCCGAGCCTCGGTAATACAAGGCCACCATCAGCAACGAGCGTTCTATCGTCCGGAGGGTACGTATGCCAACCGGTTGTATGCCAACTTCGCAGGCAGCCGTTCGTACAACGCGCTGACCGACACCAGCAGCAACTGGTATGGCGCGCGCAGCCATTATTTCAACGACAGTGCCGGCAGCTGCTTCCGCGAGCGCGTCACCTGGCTGAGCGCCACCCTCACCTCGCATACGCAAGGCGAAAGCTGTCCGAATGGCTATAACTATGTGCGCGGCTTCGCGCATCCGGATGGGTCGCCAGAGAGCCTCGGCTGGTTGCGCTGAAGTGCGCAAGTGCGATATCGGAGTGACTGAAATTTTGTAGCGGCGGTGCCGGCGTGTTGACATGCCGGCACCAGAGCGTCGCGATGTTGATGTGTCTGCTCGCGACTCGCTCCGGCCAATAAGTTGCAGTCCAAACAGAACAACAGCAGGAGATGCCGAGCTCTTCGGTATCTGGTTTACCCCGTGCGGCGCGGAGCGGTGAAGCCGGAAAACGGATGGGTTGGAAGCACTTAGTCGGAAGCGCCATTCTCGTACAGCGTTCCGATGCCGAGGCCCCAGGTCGGACCCAGCGACTGTGTGGTTGGGACAGTTCTTCGGCCATGGCCGGCGCGGAACAGGACATAGCGAACAATGCGCAGATCAAGCACGCTTTCTTCATGACGGACTACCTGTGGGGGAGAAGTGCACACAGTCTGTCCAGGCCTGACTTACATCCGGCTTACATCTCGAAAGCCGTTGCCCTCACGGAGAAGGCGCGGCGCTAAAGAAAGCGCGAGTCCTACCGCTAACCCGTGGGTGACTGCAGTGAATTGGTTCCCGCAACCACCATCTCGACCGACGTTTTGCCGATCAACCGGGTAAAACCCCGCTCTTGGCAGGCCAAGCCTGGCGAACGCGCTACCATTGCGGCGTACGTGAGTGTTGGAGGGGAGGGTAGGACGCTGACCCGTAATCGACATCCATCTGGAGTGGCGGCGCTTGCCACCGCCCCAATGTCCGCAGGGGGAGCGGCATGAATCCTATCTTGTACTGGGCAGCGATTGTTACCGTGGCAGCCGCCGTGCTGGTCAGCATTGTCTGGCTGCTGTCGTTGCCTGCCAGCAAGCGCCGCAAACAAGCCGCGATCGACCTCGAGAAGATCGACCCGCCGGCCCGCGCCGAAATCCTGTCCTTGATCGACCAGCACGCCCGGACCGGTGATTCCAGGGTGCTTTACCTACGCAGCGCCATCGCCACCACCCCTGTCCCGTTGGCGCATATCGGCGGCCAGCCATTGGCTCGGCCCGGCGAACCCTGGCCCATGGGCGATGACGGCGAGCCTGGAATGTTCCTGCTGCAATTGCCACTTCCAGCCGTGGCCGGCAAGCCCTGGGAAGGGCGTCTGATCGTGGTGCACTTGGTCCAGCAAGAACTGCTGGTCAGAAGCTATAGCGGCGCGCACCTTGATGAACTGGTCCCGCAAAACAGCCCCACAGCCATGATGCCGGAACCCATAGGCCTGCAAGCCATAGCGGTACCCGCCGCCGCCGATGACGGGCACGGCGCGGATCTCGGCCTGGCCGAGCAACTCATCAAGGTGGTCCCCGGTCTTGGATCCAGGTTGGCCGGACTGACCGCCTATCCAGCGCCGGTACTACTGCAACTGCTGGCTGGCCATGCCGAGGCCGAATATCCCCGTTTGGAAGATGTCGTCCTCATCGGCGACGCACCGGCACTCATCCAAGCCACCCATGACCCGATGTGCCTGATCTGCCAGCAACCCATGCGGTTCCTGTTCCAGCTCGCCGATGTCGCCAAGAGTTTTGGGCTGGGCGATTGCGGTGTGGGTTATGTCTACGGATGCGACGCGCATCCTGAGTTTTGCCAGGGGTTTGTTGATTGCGTTTGATGATGGCTGCGGGGACCGGCCGGTCATAGTCGACCCAGAGGGCTGGTTACGCAGTGCGATTAGCATCAGAGGAGCAATTGGCACTTAGGGTTCCCACCCATCGAACGGCCTTCTGGCTCACCTGGACCGACGGGTGATACGTTGCGTCCCAGCAGCTCGTTCAAACCGATCCACTTCGCGGCTCGCCTGGATTCACGCGGTTAGACTTCCCGGATAAGCCTATGTCCTGCTTGGGTGTTCATTTTGCACTGACAGATGACGACGTCAGGGAACTGCTGACGAGATCGAGCGATGCGGAGCGCTTGAAATTTCTACAAGAGGAGCTTGAGGTCCGCTATTTCGAGGAGCCACAAACCTTCATCGCCGAGAGCGACAAGGCTTGGGATGCGATGCATCGCGCATTGACCGACGGCCTGCTCAATTACGACGGTGGGGAATACCCCTTAAGCCATGTTGTTCTTGGCGGCCAATCCATCTATGGCGGCGACGACTACATCCTGAGTTTGAAGACTCCCGCGCAGGTGAAGGATATCGCTGCGGCAATATTGCAATACACGCAGGAACAGTTCCGCGCACGCTACGACTCCATCGACCCCGACCGCTACGGCCTTGCCTTGTCCGGCGAAGATTTTTCTTATACGTGGGAGTGGTTCCAAGGGGTCTGCCAGCTATATCAAATAGCGGCATCGGAAGGTCGCCATGTGCTCTTCAGCGCGGATCAGTAAGAGGTCCGGCAACTCATCCAAATCGAAGCCGCTCACGGCTTGTCTTCATTCCGGCGAATATCCCTATGGAGGAATACGATGATTACCTGTTACCTGCGATACATCATCGACCCGTTCAAGCTTGATGAGTTTGAGCGCTACGGCAGGATATGGATTCCGCTCGTCGAGAAGTTTGGCGGGAAGCACCACGGCTACTTCTTGCCGTCCGAGGGAGCAAACAATGTCGCGCTCGCAATGTTCACGTTCCCCAGCCTGGCGCTCTATGAGGAGTACCGCACCCAATCGCTTCAGGACCCAGAATGCCAAGCTGCCTTGAAGTATGCGGAAGAAACCCGCTGCATCGTCAGCTATGAGCGCAGCTTCTTCCGCCCAGTCTTTGAGTAAGATGGCTGGCCTTGCGTTCAAGCCGAAGCCAAGTTGCGGCTGGGTTTGACGGGTGTACCAACCTTCGCCGGCATTCTTTCGCGTGAACTTCAGGGGAATATCAACTCATGCTGCAGATTCTGTCTCATACCCCCGCTTGGGTTTTCGTTCTGTTCGCCGTGTTGCTGGGATTCGGGCTCATCCAGACTAGAAACCGTAGTGTGAAAAAGCAGGTGGCCTATGTGCTGCCCGCTGCTATGGTGGCGCTCTCTTTGTCCGGAGTTCAATCGAGCTTCGGGTTCAAGCTCTGGCCCGTCGCCGCCTGGGCCGCAGGTCTTCTGGTTGTCGCGTTCGTTTGCTACAAGGTTTTTCCGAACCGCGGCATGTCCTTTGATTCGGAGAGGAACGCGTTCTACATCCCGGGTAGCTGGGCCCCCCTTGCGGTGATCATGGCTATTTTCTTTACCAAGTACGCGCTCGCCGTGGTGCAAGGAAGAATGGGAGCCTCCGTCGGTCAAGGCGCCGCAGCAGCGATCAGCCTGGCGTACGGCTGCTTTAGCGGCTACTTCTGTGCGCGTGCAGCTAGCCTCATTGCGGCCGCAAGAAGGGCCAACGACTCGTCCAAGCCGATGCCGCTTCGCGACGCGACATAATCAGGCCATCAGGCCACTTAGGAGAAAGCCTTGATAGCCACGGTTCTGATGGTCATAAGTGCAGCCGTAATCTTTGCGCTTGGCGCGGCACATCTCATCTTCACGTTCGTCGGGCCCAAGCTCACACCGCGTGATCCTGCGTTGAAAATCCGCATGAGCGAGGTTTCTCCCGTCATTACGAAAGAAGCAACGATGTGGAGCTTCTGGATTGGCTTCAATATCAGCCACAGCATGGCTGCCATGCTTTTCGGCCTGATTTATGGCTTCCTGGCGATTGCCCATGGCGGGTTGCTGTTTTCCTCGCCATACCTGCTTATCGTTGGCTTGCTGACAGTTGGCGGGCTCTTCGTAGTGGGCAAGGTCTATTGGTTCAGTGGGCCCTTCATCGGCATCAGCATTTCGTTGGCGTGCTATATAGCCAGCGTCATCGTGGCAGTGGTTTAACGGGGCATTGCCGAGCCCACTTCGCAGGTCAGCTTAATTCAGCCCTAAATCCCCATGACACAAATTGTCGAAGACATGAACAACGAGGAGATCGCACGGGTCGAAGCTCAGCGATCATGGGTGCGCGGTCATTACGAACCACACGCTCAAGCCATGTACGAAACGCTTGATGGCAAACTTGCGTTGATCGACGCGATCTTGACCAACGGGTGGGTGCAGGCGTCTGAGATCGCCAAGCTTCAATCTCTCGGGATAACCTTTGGCGACGCGCTGGCGCAAAGGCTGGGTCTCTGCTGGGTTTCCGTAGAGGATGAGTATGGCCGTGATCCCGCGCTCAAACTTGAGGGCACCAGCGTCCTAACCTTTCCGCTGACCGCTATCTCAAAGCGGGTAGTACGTGGCGATCAGGTTGACGTGTACGCACTGTTTGAATCGGCATGCGCGGCCATACAACAAACCACGCAGGACAGCGCCTGACGAATGGAAGGGGCGCGCATACGGGGCTCTCGGCCACCCCCTTGGAGAACCCCAGGACATGACGCATTACACCGCTATGGACGATCTGCACATTGCCGAGATTGAATATCCATCGGGCGCCATTCGCTTTCGGTACTCGCGCTATCTGGCCGCAGATGGTTCGGGCTGGATACGGCATGGCCTGTTCCGGGCGTATCACGAGAATGGTTCTTTGGCGTCTGAAGGCAACTACGAGCATGGCCAGGAGCAGGGGCTATGGCGGGACTATCATCCCAATGGCCAGCTGGCCGCAGAGGGTGGTTACGCGCGCGGCACCGAGATCGGCACCTGGCAATATTGGTCAGCCGATGGCTCTGTTGAATAGTTTGGTGCGGCTTACTAGTTCTCCAGGCCGAGCCCGCTTTGGGATAGGTTCAAATCAGCATCACGACATGATCCGCACGATCGGTGAAGACGAGAGCGAACAGAAAGTCATCGACGACATCGCAGAGTATGGTTGTATGGTTGGCATCGCATCCATGTCATGGCCGAGGCTAGCGCATGATATTGAATGCTCGCTCGTATTGCCCTCAGTCACTTGATTGTGAAAGTGATTGATAAGACTTCAGGTGTGAGCTCTGGCTCGAAGCTGCATGCGGTTACTTTCAAGCAGGACATGACGGAGGCTCCCAATGAACGCTGACGATTCCGTAACCAATCCATAAGGTAGGCAATATGAAAAGAGCATTCATCGCCGTGTTCGCCGTCGCCGTCCTCCAAATTGCGTCCGCATTCGCTGCGCCACCGACCAGATCACCCTTGGTAGGTCATTGGACCCTGGACGTGGACACCTTGCCGATGCCGTCAGAAATGCGCCCCAAGCGCGTCGATCTTGAGTTCCGCGAGGAATCGGATGGGAGGTGGACCACCCGCGTCGAGATCATAGATAAGAATGATGGCAGGATGTTCACCGAGTCAACGCTGTCCCTTGACGGCACGCCCGGGCAAGCATCTGGGAACTATTGGGTCGATGTCCTGGCCGCCAAGATGCCCGCTCCCAACGTCCTGGTAATGCAGATTGTTTACGAGGGCATCCCCAGGTCTACCCGGGTTTTCTCGGTGGGCGAGGACAGCAAGGTCATGACCGAAACCGAAACCTACTTCAAGGAAGATGCAACGCCCATGCAGCGCACAGCTTTCTTCTCACGTGTGCCTGATGCGCGCTGACTCAACTCCAGTAACGCCGCATTGCAGCGTGATACGACTTAGACGTTGGAACCCATGAGACCTATTCGAACACGGCGAGAAATGATCGTGGACTGGACACCTGAGCTGTCCGCCAAGCTGGGGCGACCCGTGGATGCGATCCTGGACAAGGGACTGAGCGCTCTGGATTTTGGCGCAAGCTCATCCGTGGAGATCAGAGATCCCAGCGGCATGAGGACCCGCATCGAGTTCGCTTTCGCAGTGATACGCCCAGAGCAGAATCTCGCGGCCGTGTTCTCGGAGCATTGCGGGTACCTGGAATTCGATCTTAGGGAGGATTCGGTGGTGGCGGAGATCCATGAGCAGATCTATGTTCACCAGGGAGAGGGCTAGGCGCGGATGGCGAGCTCCTAGTCACGGACCAGCAGTCCGCCAGCCGGCCCGCTTGCGCTGACGCCGGATCGATTCCACGGCGGTTGGGCCAATCCACCCGACTCGTTGTATAAACCCGCTCCAGGAGCGCCACATGACCGCTGCAACTGCCCGTCTCATCCTGCGCCTGAATCCCACAGACCAGGCCCGTATTGCCCGTGCTGCCGACTTGCAAGGGGTGTCGCTGGCTGCTTTCGCGCGCGGTGCGGTGCTGCCGAACTGACGGTAAGTCTGTCCGACGTGATGCTCTGCGTCGGGAGGGCGGCTAATAGAAGACCCGAAAGGGGAATACGCCCGCCGGCTTTACGCGGTTTCGAGCCTCCCAACACCCCGTCTGCGCGCCGCAGGCGGGCGTACCCACGGACCGGAGTGCCGTCATGCTCGACGATGCCAATCATTCTTCCTCCCTCGGCTATTTGCTCCCGAAGAGGGCTACCAGCGCCTGCAACTGGCCCGCGATCATTTGTTGCTACTGTCGCGCCTGGCCGAGCCTCGCAGCTTTCATGAAGTCGCCGCAGATGCCACGCCTATTCCGCTGGGCGTCTGGTCGGTGTGTCTGGGTGAGTTGACCGAACTGATCACGCAGTCGCTGGACGATGCGCATTGGTGCCGAGGCAATTGATCGCCGTTCGCATGTGATCGGCCGGGCGAAAGAGACCCCGCGGGGGCGGGGACTCCTTATCGCGCTTGGGTCAACCGCCAAGAGCTATTCTTTCACCGGTGTTGAGTCGTTCGCTGATTTGACCAAGTCGATGCCGGCTTCACAGTCGGCTTTGTTGTTGTAGCCTTCGCCGCAGTCGGCGATCTTCTTGTGGTTGACGGCGTGCAGTGTCCAACGCCATTGATTATCTTTGTCCTTATAAAGCTTGAAGTACATGAGTCCACTCCCTTGCTAGGCGCCATATCCCTGACGCAGGTGTTGTTGGTGTCCCGTTACATCCAGGGGGACATAGGGGTATACCGGGAATGAAAGCGAAAACCGGCCATGGATCTTGATTCGAATGCGAGTCGATCGGATTTTTCTAGTAAATGCATTTACTAGGTTGCGACGTATTAGTCGCTGTGCGGGGCCATTGAAGTGTCGGGAGTCCTGCTGTTCTGGCTCGAAGTCCGTTGGGTCGTATGTAGTAGAGCAGCGCAGCAAGCTACGCTCTACGAGTAGCGGTGTGCCGGGGCCACCTATGTGATGTGGTCGCCAAGTCATACGTCATTGATTACGCTACGCGCCCAAGAGCGGACGGGATGTCGATTTCCGGTCCGCTCGTTCGACGTATGGGTAAGTCCGCTTGTGGACGCTAAAGGAGACGGCTATGGAAAAGATCACCATTGAGACGGTTGTAAACGCGGCGCTGGGCAAGGTCTGGGATGTTTGGAACAACCCGGAAGACATCAAGCAGTGGAACTCTCCGCACGAGTCCTGGCATACGACGCGCAGCGAGGTCGATTTGCGCGAGGGCGGCAAGTTCCTGTCGCGTATGGAGGCCAAAGACGGCAGTGCGGGTTTCGATTTCGAAGGCGTCTTCACCCGTGTCGAGCCGCAGAAGGCGATCGGGTACCGGATGGGCGATGGCCGGGAGGTCGAGGTGGAGTTCACTGAGCGCGCCGATGGTGTGCTGGTGAAGGAAACGTTCGATGCGGAGTCGGAGAATCCGGTCGAGTATCAGCGTGAGGGCTGGCAGTCGATCCTGGATAACTTCGCTCGGTATGTGGAAGCGAAGGGTTGATTAGTAGATAGCAGCGGCCCGGTAGCCGCTCGGCGTCCGCGATGAAGAACGCGCCGCAGCGTGGCTAGATGGCGAACAACCGCAGCGAGTAGATGCCACTATTCGGACGGGAAACGTCGAGTTTCCGTGTGGAGAGCCCTGGGTGCGCTTCGCTTACCCAGGCTACGGGCTCGGTATGTGGAAGCGAAGGATTGATTAGTAGCCCGGGTAAGGCCGCAGGCCGCACCCGGGGAACGCCCCAACGTTCGCCGTCTGGTCGCGCTGCGTTCTTGATCGCGGAACGCTGAGGGGCTATCGGGGCGCGGACTACGGATGTTTGGCGAGGATGATGAGCGGCGCGGAAATTATTTCGAAGCTTGAGGCGGTGATCCGGGCCAAGGGGGTCTTGTGGATCAATGGCGAATACCTGCGAGACGGCGAGGTGGTCCGCTGGGAGTGTTTCGTCAGATGGCGGGAAGCCGTGGTGCGCGTCGGGTTCGATGAGTACCTGGAAAAGTATGAGGATGCGGCCGATCTTTACGACGCGTATGTGCGGGAGGAATTTCCGGATATCCCATCGGCGTTGGTGTTTGTTTTGAAGTCATTTCCTCGGGTGGCTGAGGAAATGAGAAAGTAGCCAATAGCCCAGATAAGGCCGCAGGCCGCACTCGGGAAAGCATAGAGTTTCCGTGTAAGGCGTCCCGGGTGCGCTTCGCTTACCCGGGCTACGGCTGAGGAAATGAGCCGGGAAAAGCCAGGAAGCCGGAACTCGTCATGACCCGCCATTCGGCTGTTGACCAGCGTGAAAAACGCGCCGCAGCGCGAGCGGATGGCGAACAACCATAGCGAACAGATACCGTTATTCGCTCGGGTAACGTCGAGCTTCCGTGCAAAGAGCCCCGGATGCGCTGCGCTTATCCGGGCTACGGCTCGGTCCGCATCCGCAACGCATGCAGCCGCTCGTAATGCGGCCGGCATTCTTCCGCTACCTCGGCCGCGGCACCTGACAAGGTGATCTCCTTTTCCACCAGGGGTTCGAAGCCGGTCGATTCCCATACGTGCGCGTACCAGTGCGGCGCCCAGATGCCGTCGCTGTCGCGCGGGCCTTGCGGCCAGTGCAGCATGCGGCCGGTGTATGGGATGCCCAGCCAATCGCAGAGGACGCGCAGGTGTGCTTCGGGCGCGCGCAGGAAATCGCCGGCGTCGATGATAGGCGGCGATGCACCCGCTTGGCTGAGTTCCTCGTACAGCGCGACCTGTTGCGGCAGGCCGATATCGTCGGCGGTGACGGTGGCACGCGATTTGACGTAGGACGCCACCACCTGGCGCGGGTCGCGGATCAGCAGCACGTTGCGCAATTGCGCGATCCAGCCGTGATCGATATGCGGCAACAGGTGATGGGTCATGTGCTTCTGGTACCACACGGCCGCGCCATCTGGCACCGGTCCCAACAGTGACGCGACTACGCGCTGCCAGTCGGTTTCGCCGCTGGCGATAACTTCCTCGCGTGCGGGATGGTCCAGGCCAGTGTGATCCAGGTAGTGCGCGTACAGCGGTTCGTCGCTGACGGTGCAATCGCCGCGGTTTTCCCACGCGCGCATCATTGCAGTGGAAATATTGCGCGGCCCTGACCACATGGCCACGCGCAGCGGAGCAGGGTGCTGGTTCATGTCGGTCTCCGTCATGCCGGGCGCGTGCGATGGGCGACGTCGGCCGCCACCAGTTCGCGATACAGCGACTGCAGCCGTTGCACCATCGGTCCGCGCACATCGCCGCTACCGCTGGCATGCGCATCGTCACCCATGCGGCGGCTGTCGATGGTATGTACCGGCACGACACCACCGAAGGTGCCGGTGACGAAGGCTTCGTCGGCGCCATACACATCGGTCAGGCTGAAGGACTTTTCGAATACGGGGATGTCATTGTCGCGGCATAGTTTGATGACGTTGGCGCGGGTGATTCCGCCCAGGCAGTACTGGCCGGTGGACGTCCACACTTCGCCCTTGCGCACGATGAAGAAGTGGGTGGAATTGCAGGTGGCGACGAAACCATGCGGGTCCAGCATCAATGCCTCGTCGGCGCCGGCGCCGTAGGCCTGGATACAGGCGGTGATGCAGTTGAGCTTGCTATGCGAATTGAGCTTGGGGTCCTGCACATCAGGAAAGCCGCGACGCACGTGCACGGTGTACAGCGATACGCCACGCGCGGCGGTTTCAGGCGAGGCGGTCTTGTATTCGGGAATGATGACGATGGTCGCTGGGCCGACAGTGACGCGTGGGTCCTGATAGGGCGTGCGCTTGACGCCGCGGGTGACCATCAGCCGGATATGCACCCCGTCGCCGCGCATGCCGTTGGCTTCCAGCGTGGCGTATAGCGCACGCGTCAGCTGTTCGCGGCTCAGGCCGATGTCCAGCATGATGGCCTTGGCGCCTTCGTACAGGCGGTCAAGATGCGCCTCCAGGAATACGGGATGGCCCTGCGCCACGCGGAAGCCTTCCCACACGCCGTCGCCCAGCACGAAGCCGCTGTCGAACACCGACACCACCGCCTCGCTGCGATGCTTGAGCGCACCATTGATGGAAATCAGGATGTCGGCGTTGCGTGGATCTTCTGCCGAATGCTGGGTGCCCTGGGTCATGCGATGTCTCCTGGTGGAATGCGGCGTTCGGCCGATGTTAGCCGCCGCGCGCCGCTCCGTGAACCTTTTGCCCGGTTCCGCGACTACCTTAGCGACAAGCACTGGAGAGCCTGTGTGGAGCGAAACGAAGCCGACCATGGACATGCTGATCGAAAGCCGGCCGATCAGCTGCTGATCGACCAATTGCTGGTAGTGCGCTGTCAGCTGGGCGAACGCGCGGCGTTCGATGACCTGATACGGCGCTGGTCTGCTCCATTGCATCGGTACGCACTGAAGTTGACGAACGATCCGGCGCTGGCACTCGATCTGACCCAGGATATCTGGCTGCGTGTCATCCAGGGCTTCGGAAAGCTGCGCGATGCCGGCCAGTTCCGTGCTTGGCTGTTCGCCATTGCGCATCGCACGTTCATGGACCGCCTGCGGGTCCACTACGCCACGCCCATGGATACTGGCGTGGAGTTCGACGATTTTGCGGCGGAAGAAGACACGGCGCCTGATCCCCTGATGGAGCGGGCGCTAGCCACCGGCATGGGATCTTTGCCGATGATCGAGCGCGAAGTCTTGACGCTGTTCTATCTGGAAGAACTTTCGCTGGCCGAGATCGCGCAGGTGCTCCGCATTCCAACGGGCACTGTCAAGTCGCGGCTGTTTCGTGCAAGAACCCTTTTACGCAAATACATCCTGGAAGGAATACCGACATGAATCCCGCTATGAACTCATCGTCTTCATCACGTTCCCTTGATGCGGAGCTGCAGCATCTCACTGCACGCCTGCTTTCTCCATCTTCTCGCTACGGCCATGTGGCGCTGCTGCTGGCGGCGCTGATGATGTGTGTGTTGGTGGGTGCTTTGCTGGTTACCGAACCTGCATTGCCTGGCCGCACGCAAGTCGCGTTCGCCGTCATGCTGGGTATCGGTGCAAGTTGGATCGCTTATGCGGTTTGGGTGTTGCGGCAGCGCAGGCCGCTGCTGGGTCGTCACCGGATCGTAGCCGGCCGTATGGCAGTGATATTCACCGCGCTGTTTCTTGCGGGTACGGTGGCCGTAGCTGCCGTCACCACCACCGTCGCCTTCCAGGCGGCGGCCGTGCTTGGTACCGGAATGCTGATTGTCGCCGTGTCCGTGCTTGTCCAGGCGCATTGCCATGTCGCCCGTTTGCAGGTTCAGCGGCAGGAACTCGAACGGCGATTGGCCGAGCGGGAATAAGCGGAAGTGGACACCCTATCTTCGTCAAGACCCGCCCTACTGGGCGAGTGTTTTTTTTGGCATAGGACGGCCCTGGGCCCGCCATCGGACCATTGGCGATCCTTGGATTCGTAAGCCTGATTCCTACGAGCCGACGGATGCCTTCCCACGAGCTAGAGGCCATGTGACAGCCTCGTCATGCCGGTCTGCGCCGGAAGCGCTGGTCAACAGCCGAATGGCTGGTCATGACGGGCTGATCACTAGTTGATCTTGTAGGGCGCGCACTTGTCCAGCTCGCGTCCACCATCCCATCTTCACCCTCTTTTGCTCCGCAATTAACGCCCGCCGCGCCAAGGTCTATGCATCTCTCAGGAGCGCGTGATGAAGTACAAGCATCTCCCGTTCGGCGCAGGATTCCGTATGGCGTTCAACGTGCGGCAGGCGCAAGCCGCCGAAATGGTCATCGCGCCCGGCGACAGCGAAGGCGGCCCGGGCAACCGCCACCGGGGCGCGGACCAGTGGCTGTACGTAGTGTCGGGAACCGGTTTGGCGATCGTGAATGGTGCCGAGCAGAAACTACGCGCCGGCAGCCTGTTGGTCATCGAGAATGGCGAGACCCACGAAATTCGCAACACCGGCCGCGTTCTGTTGAAGACGCTGAATTTCTACTACCCGCCAGCGTTTGACGATGAAGGTGAGCCGTTGCCGGCTGGGGAGTCGTAGCGCCATGTTGGCGGTGTAGGCAAGAGATACCCAACGACTGGCACGGGTGCCGCGCGCGAGCCTGGGCTAACGTGCGCTGCCGGCGCCTGCCTGGCTTACTGGGATCGCGAATGAACGTATACCGTCGGGCTCTTGGAAAGTGCTGGACCCTGGCGGCCGCATGGCTGCTGGCGATCTCTCCGCTGCCGACGCTGGCCGCCACGCCATTGCATTCCTCATTCGACATGCAAGTGCCGGTTGCGCCCAGCTTGATCAACGTGGGTGGACAGCCTCAGTGGATCTATGAGGTGTATGTGACCAACACCAGCGACTACGTAATGGAGCTGTCGCGCGTACAGGTGTTGGACGGGCAAGGTGGTCCCATCGCCGACTTGCATGGCACCAGCCTGGAGCAGCGTCTGGGTGGCGCAGGCCGTACCGAGGAAGGCGCGCAACGGCGTACTTTGGCAGCCGGTGCGCAAGCGGTGCTTTACCTGGAGATCGAAGCGGGCAAGCACGCGTCGACGCAGGTGCTGAGCCATCGCATCGACTACCGCATCATGCGCAAACAGGGGCCGGTGGAAGCCACCGTCGATGGCGCGCGTACTGCAGTGAACACCGCGCCGCTGCCGGTATTGTCGCCGCCGCTACGGGGTGGTCCCTGGATAGCGATCCACGAGCCATCGTGGACACGCGGGCATCGCCGCATGGTGTATGCCGTCGCGGGCCGCGCCCATATTCCCGGCCGCTACGCCATCGATTGGGTCAAGCTGGATACAAAAGGTCGGATCACGGCGGGTGACGAAGATCGCCCTGCCGATCACTACGGTTACGGTGAAGACGTGCTGGCGGTGGCGGACGGCGTAGTCGTGGCAGCGCGCGACGATATGACCGAAAGCCCAAGCGTCGCCGCACATCCGCGGCATGCGCTGGTCGATGCCACCGGCAACTATGTGGCGCTGGAAATCGGCGACGGTCGCTACGCGTTCTACGAACACCTCAAGCCCGGCAGCCTGCGGGTAAAGGCCGGGCAGCGCGTGCGGCGGGGCGACGTGATCGGGTCGTTGGGGTTTACCGGCGATTCCTCCGGCCCGCACCTGCATTTCCATCTGGCAGACGCCAATTCGCCATTGAATGCCGACGGCATGCCATTTGTGTTGGCAGGCTTCACGGTGCTGGGTTCCTATCCGTCGCTGGATAACCTGGGCAAGCAACCGTGGCAACCGCTGGCGGCGCGCGAACAGGCAGGCCGCCAGCGTGAACGTCCGGCGCCTAATACGGTGGTGCAGCTCCCGTAACGCCGCGCCCTGCGATCGCGCAGGGTCAGTGGCGATGAGGCCGTCGCAACGGGCCAGTGAACGCGAATAGCCGCTGATGGTGGTTGTCGTAGAGCCGAGGCTTGCGTTGGAATTTGGTGGCGGAAAGTAGAACGTCCGTTCTCCACCTTCTCTTCGCACGGCCTGCGCTACAACACGCCATCACGGTGATGCGTCACCGGCTGGCTGCGACCGGCAGCGTCATGGGAAGGAAAAACATGAATCAGCGCGCACCACACGACCCACGCGAGAATCGCGAAAACACTTATCGGCACCGGCCCGGAGGCGAACCGCAGGGACGGCATGACACCGCGCTGCGGGGCATGGGGGGTAGTGGCTACAACTACCCCGATGCACGCCAACACGGCGGCTCCGGGCCTTCACGTCAAGGCGAACGAAACGACGATCCATCCGAAGGCAGAGGCGAATACTACGGCGATGCCCGATACGGCGGCACCCGCGACCCGCTCAGTACATCGTCAGTCGGTTGGGGAGGCGAAGGCGGCGGCTTTGCCGGATACACACCCAGCCGCGACCGCGACGCCACGCCGTTGGGGGGTGGCGTGCTGAGCGGCGACAGAATGCCGCGCGGCATACCGGATGAAGCCCGCACCGATGTTCGCAACGAAACTCGTGCGGATTATCGCGGACTGGGCCCGCGGAGTTACCGGCGTTCGGATGCGCGAATCTACGAAGACGTGAACGAACGTTTGGCAGCGGACCCCGAATTGGACGCCGATGACATCACCGTAGAAGTGAGCGATGGCTTGGTTACCTTGAGCGGCACCGTCCAGGAGCGGTGGATGAAACACCGCACCGAAGACTTGGTCGATAGCTGCCGCCATGTGCAGGACATCCGGAACGATATCCGCGTGGCACGCAGCGGGGCCGCCGCAACGGGAGGCGATAACGAATAGCCGCTTTGAATACCCGCAAGGTTGAGCCGGGCCGCATAGAGCAGCCGAGCAGGTTGCTTGGGCAGGTTCTGGTTTCCTCCAAAAGCCAAGCAAAGGCAGCGGAGCAAGCTCCGCTCTACGCAAGCAGGTAGCTTCACCGTTTACTAACGCACATTGCGGTTCGCTCAGCTATCGCCGCTGCCAGGAGGGTAGATGCATCTGTCTGATGCGGGTCGGGGACCGGGAACTCAGCAACGCATTCGGCGTGGGTATGCCGCGTGTGGCGAAAAAATGGGAATGCGCCTCATCACTGTGCACGCTGATTTTTTGGCGTTTGAATCCGGTGTTTACTCACTGCTAGATTGCGGACATCCGAACCAAGGCGCCTGTGATGGATATCAGCGCTCAGTCTGAAGGGAAAAGCGGCGCGCTGGGCTCGACCCGAATGATCGGCCTGCTGGGCTCGCTATTGGCGCTTGTACTGGCGGTGGGGCTGGTGCTTGTCATCGTCAACGATTACCGCAGCCGAATGGCGGCCGCGGAACGGCAAAGCCTTGCGTTGGTGACGGGCGCTGAACGCCTGGTCGAATTTGAGCTGCGCAATATCGACGGGGCGCTGGCGGGCTTCGCCGGTTACGCTGACCGCAGCAGTGGCCCTACGTCGGAAGATGTCGAGGCGCTGCGCCTGGCGCACGCCGGCGGCGTGATGGCAGGACATGCCGAACTGGAAAGTATCGCCTTGCTGTCGGCCGACGGCACGCCGATTTTCGGCACCCGCAGCGGTGCCTCCGGTATCGCTGAGTGGGGCAGGTCGCGCGACGCAAGCAAGCCCCAGGCGTTGCGCATGGGGCCACTGCGAAAGCTGGTCAACGGACAATGGGCCGTGCCTTTGGCAATGCCGCTGAAGGATGGAGGCTATGTACTGGCGCGCTTGAACGTGTCCGAACTCCAGACCATCGTTGGCAACCTGGATACCGGGCGGGAGGGCGTGGTCACGTTGTTCGATACCACCGGAACAATCCTGGCCCGTAGCCGCGATGCTTCAAAGCTGATCGGCACGCGCTGGCCACAAGCAGTGATAGAAAAAAATCGCGCAGGAGAAGAAGCCAGTGCCGTCGATGGCGTGGTCCGCGTGGGGGCATGGCGGATATTGTCGAATTATCCGCTGGTGCTGCATGCAGGACTTTCCAAGCAGGAGATTCTGCGGCCGTGGCGCTGGCTGGTGGCTGTGGGAAGCGGCCTGTATCTGCTTTACCTGGCGGGCTTCGCTTATTTGTTGCGCATGGTGACAAAATCAAACCGCCTGCAGCGCGCGTTGATTGGCCGGATACGCGAGAGCACGGAGAATCTGCGCTTGGCGCAGAAAGTGGGCGGCACCGGGTCATGGACGATCATCGCCGGCGAAGAAGAGCTCCAGTGGTCTGACAACGTCAGCAATATCTTCGGACTGCCGGAATCGCGGGTGTCCGCCAGCCGCGCGGAGTTCTACAGGATGGTGCATCCGGAAGACCGGGAACGGCTGTTTGCATTGTTCCGGGGAGCGTGGGAAAAGCGGGAATCATTCGCCGCCGAGTACCGCATCCAACGTCCGGATGGCGTCACGCGTTGGCTGTCCACGCAGGGCGCGGTGGTGCCGGGACGGGACAAACGACTGCGCATGACCGGCACGTTGGTCGACGTAACGGAGCGGATGGAAGCGCAGGCGCGCATCGCTGATGCCGAGCGACAGTTCCGCCTGATGTTCGAGCAGAACCCATTGCCGTTCTGGGTGTTCGACATCAAGACGTTGCGTTTCCTGGAGGTGAATCGCGCCGCTCTCAAGCAGTACGGGTATACGCGCGAAGAGTTCCTGGCAATGACCATTCTGGATATACGCCCGCCGGAGACCATCGAAGACGTATTGCTGGATGTCAGCGCGCCGCGTGAAAATTTCGGTCTTGCGAGGAGTTGGATTCATCAGCGTAAGGATGGCAGCCGCTTCGAGGTGAAGGTGTACGCGGCGAACATCGAGTTCATGGAAATGGAGGCGCGCTTGATACTGGCTGAGGACGTCAGCGAACGTGCCGCTTACGAGCGCCAACTCGCTTATCGCGCTTCGCACGACGCTACTACCGGGCTGTTGACCCTCGACGAGTTCTCGCAGCGTTTGAGCGACAGCGCTTCGGCGGATGAGATTTACCGCGTCGCCTACCTGGAGTTGCGCGGTCTGGATCTGATTACCGACACGCTCGGACGAGAAGCCAGCGAGGGAGTGCTGCGCATCATCGCCGCCCGTTTGCGCCTGCTGTGCGGCGACCACGGCATGGCCGCCCACGTCCCCTCCAACGCTTTCGCGCTGGCGCTGCCCGCGGCCGACACGACTGCCCACAGCAGACTGCATTCGTTGACGTCCGAGCCGGTGGAGTCGGCGGACGCATCGCATCATCTGGAAAGCTGGATAGGTTTCGCGGATTATCCCGGCGACGGCAGCAGCGCATCGGAGGTGGTGCGTAATGCCGCGCTGGCGGCGCATGAGGCACGTGCGACAAGCCTGCCATTCGCGCATTACCAGGCATCGCTCGCTGCGAAGGCGCGCGATCAACTGACGTTGGCCGGACGCGTTCGTCATGCGATCCGGGACAATGAGTTCGAGCTGCATTTCCAGATCATCCGCCATGCGGCCGATGGCGAACCCGCCTCGTTGGAAGCGCTGATCCGCTGGCCACAGCTCACGGGCGGTTTCATCCCGCCCGCGCAGTTCATCCCGCTGTGCGAGGACTCAGGCCTCATCGTTCCGCTGGGTCAATGGGTATTGCGCCGCGCCGCAGAGTCCCATCGCCTGTTGAGTGCAGCCGATTGGGGTAGTCTGCCCATTGCGGTGAACGTTTCCACCAATCAGTTCGTGGCTTCGGACCTGGTCAGCGACATCGCGGCGGTTGCAGACGAGTTTTCCTTGCGCAAAGGCGCGCTGCATATCGAGCTCACCGAGAGCGTGGTGATGAATCGCCCGGAACAGGCACTCGCCACCATGCACCGTTTGCAGAAGCAAGGGGTATGCATCTCCATCGATGATTTCGGCACCGGGTTCTCCAACATGTCCTACCTGCGCCATCTGCCACTGGACTCGCTGAAGATCGACCGCTCCTTCGTCACGGATGTTGATCATGATGCTCGGAATGCTTCCATCTGCCGTGCACTGCTGTCGCTGGGCCACAGCTTGGGATTGGAAGTGATCGCCGAAGGCGTGGAGCGTGTCGGCCAGTACGAATGGCTAAAAGAACACGGCTGCGATCAGGTGCAAGGATACTTGTTCGGAATGCCGATGCCGTTGGATAAAGTCATCGAAACCTTGAACGGTGCCGATCAGCGTTCGTGGCTGGGAACAGGGACGGTTGCTGGGCAACGGTCTGGTTACTGAGCTGATACTCGCTTCGGATTCTCGTAGAGCGGAGCTTG
This sequence comes from Pseudoxanthomonas sp. CCNWLY206-1, assembly GCF_039710385.1. NCBI lineage: Bacteria > Pseudomonadati > Pseudomonadota > Gammaproteobacteria > Lysobacterales > Lysobacteraceae > Pseudoxanthomonas > Pseudoxanthomonas sp. CCNWLY206-1. Next base: position 179,648 of record NZ_JBDKXI010000003.1, on the reverse strand, counting down.
CCTCCGCTTTTTTTGGCACGCCCGGATCGAAGAGCAGCCGAGCAAGCTCGGCTCTACGAGAAGCGCCTCGCCTCATTCCTGCAAAAGTTGGTCACAGATTCTCCGCTTTGAACTGGCTACGACGGCTGAGCCGCCGGCCCGACACCATGAACTCACCATTGCCGCGATAGTGCAGTGTTTGCGGCAATCTTGGCGAAGAGGCGACGTGCGCCTTGACGACTTCCCAGATGAAAAGTCCATGCCGTGAAATCTGGCGCGCATCGGCCAGGCGGCATTCGAAGTTCGCGTAGCATTCGCCGATCAGTGGTGCGTCCACTTTCTCGCCGGGCACCGCGGTCAGTCCGAATTGCGCGAACTTATCGGTATCGGCACCGCTGCAGTTGCCGATGCCGACCACGGTGTTCACCAGATCGGTAGTAGGCAGGTTGATCACGCACTGCTTGCTTTTTCGGATCATCCCGAAGCTGTGGTTGCCTTCCCAGATATAGCAAGCGAACAAGGCGGGAGTGAAGCCCATCATCATGTGCCAGCCCATCGTCATGATGTTGGTTTCTTCTTTCCAGGCCGAGCTCACCAGCACGATGGGGCCGGGCTCCAGGAAGCGACGGATTTCGCCGAGTGGAAAATCGCGTTTGCGAAAGGACTTCATTGCGGCTCCTTGTTGCCATGAGGCTTCAACGGTGGGGCAACCTTAGCGACGCCGAGGATAAGAGCGTGTTGATATATGGTAATGATGGGCATCGCGAAAGCTGCCTCTCGTAGAGCGGAGCTTGCTCCGCTGCTCTTCAATCCGTGCTCGTCAACAAAGGCGGCGAAACAGGAGAAAAAAACAGCGGAGCAAGCTCCGCTCTACGATGGGCAAAAGAAAAAAGCCCCGCAGAGCGGGGCTTTTTTGATCCGCACAACCGTCGATCACATCACATTCGGTTCGCTGAACGCCTCGATCTCACCGGCGAACGCTTCGATCGGTACGCAGCTGCAGAACACGTTCTTGTCGCCGTAGACGTTATCCACACGTGCGACCGGCGGCCAGTATTTCTGCAGTTTCAGGCTGGGCAACGGGAAGGCGGCCAGTTCACGTGGATAAGCGTGAGCCCACTCGCTGCCAGCCACCATCGTTGCGGTGTGCGGTGCATTCTTCAGCGGGTTGTCTTCGGGATCGAGCTTGCCTTCCTCCACGGCACGGATCTCGTCGCGGATCTGGATCATCGCGTCGATGAAGCGGTCCAGTTCGTGCAGTGATTCGCTTTCGGTCGGTTCCACCATCAGCGTGCCGGCCACCGGGAAGCTCAAGGTGGGTGCGTGGAAGCCGAAATCGATCAGGCGCTTGGCGACGTCTTCGGCGCTGATGCCGGTGGCGTCCTTCAGCGGACGCAGGTCCAGGATGCACTCGTGCGCCACCAGCCCGTTACGGCCGGTGTATAGCGTCTCGTAGTGCGGTGCCAGGCGCTTGGCGATGTAGTTGGCGTTAAGCAGCGCCACCTGCGTGGCCTTGCGCAGGCCGCTGGTGCCCATCATGGTGATGTACATCCAGCTGATCGGCAGGATGCTGGCGCTGCCGAAGCTGGCGGCGCTGACCATGCCTACCGCGTTGCTTCCTTCGGTGCGGTCCTTGGCGGAAAACTTGCTGGGCAGGAACGGCGCCAGATGCGACTTCACCGCGCAGGGACCCACGCCAGGACCGCCGCCGCCGTGCGGTATGCAGAAGGTCTTGTGCAGGTTGAGGTGGGATACGTCCGAGCCCCACTTGCCCGGCCTGGCAACGCCCACCAACGCATTCATGTTGGCGCCGTCGGTATACACCTGGCCACCATGCGCATGCACGATGTCGCAGATGGCGACGACGTCTTCTTCGAACACGCCGTGCGTGGACGGGTAGGTCATCATGATGGCGGCCAGGCGGTCGCTGTATTTCTCGGCGGCGCGGCGGATGTCTTCCACGTCCACGTTGCCGTTGCTGTCGCACTTGGTGACCACTACCTGCATGCCGCACATCTGCGCCGAGGCGGGATTGGTGCCGTGCGCGGATTCCGGAATCAGGCAGATATCACGCTGAGTTTCACCACGCGAGCGGTGATAGGCACGGATTGCCAGCAGGCCGGCGTATTCGCCCTGTGCGCCGGAGTTGGGCTGCAGGCTGACCGCATCGTAGCCGGTGCATTCCACCAGCATGGCTTCCAGCTCATCGATCAGCTGTTGATAGCCAAGCGTCTGATCCGCCGGCGCCAGTGGATGCATGTTGGCGAATTCCGGCCACGTCACCGGGATCATCTCCGCGGTGGCGTTGAGCTTCATGGTGCATGAGCCGAGCGGAATCATGGTGCGATCCATGGCCAGGTCTTTATCCGCCAACGAACGCATGTAGCGCAGCAGTTCGTGTTCGCTGTGATGGGTGTTGAACACCGGATGGGCCAGGAATGCGCTGGTGCGGCGCAGTGTCTCCGGAATCAGCGAGGGCGCGCCGGCGTCGAGCGTGTCGATCGAAGGCAGGACGGCGCCGTCGCCGGCGAACACGCGCCATAGGTTTTCCACATCGGTGCGTGTGGTGGTTTCGTCCAGCGAAATACAGATGGAACCGTTGTTGCGCACGCGCAGGTTGATGCGTGCTTGCTTGGCGCGGGCGAGGATAGCGTCACCAGCGTCGCCCGGTTCCACACACAGCGTGTCGAAGGCGGTGGCGTGCAGTGCCGGATAACCCAGGCTGCGCAAGCCTTCGGCCAGGATGGCGGTGAGGCGAGCGACGCGGCTGGCGATACGCTCAAGGCCATCCGGACCGTGGTAGACCGCGTACATCGAAGCCATCACCGCCAACAGCACCTGCGCGGTGCAGATGTTGGACGTGGCCTTCTCGCGACGGATGTGCTGCTCGCGGGTCTGCAGGGTCAGACGGTAGGCCGGCTTGCCTTCGGCATCCACCGACACGCCGATCAGACGGCCGGGCATGGAACGCTTGAAGGCGTCGCGGCAGGCCATGAAGGCCGCATGCGGACCGCCGAAGCCGAACGGCACGCCAAAGCGCTGCGTGTTGCCGATCACGATATCCGCGCCCATTTCGCCTGGCGGCTTGAGCAGGGTCAGGGCAAGCAGATCGGTGGCAACGACAAACAGCGCCTGGTGGCCGTGGATGACCTCCGCGTCACGGCCCCATTCCTCGATCCACCCGCTGGAAGCGGGGTACTGCACCATCACGCCGAAGTAATCGCCCGCGGCCACCTTTTCGTGGAAGGCGCCGGTGGAACCGACCACATCGACGGTGATGCCCAGTGGCTCGGCGCGGGTGCGCAGGACTTCCAAAGTCTGCGGGTGGGTGTCTCCGGCTACCAGGAACACGGTGGACTTGGACTTCGCAGAACGCTTGGCCAAGGTCATGGCTTCGGCGGCAGCGGTGGCTTCGTCCAGCAGCGAGGCGTTGGCGATCTCCATGCCGGTCAGGTCCGCGACCATGGTCTGGAAGTTGATCAGCGCTTCCATGCGGCCCTGCGAGATTTCCGCCTGGTACGGCGTATAGGCGGTGTACCACGCCGGGTTCTCCAGGATGTTGCGCAGGATCACCTTGGGCGTGTGGGTGCCGTAATAACCTTGGCCAATGAAGTTTCTGTAGACCTGATTCCTGGTGGCGATGGCGCGCACCTTGGCCAGCGCTTCTTCTTCGGTGATCGCGTCGGGCAGGGACAGCGGCGCGGTGGACTTGATGGAGCCGGGCACGATGGCATCGGTCATGGCTTCCAGCGAGTCGTAACCGACTGCCTGCAGCATGTGCGCGATTTCGCTGTCGTTGGGGCCGATGTGGCGCTCGATGAAAGCGCTGTGATGCTCGAGGTCGCGCAGGGAAGGCGAAGGATTCTTGGGCATGGCAAGGGGCGTCCGTAATGGCGATGAAGCCTGACGTGCGAAGCCGCACGCGGGGCGCCCCTCTGTCCTTTTGCCTGAGAGTTTAAAAGCGCGGTTTGTGCCGCGCTTCGTGCCCCTTCGGCGCCGGTTTCGACCGGTCTCTCCAGAGTTGTCGAGCGTATCTACCCATCCCGGACAGGCCGCGTCTGGCGACCCTTCGGGACGGTACTGTCGGTCTGCATCGCTGCGTCATCGCTCGGTCGCGTATCGACATACGCTCCTTCGCTCTTCCTTGCGCTGCAAACCGGCAGTACCGTCGCAACCTATCTGGGACAGGTAGATACGCTCGCACATGTAGCGGTCTGGGGCCTGAGCGATTACGGGCGTTGCGCCTTCGGCAGCGGGGCATCCTGAGTCAGGCTGGCCCGCTTCTCCCACCACATGTTGCAGGCGGCATTATAGCCCACGTGCTGGTCCTTTCCGGGACATCGCCGTCATTTCCCACGCCCGGGATTCGCCCAAAATCCGGACAGCCTCTAACATGGGCATCCCCCGACGTCCCCGAGCGTGAACAAGCCGATGAACGCACCTCCGTTCCAGCTGCAGCGCATCGACCACGTGGTGTTGCGCGTACGCGACAGCGCCGCCATGGAAGCCTTCTATTGCAACGTCCTGGGCTGCCAAGTGGAACGCCGCCAGGAGAGTATCGGCCTGGTCCAGCTGCGGGCTGGCGCGTCGCTGATCGATCTGGTGGCGGTGAACGGCAAACTGGGCAGGATGGGGGGCGCGGCACCCTCGGCGGAAGGCCACAACATGGATCATCTGTGTCTTCGGGTGGAGCCGTTTGATCGCCAGGCCATCGTCGATCACCTGAGCGCGAACGGCGCGACCATCACCGACTTCGGTGATCGTTACGGCGCCGATGGCCTGGGGCCTTCGCAATACCTGCTGGACCCGGAAGGAAACACCGTCGAGTTGAAAGGGCCACCGGAGCCGCAAGGCGCTGAAGGGCAGGGAAGCTAGAGAGCCATGCAGCAGACTTCATCGATTTCATTCCCATCCACGGATTGGCGGCCTTACGTTCCCGGTGCGTCACGGCAAGGATTGCCCGGATGACCGTATCCACGGTGTCCAACCGCCGGCTGGCGATATTGCTGGGTGGCCTGGCGATGTTCGGGCCGTTTTCCATCGACACCATCTTCCCGGCATTTCCGCAGATGGGCGCGCAGCTGTCCGCCGACAAAGTGGCCATGCAGCAGACCATCAGCGTGTACCTGCTGACGTATGCGTTGATGAGCCTGGTGCATGGACCGCTGTCGGATGCGTTCGGGCGCAAGCGGGTGATCCTGGGAGGACTGGCGGTCTTCCTGCTGGCGTCCATCGGCTGCGCGCTTTCGCAGGACATGTCCACGCTGCTGATGTTCCGTGCATTGCAGGGTCTATCCGCCGGCGTGGGTTTCATCGTGGGGCGCGCGGTGATTCGCGACGTACATCAGGGCGACGATGCACAGCGCTTGATGAGTCAGGTGTCGATGATCTTCGGTATCGCGCCAGCCATCGCACCGATCATCGGCGGCTGGATACTGGGCTGGAGTGCCTGGCCGATGATCTTCTGGTTCCTGGCAGGTTTTTCGCTGCTGTTGCTGGTGACGACTAGCGCCTGGCTGCCGGAAACGCATCCCAGGGAAGTGCGGTTGCGGGTATCGCCGCGTCATCTGCTGCGGAATTATTTTGCCATCGTCGCCAACACGCGCTTCCAGCGATTGGCACTGGCAGGTTCGTTGAGCTTCGGTGGTTTGTTCCTGTACATCGCGTCGGCGCCCGCTTTCGTGATGGACTTGCTGCATCTGAGCGAGCAGCAGTTCGCCTGGTTGTTCCTGCCCACCATCGGCGGCATGACGCTGGGTGCTTTTCTCTCTGGCCGTGCTGCCGGACGCATGGGCGGTACTCGCTTGAGCGCCATCGGTTTCGGTTGCATGGGCGTGGCGGCGCTTTGCAATGTGTCCTACAACGCGGTGGTAGGGGACGCGATCACCGTGCCGTGGGCGGTGCTGCCAATGGCCCTGGCGGCGTTGGGCGTGGCATTGATCTTCCCCATATTGACCTTGTCCATCCTGGACATGTACCCGCGTCAGCGTGGCGCTGCATCGTCGTTGCAGGCGTTCAGCAATCTGATCGTCAATGCGATCATCGCCGGCGTGCTGTCGCCGCTGCTCAGCCAACATGGCCTGCACCTTGCCTTGGGCGGTGCGGCCTTCACGTTACTCGGCTGGATATTCTGGCGTTGGGAAATGCATGTCAGCCGCCGCGCGCCACGATGCCCCAGTGAAGGTGCTGGGATGGAACCCACCGAGCATTTGTAGCGCTTTCCATCTTCCACCCGAGATTCTTATGTCCATCAACTCAAAAGCCCGCCGTGAAGCCAAGAAACGCAAAGCGCTGAAGACCCGGCGCTTGTCAGGCGCAAGCAGCGGCATTGAACCTCATGCGGAGCTGCGCAACCCGCAAGGCGAATTGCTGGCCGGCATCGTGCGCCGCTCGGGCGTGTGGGTATTGGGCATGCATGGGCAGATTGCCGGAAGCTCCGACAGCGCGGCGGAAGTACTGGCCATGATCAAGCGCACCGCGGCACTGCATGAAGCACAGGGACAGCCGGTACGGCTGGTCTATTCGGACGAACTGAGGAACACCGCTGAGTTGGAAGCCGCGGCTCAGGGCATGAGCCTGGAAGCGTTCGAGAAGAAGTTGGAAGAAGAGATGCGGGCGAACAGTGCTGAAAGCGCAGAGGATGGCGACGGTGATAAGGACGACGATAGTTCGCTCCTGTAGGAGCGGCCTCCGGCTGCGAGCTCTCCCGTCAGGTCGCGATAGAGAGCAAAGAGCTCGCGCCGAGACGGCGCTCCTACGTCGTCATTCGTCTTGCAGGAGCGAGGTAAGTCGCGGTGAAGCTTTACCGGTGAAGCCCCATCGCGACTTACCTCGCTCCCACACGGTTAGCCGGCGCGAACGTCGCTCATGAGTCGCCGTATTCCCCTCAATATCACGCCACCGGCAAACGCGGGAGGAATGGTCTTGCTTCCCAGTCCGAGACCTAAGGCAATCGGAACGATGGCGTGGGTGAGTATCGTAGGCATGCAAACATGCTTGCAACACACTGTGAGGCAAAGATGAAGTCCAAGAAGATCCCGTAGGAGGGCCGTCCCGGCGCGAGCTCTTCTTGTCAGATCGTCGCCAGGCAGAAGCGAAGAGCTCACGCCTGGACCGCGCTCCTACATAAGTGCACTGCATGGAAAAAGCCGGCTTGCGCCGGCTTTTCCTTTTGTGAATATCGAATCGGAAAGATCCTGGCTCGCTATCAATCAACCCTGTTTCTCGGCGGATTCCACTGGTACCGATGCCGCGGTACTTGCCGGTGTCTGCCAGCCGCAGGTCTGGCCTTCGTTCTGCTGCTTCAACCAGTCCTGCAATGGTGCGAAGTACTCCAGTACCGGGCCGGCGTCCATCTTCTCGGTTCCCGTCAGTTCTTTAAGTGTGGCCTGCCAAGGCTGGCTTGAGCCTTTCTCCAACATTGCCCAGAACTTCTGCCCGGCCACCTTGTTGCCATAGAAAGTGCAGTTGTACAGCGGACCCTTGTAACCCGCGGCATCGCAAAGGCCTTTGTAGAACTGGAACTGCAGGACGTGCGACAGGAAGTAGCGCGTGTACGGCGTGTTGCCCGGCACGTGATATTTCGCGCCCGGGTCGAAGAACTCCTCGCCGCGCGCGGAGACCGGCGCCACGCCCTGGTACTTGGCCTTCAACTCCCACCATGCCTTGTTGTAGTCCGTCGGCTTGATGGAGCCGTCGAACACACCCCAACGCCAGCGATCGATCATCAGGCCGAACGGCATGAACGACACTTTCGCCAATGCCATGCGCATTTGCGCATTGATCAGCGACTCGTTGCTTTGTTGTTGCTCGCCTACCATGCCGATCGACTTCAGGTAGTCCGGCGTCATCGCCAGCACCATGGTGTCGCCGATGGCCTCGTGGAAGCCGTCGTGCGCGCCGGTCTGGAACAGCGGTGGCAGCTTGTTGTAAGCCAGGTAGTAATACACGTGGCCCAGCTCGTGGTAGATGGTGGTGAAGTCTTCCTCGTTGGGCTTGATGCACATCTTGGTGCGCACGTCGCCGGCCATGTTCATGTCCCAGGCACTGGCGTGGCAGACCACGTCGCGGTCCAGCGGCTTGATGAACTGGGTCTTGCCCCAATAGCTTTCCGGCAGCTTGGGCATGCCCAGCGAGGTATAGAAATCCTGCGCGCGTTCGGTCATCTGCTTGGCGACATCCAACTGCGCTGCCCGCTCGGCCTGGAACAGCTTTTCCGTCGTGGGATTGGCGCCGGCCTTGCTCAGCTGGCGGGCGTAGTCATCCTGGTACTGCTTTTCCAGTGCGCTGGTGATATCCAGACCGCCAACGCCTTTGTACGGCTCCAGCATGTCCCACAAGTTGCCCCAGTCCTGTTGCCACATATTGCCCATCAGATGCGCGGGCAGCAGGCCGTTGACCTGGCCTTTCTCAACGCCGTAAGTAGCTTGCAGTTTGGTGCGGGTGTAGCAGTGCAGCTGCTCATACAGCGGCTTGACCTGGCCCCACAGGCGGTCGGTTTCCGCGGCGATTTCCGCAGGCGTCATGTCGTAGCCGCTGCGCCACATCTCGCCGGTGTCGGCGAAGCCCATTTCCTTGGCGCCTTCGTTGACCAGCTCGGCGAAACGCGTGTAGTCCTTCCGCATCGGCTGGGCGACGGTGTGCCAGCCCTGCCAGGCATCGAGTTGCTGGTCGTAGTCGCGGCTGCTGCGCAACACGTCTTCCAGTTCGCCCAATTGGCGGCACTGCTTCGCGTCGCCTTCTCCAGTGCAGTAGGTGCCGGCCCCGTACATGCCTTCCATCTTGGTGGCGATCTGGGTCAGTTCGGCCAACTTGGCCGGATCCTTCGGCGCCGGCATGGCAGTGGCCAGCTTCAGCAGCTGGATGGCACGCGCGGTCTCCGGCGACATCTCCTGGCCTTCGAATTTCTTCGCCTGTTCGATCCAGGTGTTCAGCTGCGTCAGATAACGTTCGTTGGACTTGGCGGCCAGCAGTTGGCTGTCGTCGCCAATGTAGGTGCTGGACAGCCACTGCGCCGCGGTGAGCTCCGGATACATCGCGCGCATTTCCTTGTTCACCCGCGCAACGAAGTCGTCGGCCTTTTCGCCCTCGGGTGCGGCAGGGACGGTAGCGGTGTCGGCTGCTTCGTCCTTTTTACAGGCGGAAAGGGAAACCACGCAGGCGCCGATGGCGAGTGCGAGCAGGAGGTGGCGTTGCTTCACGGTCAATCCTTCACAAAGCGCAGCTGGCGCAGGAACCGGAAGGCTAGTGTGCGGGCGGGGGCGCTGCAAGTGGGGATGCGGTGGGAGAGGGCCATGGCCATATGGCGGTAGCGTGCCGTTCTTGACGGTAGGAGCGCCGTCTCGGCGCGAGCTCTCCGCTTTATCGCGACCTGACCGTAAGAGCTCACGGCGGGACGCCGCTCCTACAAGACTTACGGCGCGGGCAACAGACCGCGCTGCAGCAGCCAGCTGCGCGCATCTTCCGCATCCTGCTCGAACCACGCCTTGGTCGAGCCCAGACGGAATGAATAGCCCCAGGCATCCATGTCGGCCATCAGGCGATCGCGGCCGACACCGGGAATGGCATCAGCCAGCAGAATCTGCAAATAGCAGGTGGCGTCTTCCTCGGCATCCGAATCGGTAGCATCGGTATGCACCTCGGCGCGGCGTTCCGGCGGCAGTACGATCAGATGGCAGGCTTCATGCAGCATCGAATGAATAGGCGTGTCGCCGCGCACGTACACGTTGTGCGCAATCACGCCGGCTTCTGGTTCTCCCCAGAAACTGCCGGGGATCTTTTCCCCGTCGGCTACGTGATGCAGTTGCAGGTCATGCTGCGTGAGCAGGCCAGCCAAAACAGCGAACGGAAGATCGCGGACGCAAACGACATTCGCAACGGATTCGATGGAGGTGGCGGCGAGCATGTTCATGGCGACGTGCGGTGGGAGCTCAATCGCGGCGGTAGGAGAATCATCATGTCGTAGGAGCGCCGTCCTCGGCGCGAGCTCTTCGCTTCTGTCGCGATCTGACAGAAAAAGCTCGCGGCGGGACGCCGCTCCTACAAGGGCAGATTAGGTATTGCCTTCCGGCAACGCCACCGAGATATCCAGCACGTCGTGGTTGCCGTCCTTGATCAGGTCCACCTTGACCGCATCCACGTCCACGTTGACGTATTTCTTGATGACTTCCAGCAGTTCACGGCGCAACAAGGGCAGGTAGTCCGGTGCGCCGCGCGAGGTGCGTTCCTGCGCGATGATGATCTGCAGCCGGCTCTTGGCGGTCTCGGCGGTGTTCTTCTTCGCCTTGAGAAAATCGAATAGGCCCATGTTCAACCTCCGAACAACTTGCTGAAGAATCCTTTCTTCTCGAATGTCGTGAAGCGCAGGGGCCGATCTTCGCCCAGCAAACGGCCGACGGTGTCGTCGTAGGCTTGGCCGGCGGGCGATTCCAGGTCGAGGATGACCGGTTCGCCTTTGTTCGATGCATTGAGCACATCGCCCGATTCGGGGATCACGCCCAAGGTCTTGAGGCCCAGCACTTCTTCGACGTCGTTGATGCTGAGCATTTCGCCGCCTTGCACCCGTTCCGGGTTGTAGCGGGTCAGCAGCAGGTTGGCCTTCAGCGTCTCGCCGTTTTCGGCCTTGCGGGTCTTGGAATCCAGCAGGCCCAGGATGCGGTCGGAATCGCGCACGCTGGAAACTTCCGGATTGACCACCACGATGGCCTGGTCGGCGAAGTACATCGCCAGGAACGCGCCTTTCTCGATGCCGGCCGGGGAGTCGCAGACGACGTAGTCGAAACCGTCGTCGGACAGATCCTTCAACACTTTCTCCACGCCTTCCTTGGTCAGTGCGTCTTTGTCGCGGGTCTGCGAAGCGGCCAGGATATGCAGGCTGTCGAAGCGCTTATCCTTGATCAGTGCCTGCTTGAGCGTTGCCTCGCCCTGGGTGACATTGACGAAGTCGTACACCACGCGGCGCTCGCAGCCCATGATGAGGTCCAGGTTGCGCAGGCCGACGTCGAAGTCGATGACGGCGACTTTCTTGCCGCGGCGGGCCAAGCCGCAGGCGATGCTGGCGCTGGTGGTGGTCTTGCCGACCCCGCCCTTGCCGGACGTGACTACGATGATTTCAGCCAATGGTGTTCTCCTGGGTCATTCTTACTTATAAGGGAAGGCCGCCTCAGCTTTGGGCGGCGATCTTCAGTTGATCTTTGTCCAGCCATATCTGCACGGGCTTGCCGCGCAGTTCCTTGGGTACTTCTTCCATCACTTTGTAGTGGCCGGCGATGGCCACCAGTTCGGCATGGAATTCGCGGCAGAAAATCCGCGTATCGGTATCGCCCTGTGCGCCCGCCAGTGCGCGGCCGCGCAATGCACCGTAAATGTGGATGGAGCCGTCGGCGATCACCTCCGCGCCGGCACTGACGGTGCTCAGCACGGTGAGGTCGCGATTTTCCGCATATAACTGTTGCCCCGAACGTACCGGCGTTTTCTGCAGCATGCCGGATTTAGCGGGCGCTGCCCGCGCGGGGGCAGCCGCAGGCGTTGGTGCCGCGGCCCGGGCAGGAGCGGCTTCGGCCACGGTTTTTCCCCGTTGTGGGGCCGGAACCGAACCGCCGCCCACAGGTTCATATTGCGCGCGGAACTTGGCCAGCAGCGGCAAACCGAGTTGTTCGGCCAACTGCTCGATTTCGCGGGTGCCGTAGGCCAGCGCCACCGGAATCACCCCGGCCTCGCGCAATCCATCCAGCAGCGCTTGCGCGGTGGCGGTGTCGGGAGTCTTTGCCAATCCACCGAAGTCGATGATGACCGCGGCGCGGCCGAACAGCTTGGGTGCGCGTTCGACGCGCTCGCGCATTTCGCGCACCAGCTGCGGCACATTCAAGGTGCGGATGCGCAGGTTGGCAATGCCCACCTGGCCGATTTTCAGTTCGCCGGCTTGTTCGTAATCGATGTTCGCTGAGGTCACGCTCATGTTCCCGTCGGGCGCTCGGTGCGCGGCATGGCCTGTACGCGGGTACGCGCCCAAGGCAGGTCGGGCAGGGTGTCGCCGTAGGTTTCATGCACCCAGGGGTAGCTGCAAAGCTCTTTCATCAGCATGCTGGCGCGGACTTCCAGGCCGGGCATGATGTTCTGCCCCACTTCGCGAAAACCGAAGCTGCCATGGAACAGCAGCGCCGGGTCAGCGCCATGGTCCAGGAATACTTCGCAGGCCAGTTGCGGATACCGCAGTTCGGCATAGCTCTGCACGTCGGCGTAGAACGCACGGCCCACGCCACCGCCGCGGCGGCGGCTGGCCACCACGATGCGGTCGATGTAGAAGAACTGCGGATAACGCTCGCGGAACCAGGCGAAGTTGCTGCTGTCGTGATCGGAATCGGAGCCGAAGCCGACCAGGAAGCCAGCCAGGTTGCCGTCGCGTTCGGCGACGCGGAAGTATTCGGCCTGCTCGTAGAAGCGGTGCACCTTCGCGGTATCCAGCGGCAGGATCGCCAGTCCGGCGTTGTTGTTGAGGGCTAGGACGGAATCCAGCTCGTGCTCACGCACGTCGCGGATGACAATCGACATTACCTGACTCCGTACGGGGTCTTTGCGGGACGAGCTTGTTTTTTTGGGCCAGCGCGAAGCGGCCGACGGCGGATTATCGCATGGCGGCGAGGAGGGGAGTAAGCGGTTCGTGAACCGTGGCGGCCTGGCAACATGACTTTAGATGGGCGGCAGCGACTTGGTTTACGCCTAAGATGCGGGCATGTTGGGAAGACTCAGCCACACTCGCTTGCTGCGCGCCGCGGGCCTCTATACGTGGGGACTGGTCGGCATTCCCATTATTTTGAATGTGTGGTTCCTGCCGCCCTCCAGCGGCGCGGACGGGCAGGGCGTGAACCTGCCGATGACGGCGCTGGCCTATTTCACCTTCGGCGCCTGCTACTGGTTGGCGACGCGTTCGCTGGGCGGGCGGGGCGGGGTGGCTGCAACCGGCTGGAATATCCCATTGCTGCTGGCGCTGACCGCCACCGCGATCGGCGTCGGGTTCTACACCCAGACCGGCCTGGGCGCGGTGTTGCTGCTGATCATGGCCGGCGTGCTGCCGTGGCTGCTTGAGCTGCGGTTCGCGGTGGCCTGGCTGCTGGCGGCGCATTTCGCGCTGGTGCCATCGTTCATGGCGCGCGACGACTTCAACTTCTGGGAAGCGCTGTTCCAGTCGATGTTTTATGTGGGTTTCGCCGCCTTCATGCTGATCACCACCTTCGTGGCGCGTCAGCAAGCCCAGGCGCGCGAAGAGCAGCGCCGGTTGAATGCCGAGCTTCGCGCCACCCGCGTGCTGCTGGCGGAAAGCGCCCGGGTCAACGAACGCACCCGTATTTCCCGGGAATTGCATGATCTGTTGGGGCACCACCTGACCGCCCTGAGCCTGAACCTGGAAGTGGCGGGCCACATCACCGAAGGCCGCGCCCAGGAGCATGTCAAACAGGCCCACACCTTGGCGCGCCTGCTATTGACCGATGTGCGTGAAGCGGTCAGCCAGCTGCGCGATAGCGGCGCCATCGACTTGGGCGCGGCGCTGCTTCCGCTGGCGGAAAAGGTGCCAGCCTTGTCCATCCATATGGATATCGAGGAACCGCTGACCTTGGACGACCCGCACCGGGCCCACGTGCTGCTGCGTTGCGCTCAGGAAATCATCACCAACGCGGTACGCCACGCAGGCGCCCGCAACCTGTGGATCCACTGCCGGCGCGACGGCGGCCGTATCCTTATCGACGCCCGCGACGATGGCGCTGGCGCCGATCGCGTTGTCGCCGGTAACGGCCTGCGCGGCATGCGCGAGCGGTTGGCCCAGCACCGTGGCGAACTGACCATAGAAACCAGGCCTGGCAAGGGTTTCCAGCTGTATATCGATTTGCCCGTTTCGGACGCTGCGGTACCACCCGCGGATGCCGAATCCCTTTCCGAACCCTTATCCGAGCTCAATTCCGGAGGCTCCGCATGATCCGCGTCTGTCTGGTCGACGACCAAACCCTGGTACGCCAGGGCATCCGTTCCCTGCTGGCGCTGGACGAAGGCATCGAGGTGGTCGCCGAGGCCGCCGATGGCAAGCAAGCCGTCGATCTGATCCCACAGGTCAAGCCCGATGTGGTCCTGATGGATATGCGCATGCCCGTCATGTCCGGCCTGGAAGCCCTGCAGGCCCTGGCGAAAATGGGCGCCCTGCCGCCGGCCATCATCCTGACCACCTTCGACGACGATCAGCTGGTGCTGGCGGGCCTGAAGGCCGGTGCCAAGGGATATCTGCTGAAGGACGTCTCGCTGGAACAATTGGTGGGCGCCATCCGGACCGTGGCCGTCGGGGGATCGCTGGTGCAGCCCGCGGTGACCCAGCGGCTGCTGTCGGGGCTGGAGCACATGCGCAACGACTTCGTCAGTCTGGACCGCCCGGACCCGCTGACGGACCGGGAAACCGAAATCCTGCGATTGATGGCCAGTGGCTTTTCCAACAAGGAAATCGCCAATTCGCTGGGTGTGGCCGAAGGCACCATCAAAAACCATGTTTCCAACATTCTCTCCAAGCTGGGCGTGCGCGACCGTACCCGGGCGGTGCTGAAAGCGTTCGAGCTGCAATTGGTCTAGTCGGGAGTCGGGAAACGCCGCTGCTTTTACCTCCCCCTTTTTAAAGGGGGAGTGAGGGGATTTGCTTTAGCTTCTCTCCCCCGAAGAAAAACACCCGCTGGCCCGAGCGGCGGTGATGTTGTCGCCACGTGATGACGCCATTGCGGGCCAAATTGGCAACATCAACCGATGTCAGATGGGCTGACCGGACCCGGGTAAGCCTGTTAGGATGCGCGGTGCGTATTTTTCAACGGCCGAGGCACCGGCCCCCGGAGACTCCTGAATGACCCGTTTGATCGAGTTCGTGATTGCATTGGCGCTAGTCCTGGCGCTGTTTCTGGTGATCGGGCTGGTACTGCCGTCCAAGCGTCACCTGGAAGAAAGCGTCGAGACCAATCGCCGCATGACCATCGTGTTCGACACCTTGAACAACGTGCGTCGTTTGAAGGACTGGAACCCATTGATTCCCCACGCTGCGAACGAACTTTCGTACTCCGGCGGCAGCGAAAACAATTCTGGCGTCGGCGCGCGCGTCGACTACAACTCCGCCACCTACGGCAAGGGCAGCTGGGAACTCGTGGAAAGCGAACAGCCAGCCTCCACTGGCGGTGGCGGCAAAGTGAGCTACGCCATCACCGATCCCCGTTTCGGTACCGACAAGAAGAGCACCTTCGTGTTGGAGCCGACCGGCAAGAACAACCGCAACGTCAAGATCACCCAGACCTATGACGTCGCCTACGGCTGGAACCTGATCGGCCGCTACGCGGGCATGTACGTCAGTCGCCATGTCGGCGACCAGGTCAAGTCGGGTTTGTCCAAGCTGACCAACATGCTGGCCACGGTGCCGAACTTCGACTATCGCCAGGAAGGCACTCGCCTGACCGGGCTGAAGGTCGTGGAATTGCCCGTCGAAGATCTGCTGGTCGTCAACGCCGGCAACATCGATCGCAACAACGACACCATCAAGGCCTCCATCAAATCCAACCAGGAATGGATCAAGCGCGTGATGGACGCCAATGGTCTGGAAGCCGCGGGTCCGCTGCGCATCGTCACCACCGACTTCGGTTCCGAGAAGTACGCCTTCGACGTGGCGCAACCGGTCCGCAAGGCGGGCAGCGGTCCGAAGATTCCGAGCGCCGACGCCAAGGACAAGGATGGCAATCCATTGCCGGTCCTGCCGCCGACCACCCCGACCGCCGCTCCCGCGGAGGAACTGAAGGTCACCATCCCGTCCGGCGCACCTGTCGAGTACGTTCGTTTGCAGCCGCGCAAGGCCGCTACCGCCAGCTACTCCGGTTATATGGCCGAGTTGGACGCAGTCCGCAATTCGCTGCGCGCCTGGGCGGTCACCAACGGACATGAAGTGGTCGATCGTCCTTACGAGTCCTGGAAAAAGGGCGTGGACGATTCGTTCACCGAAAACGGCCAGTTCGAAGTGTTCTGGGCCGTCAAACAGTAAGCATGCCGGCGCACCGCCCGTCATGAGTAACACCAACGCGCCGCTGATAGCGGCGCGTTGCGTTTCTGGACTATCCTTCCTGGACTATTCTTTCCGCACCGCTTTTGATAGCACGCCACTCTGTTCCGCGAGGCCCCTGTGTTGAACTACGACCGTCGTCAACGCAAACCGTCTTTCCTCGCGCTGTGCGGAGGGTTGCTTGCCTCGACAGCGATCGCCTTGTCCGCCTATGCCGCGCACGGCATGACCGACGCGCATGCGCAATCCAATCTGCAAACCGCTGCGCTTTACGCCTTCGGCCACGGTCTCGCGCTGGCGGCGCTGACCGCCGGTACCGTGCGGACGATGGGGCGGATAGCGCTGGCTTTGCTGCTCTTGGGTACCTTGCTGTTCGCCGGTAGCCTGATGTTGAACGCACTGGTCGGCTTTTCCACGCAGGCTGCGCCCGCGGGTGGCGTGATGCTCATCCTGGGCTGGGCGATCTGGGCTGTTGACGCAGTACGGCGTTAGAGCAGTAGAGCTTATGCCTCGTCATTCTCGTGGTTTCGACACCGAACACGCCTTCGACCACCTGAGCCGGCGCGACCGCAAGCTGGGCGCTTGGATGAAGCGCATTGGCTATATCGAGCCGCAACCCACCTGGCGGAAATCATTCGATCCCGTCGATGCGCTGGCACGTGCCATCCTGTACCAGCAACTCAGCGGCAAGGCCGCGGCCACCATTGTCGGACGAGTCGAAACCGCGATCGGTAGCACACGCCTCCATTTCGACACCTTGGGCCGAATTGATGATGCGGCGCTGCGCGCTTGCGGCGTATCGGGCAACAAGACGCTGGCGTTGCGGGACCTCGCCGCAAGGGAACAGCGTGGTGAAATCCCCAACCTGCGGCAGATGTCGCTGATGCACGAAGACGAGATCGTGGCGGCGCTGGTGCCGGTCCGTGGCATCGGTCGATGGACCGTCGAGATGATGCTGATGTTCCGCCTGGGCCGTCCGGACGTGTTGCCGATCGACGACCTTGGCGTGCGCAAGGGCGCGCAACTGGTCGACAAACTGGACGTCATGCCCACGCCCAAGGAGCTGCTGGCGCGCGGCGAAAAATGGGGACCCTACCGCACCTACGCCAGCCAGTATCTATGGCGCATTGCCGATTTCGGCGCCGAGGCGAAGACGCCGACCAAGCGTTCGCAGGATTAGCCGTCTTACCGAATGCTGTTCACGACCTTTCGTCTGTGTCAGCGTGACGTATGCTCAATTCGGCCGGAAGGCCATTGCGGTGTCGTTCCGTCTTCTCAGCCTGTCAGTGTCTCTTCCCGGAGAAGCCGCTGCTGCCATTGCATCCGGAATACATGATTGACGATCAGCAGGAACACCAGGCATAGCGGGATGTTGATGGCGTCCGCCGTGATCGATGCAAGCGCGGCGTTGATCTCTTCCGAAATGGTATCCGCCCTCCATGACGTCCGGGTAGCGTAATTGCTGACGATATTGTTGGCGAGCCACAGCAGCCACCACAGGGGTAGCCACCAGGAGACGCCAGTACGGTCCATCTGCGACGGATTGGCGCTAGCTCTCCATACCTCCTTCATCGCCTGGTAGGGCTTCCACAAATTGGCGAATGGCACGAAGTACCAGCCGACAGACCATCCTGGCGTGAAATCCATATTGCGCGCTCCGGCGAAAACACGCGCATTCCACGCGACGCGATAGACCCACATGGCGATGAACACGATCGACGCCACCGCCACGATCAGCTGCGGCAACCCGACCAGTCCTAACTGGATCAACGTCTGGTCGTAGACGTCATCCAATGACATTTGCCCCGTCTCGGCGGATTTCAACAGCGCATACTGCTGCATCGTGACCGCAATGGTGGCGCCGGATATCACCGCGCTGGCGATGAGGCAGACACGCGTTACCCAGGTCAGCCAGGTGGGGTCTTTGAATTGCGAAGCCGTTGGCACGTCGCTGGCGACCACAGCCGTGGGTGTTTGGTATGGATTTTCCATCGTGCGGCAGTTTCCCCTGAGTAAGCGATCGGCGTGAATTCCGTTAGATGATCCGGTAGCACCAATGCCACGGCTCATAGACGATGCCGTGCGGGTTGTCGCGCGGATAACTCATCACAAAACCGAAATCGCCGGCATGCCGGGTCAGCCATGAAAATGCGCGCGTGGCTTCGAAACATTCCTCGGCGGGCGGTTCCCCCGGCGTGCTGATGTCCAGTGCGTTCCCACTGTGGTGTTCGCTGTAGCCGGGCGCGGCGTTGACGGTGAGGATTTGATTCACCGTCTGTCCCCGGGCCAGTTTTCGTTCGAAGATGCCCAGCTGGTAGTCATGGCTGCGGTAACCGGAAATGGCTTCCAGCACGACATCGTCGATGTAGGCGGCACGTCGCATCGCTTCCCAGGCGCGTGCGGCGCCCGCGGTCAGCCATAGCGGACGGCGATAGCGATCCAGCCCGGCGAAAGCCAGTGCCGCGGGTTCGGGTACTAGCGGCAGTCCGGTGCGTTCGCCGTATTCCTCTTGCAAACCCAATACATGCAGGCGCTCCTGCAACCGATCCAGCGGCATCAGTCCCGCCTCATCGATTGCGAAGTTGCGAGAAGCGTCCAAGCGGTCCAAGGCGTCCCAAGCCGCTTCGATGCCAGGTTCATGCGCCAGCCGCTGCACCAGCGGCAATACGCCTTCAGGCAGCAATGCGGCGAGATAACGGCCGTCGCGCTTGCGCCGAAGTACGCGCCCTGCGCGCGCCAGCGTGCGAGCGTCGGTGTTGGCGCGTGCGCGCAGCAGGCCGGCGGGCCAGAGTTCGATATCTGGCGTGTTGAGCAGGAAGCTTTTGCGGGGCAGGGGAGGCAGGCGGCGCATCGCCGCAGCTTAGCGGTGGCGGGGAAAGTCCGCCAGTTCACGCAAACGGTCCAATAGGTTGTGCGGCTTCTCGGGGCTAAGCAAAATCAAGCCGCCGTCGCGTAGCGGCAGCGACAGCACCCGAGTCCGGTCGGTG
The DNA here is from genome assembly GCF_039710385.1 of Pseudoxanthomonas sp. CCNWLY206-1. Lineage (NCBI taxonomy): Bacteria > Pseudomonadati > Pseudomonadota > Gammaproteobacteria > Lysobacterales > Lysobacteraceae > Pseudoxanthomonas > Pseudoxanthomonas sp. CCNWLY206-1. Next base: position 160,619 of record NZ_JBDKXI010000003.1, on the reverse strand, counting down.
ATCAGGCAGAAAGCCTTGCTCAGGTTGCGCAGACGGAAGTGCCCGGCCTGGAAGCCGGGCACGCTGAATCCATTAGTCTTGAAGCGTGGTTTGAATTCCGTATGTTCGTCCAGACTCATCACGCGTGCGCGCGCAAGATCGATCGCTTCCACCGCCACCTTGCGCGTGTAAAGCGTCGCGGTGACCTGCAGCTCGCGGTTGTCCAACCGGATATGCCGGCGGCGGACCATCCAGCTCAGACCCGCACCCACGAGGACCATGGAGGGAATGGCCAGCAGGAACAGGTAGGGATTGTTGCCTCGATACCCAGTCAGGGCACCGCCGATCACCACAGTGCCGCCGATCAGCAGCGGGATCCACAGCCATAGCCAGATTGACCGGCTCGTTGGCGAGAGCGGAAAGTCTTCGGGTTTGCGCATGAGGGATTCCCGTTATTGTCGAAGCCGAACCGATGGCGACAACATCGGCAGCAGCACGGTGAACTTCAGCCTGAACTTCAGGCGATCGCGGACGCGCGCATCAGCCCTCGCGCTTGAAGAACAGCCGCACCGAATAATCGTGGCCACTCGTGGCTGAAACCAGTTCCCAGCCTTGCGAACCCATTTTGTCCAGTTCCTCTTGCACGCGGTCGTTCAACTTGCCCCCGAACAGCTTGTACGACACTTCGATGACTTTATGGCTCCAACGCTTGCTCATGGTTTGGGTTCCTTCGCGTTATCGTCTCCCGCCTTCGGCAGGCGGCCTGCCTTGCGCAACGCATCGCGCAGCACGTACTCGATCTGTGCATTGAGCGAACGCAGTTCGTCGTCGGCCCAGCGCTGCGCCGCGGCGAGCACCGCGGCGTTGATACGTAGCGGGTAGGCCTTTTTTTCGGTCACGTGCTTGTCCGCTCAGCCGGTCAGTAGATCGAGCCGGTGTTGACGATGGGCTGGGTACCGCGTTCGCCGCACAGCACCACCAGCAGGTTGCTGACCATCTGCGCTTTGCGCTCCTCGTCCAACTGCACCACGCCGTTCTTCTGCAACTCGGACAAGGCCATCTCCACCATGCCGACCGCACCGGCGACGATGCGCGTACGCGCTGCGATCACCGCGTTGGCCTGTTGCCGCTGCAGCATGGCGTGGGCAATTTCCGGCGCGTAGGCCAGGTGACTGATGCGTGCTTCCAACACGTCCACGCCAGCGGTGCTCAGGCGCTCGTCCAGCTGTTCCTTCAAGTGCAGGCTGACTTCGCTGGCATGGCTACGCAGTGAAATCTGGCCTTCTTCATGCTGGTCGTACGGATAACTGGTGGCCATCGCACGCAACGCGGCTTCTGATTGGATGTGGACGAAGCCTTCGTAGTCGTCCACGTTGAAGACGGCTTCCGCCGAATCCACCACTCTCCAGACGATCACCGCGGCAATCTCGATAGGACTGCCGTCCAGTTCGTTGACTTTCAGCCTGCCGCTCTCGAAGTTTCGCACGCGCAGAGAAATCTTCTTCGCGCTGAAGAACGGGTTGTTCCAACGCAAGCCGTTGTCCTTCACGGTGCCGATATATCGGCCGAACAGGCTGAGCACAGCCGATTGGTTGGGCTCCACTTTGTACAGTCCGGCTACCACCAAGATCAGCAGCGCTGCCGCCGGCAGGGCGACAAACAGAAGCGCGGGCGGGCCCGCCACCATCGCCCGCAGGAGCGCCGAGGCGGCGATCAGGGCCAGCACCAGCGCCCCCAGCAGAAATGGGATTCCAGGTAGCGAATGGGTCGGATTCTCTTTCATGGCACTTCCCTTTGGTTGAGGCTAAAAGATATCAAAGTGATATCAGATGTCAACGTGCCGCGCCCGCCGTTCGTCGGGCAGCCGGTAAACTGGCGCGCCCCCTCATTGGATCTCCGCCGTATGACGACGCTCGGCACGCCTTTGTCTTCCTCCGCCATCCGGGTCCTGCTGTTGGGGTCTGGCGAACTGGGCAAGGAGGTCGCGCTGGAGCTGCAGCGGCTGGGCGTCGAAGTGATCGCTGCCGACCGCTACGCGAACGCTCCGGCCATGCAGGTAGCGCACCGCTCGCAGGTATTGGACATGCTCGACCCGGTGGCGATCCGCGCGCTGATCGCACAAGAGCGGCCGCACTTGGTGGTGCCAGAAATCGAGGCGATCCACACCGAGACCTTGATCTCGCTGGAAGCCGAGGGCGTCGCGCGGGTGATTCCCACCGCGCGTGCGGCCCGTTTGACCATGGACCGCGAAGGTATCCGCCGATTGGCTGCGGAAACATTGAGCCTGCCGACTTCGCCCTATCGCTTCGTCGATACCGCTGAGGAATACCGCGCTGCAGTCGCCGATATCGGCCTGCCCTGCGTGGTCAAGCCGGTAATGTCCTCATCCGGCAAAGGCCAGAGCACGCTGCGCGCCGAAGCCGATATCGGCCCGGCTTGGGATTACGCACAAACCGGCGGCCGTGCCGGTGCGGGCCGCTGCATCGTGGAAGGTTTCATCGATTTCGATTACGAAATCACCCTGCTGACGGTGCGCCATGTCGGCGGCACTTCCTTCTGCGACCCGATCGGACACTGGCAGAAAGATGGCGACTATCGGGAAAGCTGGCAACCGCAGCCGATGTCGTCGTTGGCGCTGCAGCGTGCGCAGCAGATCGCCCAGGCGGTAACCGACGACCTGGGCGGGTGGGGTTTGTTTGGTGTGGAGCTGTTCGTGAAAGGCGACGAAGTGTGGTTCAGCGAGGTCTCGCCGCGTCCGCACGATACCGGCCTGGTCACGCTGGCGTCGCAGGACCTCAGCGAATTCGCGCTGCACGCGCGCGCGATTCTTGGATTGCCGATTCCGATGATTCGCCATAAAGGCCCTTCGGCGTCATGTGCGATGCTGGCGCAAGGTTATGGCGTTCCGGTCTTCGCCAACGTGGAAGGCGCGCTGCAAACCCCGGATACGGAACTGCGCTTGTTCGGCAAGCCGCGCGTGGAAGGATACCGCCGCGTCGGCGTAACCCTGGCCCGTGCCGAAAATATCGATACTGCACGCACGATGGCGCGCGAGGCGGCGGCAGCCATCACCATCACTTTCGAATCATTCGGAGAACGCTGATGAATGGAAGTCAGGGCTACGCGATTTTCTTCTTCCCGCAGGCACTGGAAGCGCTGGGCGATGCCATCAAGCCTTATCTGACCGACCAGGCTGATGGCCCACATTTATTCTGCAAGGAGATCGACACCGGCGGTGCGTTCACCGAGATGATGCTGGTGGGCAAGAACCCTGAAGGCCACGAGGTGCAGGTGGAACTGATGGTGCCCGGCAGCATGATCCGCATGATCGTGTCCGCGCAGAGCGAAGCGGTTTTCGGCTTCGGTCCGCGCGTCGCGGCGACGCCGTAAATAGCCGTTGTAGGGGCGATGTCCCCGCGGTAGGAGCGGCGTTCCGCCGCGAGCTCTTTCTGTCAGACGGCACAAAGCGAAGAGCAATCAAAGCCTGCTGTTCGGCGTCCGGACGCGCTGCGGCGCGTTCTTGATCGTGTTCGCTCAGCGGCTATCGGAGCGCGGCGCGGGCTTGAGATCAACCCACACCAGGTGATGATCGCTGCCATCGGCGATCGCGGCGTCGGGGTCGTTTTTAGCTGGCCAGAAAACGCCATTTCCGATGAATGCGAAACCGGTGGATGGCAACACGTAATCCAGCCGCATCGCGCCTGTCTTCGGGCCGAAGTCGCCTGTGACATGCATCGGAGAGCCGCGATGAGCGATGCCCTGCGCGGCGTAGCGTTCCGCGGTTTCCGCGCCACCGACACTGCGCGGCGTGGCATGGCGCATGACCCGCGGATGTTCCAGCAGTTCGAGGATGGCGTCGTGGCGACCGTCGCCATCGATCGGATCATTGTTGAGGTCGCCGGCAATGACGAAGCGCGAGTCCTGTTCCAATCCACCGCAGCGGCCTTGGTCGTCGCATAGCCATGGCTTGTCGTCGGGCGAAAGATATTCGCGCCACAGGCGGATCTCGTCATGGTTGCGCGCGCCATTGCGGTCTTCCGGGCCATCGAACACCGGTGGAGTGGGGTGCGACACCAGGAAATGCACCACGCCATGCGGCGTATTCACCGGTACATCCCAGTGCGACTTGGAAGACAGCCGCAACTGCGACCACACCTCATCGCGGTACCAAGGCCGATTCGTTGTCGGATCGATGGGCTTGGCCGCTTCTGGCATCGTGCTCCAGCGCAGCAACTGGAAAGTCCGCGCCCGCTTGCTGTCGATGGGATAGCGCGACAGCACCAGCATGCCGTACTGACCAGGATGTAACCCATATCCCCACGCGTCGTTGCCGCGATCACGACCTTCGCCGCCGGCAACGCCGTTGTTGTCCAGGTCCAGGCCGCTGGGAACACCTGTGTTCACCGGCGCCAAATACCGGTAGGGATAGCGCAGGGCATCCCCGCCACCCGCTTGCGGTACTTCCAGGTAACGCTGCTGGAATAGATCCGCGGCGCGGTGTGCTTCGTCGTAGTCGAACTCGTTCAACAACACCAGATCCGGTCGGACTTTTTGCAGCACCGCCGCAATCTTGCGCGCCTGCGCGTTGTCGCCTTCCAGTGAACGGATCAGCCCACCGCTTTCGTTCGAGTACAGCGACGTGTTGTACGTGGCGACGCGTATATCGCTATCGGTCGCATAAGCGGCGGGGTCGCCGTGCACATTGACGCCGACGCAGGCGGAGAGGGACAGGAACATGGATAGCGCAATGAGGAGTTTAGGCATCCGGCGATTCTGCCATGCTCTTGTGACGGTAGTTGAAGAGCAGGAGCCGGTAGCAGTGAGCACAAGGCCTTTGCTTTGCCTCCCCCTTTACCAAAGGGGGACTGAGGGGGATTTGCCCTTGCTCTTAAAACAAAACAACGGCAAATCCACCTCAGTCCTCTTTTAAAAGAGGCAAAAGCAAGCTGCCTTCACCCTTCACCCTTCACCCTTCACCCTTCACCCCTCCAGTCTTCCGACCAACATCGCGCCGCCAGCTTCGCCCATCGAATTCTTCCAACGGCTGGAAGCGGCGTTTGTAGTCCATCTTGCGGTGGCCTTCGATCCAATAGCCCAGGTACAGGTGCTGGCGCGATTCCCGCCGCGCCCATTCCAACTGGCGCATGATCGCCAGCGTGCCCAGGCCGCGGTCTTCCATGTCGGGATCGTAGAAGGTGTAGACGGCGGACAACGCATTGGGAACCAGATCAGTCACCGCTACCGCCAGCAGACGCCCGTGTTCGCGCAACTCCAGGAAACGTCCTTGCGACCAGCTGCCGATCAGGAACTGGTCGAACTCGATGGCGCCATGATCGTCCATGCCGCCCTGTGGATGACGCGCGGCCAGGTAGCGGCGGTACAGCGCCAGGTGTTCCTCCGTGCGCAATGTCGCCACGATGCGAGTATCCACCTGTGCATTACGTGCGGCGCAACGGCGCTGGCTCCGGTCAGGCTTGAAATCATTCGCGGGTATGCGCACCGGCACGCAGGCGCGGCAATGCGCGCAATGCGGACGGTAGACGATGTCGCCGGAACGACGGAAGCCCCAGCTCAACGCATTGGGATAGAACATTGGCAAACGCGGATCGCGCGGATCGAGTACCAGATCGCGCGCTACCCGTTCCGGCCAATAGCCGCAAGGATGCTCGCCCGTATGAAACAGGCGAAGCTCGTCTACCGATGGAAACGAATCGGCACCCATATCGTCAACCTCCACTCTGTGCCGCCGTGAGCCAGAATGCCAACCCCGCCAGTGCGCCCGCCGCCGTCCCTGCCAGCAGATCGCCCCGCGTATGCCGCTGCAACGCCAAGCGCGACCACGCGACAGCGGCAGCAAAAATGATACCCGCCACGCCGTATTCCCAACCCAGGCGCGACAGCAACAGTGCCGCGAAGACGGCGAACGCCATGTGCAGCGACAACTTGCACCAACGCGATGTCAGCATGGCAATGACGATCAATCCAGCCGAAAGACCCAGTCCCAGCGCCAGATCGTTTTGCGGAAACAAGATGACGGCCAGCAGCGAGGCAGTGGCCAGCGCAATCAGCAGGAAGCGGTTGAGCGAACCTCGCTCATGCTTCGCACTGGCGTCCACGTGTCCCCAGCGGCCACGACGCACTTGCCACCACGAATAGCCCATGACCGTGACAGCAAACAAACCGAAGCCAAGCCCCAGCCACCACACATCGCCGCCATTCCCGCGCGTACGCGTCAGCGCGAGCACCGCCAGCGGCAACACCAGCATGGGGTGGCCGACGATGGACAGGGCGCGGGCGAGGGCGTTCGTCATGAGGCCAGCATACTGCGGCGCCGGTATCGCGGGTGTTGCGACTATCCACAATCTGAACGCGCTGGTCTGCGCGTCAACCATCCCCACGCAGACGCGTTGACTACCGCAGTGGCGCGCATCGGCGCCGCACTTTCAGGAGACATCCATGAACCGTAATACCTTGCTCGTCGTCGCCGTGCTGGCCGCCCTCGGCGCCGGCACCGCCCTGGCGGCGACTCAGGCCGACAACGCCACCCAGCCGGCCGCCCGCATCAATCCCGACAAGAACAACGACGGCGTGATCGATCGTACAGAAGCCGCCGCCCTCCCGCGCCTGGCCGAGAAGTTCGATGCTTTGGACAAGAACAAGGACGGCAAACTGACCGCCGATGAGCGACCGCATCGCGGTGGCATGCATGGCGGGCGGCACGGTGGCAAGGATGGTGCGCGCGCCGCTTTCGCCAAACTGGATACCAACCAGGACGGCAAGCTCAGCCGGGCGGAAGCCGCGGCCGATCCGAAGTTCGCCGAACGCTTCGACAAGATGGACGCCAACAAGGATGGCGTCATCGACCGTGCCGATCGCGAAGTACGTGCCAAGCAGCACAGGGAAGAACGATTCGCCGCTGCCGACACCGACAAGGACGGCAAGCTGAGCCGGGCTGAGTTCGAAGCCGCGGACAACAAGCGCCGCGAGCATGGCCATGAACGCTTCCAGGCGCACGCCGCGGAACGCTTCGCGGCCGCCGATGCGAACAAGGACGGTAAGCTCAGCCGCGACGAAGCCAAAGGCAACCCGCGCATGACGGAAAACTTCGATCGCCTGGACGCGAACAAAGATGGCTTTCTGAGCAAGGACGAACTGCCGTCGCGCAAAGGCACGATGCGCTGAGGCGCGCCGGTAGCAACGATGTCCCGACGGTAGGAGCGGCGTCCCCGCCGCGAGCTCTTGCTTCCATCATGATCAGGCAGGAAAAGCTCGCGCCGGGACGGCGCTCCTACAGGATTAATTCATAGCAGGAGCGGCCGTACCCACTTATGCTCCCATCCGGCAGTGACTCACGCTCACCGCAGGTAAAAAGTCCAGCCGATCGCCGCCGCGGCAATCGCAATGCCGATGAACACGCCCAAGCGGCCATACAGGCTTTCATACAGCCAGTTCTTCTTGCCGCCCAAGCCGCGTCGGGCCGCATCGCGCGCCAGTAGCGGCGTCATGACCCGTTGCAGCGGCACCAGGCATTGGTAGCTGATGGCCGCCATTCCCGCCACCGAATACAGCAGCATCGTCGGCTTGGAAGCGGCAAAGACGACCAGCAGCAGTACGCCGATACAGAACAATGCCACCGTGCCGGTATTGATGAATATGAAACGCCGTATCTGGCGCCGTTCTTCCGCCGTGTCGGCGAACCGCAGCAAATACAGGCCGCCCAGGTAGGAACCCAGCATGCCGCCGAACAGTGCGGAGAAGACGACATACAGATTCATGGCGCCAAACGCGGTTCCCAACGCACCAAGTGCAATGCCGCCGTTGAACGCGGATGCGCCAAGTCCTCCCGCCCCCAGCTTGCCGGCGCCGGAACCGATCGTCCCGGCACTGATCAGGGCCGCGGCACTGGCAGCCGGCGCTGTCACCATCAATGCGGTACAGACCGTCGTCGCGAATACCGCACTCGGTGCGCTGGCACGAGCGAACTCGCCAAAACGTTTCAGCATCTCCTCGCGCACGCAGCCGCGCGCGCGCGAAAGCCGCTTCCGCACCGCGGCGTCGCTCAATCCCAAAAGATCGGCAACCTGCTGCGATCGTTGGCCTTCCCGGTAGTACAGCAGCAAGGTTTCGCGGCTCTCTTCCGGCAGGGCGGAGATGATGTCGGCCGCGACGATTTCCTGTTCGGTCAGCAATAGCTGTTCGGAGGGGGTAGGAGAAGGATCAGCCGCCATGCCGATGGCGATTTCCGCCCCTTCGCCGGTCAGCGGCCGATGACTATTGGCGCGCAAGTGGTCGCGGGCCAGGTTGCGGGTGATCTGCCGCAGCCAGGGCAGGAAACTGGTGGAGTTCTTCAGCTTGTCCAATTGCTGCCAGGCTTTGATGAAGGCCTCTTGGGCGATGTCCTCGCTGGCCTGCACATCACGGGTAATCGCCAACGCGATGGCGGTGACGGTGTTCTGGCACGCCCTCACGATCCGGCCGTACGCCGCCTGATTGCCGCGGGCGGCGGCAGGCAGTTCCTGTTCCAGCATCAATTCCAGTGTTTGGGCATTCATGGCAATCGTCCGCGAAGGGGAATCCTGCCATCCCAGACGGGGTGGTGTGCGGAATGTGACCAGGCGGGCAGAACTTCTTGCATCCAACAGTTAACCGGACCAACAACGCCGTCATCCCGGCGTTCGCCGGGATGACGGCACCTAATTGCTAGGTGCTCGGTGCCCTAACCCGAACTCGGCTGGATACGCACGCGGACCGGCTCTTCCTCTTCTTCCGCAGGGGCGGGTTTCGCAGGGGCAGGCGTGGCTTGATCAGCGGGCACCGCCGGTTGGGTCTGGGGCGAAGGAGCGACCGGCAGCGCCGTCTTGGCCTGCCGGTGACGCATCACCGTAATGACCACGGCCAAGGCGATGATCGCCAGCAGGATAAGCCGGATGCGCCAGGCCCAACGGCCGCGTTGCGGAGTTTCGTCTGCGGCGTCGGTGAAGATCAGGCTGGGCCGACCGCCGGGGCGAGTGGTTTCCAGCAGGCCGGCTTCGCGCAGGATTTCGCGTGCGCGTGGCTGGTCTTCGGCGTGGCGGATCCAGACCGCGGCCTGCTCGCTGGCTGACATCGGTTCGCTATAGCTGAACTGGCCGCCGCGCCGCGACCGATAGGAACGTGCGTTGCTGACATGGACTTCGATACCCGCATCGGAGAGCAGCTTGGCGACTCCCTCGACGGTTTCGAGACGTTGGCTGCTGAAGACCTGGCGCATGGTTCAGCCGTGTGTCGCTTGCGTGTGGAGGTACATCTGGTGCGGGCGCGGGGCAGATGAAATCGTCATCGCGCCATATTACTTCAGCCGGCTTCGGATCATTCCTTGGCTGGCACCATCGAGGCCGTCTGTGCATCGGGTACGACCCGGATCAGGCCTTCCTGCGCGGTACTGGCCACCAGGTGCCCTTGGCGGTCGAATATCTGTCCGCGCGCCAGTCCGCGCGAACTTTGCGCGCTGGGGCTGTCGATCGAATAGAGCAGCCAATCGTCGGCGCGGAACGGGCGGTGAAACCACAAGGCATGATCCAGCGATGCCATCTGCACGTTGGGTTGGTAATAGCTGATGCCGTGTGGATAAGTCGCGGTGCCCAACAGTTGGAAGTCGGAGGCATAGGCCAGCAACGCGCGGTGCAGTTCCGGCGAATCGCCGACTTTTTCGGTGAGCCGAAACCACACCTGCTGGTAGGGCGGCCGCTTGGGCGGATTCAATTCGTCGCGAGGGTACACGTGGCGGAACTCGAACGGCCCGCGCCGCGACAACCAGCGTTGTACCTTGATCGACAGCTTCGCCATGACGTCGGCCGGAATCGCAGCGGCGGGCTCGATATCCTCCGGTTGCGGCACTTCCGGCATCGAGAGCTGATGTTCGGCACCGGGCTCTTCGGCCTGGAACGAAGCCGCGCAAAAGAAAATGACCCGGCCATGCTGGATAGCGGTGACCCGGCGCACCGAGAAGCTGCCACCGTCGCGGGTGCGATCCACGTCGTAGACGATGGGGTGATCGATATCGCCGGCGCGCAGGAAATAGGCGTGCAGCGAATGCGCGCGGCGCGGGCCTTCCACCGTGGCCTGGGCGGCCGACAATGCCTGGCCCAGCACCTGGCCACCGAACACGTATTTGGTACCGATGTCGCGGCTCTGGCCCCGGAACAGGTTGTCTTCCAAACGTTCCAGCGAAAGCAGTTCGATCAGTTCGCTGACGACGGGTTCGGGAGTGGAGGGCACGGGCGCTCGCCTGGCAGAAGAATGGGCGGATTATAAAGGCGGGAGATGAAAAGGCCTTGGGCGCCTGTAGGGCAACCTTGTGGAAGCGACGTGAGTCGCGACCGGAAACATCAACGTCGCGACTCACGTCGCTCCCACAAGGAAGCTCCCACGAGAAAGCTTTACGGCTTCAACCGCTCCAGCTTCACCGCCTCCATCACCCGCTCCCAAGGAAACAGCGGCCCAGGGTCCAGCTTGCGATGCACCTGCGTACCCGGATCATTGCTGGACGCCTCCAGCGTGGTGTCCAGTTCTTCGTGCCCGGCGATGTACTTCAGTGACGGTAGTTCTTTCTGCAGCATCAGCAGCAAACTGATCACCGCGACGATCTGCGCTTCGGTATAGGGTTCGTCCATCTTCTGGTTGCGCGAATCCAGCCAATCTGGATAGCGGCCGGTGTTGACCAGTTCGATGCCCACGGCGCGCGGGTTGTAGCCGCGCACGTGATGAGCGATGCGCTCGGGACGCACGTAGACATGCACGCTGCCGTCGCGATCGATGTAGTAGTGGCCGCTGTTGCCGGTGCCGGAGGCGTAGAGGATCTGTTCGCCGGCCCTGCGCGCATCGGTCAGGTCCGGCAGCTCGGTGCAGTGAATCACCACCAGGTCGATCTGGGAACGGGGACGTTCTTCCAGCCGCACTTCGTAAGGTAGCGGCGAGACGGTCATGGGCGGAGATGGCGGCAGGTCGGGGAGCATGGCCGAATCTTAGAGCGTGTCATGGCCTTTGGGGTGAGTGCGAAGTGTCCTTTCCTGCGGGTCGTCCGCCTAATGTCGTCGCAGCTGGGTGGTCCGGGGATGCCTTGCTATGACAGAACAGGCGGCAACGACTCTCATCCGCGAGGCCGCGACACGCTCGAATACCGCCGTTTTGCCAGGGCGATAGCGGAGCCGGTCCAGTAAACTACGCGTCTTTGTGGGCCGCGACGCCTGAAGGAACTTGTCGATGCCGCTTTCTCCCGATTCGCCCCTCGCCAAACTGATGGCCAACCTGCCGCATGCCGGAAGGGTGGAATGGATCGGCCTGCGTCCGGACCGTACCGAGACGATGACGCCCGTGGAGGCCGTAGACGCGACGGAAGGTGGCGGATTGGCCGGCGATCGCTACGCGGGTGGCAGCGGCAGCCGCGGCGTGACCCTGATCCAGGCCGAACACCTGCCGGTGATCGCTGCATTGGCGCGCTACCACGGCTTGGAGCCGGCGCTGCTGCGACGGAATGTGGTGGTCTCCGGCGTGCCATTGATCGCGCTGAAAGAGCGCCGGTTTCGCATCGGCGAAGTGGTGCTGGAAGGTACGGAATCCTGTGATCCGTGTTCGCGCATGGAAGATGCGTTGGGGCCGGGCGGCTATAACGCCATGCGAGGCCACGGCGGCCTATGTGCACGGATCATCGTCGGCGGGCGCTTCCGCATGGGCGACGCAGTGGAGCCGTTGTGATGCGCGGCCATTGCATTCTTTCGCACGGATTCGAAAGCGGTCCCGATGCCACCAAGGTCACCGCGCTGGCCGAAGCCGCCGAGCGGATGGGCTGGACCCATGAGCGTCCGGATTACACTGACCTGGATGCACGGCGGGACATCAGTTCGCTGGGCGATGTGCCGTCGAGATTGGTGCGGCTCCACGACATTGCCACGGCCGCGGCGGCACGCGGTCCGGTGGTGCTGGCGGGTTCCAGCCTGGGCGCCTATATCGCAGGCCGCATCTCCTTGCAGGTGCCTACGGAAGGGCTGTTCCTGATGGCGCCGCCGATCAACATGGGCCCTCTGCCGGACTTGGATGCGGCAGCCGTGCCGGTATCGATCATTCACGGCTGGGACGACGAATTGATTCCCGCCCAGCAGGTCGTCGACTGGGCGCATATGCGCCGCGCGCGCCTGTTGCTGGTGAATGATTCACACCGGTTGTCCGATCATGTCGCCGCGTCGGCGGAAGCGTTCGCGCAACTGCTGTCGGAGCTTTGAGTATCTCCTCTCTTGGAGAGGTCCGGCGCGTAGCGCTGGTAGGGCGAAGAGCCGTTGCCGTCGCACAACTTTTCATCTGATACACCGTTCCCTCATCCGCCCTTCGGGCACCTTCTCCCGGGGGGAGAAGGGAAAAAGGCACTTCAAATCATGAAATTCTTCATCTCCTGCGCCAAAGGCCTGGAATATCTGCTTGCCGACGAGCTGCTGGCGCTCGGCATGACCAAGGCCACCGCGACCATCGCCGGCGTCAACGCGGAAGGTGAGCCAGTAGACGCGCAGCGTGCGGTGTTGTGGTCGCGATTGGCCAGCCGTGTGTTGTGGCCGATCGCCGAGTTCGATTGCCCGGATGAGCAAGCGCTATACGATGGCGTCGCCGCGGTGCCCTGGACAGAGCACCTGCGTTCGGAACACACCTTGGCCGTCGACGCGCATGTATCCGGCGAAGCCATCACGCACGCGCGCTTTGCCGCGCAGCGGGTCAAGGATGCAGTGGTTGATACGCTGCGCGCGCAGGGCCTGGAACGGCCTTCAGTGGATGTCGATCAGCCGGATGTACGCATCAATCTTTCTCTGCGCAAAGGACGTGCCACGCTGTCCATCGATCTGGGCGGCGGACCGATGCATCGGCGCGGCTGGCGCCAGGTGCAAAACGATGCGCCGCTGAAAGAGAATCTGGCCGCGGCCGTGCTGATGCGCGGCGGCTGGCCCAAGGCCTATCACGATGGCGGCGCGCTGCTGGATCCGATGTGCGGCAGCGGCACTCTGTTGATCGAGGGCGCGTTGATGGCCGCCGACGTGGCGCCCGGTTTGCAACGTCATGGCAACGTGCTGCCCAGCCGCTGGCTCGGCTTTGACGCCAATCTTTGGCGTGAACTGTATGCCGATGCCATCGAACGCGAGAGCAAGGGACGCACGACGCTGAAGCCGGTGTTCTTCGGCAGCGATATCGACCCGCATGCGATTCGTGCCGCGCGCGAGAACGCCACGCTCGCCGGTCTGGCCGGCGTCATCCAGTTCGAAACGCGCGATATCGCACAGCTGGCGTCGCTACCGTTCGAACGCGGTGTTGCGGTCTGCAATCCCCCTTATGACGAACGATTGGCCGCCGACGCGGCGCTGTATCGCCAACTTGGTGATGCACTGAAGCGTGCTGTGCCGCAATGGCGCGCCAGCCTGCTGTGCGGCAATGCCGAACTGGCGTATGCCACCGGACTTCGCGCCAGCAAGAAATACCAGATGTTCAACGGCGCCATCGAGTGCGCGTTGATCGTCTGCGATCCGATCGCCACGCCGGTGCGGGAGCCTTCGGAGCCGCGTGTGTTGTCCGAGGGCGCGCAGATGGTCGCCAACCGATTGCGCAAGAACCTGAAGAAGTTCAAGAGCTGGCGCGAACGCGATGGCGTGACGTGCTACCGCGTCTACGATGCGGACCTGCCGGAATACGCGGCCGCCATCGACGTTTATCGCGAAGAGAGCGGGGAAGAGCGCACCTTCCTGCACGTGCAGGAATACGCAGCGCCGGCAACCATTCCGGAGGCGGACACGCGTCGCCGTTTCGGCGACCTGCTGGCGGCCGCGCGCGAGGCATTCGCCGTGCCGGCTGAGCGCGTCGCCATCAAGTCGCGCACGCGCGGTAAGGGCGGTAGTAAATACGGACGCTTCCAGGAACGCGGCGAGTTCATCATCGTGCGCGAAAGCGGTGCACGGTTGCGGGTCAATCTGTTCGATTATCTGGATACGGGATTATTCCTGGATCACCGGCCGTTGCGCCGGCATATGGCGCAGGAATCGCGCGGCAAGCGCTTCCTGAATCTCTTCAGCTATACCGGCGTGGCTTCGGTGCAAGCGGGAGCCGGTGCCGATTCCACCGTGAGTGTCGACTTGTCCGCTACTTATCTGGAATGGTGCGCAGCCAACCTGGCGCTCAATGGCCTGGGCGGCGCACAGCATCGTCTGGTGCAAGCCGACGCGTTGACCTGGCTGGAAGCGGAAAAGAACCGGTACGACGTGATCTTCTGCGACCCGCCGACGTTCTCCAATTCCGCTCGCGCCGAAGACTTCGATGTGCAGAAGGAACACGTCCGTCTGTTGCACGCAGCGGTAGCGCGCCTGATGCCCGAGGGTGTGTTGTATTTCTCCAACAACTTCCGCCGCTTCAAGTTGGACGAAGAGGCAGTAGCGGAATTCGCCCATTGCGAAGACATCAGTGCCCAGACCATCCCGCCGGATTTCGAACGTAATCCGCGGATACACCGGTGCTGGCGACTGACGCGGAAGTGAGTGTGTCTACCTCATGGAGTGGGCCTTGGCCCACCAACGCCGTCTCGACGCTCGCACCGGCGACTATCGGAAGCACCCGCGGCTGCTTTAAACCGACATGATGATTGCCATCGCGAACGCCGGCATCGCAATGGTGGGCCAAGGCCCACGCTACGAGAACGGACGCGAGATTGTAGGAATGCGGTAGCCCGCGTAAGCGAAGCGCGCCCGGGGCGCTTTACACGGAAGCTATACACTTATTGCGCGCTTCTATCGACCATCGCGACAATCGTTTCGAACAGTTCATCCTTGGCTTCATCGGGTGTGATCTCTCCTGTTGCAGCAGCATGCGACAACGCCTCGGCCGCGCCGAGCATCGCCCGAAGACCGGGTGACGCGATAACGCCTGTCTTGGAAAAAGGGGCAAGGGCGGCTCGGCATTTTTCCATGAAGATCGCCTCGTATTCGCGCTTGATCTTCTCCAGTTCCGGCGAACTGGCGAGCGCCGAAATCACACCGGGTATCTCGCGGCCTTGCAGGAGCACGCAGTCCACATAGGACGATGCGATGACCGTTGCCCGGCCGATCAGCGTGGCTTCGCTGGCCTGAATTGCGGCGTCCATGATCACGGTCTGCCGGGTATCGAAATCCTGATAGAGCGCCGTCAACAACCCGGCCCGCGTGCCGAAGTGGTCGTAGACGATCGGCTTGGTGACCCCGGCTTGCTCGGCCAACCGCCCTAGCGTCAAGGCGTCGGTGCCTTCTGCCCGAATCAACTGCCACGCAACCTCCAGTAACTGGCGGTTGCGGTCGCCCTTCGCCATTCGTCGGCGGTGTTGCGGATCGGAATTTTGTGGTCTGTTTCTGGGTCTTGACACATCAACCTACCAAAAGTAACTTACTAAAAGTAACTTATGGCCAGAATACAGGGCCTTGCCTCTCATCCGCAAACCCGCATCAGGAGCCTTCGACATGCACGCGCTCATCGTTACCGCCCATCCCGAACCCACCTCGCTCACCCACAGCATTGCCGCCCGGATTGCCGAGGGCATATCGCAAGCGGGTTCGGAAAACTCCTTCGAGATCGCGGACCTCGCCGCGGAAGGATTCGACCCTCGGTTCACCGAAGCAGATCTCGCCGTCCATCGTAAGCACGCACCGCCTCCGGTCGACGTTGCCACCGAGCAAGCCAGGATCGATCATGCCGACGCCCTGGTGCTGGTCTATCCCATCTATTGGTGGTCGATGCCAGGACTGCTCAAGGGTTGGATCGATCGCGTGTTCGTCAACGGCTGGGCGTATGACGAAGGCGCTGACGGCAAAGTGGCGAAGAAACTTCAGCGCCTGAAGGTTCATCTCGTTGGAATCGGTGGCGCGGACGCAGGAACCTTCACTCGCCATGGCTACTTCACCGCAATGAAGACGCAGATCGACCATGGCATCTTCGACTACTGCGGCGCATGCGTGGTGACGTCCGAGTTTTTGCTCAATTCGCAAGCGCCAAACCATATAGCTCACCTGGAAACCGCGCGCGCCATCGGCCGCGACCTGTTCGATGCGGCCGAGCGATGCAAGGCGGCCGAAGCGGCATAAGTGGTTGACGCCTGTGGCGCACCGCGTCCTGCGATCTTGATCGAGGACGCCGTTTCAAGCGCGGGATTGAGCCGACTTATTCAACCCGCCTTCCAAAGTAGGATGCGGTGAGCAAAGCGAACCGCATCGATCGCGAATCGTTCAATTGCCGAACCTCCTGACTGATGCGCGAAAGATGCGGCGCGCCTGCGGCTTACCGCATCCTTCGCCGATCAACTGATCAGCTTTGAGGAAGTTCGACCACAACGCGATCACGGGCCGGATAGTCGGTGTATCCGCGCTCTTCGCCCTGGTAGAAAGTCGACGGATCAGGTTCGTTCAAAGGATCGCCATGCGCGAATCTGTCGACAAGATCCGGATTGGCCAGGAAGGGAACACCGAACGCCACCAGGTCGGCTTTGCCTGAGCTAATAGCCGCCGCCGCTCGCGATGCGTCATAGCCGCCGTTGGCGATATAGGTACCGCCGAAACGGCGCTTCAGTTCGAGGAAGTCGAACGGATCTTCACCTACTTCTATGACATGTAGATAAGCCAGTCCATATTGGCCAAGCATCTGCGCCGCATATCCGAAAATCGCCTGCGGGTTGCTGTCGCTTATGGAGAAACCGGAGAGGGGCGACAAGCGGACACCAACGCGGTCGGCTCCGAAAACTGGGGTGACTGCTTCCACCACTTCCTTGAGGAAGCGCGCACAATTTTCGAATGAGCCGCCATAGGCGTCGGTGCGGTGGTTGCTGCCGTCGCGCAGGAACTGGTCAATCAGGTAGCCGTTGGCGCCATGGATTTCCACACCGTCGAATCCGGCCAGCTTGGCGTTCTCAGCGCCTCTGCGAAAGTCCGCCACGACGCCCGGTATTTCATCGAGATTCAATGCGCGAGGCGTTTCGTAGGCCTTTAGTCCTTCCGAAGTATAGAGCTGGCCTTCTGGCTTGATCGCCGATGGCGCTACCGGTAGCTCGCCATTGGCCTGTACCAAAGGATGCGACAAACGACCCACATGCCAGAGCTGCAGGAAGATGCGCCCGCCTTGTGCATGAACCGCATCGGTCACCAGCTTCCAGCCGGCGATCTGTTCCGCGGTGAAAATGCCTGGCGTTCTTGGATAGCCTTTTCCCTGTGCGGAAACCTGCGAACCTTCCGAGATGATGAGACCGGCTTTTGCGCGCTGCGAATAGTATTCGGCGGCTAGAGATGTTGCGGCGTCCCCTTCACCGGCTCGGCTCCGCGTCATCGGCGCCATGACGATCCGGCTTTTCAACGATAGCGAGCCGATCTGGACGGGTGACAGCAACGGGGCTAATTGGATAGCGGTCATGGTTGTTCTTCTCTCGTAGAAAGATGGAATGGACTCAGTCGATTTTTTTCAGCATGCGTTCGTTGCTTGCGCGGAAGCGGCACTTACGAACGCTAGCGTAGGCGCCCTTCGCTTCGCAGTTGTGCGCCGATGCGCTGGATCTCGGCTTCGCCCTGCGTGAGCGCCGCCTTGCTCGTGTGCACCGAGTAGTGGCCCGTCACCAGCTCGTGCGGGTGCTTCACTGCCGAGCCCAGCACGAAGGATGTATCGCCTCGGGCCACCACATCGATGGGTAGGCCGGACTCTTCGAACACCACCAATTCCCCGGCATGAACAGTGTCACTGCTATCAAAGTCGCCGGCATCAAGACTCCCCATGCTGACCGCCAGCCACGCCACGTTGTGATTGGAAGGAGGCACATAGCGCCAGCGTTCGCCGTCTTTCAGCTGCACCGCTAGGTAGTTCATGTCTGCAGGTGCGGGAATGGCGCTCTGCGCCTCACCATGGCGCCCGAGCAATACGCGCACAGGACCTTCTTGCGAGACCTGCGAAGGCGAAAGATACAAACTTTGCGCGGGTGCGTTTTCTTCCGAAGCGGGTAAAGCGATCCACAATTGGAACCCCATCATCGGCTCGCTGCCGACCGGGGTGCCCGTGTGCCATACACCGTTGCCCGCACGCATCCATTCCACTCCACCGGCGGGTAGCACACCTTGTTTGCCGGTGGTGTCTTCATAGCTCACGTCGCCTTCCATCAAGAAGGTCACGGTCGCGATACCGGAGTGCGGGTGCATGCCGAACTTCGGGAGTCCGGCTGAGCCCCGGGTGCTGAAAAAGTCGAGGAAGACGAAAGGCTTCAACAGCTCGCCCAGGTCGCCCGGGCTGACAAGGCGTGTGATCGGTCCATGCGTGTTGCTGCGCGTGCGGGAGACGATGGCGCGTGTGTCATTGGCGATTGCAGTTGTCATGTCGATTTCCTCACAGCGAAATGTCAGCGAACCGCGCCCGGGCGGAACACAGGCCGCAGCCGCCAAGCCACGAAGGCGGACAGCAAACCCAGCACCACGGCCGGCATCGGGCTGCCGCCTATCAGTACGAGATGTGTCGCCACGGCACCGATCATCGTTGCGGCGAGTAGCAGGGCACCGAAGAAGCCGGCGGCGGGTAGCAGGATCAGCACGGCGCCAATGATTTCCACAGCGCCGGTGACGTACCGGAACCACTGGCCCGCACCGATCGCATCGAACACCTGGATCATCTGCGGTACCCCCGCCAGCTTGGCCGCGCCAGCGGCGCCGAAAGCCAGGGCCAGGAGCACGCGGACACCCCAAACGATGCGGCGCTGGGTGATGGAGAGCGACGGAGAAGCGGTCATGGACGCGGCTACCTTGTGGCGAATGAAGGGCTTGGCGCCCTGATGCCAAAAGGTTAGGCTCGGTCCGATTGGTTGATAAGACGGTAGAGTAAGATTGGACTCGTCCATTTAGAACGGTAATAGGCTCATGCTCGATCTGAACGACATCGCCCTGTTCGTGCAAGTGGTGCGTGCCGGGAGCTTCGCCGAGGCGGGGAGGCGGCTGGGCGCGCCGCCCAACACGCTGAGCCGGCGCGTCCAGCATCTTGAAGAGCAACTGGGCACCCGACTGCTGCAGCGCTCCACGCGCAAGCTCACTCTCACCAGCGCCGGTGAGGCATTCCATGAGCGCTGCGCGGGCGCGGTGGATGGGTTAACGGAAGCGGGACAGGAGCTTGTGACCGGCACCCAGGAACCCAGCGGGCTGGTGCGTGTTGCGGCGCCGGCTGACTTCTTCAGTTTTTTCCCGATGGAGCGGGTGGCGGATTTTCTCGCCAGGCATTCCCGGGTGCGGCTTGACTTCGTGCTCAGCGACGCCAAGGCCGATTTGATCGTCGACCGAATCGATGTGGCGTTTCGCGGAGGGCCTCTGCAGGACTCGGGCTATGTCGGCCGGCAGTTGGTGAGCGCCGTCAGTGACGGCTTGGTATCCAGCCCTGCTTATCTTGCGGCGCGCGGTGCTCCCGGCACGCTGCAAGAACTGGTGAATCACGACTGTGTGAGCTTCTCCCACGCAAGCGGGTATGCCACTTGGCGCATGACCGGTCCCAGGGGCGTCGACGAGGAAGTGCAGGTTGTCGCGCGCTTCAGCGGCAACACTGCGCAGGCATTGCGCAAGGCCACCCTGGCGGGACTAGGTATCGCGCTGCTTCCCCACGCGATCGTCAGGCAAGACTTGCAAGCGGGCCTGCTGGTACCTGTGCTGCCAAAGTACCAACGGCAGGGCTACGGCATGCATGTGCTTTATCCGAGCAGGCGGCATCTGCCTCTGGCAGTGTCCGCGTTTATAGACATGGTGACGGAGAAGTTGAAGGAGATGCACGGCAGCGGTAGTGATGTCCTTGTCTGACAGCCGGAACGCGATTCGTGCTGGCCAGAGAGACGTAGAGCAGAGCTGCGCCCCGCGATAGCACCGAGTCAGTGGCAATGAGGCCGTCGCAACGGCAGGCGATAGCGAATAGCCGCCTACGGGCATTCAAGGTTGAGCCGGACCTGGAAGCAGCCGAGCAAGCTCGGCTCTACGTGAAGCGCATGCCGACGTGCGTTTGCGCGACCCGGCACAAGCGCAAGTACACACAGCAAGGTAGCCTGTTGCCATGGATTCCCTGATCGACGCCTCCGCGCGTGCGCTCGCCGCTGGCGATGCGCTCGGCGCCCTTAAGCGGATCGCGCTGCGCGACGATCCGCCGGCGCTGGCGCTGCGTGGCATCGCCATGGCTCAGCTAGGCGAACATCCGCGTGCGCGCGAGTTGCTGCGGCGTGCCGCCCGCGACTTCGGCAGCCACGAGGAATTGGCGCGCGCGCGCTGCATTGTCGCGGAGGCCGAAGTAGCACTGGCGATGCGCGACTTCGGTGGTTCGCCGCGCTCGCTTGCCGCTGCTGCTGCGACGCTGGAAGCGCGTGCCGATCATGCCAATGCGCTGCAGGCGTGGTTGATCACCGCGCGCCGCTTGTTGCTGCTCGGTCGGTTAGAAGAGGCCGCGGCCGCGCTGGCTCACCTCGATGGACACGGCCTGCCGCCAGCGCTGGCGGCGATGGCAGAACTGGCTACCGCCGAGCTGGCGCTGCGTTCGCTGCGTACCGGTCCTGCGCAAGCGGCGCTGGCGCGTGCGCATGAGGCAGCCGGTCACGCGCGCGTGCCGGCACTCATGGCGGAAGTAGCGGAGGCACGTGCCGCGCTCGATCGTCCTGCCGCCCGGCGCATATCCGCCGGCGCCGAGCACGCGCTTCGTCTCGACGAAGTGGAAGCGCTGCTGGAATCGGGTGCGCTGGTGGTTGACGCTTGTCGTCGCGGGTTGCGTGCGGGCACTTCATGGCAACCGCTGACGCGCCGGCCGGTGCTGTTCGCATTGGCGCGCGCGCTTGCAGAGGCGTGGCCGGGCGATATTGATCGGGAGGCGTTGATTGCTTGCGCGTTCCGCACCCGTAAACCTGATGAGACCCATCGGGCACGCCTGCGTGTGGAGATAGGCCGCCTGCGCGCGCTCATCGTGCCGTTGGCCCAGATCGAGGCCACGGCGCAGGGCTTCATCCTCAAGCCACGCAACGCCCGCGAGGTGGTAGTGCTGGCGCCGCCGATAGATGGCGATCAGGCCGCGCTGGTGGCGCTGCTCGCCGATGGCGCAGCGTGGTCGACCTCGGCGTTGTCGCTGGCGCTGGGTACCAGCCAGCGCACCATCCAGCGCGCGCTCGTCGAACTCGAGGAGGAAGGGCGGGTGCGCTCGATAGGACGGGCACGGGCGCAGCGCTGGCTGGCACCGCCGCTGACAGGATTCACGACGATCTTGTTACTCCCCACTGCGCTCTCGCCCGGGTAGATTGGCCTTGCGGCGCCACCCCGGGCGCGAAAGAACCTGTTCACGATGGGAGCCAAGCCATGAATACCAAGGCAAGCAAAAGCAGATCCGAAGCACCGGTACACGCGGCCGAGATCGTGCGCGAGTACGGCCCGTTTGGCGATGCCAAAAGCGTAGGTGGCGTCACTCACGACGGTCGCCACGTTTGGGCCGCCATCGGCGACAAGCTGGTCGCGTTCGATCCCGATAGCGGCGAGCAAGCACGCGCGCTGACCCGCACCGCCGACGCCGGCACCGCCTTCGACGGCACTTATCTCTATCAGATTGCCGAGACGCGGATCGACAAGATCGATCCCGCCACGGGCAACGTGGTCAAGTCGATCCCGGCGCCTGGCAACGGTGGCGACTCGGGGCTCACCTGGGCCGAGGGCAGTCTGTGGGTGGGCCAATACCGTGATCGCAAGATCCACCAGGTCGATCCCGAGTCCGGCGCCGTCATTCGTTCCATCGAGTCCAACCGCTTTGTTACCGGCGTGACCTGGATCGATGGCGAGTTGTGGCACGGCACGTGGCAGGACGATGAAAGCGAAATCCGCCGAATCGATCCGGAAAATGGTGCCGTGCTGGAGCGGCTGCAGATGCCGCAAGGCACCGGCGTCAGCGGGCTCGAATCCGATGGCGCGGATCTCTTCTACTGTGGCGGCGGCGGCGCTGGAAAGGTCCGTGCCGTGCGGCGCCCGAAAGAAGCCCGAGCCTAGGAGAACCAACATGAGCGATGTCTATACCGGCGGATGCGCCTGCGGTGCCATCCGTTATGAAATTTCTGGCGAACCTTTGTTCCAGAATCACTGCCAATGCCTCGACTGCCAACACAAAAGCGGCACGGGGCACGGCTCCTACTTGACCTTTCTGCGTTCGGGTGTGGAGCTGCAAGGTGAAGCGATGCACTGGGACATCGTGGCGGATAGCGGTAACCCGAAGACGCGCGCTTTCTGTCCTGTCTGTGGATCGCCCGTCTACGTGACGTTTTCCGCCATGCCAGAAAATATCGCCGTGCACGCGGCGAGCCTCGACGATCCCAGCCGATTCAAACCGCAAGCGGTGACGTATGCCGTGCGCGGGCACGCGTGGGATCTCCTTGATCCGGCACTGGTGAAGTTCGACAAGATGCCGATGATGGCCAGTACCGCATGACATCCGCAGCGGCGGCGCGCTCTTCGTAGAGCCGAGCTTGCTCGGCTGAATGTTTCCGGAGGCCGATACGCCGAGGCAGCGTGGCTTCAAGGAAATCAAAAATATCCGGTTTTACGAGAAGCGCCTTCACGCGATTGTTCGTTATCGCTTGCCGTTGCGACGGCCTCATTGTTACTGGCTCGGCGTCATTGTGGGGGCGCAGCTCCGCTCTACGCCGTCTTAGCCGCTGTCCGAAACACGGTTTTCCATCCGGCCACACAGGGCGAATGCACGCGCCTGTTGGTACCCCATTTTTCGGTTTTTGGACCGAATACAACCGCACCCATCATCCACTCGGTGAGTCAGGTGCACTGGCAAAAAAGCCCTAAAGCTAAGGACCACATGATGAACACCATGACCGTTATTACCGGCGAACCGAACACCAAGAACCATCCTGTCGTGTCGAGAGAGGAATGGCTGGCCGAACGCAAGAATCTGCTGGCGCGCGAGAAGGAGCTGACGCGGCTGAGCGACCAGATCGCCCGCGAGCGACGCGCACTTCCGTGGGTACGCGTCGACAAGAACTATATCTTCGATACGCTCGAAGGACCGCGCACGCTTGGCGATCTGTTTGAAGGCCGGCGCCAACTGCTGGTGCAGCATTTCATGTTCGCGCCGGGCTGGGAGCAGGGCTGCAAGAGCTGTTCCTACATGGCCGATCACAATGACGGCGCCAACCAACATCTGGCGCAACGCGACGTCACGTTTCTGGTTATCTCGCGCGCACCGCTGGCCGATATCGAGAAATTCCGCCAGCGCATGGGCTGGAAGTTCAAGTGGGTGTCCTCGTATGGCACCGACTTCAACCACGACTTCGGCGTCAATTTCTCCCAGGACGAGATGTCCTCGGGCAAGGTCAACTACAACTACATCAAGCAGCCTTTCGCGCATGAAGAGGCGCCCGGCATCAGCGTGTTCTACCAGGACGATACGGGCGAGGTCTTCCACACCTATTCGCGCTTCGGTCGCGGCGTGGAAGTGATGATGCACACCTACGCCCTGCTGGAGCTGACGCCCAAGGGCCGCGACGAGGACGCGCTTGAGTATCCGATGGCATGGGTGCGGCACCACGATCGCTACGAGCCGGCCGCGGCAGTGAAAGCGGCGTCGATAGCCGCCGCGTGCTGCGAAGCACACGCCTGATTCTGTTCCATTTCGCCTGGATGCATGCGACATGTCCGCCCTGTGGCCATGGCTCGCCATCGCCGGACTCGGCGCCCTGCATGGGTTGAGTCCGGCCAATGGCTGGATGTTCGCCGCGGCGTGCGGTGTGCGTGCGCGCGATACAGCGCAGGCGCGGCGAGCATTGCTGCCGATCGCCGTTGGGCATGCCGCGTCGGTTGCTGTGGTGGCGTGCGCCGTCGCGTTCGGGATGTGGTTGGTGGAACGCGCGTTGATACAAGCGCTGGCCGGTATGTTGCTCATAGGTGCGGCGTCATACCGTTTGTTACGCGGCGCCCGTGGAAGCCTGCATATCAGCACGCAGGCGGGCCACACCGGCATCGCACTTTGGTCGTTCCTGATGGCGACAGCGCACGGGGCGGGAATGATGCTGGTGCCAGCATTGGTGCCGCTATGTCTTGCGGATGGCCCCGCACGCGAGATCACCGCGTCCGGGTCGTTGGTTTTGGCGCTGGCGGCTGTCGGCGTTCACACGGTTGCGATGCTGGTGACAACTGGCGTCATCGCCACTGGTGTTTGCCGCGGTGTCGCGATGCAACCTCGTTTGCTGAGCGGCGCTGCGCCGCGTCAGGTATGGGCCGCGGCATTGGCTGTCACCGGGGTTCTGTTGATAGCATTTCGCTAGATAGTCCTGTGGCAGGCCGCGATAAATTTCGTCCTCCCGGTGCAGGCTGGTATCCGGTGTCATGCATTCCGGATGGCGAAAGTCACTGGGCTCCGGCCTGCGCCGGGATGACGGTGGAATTGTTACGAGCAGTCGTTCGATACGAAACTGCTTTTGCTTCCCGCGAGCTACTGGCACTCGGCTCCGACTCCCGTCTCCCTATTCTCGATTCCCGGCTCCATACAACACCTGGCAAGTCTCGCAAAAGAAACTACGCCGGTGAGTGGTGCCAAGGTGCGCTTTCGTCAGTCGTCCGTGTCCACGCGGGCATTCGGTCTTGGTGTGCACCAGCCAGTGTTTGCGCAGGACGAAGGCTTTCTTCCATTCCAGGAATTCGAAGCTGTAGTTCCGCACTTCTGTTATCAGTTGGGTGAGCTTGCGGGCAGGCAGGGCGCCGATCCTGCTGCAAGGATGCACGCGGATGCGGAACAGGACTTCGTTCTTGATGATGTTCCCCGATCCGGAAAAGATCGACTGATCCAGCAGTGCATCGCAGGCGAGCATCGCAGACTTGGCCTTGAGTTTGGCGCGGGCGGCCTTCGGATCCCAATGGTCGGACATGACGTCCGCGCTCCAGTCGTAGGCCTGATCCAGCGGCACTTCGATGTAGCGCAGCGAACAGTTGTAGAAATGCAGGTCGCCGTTATCGAAGCCCAAGCTCATTCGCGCGGGAACCGGTTTGGGATCGTCGATACGGTAGCTGCCGAACAGCATCAGATGGACGCGCATCGAAAAGTCGACGAACTCGATGAGGAAGTGCTTGCCCCAGCTTCGTAGCGATTCCACACGGCAGCCTTCCATGCGACTCAGGTCCAGCGTACTGTTGCCGGTGACACGGCGAACGATCTGACGCTCGAAGCGGGCGGCTTCTTCCCTCAAGATAACGATGGACGGACCTTCCGGCATGTCGATTGCTGGCATGCGACGCGATCCGTCGCTGTCCGGAGCCTGCCGAATGATGGGCGAAACGGGCGTGAAGGTTGGCCCGTGGGCGCGGATGGATTTTTGTGGGAGCGACGTAAGTCGCGACCGCGCCCCGATAACTATTCAGTGTGCAGGATAAAGAACGCGCCGCAGCGCGTCCGGATGGCGAACAAGCAGGCTTTCCATCGCTCGGATTCGCCGTCGCGACTCACGTCGCTCCCACAAAAGATACCTACTTCATCGTCGGCATCACGAACTCCGCATGCCGAGCGCCTTCCGGCCAGCGTGCGGTAACGGTCTTCAATCGCGTATAGAACCGCACGCCATCGGGCCCATGCACATGCAGCGGCCCGAACAAAGAACGTTTCCATCCACCGAAACTGTGGAAAGCCATCGGAACAGGGATGGGTACATTGATCCCCACCATGCCGGCTTGCACACGATGCGCGAATTCTCGCGCCGCGCCGCCATCGCGGGTGAACACGGCAGTGCCATTGCCGTATTCGTGTTCGTTGACCAGCTTCAATGCGGTTTCGAAATCCGGCACGCGCACCACGCACAGCACCGGCCCGAAAATCTCTTCGCGATAGATGCGCATGTCCGGCGTGACGCGGTCGAAAAGACAACCACCCATGAAAAAACCGGAATGGTTTCCCGCCATGTAGGAGCGGCGTCCCGCCGCGAGCTCTTGCTCTGAATCCAAACAGAATCCACGTCCATCCACCACCAGTTCTGCGCCTTCCGCCACGCCAAGATCGACATAGCCGCGCACCTTGTCGCGGTGCGCGCCCGTAACCAGCGGCCCCATTTCCGGATCGTCGCAACCTGGGCCGATCTTCAAGGAGGCGACCTTGGGCGCCAATGTCGCCACCAACGCATCGGCGGTGGCATCGCCCACGCACACCGCGACCGAAATCGCCATGCAGCGCTCACCCGCTGAGCCATAGCCGGCACCCAGCAACGCGGATGCGGCACCATCGATGTCCGCATCAGGCATGACCACCATGTGGTTTTTCGCCCCGCCCAGTGCTTGCACGCGTTTACCGTTGGCGCTGCCGCGTCCATAGATGTATTCGGCGATGGGAGTGGAACCTACGAAGCTGACTGCCTGCACGCGCGGTTCGTCCAGCAACGCATCCACTGCTTCCTTGTCGCCGTGTACCACGTTGAATACGCCGTCCGGTAAACCAGCCTGCTTCAGCAGATCGGCCATGAACAACGATGCCGATGGATCGCGCTCGGACGGCTTCAATATGAAGGTGTTACCGCACGCCAGCGACACCGGGAACATCCACAGCGGCACCATGGCGGGGAAATTGAAGGGCGTGATGCCGGCAGTGACACCGAGCGGTGCGTGTTCGCTCCATGAATCGACATCGCGGCCGACATTCATCGAATGCTCGCCTTTAAGAAGATGCGGAATGCCGCAGGCGAACTCCACCACTTCCAATCCGCGGGTGACTTCTCCGCGAGCATCCGACAGCACCTTGCCGTGTTCGGAAGTGATGACACGCGCCAGCTCGCTGGCGTGGCGTTCCAGCAGTTCCTTGAAACGGAACATCACGCGTGCGCGGTTGAGCGGCGTGGTTTCGGACCAGGCGGGAAAAGCGGCGGACGCAACGTCTACCGCATTGCGGACTTCATTCGTAGAAGCCAGCGGCACGCGCGAGGTGACGGTGCCGGTGGCGGGATCGAAGACATCGCCGAAGCGGCCGCTGCTGCTTTCTACCCGCATGCCGTTGAGGTAATGATGCAGCGGGTGGGTCATGGATGTCTCCGGTATGGGGCCTTGCAGGAGCGACGTAAGTCGCGATGAAGCTTTACCGGTAACGCTTCATCGCGACTTACGTCGCTCCTGCAAGGTTGGGTGTGTGACTTACGCCAGCGCCTTCGCCGCCGGCACATACACGTAGCCCAGATCGTCGGCGACGGCCTTGTAGGTGATCTTGCCCGCGTGCACGTTCAAGCCGTTGAGCAGATGCTCATCGTCCAGCAGCGCCTGCTTGGCGCCCTTGTTGGCCAGTTGCATGGCGTAGGGCAGGGTGGCATTGGTCAGCGCGAACGTGGAAGTGCGCGCGACGCCGCCAGGCATGTTGGCGACGCAGTAGTGAATGATGCCGTCCACTTCGTAGGTCGGGTTCTGATGGGTGGTGGCCTTGCTGGTCTCGAAGCAGCCGCCCTGGTCGATGGCCACGTCCACCAGCACCGAACCCGGGTGCAATAGCGAGAGTTGCTCGCGCGAGATCAACTTGGGCGCGGCGGCGCCGGGAATCAGCACCGCGCCGATCACCAGATCGGTATAGGCCAGGCGTTCTTCAATGGCATCGCGAGTGGAGTAAATGGTGGTCAGGCGATCGCCATAGACCTCGTCCAGATACTTCAACCGATCCAGCGAACGGTCGAGGATGGTGACGTGCGCGTTCATTCCCATGGCCATGCGCGCCGCATTGATGCCGACCACGCCGCCACCGATCACCAGCACTTCCGCTGGCTTCACGCCCGGCACGCCGCCCAGCAGGATGCCGGAACCGCCCTGCGCTTTCTCCAGCGCATGCGCGCCGGCCTGGATCGACATGCGTCCTGCCACTTCGCTCATCGGCGCCAGCAGCGGCAGGCCGCCTTTGCGGTCGGTGACGGTTTCGTACGCGATGCAGGTGGCGCCCGATTTCACCAGCGCCTTGGTCTGCTCCGGATCCGGCGCCAGGTGCAGGTAGGTGTAGAGGATCTGGCCGGGGCGCAGCATGGCGCATTCCACCGGTTGCGGTTCCTTGACCTTGATGATCATCTCGGCGCGCTGGAAGATTTCCTCCGCGCCTTCCACGATTTCCGCACCGGCCTTGATGTATTGGTCATCGGTCAGGCCGATGGCCTTGCCGCCGTCGCGCTGCACCATGACCTGGTGGCCTTGTAGCACCAGTTCACGCGCGCCGGCCGGGGTCAGGCCAATGCGGTACTCGTGGTTTTTGATTTCCTTGGGAACGCCGATCAGCATTTTTCTCTCCAGTAGCAGATGAGGCTTGCGCGTGGGGAGCGCTTTGGCCGTGTGCGGCAATTTTACGGGGTGGCGCGCAAAGTGTCCGCCAGAATTTCGAAGATGCGGTCGATGTGGGATTTCTCCACGATCAAGGGTGGCGACAGCGCCATCACGTCGCCGGATACTCGGGTCAGCAGGCCGCCTTTGTGGAACGCGTGGGTAAATGCGTCGTAGGCGCGGGTGCCGGGTGCGCCGGGTCGCGGCGATAGCTCGATAGCGCCGACCAATCCGTAGTTGCGAATGTCGATGACATTGGGCAGGCCTCTCAGCGAGTGGATGCCTTCCTGCCAGTATTCGCCCAGCTCGATGGCCTTGTCGAACAGGTTCTCTTCTTCGTAGGTATCCAGTGTCGCCAGGGCCGCGGCGCAGGCCAGTGGGTGGCCCGAATAGGTGTAGCCGTGGAAGAGGTCGATGACGTTTTCCGCGCCATGGGTAAAGGCCTCGTGGATGCGGTCGGATACGAACACCGCGCCCATCGGCACGCATCCATTGGCGATTCCCTTTGCCGCGGTGATCATGTCCGGAGTTACATTGAATCGTTGCGAACCGAAGGCATGGCCGATGCGGCCGAAGCCGGTGATGACCTCATCGAAGATCAACAGGATGCCGTGCCTGTCGCAGATTTCGCGGAGGCGTTGCAGGTAGCCTTCCGGCGGGAGAATCACGCCGGCCGAGCCGGAGATGGGCTCGACGATGACCGCTGCAATCGTGGATGCGTCGTGCAACGCCACCAGGCGTTCCAGATCTTCCGCCAGTTCGGCCCCGTACTGCGGCAAGCCTTTGGAAAATGCATTGCGGGATATGTCCAGCGTGTGCCGCATATGGTCGGTGCCCGGCAGCAGCGAACCGAACCATTTGCGATTGTTCGGCAGCCCGCCCACCGATATTCCGCCGAAGCCGACACCGTGATAACCCTTTTCCCGGCCGATCAGACGCGTGCGCTGGCCTTCGCCGCGTGTGCGGTGATAGGCCAGCGCAATCTTCAGTGCGCTGTCGACCGCTTCGGAACCGGAGTTGGTATAGAAAACATGATTGAGATCGCCCGGAGTCAGCGCCGCCAGGCGTTCGGCCAACACAAACGGCAGCGGCGAGCTCATCTGGAAGTTGGGCGCGAAGTCCAGCGTCTCGATCTGCTTCTTCACCGCCTCGACGATGCGCGGGCGCGCGTGGCCGGCATTGCAGCACCACAGCCCCGCGGTGGCATCCAGGATCTGGCGACCATCCACCGTGGTGTAGTGCATGCCCGAAGCGCTGGCCAACAGGCGCGGCGTCGCCTTGAACTGGCGATTGGCGGTGAACGGCATCCAGAAGGCATCCATCGATTCCGGCGCCTGCACGGCTTGGTGGCCATAGAACTCGGCCAGGGCACGGGTGGTGGAGGTGTCGTCAGCGCTCATGAGGCGGCTCCGAGGGGCGGGCGGGGAGATTTGCGCAGCTTATCGCGTTGAAAAAACTTTACAACCGCTGTTGCCGATGAAAGATGACACGGTGGCCGTGAGACCCCTGTCATCTCTTTGGCGTTGTTGCCAATCAGGGTTATCCAGGCTGCCGGCGTGGACAACCTGAAATGGGATGCAAGCGGCCGCCGGAAAGAAAATTGACCGCGTCGCCTCACGGTGTAAAGTATCCCGCAACACCGGCAGCCAGATACAAGAGCGGGAATGGACATCGGCGCACGCCTGCAATGGGTCCGCAAATCGAAAGATCTCAGCCAGCGCGAGCTGGCCAAACGCGTGGGCGTCACCAACAGCACCATCTCCCTGATCGAACAGAACAAGGTCAGTCCTTCAGTCAGTTCCTTGAAGAAGGTGCTGGACGGCATTCCCATCTCATTGGCCGACTTCTTCACTCTGGATTTGGATGCCGAGGCGCGGGACACCCCGTTCTATGGCGCCGGCGAATTGCCGGACGTGGGCAGCAACGGCATTCATTACTATCTGGTGGGCCAGCACCGTCCGCAACGGCAGATGTGCATCCTGCGCGAGGTGATGCCGCCGGGCACCGATACTGGCGACTCGATGCTGGAACACGATGGCGAAGAAGGCGGCGTGGTCGTGCAAGGCGAAGTCGAGGTCACCGTCGGCGACCAGGTGCGCATTTTGCGCGCTGGCGAAGGCTACTATTTCGAAAGCCGCATCCCGCATCGTTTTCGCAATGTGGGTGACGAAGACGCAGTGATCTTCAGTGCCAATACGCCGGCGACGTTTTGATTGTTTTCCTTCTCCCTCCGGGGTGAAGGCGTACGGCTTGCGAGCCACCGGCTCGCGTACGTCTGAACGCCCTGCGTGCTTCGTAGGGCCGGGGCGTGCAGTGAGATGCCTTGACACACCGAACAACGGAGGAAAATGCAGGTCTGAATCGATCAGCAACCTGAAAGTCCACTCCCTCATCCGCCCCCGTATCAAGTACGGGGCAGGCCCTTCGGGCACCTTCTCCCGGGGGGAGAAGGAAAAGCCAAATCGGAGCACCGAATGAACGCACCACGCACCCGTGAAAACTGGCAGGCCCTTGCGGAAAGCCTATCCCTCCGCACACAAGCCTTCATCGACGGCCGCTACGTCGACGCCGCTAGCGGCAAGACTTTCGACTGCGTCAGTCCCATCGACGGCCGTGTGCTGGGCCAGATAGCCGAGTGTGCCGAAGAGGACATCAATCGCGCCGTCGCCGCCGCGCGCCGCAGCTTCACGTCCGGCGCCTGGGCCGAGGCCAAGCCGACGTACCGCAAGAAGGTGCTGCTGAAGTTCGCGCAGCTGATCGAAAAACATGCGGACGAACTCGCGTTGCTGGAATCGCTGGACATGGGCAAGCCGGTGACCGATGCGCGGCAGGTCGATGTTGCCGCCACCATTCGCTGCATGGCGTGGACGGGCGAGGCGCTGGACAAGATCTATGGCGAAGTGGCGGCGACCGGGCCGGATGAACTTGGTCTGGTCACGCGCGAGCCGTTGGGTGTGATCGGTGCCATCGTGCCGTGGAATTTCCCATTGCTGATGGCGACCTGGAAGTTGGCACCAGCGTTGGCGATGGGCAATTCGGTGGTGCTGAAGCCTTCGGAGAAATCGCCGTTGTCGGCGATCCGGCTGGCGGAGATCGCGATGGAGGCTGGGCTGCCCGCCGGTGTGTTCAACGTGGTACCGGGTTTCGGCAAGGAAGCGGGCGAGCCGCTGGCACTGCACATGGATGTGGATGGGCTGGTGTTCACCGGCTCCACCGCGATAGGCAAGCGGCTGCTGCAATGCGCGGGCCTGTCCAACATGAAACGCGCGTACATGGAATGCGGCGGCAAGAGCCCGAATATCGTATTCGCCGATGCGCCCAATCTTGATAAGGCGGCCGAGGCAGCCGCCAGCGGCATTTTCTACAACCAGGGCGAGGTCTGTACGGCGGCATCGCGATTGTTGGTGGAACGTTCCATCAAGGACGAATTCGTCGCGCGCGTGGTCGAAGCCGGCCGCAAGATGCAGCCGCGCCACCCGTTGCAGCCGGGCGCGCCGATGGGCGCGATGGTCGACGAATCGCAAACCGGGCGTGTGCTGGGCTACATCGAAAAAGGCGTCGCCGAAGGCGCGCGACTGGTACTCGGCGGCAAGCGTGCCGAAGTGGTCGCTGGCGGCTGCTATATCGAGCCCACGGTGTTCGACGACGTGTCGCACTCGCACACGATCGCGCGGGAGGAAATCTTCGGCCCGGTGCTGTCGGTGATCGCCTTCGACGATGAGCAGCAAGCTTTGCGTATTGCCAACGACAGCGAATATGGATTGGCGGCGGGCGTGTGGACGAAAGACATCAGCCGCGCCCACCGCGTTGCACGGAAACTTCGCGCTGGCAGCGTGTGGGTCAACTACTGGGATGGCGGCGACATGACAGCGCCGTTCGGTGGTTACAAGCAATCTGGCAACGGCCGCGATAAATCGCTGCATGCCTTCGAGAAGTACACCGAGGTCAAGGCGACCTGGATAAACTTAGCGGACTAGTACGGGTGTCCTTGTGGGAGCGATGTAAGTCGCGACGTTGATGTTTCCGGTCGCGACTTACATCGCTCCCACAAGGAAAGATTTCCACAAGGAAAGAGCTGCATGGCTTGCGATGCCGCCGCGATCTGACAGAATCGGACGTCGCCCACCGAAAGCTCCCCATGACCGCTTCCGTCGTCTCCGCTTCCGCCGCGCAAGGCAATTCCCCCCGTCGTGTGTTGTTCGCCAGTCTGATCGGCACCACCATCGAGTTCTTTGATTTCTACATCTACGCCACGGCGGCGGTGTTGGTTTTTCCCAAGTTGTTCTTTCCGGCCAGCGAT
This sequence comes from Pseudoxanthomonas sp. CCNWLY206-1, assembly GCF_039710385.1. Classification (NCBI taxonomy): domain Bacteria; kingdom Pseudomonadati; phylum Pseudomonadota; class Gammaproteobacteria; order Lysobacterales; family Lysobacteraceae; genus Pseudoxanthomonas; species Pseudoxanthomonas sp. CCNWLY206-1. The sequence goes on along the minus strand of NZ_JBDKXI010000003.1, from coordinate 128,030 downwards.
CCGGCTTCGGCCACGCTGCAGTCGCTGGCGACGTTCGCGCTGGCTTTTTTCGCCCGACCGGTCGGGTCCGCAGTGTTCGGCCACTTCGGTGACCGCATCGGCCGCAAGGCGACGCTGGTGGCGGCGCTGCTGACCATGGGTTTGTCGACGGTGGTCATCGGCTTGCTGCCGACTTACGCCAGCATTGGTGTGGCCGCGCCCCTGCTGTTGGCGGTGTGCCGCTTCGGCCAGGGACTGGGATTGGGCGGCGAATGGGGCGGGGCAGTGCTGCTGGCGACCGAGAACGCACCCCCCGGCAAGCGCGCCTGGTACGGGATGTTTCCGCAGTTGGGCGCGCCTATCGGCTTCCTCTGTTCCACCGGCATTTTCCTGTTGCTTACCGAGTTGATGACCGACGCGCAGTTCCTGGCCTGGGGCTGGCGCATTCCGTTCCTGGCCAGTGCGGTGTTAGTGCTTGTGGGTTTGTGGGTGCGGTTGCGCATTGCCGAAACGCCGGATTTCCAGAAGGCCATCGACAAGGGCGAGCGGGTGCGGCTGCCGATGCTGACCGTGCTGTCGAAGCACCCGCGTGCGCTGTTCGCCGGCACCTTCGCGGCCATGGCGACCTTTGTGCTGTTCTATCTGATGACGGTATTCGCGTTGAGCTGGGGAACCTCGGCGCTGGGCTATTCGCGCGAACAGTTCCTGCTGCTGCAGATGGTGGGCGTGCTGTTCTTCGCCGCTGGTATTCCGGTATCGGCGATGTTCGCGGATCGACGCGGAAGGCGCTTGGCGATGATGTTGGCCAGCGTGGCCATTTTCCTGTTCGGTTTGTTCTTCGCGCCGCTGTTCACAGCAGGGAATGCCTGGGGCGTCCTGCTGTTCCTGTCGCTGGGACTGGGCGTGATGGGACTGACCTATGGGCCCTGCGGCACCATCCTGGCAGAGATGTTTCCCACTGAAGTGCGCTACACAGGCGCATCGCTGTCGTTCAACCTGGCCGGCATCTTCGGCGCTTCGCTGGCGCCGTATATCGCCACCTATCTGGCCAAGGATTACGGGCTGGCATACGTGGGGTATTACCTGTGCGGAGCGGCCGCGCTGACGTTGGTGGCGTTGTGGATGATGCCGCGCCCCGCGATAGCAACGAGTAAGTAGCAATGAGGCCGTCGCAACGGCAGGCGATAGAGAATAGCCGCTTTTCAGTGACTAGCCGCTTCTTGTTGAGCCAAGCGAAAGACAGCGGAGCAAGCTCCGCTCTACGTTGACCCGGCGCCATCCCATGATTGCTTCACCACAACGCATCGCGCAACTTATACCAGGCCATCGCAGCCACCAGTATCGGTGTACGGAAGGCGCGTCCTCCCGGGAAGGGAAGATGTGGGATACGCGAGAACAGGTCAAAGCGTTCGGCCTGGCCGCGTACCGCTTCGGCGATCAGCTTGCCCGCCAAGCCGGTTGCCGCCACGCCATGGCCGCTGAAACCTTGGGCGAAGTAGATGTTCGGTGTCAGCCGGCCCCAATGCGGTGCGCGGTTGAGGGAAATATCCACGTAGCCGCCCCAGGCATATTCGATATCCACGTCGTGCAGTTGTGGGAACACGCGGCGCATGCGCCGGGCCATGGTGCCACGCAGGTTGGGCGGAGGCAGGGTGGAATAGCTGGCGCGTCCGCCGAATAACAGGCGGTGATCGCGGCTGAGACGGAAGTAATCCAGCGCCCAGTTCACATCGGCTACCGCCATGCCGTTGCGAATCAGTTCGTGCGCGCGCTGTTCCCCCAACGGCACCGTGGCGCCGATGTATGTGCCCACCGGCATGATGCGTGATTCCAATTCAGGCGTGATGCCGCGCAGCCACGCGTTGCCAGCCAGGATGGCGTGAGCGCAATGCACTTCGCCTTGTGCGGTCTTCATGATGGGTGATTTATCGCGAACCAGTTGCGTCACTCGCGAGCGTTCGAAGATGCGCACGCCGGCGGCCATCGCCGCTCGTGCCAGTCCGAATGCGTATTCCATCGGGTGCAGGTGGCCGCTGTGCGGATCATAGACCGCGCCCAGGTAGCGATCGCTGGCGAGCTGCGCACGCAACTGATCCCGGTCCCACCACTCCATGGAGTAGTCGTAGCGTTCCGCCATGTGCGTTTGCCAAGCGCGCAGTTGCCGCTCCTGGCGTGGCTTGATCGGCACGCTTGCATGACCGTCACGCCAGTCGCAGGCGATGGCGTGCTTGGCGATACGTCCATGCATCCATGCCATGCCTTCGCGCGAGAGGTCGAAAAGCTTGCGTGCATCGTCCGCGCCAACGAGTGTTTCCAGTTTGTCCTGTTCGCAACCGAAGCCGACGATGGCTTGTCCACCGTTGCGGCCGGATGCACCCCAGCCGATTCGCTCGGCTTCCAGCACCACGACTCGGTAGCCCGCTTCCGCCAACTCCAGCGCGGCCGACAGGCCGGTGTAACCGGCGCCGAGGATGCAGACATCGGCGTCGACGTGGCCCTGCAACGCGGGTTGTTCCGGCAGCGGTGTGGCGCTGGCGGCGTACCAGGAGGGAGGATACGGAGGGTTCGTTAGCGGCATCGCAGATATCCGAACGTCGTCATTCCAGCGCAAGTTGGAGTCGCTTCTCAACAGCCGGAGGCTGGTCATCCATTTTGACTTTTCTCGGCGGGCCTCAGTGAGTGCATCAAGATCAAAATGGGTTCAGCGTTCGCTGGAATGACGTAGGAAAGTGGCAGACGGGCACACATCACACCGCCCGCAGATACCACGCGTATTCCAGGTCGGTCACCTGGGTATAGAAGCTCTGCATCTCCTTGCGCTTCTGTTGCCCATAGATATGGCGGAAGGCGTTGCCGAACTGTTCGCGAATGAACTCGCTGCCCATGAAATCGGAAATCGCGTCGCGCCAGAAAGGTGTGCGAACTTCCGTCTGCTCATAGGCATTGCCGGTAATCGGCGGGCCGGGATCGAAACGGTTCTCCAGCCCGTGCAGTACGCCAGCCAACACCGCGGCAGTGACCAAGTAGATGTTGGCGTCTGCGCCGGCGACGCGGTGCTCGATGCGCGTGTTCGCTTCGTTGCTGTGCGGGATGCGCATGGCGACGGTGCGGTTGTTGAAACCCCAGCAATCATTGAGCGGCACGAAGGCATTGAGCACGAAGCGCCGATAGCTGTTGGCGTGCGGCGCGAACAGCAGCAGGCAGTCGCGAGCACTGCGTTGCAAGCCACCGATGGCGTGCTTCAACGTCTCGGCGGGCGCGTCCGGCGTGGAGGCGAAGATATTGCGGCCGGATTCGTCCAGTACGCTGACATGGATGTGCATGCCGTTGCCCGCCTGTTCCGCGAACGGCTTGGCCATGAAGCTGGCCTGCATGCCCTGTTGCTGCGCTACCGCCTTGATGGCGCGTTTGAGATAGACCGCGTCGTCGCAGGCCAGCACTGCGTCGTCGCGATGCTTGAGGTTGATTTCGAACTGTCCGGGCGCGTATTCCGCCACGGCGGTGTCCGCAGGAATGCCCTGCACGTCGCAGGTGGCAGCGACCGCGTCGGTGAAGCCGCGATAGTCGTTGAGGTCCTCCATGTAGTAGACCTGCGTACTTTCATTGCGTTGGCCCGTCATGGGATTGACCGGTGTACGTGGCCGTCCGTGGCTGTCCAGGCGTTGGTCGAACAGGTAGAACTCCAACTCCACCGCAACTACGGGCTTCAGCCCGCGCTGTGCGAAGCGCGCCAGTACGCGCTTCAGGACTTCGCGCGGATTGGCTTCGAACATCCCGCCGCTCGCGTCCTCCATCGACAACAGTAACTGCGCCATGGGGCGCGGTGACCATGGCACCGGTCTCAGCGAGCCAGGCACGGGACGGCAGATGCGGTCTTCATCGCCGATGTCGTAGCCCAGCCCGGTTTCTTCCACGGTATTGCCGGTGATATCGGTGGCGATCAGCGACATCGGCAGGCACACGCCGTCGGCGTAGACCTTTTCCAATGCGCCGCGGGTAATGCGCTTGCCACGCAATAGGCCGTTCATGTCCGGCAGCAGCAGATCCACCAGTTCGCAGCCTTCCACGCGCTGCAAGGCGGCGGCATCTTCGGCGGACATCGTGGCGTGCGCGGGTACTTTTTCGGCGTGTGGATTGCGGGTCATGGCGGCTTCACCGGCGGTTCGCGGCAGCTTAGCAGACAGTGGCGGGTGTCAAGAATCCTCAACGCGTGCCGGGATCGATTGGCTCTGAAACGACCAATAATGGTGCCGCACTGCACCAGTTGGGCGCTTGGAAGGCAAATTAGAGCTCCGGTGTTGTAAAAATAAAACGCCCGAGTTAAGTTGCGGGCACGCCACTTCGAGCTATCCGCATGGCCAGCCTGCCGCTGGTCGGTCTGCCTACCGACCATAAGCAAATCGGTGCGCACCCCTTCCTCGCGGTGGGTGAGAAGTATGCGCGCGCGGTGGTCGATGGGGCGGACGCCGTGCCGGTGCTGCTGCCCACCTTGGAGCCGGCTTTGCCGTTGCGGCAGTTCCTTGAAAGCGTCGATGGCATTTTGTTGACCGGGTCGGTCAGCAATATCGAGCCGCACCATTACAGCGACGAGTCCAGTTACGAAGGCAACCTGCTGGACCCCAAACGCGACGCCACCAACCTGGCGTTGATTCCACTGGCGATGGCGATGGGCGTGCCGCTGTTGGCGATCTGCCGTGGTTTCCAGGAGGTCAACGTCGCTTTTGGCGGCGGCCTGTACCAGAAGGTTCACGAGCAGCCCGGCTTCATGGATCATCGCGAGAACCCCGACGATCCGCTGGAAAAGCAATATGGCCCGGCGCATGCGGTCGCGTTGACGCCGGGCGGCATGCTGGCCGATATCGCCGGTGCCGAAAGCGCGCACGTCAACTCGCTGCATGGGCAGGGCATCTCGCGCTTGGGCGCAGGCCTGGCGGTGGAAGCGGTGGCGCCGGACGGTTTGATCGAAGCCTTCCGCCACGAAGGCGCAGGCTTCCTGATGGGCGTGCAATGGCACCCGGAATGGCGGGTGCGTGAAAACCCGTTCTATCTCTCTCTTTTTCAAGCCTTTGGTGCCGCCTGTCGCGCGCGCGCCGCCCAGCGAACGCAGCGGAACGACTCATGAGCCCACGCCCGACCCGCAGCAAGAAAACCGCCGCACCCGAACAGCAGGAAAGCTCGCTCAGGCGCTGGTTGAAGGATCGCAGCATCACCGAAGTGGAGTGCCTGGTGCCGGACATCACCGGCAACGCGCGCGGCAAGATCATTCCCGCCGACAAGTTTTCGCACGATTACGGCACGCGGTTGCCGGAAGGCATCTTCGCCACCACGGTGACGGGGGAATATCCCGACGATTACTACGAACTGACTTCGCCGTCGGATTCGGACATGCTGCTGCGGCCAGATCCGGACACCATACGGATGGTGCCGTGGGCAGCCGATCCCACCGCGCAAATCATCCATGACTGCTACACCAAGGAGGGCAAGCCGCACGACCTGGCCCCACGCAACGTACTGCGTCGCGTGCTGGCCGAATACGACGACGCCAAGCTGCGGCCGGTGGTGGCGCCGGAGCTGGAGTTCTTCCTGGTGCAGAAGAACACCGACCCCGACTTCCCGTTGCTGCCGCCGGCGGGCCGTTCCGGCCGTCCGGAAACCGCGCGGCAGTCGTATTCCATCGATGCGGTCAACGAGTTCGACCCCATCCTGGACCTGATGTACGACTATTGCGAAGCGATGGAACTGGATGTGGATACGCTGATCCACGAATCCGGTGCCGCGCAATTGGAAGTCAACTTCACTCACGACGACGCGTTGTCGCGTGCGGACCAGGTATTCCTGTTCAAGCGCACCATGCGCGAGGCGGCGATGCGGCATGGCATCTATGCCACTTTCCTGGCCAAGCCGATGGAGAACGAACCCGGCAGCGCCATGCACATCCATCAGAGCCTGGTGGACCCGAAGACCGGCCGCAACGTGTTCGCCGGCAAGACCGATGGCAAGACCAGCAAACTGTTCGGGCATTATCTGGCCGGCTTGCAGAAGTACGTGCCGATGGCCATGGCGTTCTTCGGCCCCAACGTCAACTCCTATCGTCGGCTGGCGCTGGGGCAAGTGGCCCCGATCAATGTGCAGTGGGGTTTCGACAACCGCACCTGCGGCTTGCGCGTGCCGATGGACACGCCCGAGAACACGCGCGTGGAGAGTCGCTTCGCTGGGTCCGATGCCAATCCTTACCTGGCCATGGCCGCGACGCTGGCGTGCGGACTGTTGGGCATCCGCGAACAGCTCAAACCCACCGAACCGCTTTCCAGCAGCGCGCAGGACGTCGGGTTCGAACTGCCGCGTTCGCTGGGCGAGGCGCTGGATAATCTGGAAACCTGCAAGCCGCTGCAAGACATGTTGGGTAAACGCTTCGTCCGCGCGTATATCTCGGTGAAGCGCAAGGAATACGAAACCTTCTTCCGCGTGATCAGTTCGTGGGAGCGGGAGTTTTTGTTGTTGAATGTTTGATGCTTTTTTCCTTCTCCCTCCGGGAGAAGGTGCCCCGCAGGGGCGGATGAGGGAGTGCGCTATCCGGCACCAGCGAAAGTTGGCCGCGAGCGGATGGTCCATTCCCTCATCCGGCGCTTCGCGCCACCTTCTCCCGGCGGGAGAAGGGAAAGCTGATCCTGGAGCTGCCATGAATCTCGAAACCCACACCCTGCAACAGCTCGACGCCGCCCATCACCTGCATCCGTTCAACGACAACGCGGCACTGGCGAAGAAGGGCACGCGCATTCTTACCCGTGGCGAAGGCTGCTATGTGTGGGATGCGGAAGGCAACCAATTGCTCGATGCGTTCGCCGGTTTGTGGTGCGTCAATGTCGGCTACGGCCGCAGGGAACTGGGCGAGGCCGCGTCGAAGCAGATGACGCAGCTGGCGTACTACAACAGCTTCTTTCAGTGCACCACGGAGCCGACGATCCAACTGGCCGCCAAGCTGGCCGAACTGGCGCCGGGCGATCTCAACCACGCGTTCTTCACCAACTCCGGTTCCGAAGCCAACGACACCATCCTGCGGCTGGTGCGTCATTTCTGGGCGGTGCAGGACCAGCCGCGGAAGAACATCTTCATCGGACGCCACGACGGCTATCACGGTACCACCATGGCCGGCGCCAGCCTGGGCGGCATGAAAGGCATGCACAAGCAGGGCGGGCTGCCGATTCCCGACATCCACCATATCGATCCGCCATTCTGGTTTGCCGATGGCGGCGAGCTGTCCGAAGACGACTACGGTCTGCTCGCAGCCAAGCGATTGGAAGACAAGATATTGGAGCTTGGGCCGGATCGTGTGGCCGCCTTTATCGGCGAACCCATCATGGGCGCCATCGGGGTGTACATTCCGCCGCGGACTTATTGGCCGGAAATCGAGCGCATCTGTCGTAAGTACGACGTGTTGTTGGTGGCCGACGAGGTAATCTGCGGTTTTGGCCGCACCGGCGAATGGTTCGGTTCCCAATATTTTGGTTTCCAGCCCGACGTCATGCCGATCGCCAAGGGCATCACTTCCGGCTATATCCCCTTGGGCGCGGCGATGTTCAACGATCGCGTGGCCGGCGTATTGAAAGAGCAGGGCGGGGAACTCGCGCATGGATGTACCTATTCCGGTCATCCGGTCTGCGCAGCGGTGGCGCTGGAGAACATTCGCATTCTGCAGGATGAAAAGATCGTCGAAACCTGCAAGCTGGATACCGGTCCTTATCTGGGCCAGCGCTGGGCCGAGCTGGGCGAACACCGGCTGGTAGGGCAGGCACGTATCGCCGGCATGATGGGCGCACTGGAACTGGTGCCGGACAAACGCAAGCGGGCTTACTTCCCGGACCGGGGCTCAGTGGGCGTGCTGTGCCGGGACATCGCCCTGCGGCATGGACTGATCCTGCGCGCTACCTGGGATGCCATGCTGCTGTCGCCGCCCTTGATCATCAATCGCGAACAGATCGATGAGCTATTCGAGAAAGCCTGGAAGGCGTTGGATGCTACCGCGGAGGCGCTAGGCCGGTGACCGGGACAACGGCCTGTCTTCCCAGCGTGATAGCCGGGCGTATTATGTTTTCTCCCCCTTTTTCGGTTTCTGGAGAAACCCCATGAAGCTCCGAGTGTTGGCCGCATTGATGGCTACCTTCGTACTGGCCGCCTGCGGCGATAAAGATGAAACCGCGAAGAAGGCCGAGGAAGCCAAGGTCGTCAACGTCTACAACTGGTCCGACTATATCGCCGAGGACACGCTACCCAATTTCGAGAAGGCGACCGGCGTCAAGGTCGTCTATGACGTATTCGACAGTGACGAGATGGTCGAAACCAAACTATTGGCCGGCTCCAGCGGCTACGACGTGGTGGTGCCATCGCTCAGTTTCCTGGGCAGGCAGATCCAGGCGGGCGTGTTCCTGCCGCTGGATAAAACCAAGATTCCCAACCTGAAGAATCTCGATCCGGAATTGCTCAAGCGCATCGCAGTGCAGGATCCGGGCAACCAGTACGCCGTGCCATATCTCTGGGGCACCAGCGGCATTGGCTATAACGTGGATAAAGTGAAAGCCGCCTTCGGCAATACTGAAGTCGCCAACAGCTGGGACTTGGTGTTCAAGCCGGAGAACCTGTCGAAGCTGAAGGACTGCGGCGTCACACTGCTGGATACGCCGTCCGAGCTGATCCCCATTGCGCTGAACTACCTGGGCGAGGATCCGCATAGCTTCGATCCGGCCACCATCGACAAGGCGGCTGCCTTACTGAAAGGCATCCGGCCATACATACGCAACTTCCACTCTTCGTCCTACATCAACGATCTGGCCAATGGCGATGTCTGCCTGGTGGTGGGTTGGTCGGGCGACGTGATCCAGGCCCGCGACCGCGCCGAAGAGGCAGGCAACGGAGTCAATATCGCGTATTCCATTCCGAAAGAGGGTGCGCCGCAGTGGTTCGACATGATGGCGATTCCCAAGGATGCCAAGCATGTGGACAACGCCTACGCGTTCATCAACTACATGTTGGATCCGAAAGTCGCGGCGGCGAACACCAACTTCGTGACCTATCCGAACGCCGTGCCCGCTTCAAAGCCGATGATCGATAAGTCGATCGTCGAGGATCCCACGATCTATCCACCGGCTGACGTGGACGCCAAGCTGTTCACCTTCGCGGTGTTGCCGCCGGAAGTGGATCGTCAGTACACCCGGATATGGACGGAACTCAAGACGGGGCAGTAAACATAAAGGGACGTGTGGGTCGGCGCGGAGCCGGCCCAGCCAGGCAGGGCGAAGATTCTGAAACAAAAATTTGTTCAAGCCGAAGTTTTGAAATAGAAGATTCTGAAGTGGGAAAGTCCAATCGAAGCACCCACCAGCCCATCACCCTGTCATGCCCGTCATATCTGGAGAGAGATTGATGAAATTGCGAGCCCTAGCGACCGCTATCCTCCTCGGCACTATCCTGGCCGCCTGCGGCGACAAGCCTGCAGACGGCACCGCTGCCAATAGCGAGAAGGAAGGAGAAGGCAAGGAAGTCAATGTCTACAACTGGTCCGACTACATCGCCGAGGACACGATTCCCAACTTCGAAAAGTCGTCGGGTATCAAGGTCACCTACGATGTCTTCGACAGCAACGAGGTACTGGAAACCAAGCTGCTCGCCGGTTCCAGCGGCTACGACATCGTCGTTCCCACGTTGAACTTCCTGGGCCGGCAGATCCAGGCCGGCGTTTTCATGCCGCTGGACAAAGCCAAGATCCCGAACTACGCCAACCTCGACCCGGAAATCATGAAACGGATCGAGTCGCAGGATCCGGGCAATCAGTACGCGATTCCCTACATGTGGGGCACCACCGGCATCGGCTACAACGTGGACAAGGTGAAGGCGGCTTTCGGCAATACCGATATCGCCAGCAGCCTGGACATCGTGTTCAAGCCAGAGAATATCTCCAAGCTGAAGGAGTGCGGCGTCACCTTGCTGGACACGCCGTCGGAAATCATCCCCATCACGCTGAACTATCTGGGCGAGGACCCCAATAGCACCGACCCGGCGGTGATCGACAAGGCCGCGGCGTTGCTGAAGACCATCCGCCCTTACATCACCAACTTCCACTCCTCGCAGTACATCGATGCGCTGGCCAATGGCGATACCTGTTTGGTGGTGGGCTGGTCGGGCGACATCATCCAGGCACGCGATCGTGCGGAAGAAGCGGGCAACGGAGTAAAGATCGCCTACGCCATTCCCAAGGAAGGCGCTCCACAGTGGTTCGACATGCTGGCTATTCCCAAGAGCGCAGAAAACATCGACAGCGCCTACGCCTTCATCAACTACCTGCTGGATCCGCAGGTGATGGCCAATAACTCCAACTTCATCAGCTATCCGAACGCCATCCCGAAGTCGAAGCCGCTGATGGACAAGTCCATCACGGAGGACCCGACGATCTATCCGCCACCGGAAGTCGCCGCGAAGCTCTTCACGTTTGCCATCATCCCGCCTGAAGTGGACCGGCAGTACACGCGTATCTGGACGGAGTTGAAGACGGGGCAGTGAGGTGAGGAGAGGGTAAAGGGTGAAGTCGCGCCTTCGGCGCTGTAAAGGGTTAAGTAAAAGCGGCACCTCATTCCCTTTGCAGGCGGAGCAGCCGCCGACTTCACTCATCACAGCCCGAAGCGCGGGCGGCTTTACCGTATGGGGAATCGCATGGCGGAAGACCACGGCACCAAAAGCGGCACCAAAGAAAATGCCGAGGCCTATCTGCGCATTGTCGATGTGCGCAAGGAGTTCGATGGTTTTGTTGCCGTCGACGACACCAACCTGACGATCCGCAAAGGCGAGGTCTTCGCGTTGCTGGGTGGGTCTGGTTGCGGAAAATCGACGCTGCTGCGCTGCCTGGGCGGTTTCGAAAAGCCCAGCGCCGGCAAGATCTACCTCGATGGCCAGGTCATGAATGATCTGCCGCCATACGAGCGTCCCATCAACATGATGTTCCAGTCGTATGCGTTGTTTCCGCACATGACGGTGGAGCAGAACATCGCGTTCGGATTGAAGCAGGACGGCTTGTCCAAGGATGCCATCAAGAAGCGCGTTGAAGAAATGTTGGCGCTGGTGCAACTCAATCGGCTGGCCAAGCGCAAACCGCACCAGCTATCTGGCGGCCAGCAGCAGCGCGTGGCGCTGGCGCGGTCGCTGGCGAAAGGGCCGAAGCTGTTGCTGCTGGACGAACCGATGGGCGCACTGGATAAGAAACTGCGTTCGCAGATGCAGCTGGAACTGGTCAATATCATCGAGAAATCCGGGGTGACCTGCGTGATGGTCACCCACGACCAGGAAGAGGCGATGACCATGGCGACCCGCATTGCTCTGATGGATGCAGGCCGCATTCGCCAGGTCGGTACGCCGGATGAAATCTACGAGCAGCCCACCAGCCGCTTCGCCGCCGAATTCGTTGGTTCGGTCAACCTGATGGAGGGCGTGATCGAGGAGGATGAATCCGACTACGTGACCATTCGTTGCCCGCAGTTGCCAGTCGCGATTTATATCGGCCACGGCATCTCCGGTTTCGAAGGCCAGCAGGTTTCCTTTGCGGTGCGCCCCGAAAAGCTGGGCATCGGCAAGCAGGAGCCGGAGCAGCCGCACAACAAAGCCAGGGGCATCATCGAGGACATCGCTTACTTTGGCAGCCATTCGGTCTATCACGTACGGTTGCCGGGCGGCTACAAGATGATGGCCAACTTCGCCAATGTGCAGCGCTGGGCCAGTGAAGGCATGACCTGGAACGACGAGGTGTGGGTGTGGTGGGGTGATAACGACGGCGTGGTACTGACGTCATGAAGGCCCCCGGCTTCCTCAAGAAACTCTCGCCGCACCCGCGCTGGGGCGTGATCGGGATTCCTTATGTGTGGTTGCTGCTGTTCTTCGCCATCCCGTTCCTGATCGTGCTGAAGATATCGTTCGCCAGGCTGGCGATCCAGATGCCGCCGTATACGCCGATCATGGAGTACGTGAACAACGCGGTGACCATGAAGCTCAATCTGAGCAACTACGTGGCGCTGTTCACCGATTCGCAATACGTGCGGGCCTATTTGAGCTCGGTCAAGATCGCCGCCATATCGACTTTCCTGGCGCTGCTGGTGGGCTATCCGATCGCCTATGTCATCGCCAGGCTGCCGCCGGCCTCACGGAACGTCGCCATGATGCTGGTGGTACTGCCGTCGTGGACGTCGTTCCTGATTCGGGTGTACGCATGGATCGGCATCCTCAAGAGCAGCGGACCGATCGGCAGGCTGCTGGAAGAGTTGGGGATCATCGACCTGCTGGTTGGACTGGGTCTCATCGAGGGTCGGCAAATCTTGTACACGCCGTTGGCCGCCTATGTCGGCATCGTGTACTGCTATCTGCCATTCATGGTGCTGCCGCTGTACACCAATCTGGTCAAGCACGATCAGCGATTGCTGGAAGCAGCCTACGATCTGGGCGCAAAGCCCTGGAAGGCATTTTTCACCATCACCTTGCCACTATCGCGTGCCGGCATCATCGCGGGCTGCATGCTGGTGATGATTCCCGCGGTGGGCGAGTTCGTGATTCCCGAGCTGCTGGGCGGACCGGACACGTTGATGATTGGCCGCGTGCTGTGGGGTGAATTCTTCAACAACCGCGACTGGCCGGCGGCATCGGCGGTTGCCATCGTGATGCTGATCCTGCTGCTGATTCCCATCCTGATCTTCAACCGTGTGCAACAGCGCGAGATGGAGGGGAAACTGATATGAGCAGCTTCGTCCGCCGCTGGCCGAGCTGGCTGATCCTGGGTCTGGGCTTCGCCTTCCTGTATGTGCCGGTCTTCATCCTGATGGCGTACTCATTCAACGAGTCGCGCCTGGCGACGGTGTGGTCCGGCTTTTCCTTCAAGTGGTACGGCGCATTGTTTCGTGACAAGCAGATGCTCGATGCGGCCTGGATCAGCATCAAGGTGGCGTTCTGGACCGCTACCGCCGCGGTCGTGTTGGGCACGATGGCGGCGCTGGCGATGACGCGCATGCGCAGATTTGCAGGCAAGACACTTTTCGGCGCGTTGATTACCGCACCGCTTGTGATGCCGGAAGTGATCATCGGTTTGTCGTTGCTGCTGATGTTCGTGTCGCTGGGCGAAATGTTCAATCTGACGCCCAAAGGCATCATCGCAATCTGGATAGCCCATGTGACGTTCACGCTGGCCTTCGTCACCGTGGTCGTATCGTCGCGACTAGCTGAACTGGACAGATCGCTAGAAGAAGCCGCCATGGATCTGGGTGCCAACCGGATCAAGGTGTTCTTCCTGATCACGCTGCCGATCATCGCGCCCGCGCTGGTGTCGGGCTGGCTGCTGGCGTTCACGTTGTCGCTGGACGATGTGGTGATCGCCAGCTTTGTGGCCGGCCCCAGTTCCACCACGCTGCCGATGAAAGTGTTCTCGTCGGTGCGGCTGGGATTAAGTCCGAAGATCAACGCACTCGCCACGCTGATGATCGTGGCCGTGTCGATCGCCGCGTTCCTGGCATGGTGGCTGATGTACCGCGAAGAGAAGCGGCGTCAACGCGATATGCAGATGGCGTTGCAGGAGAATGGGTGACTTTCACCCTGCAGGAGCGGCGTCCCGTCGCGAGCTCTTTGCTTTTTTATCGGCAATTCTCTGAAGAGCTCGCGGCGGGACGCCGCTCCTACAAGGTTTTTCAACCGCGTAACGCCTCCGGACGCAAAATTGATGTGATCCATCCAGGAGATTCCCATGGCCGTAGACATCATCAATCCCGCTAACGGCAAGATCGAGCACCGCCAGGAGTTGATGAGCGCGGCAACCGTGGAAGCCGTATTGGCCGCGGCCCAGAAAGCTTTCCCTGCATGGTCATCCCGGCCGCTTAATGAGCGCGGCGAGTTGCTGCGGCGCGTTGGTGCGGAACTGCGGCGGCGTAAGGACGACTTCCAGCGCACCATGACCGCGGAGATGGGCAAGCTGCGCAAGGAGGCGCTGGGCGAAGTGGAAAAGTGCGCCGGCGCCTGCGATTACTACGCCGATCATGCCGTCGACTATCTGCGCGACCAGCCCGTCACGACCGATGGCAGCAAGAGCTACGTCCGCTATGAACCGCTGGGCTGCGTGCTGGCGGTGATGCCGTGGAATTTCCCTATTTGGCAGGTGTTTCGTTTCCTGGCACCGGCGCTGATGGCAGGCAATGTCGCCGTGCTTAAACATGCCAGCAATGTGCCTGGTTGCGCCGATCTCATTTCCAAAGCTTTGAACGCCGCAGGTATTCCGCATGGCGTATTCGGCGTACTGCACATCGATAACGATCAGGCCGCGGAGGTGATTCGCGACTCGCGCATCGTCGCGGTGACGTTGACCGGCAGCGAACGCGCCGGGCGTTCGGTGGCGTCCAACGCGGGCCAGCAGTTGAAGAAATGCGTGATGGAATTGGGCGGCAGCGACGCTTTCGTAGTGCTGGACGATGCCGATCTGGAAAAGACCGTGGCCGGGGCGGTGGCATCGCGCTTCGCCAATGCAGGACAGACCTGCATCGCCGCCAAGCGCTTCATCGTGGTCGATGTCATTGCGGAAGAATTCGTGAAGCGATTCGTTGACGCATCGTCCAAGCTCACCTTGGGGGATCCGCAGCAGGATTCCACCACGCTGGCGCCGTTGGCGCGGCAGGACCTTCGCGACGATCTGCACAAGCAGGTGCAAGCCAGCATCGCCAAGGGTGCAAAACCTTTGTTGGGTTGTCAGCTTGATGGATCGTACGCCGGCTACCCGGCGTCGATTCTCGACGAGGTTCGGCCAGGCATGCCGGCCTACGAGGAAGAACTGTTCGGGCCCGTTGCCAGCATCCTGCGTGTGCGCGACGAGGCGGAAGCGATACGCGTCGCCAATGACACGACATTCGGTTTGGGCGGCAGTGTATGGACGGGCGACGCCGCGCGTGGCGACAGAGTTGCGCGCCAGCTGCAAGTAGGCGCGGCCTTCGTCAACGCCATCGTGCGCAGCGATGTGCGGCTGCCGTTCGGCGGCACCAAGCGATCAGGTTTTGGCCGCGAACTGGCCGAGCACGGCATTCACGAGTTCATGAATATCAAGTCGGTCTATGTGGCGTGATGCGTCAATTCGAAGGACATGAATGTAGGAGCGGCGTCCCGCCGCGAGCTCTTCCTGTCAGATTGCCGTGGACACAAAGAACGATGGAAACTGTCTGCTCGCCATCTGGACGCGCTGCGGCGCGTTTTTTCTTCGCAGCACCGTGCTGCCGTCGAGGCGCGCTCGCGGCGAGACGCCGCTCCTACAAGGGCCGCTTTGGGCCTTGGTCCACGATTGGAACAGATGGTTACAGTGGCCATCATTCCGTAGCGGCCAAGGTGGTGCCATCTTGTCGTGGTCCCAAAGGAGTCGCCATGAACACCCCTGTTCAAGCCAGCACTACCAGTGCTACCCAAACCAGCCCTGCCCGCATCCTGCGCAAAGTGCGCGGCCGCGCCGCTTCCGATGGTGCCGGCGTCAAACTGACGCGGGTGATCGGCGGCCCTGACCTCCCGGATCTGGATCCGTTCCTGCTGCTGGATGAGTTTGGTACCGATCGCGCCGAAGACTATCTCGCGGGCTTTCCCGATCACCCGCATCGTGGCTTCGAAACCGTCACGTACATGTTGGATGGCCGCATGCGCCATCGCGACAACCATGGCAACGAAGGTCTGCTGACGCCGGGTTCGGTGCAGTGGATGACGGCCGGCCGTGGCTTGGTGCATTCGGAAATGCCCGAGCAAGAATCCGGGCGCATGCGCGGTTTTCAACTGTGGGTGAATCTACCCGCGCGCGAGAAGATGACCGATCCCAGATATCAGGAGTTCGCGCCGGATCGCATTCCTTCCGCGACACCTGCCAAGGGCGTCAGCGTGAAGGTGATCGCTGGTGCGGTAGGCGAAGTGGTGGGCCCCATCGTGCAGCCGGCCACTGATCCGCTATATCTGGACATTGCATTGGAAGCAGGGCATGACTGGCGCTACCTGTTGCCCGAAGGCCACAACATCTTCGCCTACGCGTTCGAAGGCGCGATAACCGTGGGCGAAGGTGATGACGCCCGGTCGCTGGAAACACACGAGCTAGCGGTATTGGGCGGTGGGAACGAGCTGCAACTAAGGGCTGGCAGCCAACCTGCGCGATTGATCCTGGTCGCCGGACGGCCCTTGCGCGAGCCGGTGATGCGCCACGGTCCTTTCGTGATGAATACACGGGAAGAACTGATGCAGGCCTTCGTCGATTTCCAGGAAGGCCGTTTCTAGATATACGAGATATGCAGGAGCGGCGTCCCGCCGCTCCTGCAGAAGCGAACTGTGCGGGGTCAACGCCCGGCAGAAAGCAAAATCGCGCTGGTCTCGTTGACATCCAATTGCCGTGCCAGCGATTGCAGCGAACCTAATTCTTCCGTGGACCCGGCATTGATCCAGACCTGAGCGTAGTGATTCTTGCCTAGCTTGATCACGGTGATACGGCGCGACTCCGCGTCGGGAAAGCTGCGGCCTGCGAGATCGGGACGATACCAGTGGAGTTCCTTGCCGGAAAACATCCCTTCTTCGGCGCGTAGCGGACGACTGAGGCTGATATCGGGATCCTTTGAGGTCAGCATCACGTTCAACACCTGGCGTCCGTCCTGCGTCACCGCCTTGCAGGCGATGAATTCGCGATCTATCCGCTGCTCCCATTGCAGATCGGAGTTGGCGGGTAGGGCGGGGCATTGAAACGATTGTTGCGCCAGCGCGGTGGCAGGCAATAACAACAAACTTAGGACAAGAGCGGTCTTCATGCGGGCGTCCCCTTGAGCGGTGTCGCAATGCGCGGCAAATGTTCTGGCGTTGATCAGGATCGCCGTGGCAGGCCGTCATGCTGGCCAGACCTCGTTCGTACATCCCCATGGTTCCCACGGCGTCCGCCTGCCGGCTTCCCCGCTGGCAGGTGCATCGACCATAGCCCAAGCGATGGGCTAAAACAACCTGATAGAAGCGGTATTCAACTGGTTTGAGCGCCTTTCCTCTCAATGCGGGAAGGACAGAGATGACGATCGATTCGTCTGCTTTCAGATGAAACTATTCCGGATCACTGGAGCAGGCAGGATCGCCTGAGAGGTGTTTCCTGAAGAGAGCGGACCCGCTGGCGCAGGCGAAGGCCTGGCCAGCGGGCGACGGATCAGGCTTCGTCGCGGCCCAGCCAGCCGTAGAGCATGCCGCCGATCAGGCCGCCCAGGATCGGTGCCAGCCAGAACAGCCACAGCTGACTCAGGGCGCCGGAGCCGGCGAACAGCGCCACGCCGGTGGAACGGGCGGGGTTCACCGAGGTGTTGGTCACCGGAATGCTGATCAGGTGGATCAGGGTCAGCGCAAGACCGATCGCGATTGGCGCGAATCCCGCCGGCGCGCGCTTGTGGGTAGCGCCCATGATGACGATCAGGAAGAACGCGGTCAGCACCACTTCGGTCAAAAAGCCCGCAGCAACCGAATAGCCGCCTGGTGATAAAGCGCCGTAGCCGTTGCTGGCGAACGCGCCGGCGGCTGCGGGATCGATGGCGAAAGCCGCCGTGCCCTTGGCGATCTGCAGCAGGATGAAACCCGCCGCAACGCCGCCGATCACCTGCGCGATCACATAAGGCAGAAGTTGTTTGGCCGGAAAGCGGCCGCCCGCCCAGAGGCCGAAACTGACCGCCGGGTTGAAATGGCCGCCGGAAGTATGGCCGAAGGCATACGCGCCGGTCAGCACGGTAAGGCCGAACGCCAATGACACCCCCAACAACCCAATACCCAGCGGATTGCCATCGCCACCGAAATTGGCTGCCAGCACCGCGCTACCACACCCACCCAGTACCAGCCAGAACGTACCCAGGAACTCTGCCGCCAGCTTCTTGCCAAGATTCATCGGAATCTCCTTGAGGTTGATCAAACCGTCGGCCGACGGCGCAGGCACCATAGCCAGACGCGGGGAAGGGGGCAAGTATTTGTTTTTATGTGATATTGCGACCGTTATGTAATAGCGGGTTCTGGCCTGTTGGAGCGGCGTCTCGTCGGTAGGAGCGGCGTCTCGCCGCAAGCTCTTTCTATCAGGTCGCGATTAAGCGGGGAGCTCGCGCCGAGACGGCGCTCCTACCCTCGTCGGAAAAAATCTGCCCCGGCAGTTGTGCTTTACATCAACGCTCCGGCAACGGAATGAATTCCGTTTCGCCCGGGATCTGCCCGAAACGGCCTTCGAGCCAATCCTGCTTGGCTTGCTCGATGCGTTCCTTCGAACTGGACACAAAATTCCACCACATATGGCGCGGTGCATCCAAAGGTTCGCCGCCCAGCAGCATCGCCTTGAGTGGCGTCTTGGCACGCAGCACCGGACGAACGCCGCGGTCGAGCACAACCAGATGCTTCTCTGGAATGTCCGCGCCGTCCAACTGCGCATCGCCTTCCAATACGTACAGGGCTCGCTCGACGGCGGTATCGTCGATGGTCAATTCCGCATCGGCCACCAGATCGACGGCGACGTTGAAGGTATCGGCAAATACCCGCACGGGCGATTCTTCGCCAAAGGCGCGGCCCGCGATGACGCGCACGAAAGCGCCATCGCGACGCCACTGCGGCAACGTCGCGGCGGCGTGATGATGGAATTCGGGTGCGACCTCTTCGTCCCTCTTGGGTAGCGCCACCCACGTCTGCATACCGTGTATCGCATGGCCTTGGCCGCGTTCGCTGGCCGGTGTGCGTTCGGAATGCGCGATCCCGCGACCAGCGGTCATCCAGTTGACGTCGCCGGGCACGATCACCTGTTCCGAACCGAGGGTGTCCTTGTGGTTGATCGCGCCCGCCCAGAGGAAGGTCACTGTCGCCAAGCCGATATGCGGGTGCGGCCGCACGTCGATGCCGCGCCCAGGCTCGAATATGGCCGGGCCCATGTGGTCGACGAATACGAACGGCCCCACGCTACGGGCTTGCAGGCTGGGTACGGCGCGGCGCACTTCGAAGCCGCCGCCCAGGTCATGGATGCGGGGTGTAATGAGAGTAGTCATGGGGCCTCCTGTGTGGCTGGCAGGATGGCATAGCTAGGGCGGAAGTCTGTCGTCGCTGCAGAAACGATCCGTTGCGTATCGGGTGCGGGATTGGGAATTGCGTACCGCATACCGCGACAGGTCTATCAAAATAAACCGGCCTTTCCCGATGACGCCAGAACGCTCACTTCACCGCGCCGCGACGCCAAGCGATCAGCCAGTCGCGTAGGCTCCGGCAAGCGATAGCCAGCCAGGAAGCGCAGCACCAACGCCGCGGAGGTTTCCATGGATACGCGGTGCCCCGGCGACACGATCAGCGGATTGCAGCGTCGTTTGCTGCGCAGCGCCCAGCCGATCTGTTCCCCGCGATGCAGCAGGGGGCTGCGGTCGCCGGGTTGCGGGCCGGGTTCTTCGTAGTTGCCGCACAGGACTTTTTTCGCGACGCCTATGGTGGGAAGTCCGGTGGCGACACCGAAGTGAGCCGCGACGCCGAGCCGGCGCGGGTGCGCGATGCCCTGGCCATCCACGAAGATCAGATCGGGTGCGCGCGTCAGCATTGAGCTCGCCTCCATCAACGCCGGCAACTCCCGGAAGCTCAACAGTCCCGGCACATACGGCATCGACGTGGAAACGCGGACGATATGCGTCTCGATGGGCTGAAGCGTCTGCGCATCCAACAGCACCACGGCCGCGCGAGTGCGGGTGCCTTCGTCCTCGAAGCCGACATCGAAGCCCGCCAGCAGATGAGGCTCTGGGAAATCGTCCCGCAAGGAAACGCGCTGCGCGAGTTCGGCCTGCAGCGCGCGCGCTGCCGCTACGCTGCCGTCCCAGTCGCCGAATACGTCCGATCGCATCGTGTCATTCATGCGGATAAGGTTAACGCCGGGATGTTTGCATGGCGTGCATGCGCAGGGGTATTCAGGCGAGACGTCATGACCCGCCGTTCGGCAATTGAAAGCTCCTCAGCAGCGCTACTGGGCAACGCGGCTCCGGGCACAGGCGCAGGGTCCCGGCGTACGCCGGGATGACGGGAATGTTTTATGACGGCCATTCGGCTGTTGAAGAGCGATTCGAAGTGAGTATTGGATACGAATCGCCCGACGCGTTGCACGGATGTTCACGGCGGGTCTGGCGGTGGCGGATCGTGACGGATGCGCAGAAAGCGCGCGAAACGCGGCAGTCCTTTGGAGGTCAGTCCGTTGTAGCGATAGGTAACCATGCTGCCGATAGCGGGTGGCTCCGTGCGTTGCGCGTCGGTGAAACCAGTGCCCAGGCGAAATCGTTTGCCATCCGATAACTCGACCAGTAGCGCGCCCATCATCCCCACATACTTACCTTTGCCTGGCGCATGGGCGATCACGCGGGCCTCGGCATCCTGAAAAGGTTTGTACTTGAGCAGGCTGCCGCTGCGGCCAGCCCCATAGCGCGCGTTCCGATGATGCAGCATCAGCCCTTCGCCACCCGCGGCGACCACTTCTTTGAGCCGTGCATCGAGATTTTCCACATCGTCGAAGCGAGATTGTGCGATGGGCTGTAGCCATGCCACGCCCGCGGCGGGCAGCAGCGTCCGCATCTGCATGACACGTGCTTCGAATACGCCGCCATGATCCGGCAGATCGAACACCATGAAGCGCACCTGGTGCCACGCGGCATCGTCCGGCTGAATCGAACGCACCAGCGCACTGACGTCATCGAAACGGCCGCGCCCCATCCAAAGTTCGCCATCCATCGCCACGCTCGGCCACTTGGCCGTGAACCAGGCCGGCGGCGAGACGCGTTGGCCACCGCGGGTCCACAGTTGCTGGCCGTCCCAGCGGCCGCGCACGCCGTCCAGTTTCTCGCTGATCCAGTAACTGGAAATGTCGCTAGCACCACCGTAATCCGTGGCGAGCATCAATCGGGGCGGTACGCCCTCGACCGCCCAGAGTGCCGATGGCGCAAGGCAGGCGAGCAACAGGAAAAGCGTGCGCAGGAAAGTCATTGGGTTCCTCCTTGAATGTGCATCGGAGGTCGGCGTATGCCGGATTCCGACGGTGCGCGTCAGGCACCTTCCCGATGCCGGTGCAGCTTACGTCCGCTTGGATTTGAAGTGGTCTGAGCGGCGTGTCAGGGTTTTCCGATTTTTATGTGGGCGCTGGCGGTCACATGTGCAATGCATGCATCGCGTGAATCTCGGGTTTCCTGCGTCGTGCGCGCGGCGCATGCTGCTCGTGCCGCTCGGCACCTTTGGCTTTGGGAGTGCAGACGGATGGTTAGGGAAAGAGCTCGCGGCGGGACGTCGCTCCTACAAGGGCGTGGCGTGCAACGCAGATCGCGCCGGTGGAAAACTCTGCCTTAGTACTCGCTCTGCGTCAGCCGGGCGACACCATCGGCACCGATATCCACGCGGTACAGGCGGTTGAACTGACTGTCCGGTATCGGTTCGACGTTCTGTCCCGACAGGGCGCCCACGATCTCTGGCACGGTGTTGCTGTGGCCGACAATCAACACCGCGCCTTGGCGGTGCTGCCGCAGCCACTGCGCGGCCAATTCGGAAGCGGGGCCTTTCGAGAAGTAATGCGTCACATCCATGTGGTTCTGGTTCGCGGTGGGCAGAGCCGTCTGCTGGGTACGGCGGAATTCGGTGGCGTATACGGCGGTGATCGATTCATCGGCTATCAGCGATGCCAACCTGGCGGCGCGCTCGCGACCCGCGGCCGTAAGCGAAGGATCTTCGGGATCGTCGCTGGCTTTCTCGGCGTGGCGCACGACGATGAAGCTGACTTCATTGCGGCCACTGTTGCCATCACGGGGCGCTGGCACCGACGCGCACCCGGTCAACATAACCAGGCCGGCCAGAAGAAAGCAGCAATGCAGGAGCGCGCGTTTTGGCATGGCGATGGTCCTCCGGGATGAAGAAGCAGGAGCTTGCTATTGCTGAAGCGCTTTATTTACCACGGCGGCGAAGGCTTGCGGTTGTTCGAGCATCATCATGTGTCCGGTACCAGGAATGACGTCGATGCTGCTCGCCTGGCGCAGCGCCCAATCCTGCACGTCCCAACCGGGCCGCGAACGTTCACCCGCCAGCAAATGAACGCGATGACGCGAAAAGACCTCGCGGAGTTTCGGCAGATAGCCGGGCGAGCCGGTTTCTTCGACAACCGAACGCGCCATCGCATGCACGGTCGATGCGGGCTGTTGCGATAGGTAGCGCGTTGCGATTTCGACGAATAACGGCTCGGCCGGCACGCCGGCACGCGCCAGCCATGCGGCCGGGTCCGCACGGAAGCCTTCCAGCATCGCTTCGGCTTCCTCTTGAGACATGCGTGCCACAGACGCTGACCAGAAGGCGTCCTTCAGCGTGAAATTGCCTTCGATGCTGACCAGATCCACGACCCGATTCGGATGCGCATGCGCGAACAGCGCGGCAATCGCGCCGCCAACGGAATGTCCCACCAGGTGCACCCGCTCGTCGCCAAAGTTCTGACGTATGAGCTGATCCAGATGGGCGACTTGCGCCGGCAAATTCACTTCGTGCGCGGGCACATCCTTCAGGCCGCCATAACCCAGCAGATCAGGCGCCAGCGTCTTTGCCGGTCGGAAATGGATCGACAGGTCGGGCACCTGCAAGGTGCCTATCAACCCGTGCACGAAAACGATGGGTGTCGGAACGGACATCAGTAAGACCCATGATGTGGAAACAAGAAGGTTGCGCCTCAGGCCGCCGGCCGCAACGTGGTCAGCAAACCCTTGGCCGCGTTGAAACGGTCGGGCGCTTCCGGCAACGGTACCTTGATGCGCAGTTTGTCCGGACCATCCATGACGTACAGCTTGGGCTGCTTCTGGATCATCTGGATGACCGCCATCGGATCGATGTTGGGCTTGGCGTCGAACACGATACGGCCGCCGTTCTCGCCGAGTTCCAGCTTGCGGATGCCCAATGTGGTAGCGGTGAGTTTCAGTTCCGCTGTGGCGAACAAGTACTTCGCCGGATCCGGCAACAGCCCGAAGCGGTCGATCATCTCCACCTGCAGGTCACGCAGTTCGTCGATGTCGCGCGCGCTGCTGATGCGCTTGTACAGCGTCAGGCGCGTATGCACGTCCGGCAGGTAATCGTCGGGGATCAATGACGGCACATGCAGTTCCACTTCGGCGCCGCGGTGTTCGTAACCTACGTCGACATCCGGCAGGTGGCCTTGCTTGATCGAGCGCACCGCGCGCTCCAGCAGTTCGGTGTACAGGCTGAAGCCGACTTCGGCCATCTGGCCGCTCTGGTCCTCGCCCAACAGTTCGCCAGCGCCACGGATTTCAAGGTCGTGAGTGGCCAGGGTGAAGCCCGCACCCAGTTCGTCCATGGCAGCAATGGCTTCCAGGCGGCGTTCGGCATCGGCGGTCATGCTGCGTTTTTCAGGCACTACCAGATACGCATAGGAGCGGTGATGCGATCGGCCCACGCGGCCGCGCAACTGATGCAACTGCGCCAGGCCGAAGCGATCGGCGCGGTTGATGACGATCGTATTGGCGTTGGGAATGTCGATGCCCGATTCGATGATCGTCGTGCACAGCAGCACGTTGAAGCGTTGCTTCTGGAAATCCAGCATGACCTGTTCCAGTTCGCGTTCCGGCATCTGTCCGTGAGCAACGCCGATACGCGCTTCCGGCACCAGTTCCGACAGGTCGCGCTGCATCCGGCCGATGCTTTCCACGTCGTTGTGCAGGAAGTACACCTGGCCGCCGCGCGCCAGTTCGCGCTGGAAGGATTCGCGGAGCAACGCCGGATCCCACGGGGTAATGAAGGTCTGCACGGCCATGCGGTTGGCCGGCGGCGTGGCGATGATGGACAGATCACGCAGGCCTGCCATGGCCATGTTCAAGGTGCGCGGAATAGGCGTGGCGGTGAGCGTCAGCAAGTGGACGTTGGCGCGCAGCGCCTTCAGCGCTTCTTTCTGCCGAACGCCGAACCGCTGCTCTTCATCCACGATTACCAGGCCCAGGTCCTTGAATTTCACGTCGGGCTGCAACAGGCGGTGCGTGCCGACGATGACGTCGATCTTGCCTTCCGCCAACTTCTCCAGCTCCGCCTTGATCTCCTTGGCCGTCTTGAAGCGCGACAGCACCTCCACGCGTAGCGGCCAATCAGCGAAGCGGTCGCGGAAGTTGCGGTAATGCTGTTCGGCCAGCAGCGTGGTCGGTACCAGCACCGCGACCTGCTTGCCGCCACTGGCGGCCGCGAACGCCGCGCGCACGGCGACTTCGGTCTTGCCGAAGCCCACGTCGCCGCAAACCACGCGATCCATGGGCTGGCTGCTGCCCAGGTCGCGAATCACCGATTCGATGGCGTGATGCTGGTCCGGTGTTTCTTCGAACGGGAAACTGGCGGCGAAAGGTTCGTACATCGCGCGGTCCAACGGCAATGCCAATCCCGCGCGGGCTTGCCGGCGCGCCTGGATTTCCAGCAGTTCGGCGGCCACGTCGCGGACTTTTTCCGCGGCTCTCTTCTTCGCCTTGGTCCAGGCTTCGCCGCCCAGTGAATGCAGCGGCGCGGTTTCCACCGATGCGCCGGAATAGCGGCTGATCAGGTGCAGTTGTGCAACCGGGACATACAGGCGATCGCCCTTGGCGTACTCGATCTCCAGATATTCGCCGGGCGTGCCGCCGGCCTCCAGCACCACCAGCCCGCGATAACGGCCGACGCCGTGATCCTCGTGCACGATGGGCGCGCCTTCGCTCAATTCGCCCAGGTCGCGGATGATCGCTTCGGGCTCGCGCCCGGTGCGCTTGCGCCGGTGCGTCTGGGTGGCGCGCTCTGGGAACAACTGGCGTTCGGTGAGTACCGCGACGCGCGGTTCATCCAGTGCGAAACCGTCTTCCAGTGGAGCGACTGTGATGGCGAAGCGTGGAAGCGTGATAGCAGTTAGATCGTCGTTCCCGCCTCCGCGGGGATGACGATCTGATAGAAATCCGGTAAAGCTTCCGGCGACTTCAGGCGTGAGTTCCGCTGCCTGCAGCACTTCCAGCAACGCCTCGCGGCGGCCCGCCGAGTCCGCGGCGATCAACACACGGCCGGGGTAGTGCGCCAGGAAGGACTTCAAGGCTTCGCCCGGTGCTGAGTCCTTGGCGGCGATCGGCAACGGCGGCAGGGGCTGTTCGCCCAATGCCTGCGCTTCGGTATGGCGCGGATGATCGGCGCCGCAAACCTCGATGCGTGGCTTCTGATTCAGTCGCTCGCGCAAGGTATCCGGAGGCAGATACAACTCTTCCGGCGGCAATAGCGGACGTTCGATGTCATGGCGGCGCTGCTCGTAGCGATTCTGGGTCTGTGCCCAGAACGCATCGGCGGCGCCGTGAGCGCCGTCCGCCAGCAGTGGCAGCACTTTCTCGCCCAGGTAATCGAACAAGCTGGCGGTCTGCTCGAAGAACAGCGGCAGGTAGTACTCCACGCCTGCCGGCGCCAGGCCGGATTTCAAGTCCTGGTATAGCGAACTGCGGCGCGTATCCACGTCGAAACGCTCTCGCAATGTGGCCAGGGCACGTTCGATCGCGTCTTCGTCCAACGGAACCTCGCGGCCTGGCAACATCCGCACCGCATCGGTCTTCTCCAGCGAACGCTGCGATTCCGGGTCGAAGGCGCGGATGGAGTCGATGCTGTCATCCAGCAGCTCGATCCGCAGCGGCGCCTCGGCGCCCATCGGATAGACATCCAGCAATCCGCCGCGCACCGCGAAATCGCCCGGATCCAGCACCTGCGGCACATGCCGGTAGCTAGCTGCTTCCAGCCGCCGCTTCTCGGCGTCGAAATCGAGCGTCTGGCCGACCCGGTAATCGAAGCTGCCGCCCACTACGTAGCGCAACGGCGGCAGGCGCTGCATCAGCGTTTGAACCGGCACCACCACGATGCCGCGCTTCAGCGTGGGCAAGCGGTGCAGTGCCGCCAAGCGCTGCGACACGATGTCCGGGTGTGGGCTGAAGCGGTCGTAGGGCAGGGTTTCCCAATCCGGGAACGGCAGCACCGGCATGTCATCACGCGTGCCCAGCAGCGTATGCAGGTCGGCTTCCAACTGATGCGCGCCCTGGGTATCGCGAGCAACGGCCAACAGTGGCCCATCGTGCGTTTCGGCGGCCTGGGCGAGGAACCACGCCAGCGCGGTAGGAGAGGCGGGTGCGCGCCACCAGGCACGCAGCTGGCCGCTCTTGGGTAGCAGGGGAAGGGGGGAACGCATGGATTTGGAATCGGCAGGCATCGGCACACAAAACGGCAGCAGCGCCGGACGCGTTCACGCCCAGCGCAAGAAAGGGAGCTTAGTTTAGCCGGTCGCTGTGCCAGCCCATGTCAGCAGACTTCGCTTAGATCGGAGCGACCGTGACCTGCCGCTATCGCCGCAAGACCGCCACCCGTGTTCCTTTGCAGGAGCGGCTTCCAGCCGCGAGCTCTTCCTCAACGCGGGCGGATACTCAAAGAGCAAAAGCGGCCAATACGACTATTGGTCTTCGAGATTAAGGACCACGCGCACCAATCCCGGCGTGTCGTGTTCCCGTACCCGGTGAAATCCCAGCGATTCGGCCAATTGCAGCATGGGCTGGTTGCTGTCCAGCACGTCGCCGTACAGGTGTTCCAGCTTCTTGGATTTGGCCCATTTCACCAGCCGGCGCATCAGGTGCCGGCCCAGCCCCTGGCCGGCAATGAAATGGCTGACCAAGATGGCGAATTCCGCATCGCGGCTACGTGAGGTAACGGATGCGCGAGCGACCGCGCCTACCAGGGCTTCGCCAGGAGGAAGCGGCTCGGCGGCGACCAGCGCGAATTCTGTCTGCGGATCCGGATGGCTGAGCCGGTGCGCCATTTCCGGCGTCAGCTCGGTCAGGGCGTACAAGAACCTTTGGCGGATCTCCTCCGGCCCCAGCAATGAGAAGGCGCCTTGAATGGGGCCGGCGTCCTCGGGACGGATCGGGCGAATCAACAGCTCCCGGCCGCTGGGGAGGCGGAAGCGTTCGTGCCAGGGCGGGAGTCGTTTCGGCGCGGTCATATGGTCTTGGATACTCCCATGGGCCCTGTGAAAGATTGTTCTAGTCCGCCTACACGACGAATCACATTCGCTTGCTAGACTGCCGGCATTCACCAAAGAGGGAGCTTTCCATGGCAGGCGGCGGCGATTCTACGCGGGCGATTCTTTTTGCGCTGGGCGCGAACTTTGCGATTGCGGTGGCCAAAGGGGTAGCGGCCTTCGTGACCGGTTCCAGCGCCATGCTGGCGGAGACCGTGCACTCGCTGGCCGATTGCGGCAACCAGCTGCTGCTGCTGTTGGGGCTGCGGCAGGCGACCCGTGCTCCTTCACCGGACCATCCACTGGGCTACGGGCGCGCCATCTACTTCTGGTCGTTCCTGGTCGCGGTGATGCTCTTCAGCGTCGGTGGCATGTTTTCGATCTACGAAGGCGTGCACAAGTTTCAGAGCCCAGAACCATTGAATCAATGGTGGTGGGCGGCGGGCGTGCTGGTGTTCGCCATTGCGGCCGAGGCAGTATCGATGCGCGCCTGCATGCAGGAGGTGAACAAATCACGCGGCGAACGTTCGCTGTGGCGTTGGTTCCGCGACAGCCGACAGGCCGAGCTGGTGGTGATTTTCGGTGAGGATCTGGCCGCGCTGCTGGGTCTGGTGTTCGCATTGGCGGCGGTGCTGCTGTCGGTGATCACCGGCAACCCCATTTGGGATGCGATCGGCACGATAGTGATCGGTGTGTTGTTGATCGTGGTTGCGGTGTTGGTGGCGATAGAAGTCAAAGCCCTGCTGATCGGCCAGAGCGCTGACCCGATATTGGAATCTCAGATCAGCGAATGGCTCGGCAAGCGCCCGGAGATCAGCAAGCTGATCCACGTCATCACCATGCAGATGGGCAACGATGTGGTGGTCTCGGTACAGGCGGTGATGAAGGAAACCGTCAGTGCTCAGGCATTGTTGAGCGACATCGATCGGGTGGAAATCGAACTCAAGCAGCAGTTCCCCGTGGTGCGCTGGAGCTTCTTCGAGCCGGACCGGGAAGCAGAACCCGGTGCTGCCGCGCCGGTTTAGTTGGAACCCGGCCAAGCGCAATGCTTTGCTGCGGGTGACCCCGTAGGGCGAAGCTGCGGGCTTCTCGTAGAGCGGAGCTTGTTCCGCTGCTCTTCGCGAGCACTCACACATAAGGCAGCGTGGTCCCGAGAGGCAGCCAAACAATTTTTGCTCTACGAGAAGCCCTTCTAAGCGGCTGTTCGCTATCGCCTGCCGTTGCGACGGCCTCACTGCTACCGACACGGTGCCATCGCGAGGCGCAGCTCCGCTCTACGTGGTTCTCTGCCGCTTGACCCGTACGGACGTTCGGGTTTTAATGAGAATGATTTACATATGCCGTTGAGAATGAATCGCCGTTGTGTTGTTGGCGTTCTTTTTCAGCAGGTGGGCCGTCGAGGAGGGGCGGCGGGAATCTTTTCCTATCTTCCAGTGAAGAATTTCCCGATAAAACCAATGAAAAATAACGATAAATCAGGCCTCAGTTTCCGTCCTTTCCTTTTCCGTGTTACGCCGCTGGTGCTTGCCTTGCAGATGGCGCTGGCCGCGCCGCTGGCGGCGGCTGAAAGCACCGATGCCGATCAGGCCACCGAGCTGGCGCCGGTCGAGGTGGTCGGTGCCCGTATCGATGACCTGGAGGGTGGCCGCGTAGGTGCCAAGGTCGACGCACCGCTGCGCGAGATTCCGCAGTCTGTCAGCGTGGTCACGCGTGAGCAGATCGAACAGCGCGGCGCCACCACGGTCGAACAGGCACTGCGCTACACCGCCGGCATCAGCCTGCCCTACGGCTTCGATGCCCGTTACGACTGGATGGATATTCGCGGCTTCAGCGCGGTCAACGATATGTTTCGCGACGGTCTGCGCCAGCAGAGCGGCACGTTCAGTGCGCCGCGCCTGGATCCGTACGCACTGGAGCGGATCGAAGTGTTGAAGGGTCCGGCCGGCGTGATGTACGGCGCCGGCGGTCCAGGTGGTCTGATCAACCAGGTCAGCAAGCGCGCGACGGGCGAACAGGTCAACGAGGTCGGCGTCAGCTACGGCAATTACGACCGCGTCAGCCTGCGCACCGACTTCGGCGGCGCGCTCAGCGACGGGTGGCGCTATCGCGTGGTCGCCCTGGGCAGCGACGCCGATGACCAAGTCGATTTCACGGGAAATCGCCGCTGGCTGCTCATGCCATCGCTGGCATGGAGCAGCGAATCGACCTCGCTCGATCTGCAAGCCACTTGGCAGAAGGATGATGGCCGCTACAACTTCTCTTTCCAGCCGGGGCCCGGCGTTCGCGATCTGCTGGGCCTGGACTATGACGTGCCGCGCGACCGCTACCTGGGCGAACCGAGTTTTGATCGTTTCGACCGTGAATACACCACCTTCGGCTATACCTTCGAGCACCGTTTCAACGAGACGTGGCTGTTGCGACAGAACGCCCGCTACAACCGCACCGAACTGGATTACGGGACGATCGGCATCGTCGGCTTCAACCTGGCGCAGCCTACCGAAGTCACCCGCTACGTCTTGCTGCGCGATGAGCTGTCGCGCGGCGTTGTCATCGATACCTCGTTGCAGGCGAGCTTTGGCCACGGCCGCGTGCATCACACGGTGTTGGCAGGCATCGACGTGCAGCGCATCGAGAATGACGAATACGGTGTGTACACGGGCGGCAATGATCCGGTGACGGGTCTGCCTTATGTGGCCAACCTGGATCTGGTGAATCCGGTCTACGGCAGTCCGGTGACGGTGCCGCCTGGTGCGCGCATGGTGACCGATGGGCGTCAGGTCGGTCTGTATCTGCAGGACCACATCAAGTTCGATGATCGCTGGGTGCTGCTGCTGGGTGGCCGTTACGACGAGGCGCGGCAGAAGATCGAAGGCACGACGTCCACCACCGATTACGCGTTCAGTGGCCGCGCAGGTTTGGTGTATCTGGCCGAAGGTGGCTTCGCGCCGTACCTGAGCTATAGCGAAAGTTTTTCGCCGCTTTACAGCAGCGGCTTCAAGCCTGAAACCGGCTGCCAGGTGGAACTGGGTGTGCGTTGGCAGCCGATCGGCAGTTCGGTACTGATCAGTGGCGCGCTGTTCGATCTCCGCCGCGAGAATATGGTGGTGACCGATCCCGCTAATCCGATGCAGCAGGTCCAGGTGGGCGAAAGCCGTTCGCGAGGCGCTGAAGCCGAGATCAATACGGAGATCGCCGCCAACACGCGCCTGACCGCTGCGTATACCTATCTCGATACGGAAGTACTCAACAACGGTGGAATGATCGATGAAGGCTCGCAGTTGCCGCGCGTGCCGGAACATTCGGCTTCGTTGTTCCTCGACTACACACTGCCTTCCGGGCCAGCGTCCGGACTGCAGGTGGGGGCGGGCGTGCGTTATGTCGGTGAGACGCTCTATACCGGCGGCTCGCTGATGAATCCGGCGGAACGCGTGCAGGTCCGCACCGGCGCCTACACGCTGGTGGATGCTTCGGTGCGCTATCCGTGGCGCGACTGGCATTTCGCGCTGACCGCCAGCAACCTGTTCGATCGCGAATATTCGATCAGCTGCGATAACAACGTCTGCTACGGCGGCTATGCGCGCAGCGTAAATCTATCGGCCAACTATCGCTGGTAAGCCAGGAGAAGATCATGCAGACCGCCACCCACCCCGATTCGGGCCCGGCAGCGAAACCTCGGCCACGCGGCGCCTCTCGCTGGGGTATCACTTCGCGCGTGCTGGCGGCGCTGTTCGGCGGCTATTTCGTCGCCTGGGGCAGCACCGCGTTCCTGATCCTGGTGTTGCCCATGTCGCGCGTCGATCGCGTGGTCACCGCCAGCCTGCTGTGCTTCGCGGTCTGGTGCGCGGCCGTGGTGTACGCATTCGCGGCACGTAGTGCGTGGCGCGCGTGGTGGGTGCTGCTAACGGTAGGCGGTGCGCTCAACGCGACCGCCTATCTGCTCGCCGAACAAGCCGCGCGTATCTGAGGACGCCAGCATGAAGAACAGTTTCACTCAAAGCATGGCGTGGCTGCACACCTGGTCGGGCTTGATCATCGGCTGGCTGCTGTTCGTGATCTTCGTCGGCGGCACCATTGCGTGCTTCGATGCAGAACTGGATCGCTGGACGCGGCCCGGCGTGCCGGCGCAGGTAACGGCCGACGCGAATATGGACACGGTGATGCAGCGACTGGAACGCGAAGATCCTTCGGCACACGTGTGGTACCTATACACGCCGCATCCGCGTTACCCAGCCATCAAAGCGGGTGGCTGGGATGTAGGCCGCGAGTTCACCACGCACAGTTATGATCCCCGCAGTGGCGAGAAACTGCCGGACAGCGCGGGCGGCGAATTTTTCTTCACGCTGCACTACAACCTGCATGCGGGCACCATCGGCATGTACCTGGTCGGTCTGGCCGGGATGATGATGCTGGTGGCGATCGTCACCGGAGTGATCATCCACCGGCGCATCTTCAAGGACTTCTTCACCTTCCGTCCGCGCGCCGGCGGCCAGCGTGCATGGCTGGATGGGCACAACATCACCGGCGTGCTGGGTCTGCCGTTTCATCTGATGATCGCCTACACCGGCGTGGCGATCTTCGTGTCGTCCTACATGTTGGCCGGCGTGCATCTGGTCTACAAAGGCGACATGGAGGCGTTCTTCGACGAGCTGGCGCCGCATCCGCATCGCGAAGAAATGCACCAGCCAATTCCCAAGCGTGCGCCGCTGGCGCCGATGCTGGCCGATGCACGCGAACGTCTCGGTGGCGAACCCTGGCTGGTTTCCGTCGAGCATCCAGATGACGCCTCGACGGTGGTCAGCATCGGGTTGGATCACTCGCGCCATGTCGCCTGGAATCATCGTACGGCTTATTACGATGGCGTCACTGGCGAGTTCATGGCACAAGGGCCGAAACCCGGTTCGGCATACCACACGTACCAGTTCCTCGGTGGACTGCACATGGCGCAGTTCGGCAGTGGCGGTCTTTATCGCTGGCTGTACTTCCTGCTGGGCCTGGCAGGTTGCGTGATGCTGGCCAGTGGTCTGCAGGTGTGGCTGGAGAAGCGCGAGAAACGGGTAGCGGAAGCCGGCGCTATTTCCGGTTATGGCTTGGTGCGGGTGCTCAATCTTGGGGTGGTGGCCGGGATGCCGCTTGCGACGGCCGCGATGCTGTGGGCCAACCGGTTGGTCCCAATGGAACTCGCCGGCCGCACGACCTGGGAAATCTATGCGTTCGGCACCGTCTGGATTGTGGCGACTTTGTGGGCCGTGCTGCGAGTTCGCACGCCGGAGCGTGCGTGGCGCGAATTGTTCGCGGCGACAGCCGTGTTGTTGTGCGGACTGCCGCTGCTGAACCTGTTCACCACATCGGATCGCCACCTGGGCGCGACGTTGGCGAATGGTGACTGGCCGATGGCCGCGGTTGATCTAACGGTTTTGATGCTGGGTGTGCTGTTCGGGTTGATGGCGTGGCGCGTGGGTCGCGTCAAGATGCCTGCACGGCAACGTGCGGCTGCACTGCGCACAGCGGAGGAAGCCCGATGAATGCCATGAACCCGAGTTTGATCTTGGTGATCGCACTGGCGCTGTGTTATGCCGGCTGGTGCCTGCTGTGCCTGGGCATGGAACGTCATCACCGGGATTTCTTCGGCGATGCACCATCGCCAGCGCGGCGCAGAAAGCTGCGTGTCGGCGGCTGGTTTGCGTTGATGCTGGCATTCGCGATCAGCGTGTATGCCATCGGTTGGGAGTTCGGTCCGGTGCTCTGGGGCTGTGCCCTGATGCTGGCGGCATTGGTGTGGGCGCTGCTGTTGCCGTTCGCCGCGCGTTGGGCGGTGCGATTGGCGTGGCTAGCTCCGGTTGCAGTATTCGCGGCTGTAGCTCTTGTGGGAGCGACGTGAGTCGCTCCCACAGGGAGGGATTTACGAGGAGCTCTGTGCCGTTATCGCAATCTGATGGGAAGAGCTCGCGGCGGGACGCCGCTCCCACCTATTCCTTCTTGAGCCATTCCAGCCGTGTGGAGGCACGGGCTTCGCCCAGTACGCGTTTCAGCATGGGTAGCGCAGGGGCGAGGGTCTGGTCGAACTGCCACGGCGGGTTGAGGATCAGCATGCCGCTGCCGTTGAGGCGCAGTGGGGAATCATCGGGACGGATCTGCAGTTCCGCCAACAGGGCAGACTTCGCCGGCAGCGCTTCAGCCTTGCGGAAGAAATGCATCAGGCTGCGGCGCAGTTTGATGGGGTACCACACGGCATACATGGCGTTCGGCCAGCGTGCCATCGCCTCGCGCAGGGTGGCGATGATTTGCGGGTATTCGGCATCCTGCACTTCGTAAGGCGGGTCGATCAGCACCAGCCCACGGGCGAATTTGGTGTCGCCGATCTTGGGCGGCAGCAGTGCCTTGATGGAGGCGTAGCCGTCGCGCGCGTGCACGGCGACCTTGATGTCGTGTGCGAACAATTCCTTCAGCGCCTGCGCCTCTTCTTCCTGCAGTTCGCAGGCGGCCATCCGGTCCTGATCGCGCAACGCCTGCGCCACCAGCAGGGGCGAGCCGGGGTAGGCGACCATCGCCCCGACCGGGTTGATGGCCTGCACGGCACGCAGGTAGCGCTCCAGCACTTCGGGTGCTTTCGGCTCGCCCATCAGCTTCAGGACGCCGGCATCGGCTTCGGCCGTCTTACGGCTTTCCACCGCGCTCAGCAGGTAGCGCCCGCGTCCGGCATGGGTATCCAGCACGAAGAACGGCGAATCCTTGCGTTTCAGCGCGTCGATCAGTGCCAGCAGCGTGGTGTGTTTAAGAACGTCGGCATGATTGCCGGCATGGAAGGCGTGGCGATAGTTCATGGCGTCAGTCTACGCGGTCGGTCTCCATGGCGGCTCCCGGGCGGCTTCTTCGCGGAAGCAGAACTGTGAATCTGGCAGGCCACGGCCTCGCTTTTCAACCACTCCCGCACACGCAACAACGCAGGATCCGCATCACGGCTGGTTGGCCAAACCAGGTGCGAGTCGAACCCGCGCAGCACCGGACCGGGCAACGCTTGCAGCGTTCCGTTGTTCAGTTCATCCACCACTAGCACGCGATTGGCCAGCACCACGCCTTGTCCAGCGATCGCTGCCTGGATGGCGTGTGCTTCGTCGGAGAAATGCAGTAAACGCATCCCTTTTTTAGGCATCGCCAATCCGGCCTCGCGGAACCAGCGCGGCCAGTCCGGTGTTTGCTCATCCTGCATGCGCCAGTCGTAGGTCAGGATGGAGGTACGCGCCAGTTGCGCGGGTTCCAAAGGCCCCAGCCATGGGCTGGCGACGGCGAGGAACTCGTTGGGCAACAGGTATTCCGAGCTCAGGCCCGGGTAATGGCCACTGCCGTAGCGCACCGCCAGATCCGCGCGATGGTTGTGCAGGTCGGCCGGTTCGTCGGAAGCATGCAGGTGCAGGTCGATCTCCGCGCCCGTTGCCGCAAAGCCGGACAGGTGCGGTACCAGCCAGCGCGCCGCGAATCCCCGGGTGACGGATAGCGTGACGATGGGGCGCGCGTGTCCCGGCCGTAAGCCGTCCAGCGTCTGCGCGATATCGTCCAGTGCGCCGCGCACCACGGGGAACAAGGTTTCGCCCGCGCGCGTGAGCCGCACTGCGCGGGACTGGCGCTTGAACAGCGGTACGCCCAGGCGTTCTTCCAGTGCCCGGATCTGATGACTGACGGCGGTGGGCGTGATGGCCAGTTCGTCGGCCGCGTGCCGGAAGCTGAGATGGCGCGCGGCTGCCTCGAACACCCTCAATGAGCCCAGCGGCGGCAGCTGCCGTCCAGGGTGAGTCTGTTTAGGGTGAATTTTTTTCATCTTATGGCAAAGAAATCATCGCTTTTCTTAGTGTGTGAGGCTTGGAATCATGGCGTCAACGGGAGTTTCTTATCCCTGCCACTTCAATCATAGGTGAGATATGTTCAGGATTCTGCATCTGGATGCCAGTGCCCGGCCGGGTCGTTCCGATCAACAAGCCCATGGCTCTCACACACGCAGGCTCAGCGCGCGTTTCATAGAACGATGGCGCGCGTTGCGGCCCGAGGACGCGGTGACATATCGCGATATCGGCGCTTCGCCTCCTTCGCCGGTCACAGGCGATTGGATCCATGCCGCGTTCACCCCGCCTGACAAGCGGGAGCCGTGGATGCAGGAGGTGCTGGCGGAAAGCGATCAGCTGGTGGATGAGCTGGTGGCCAGTGATCTGATTGTCGCTGGGGTGCCTATGTACAACTTCGGCATGCCCGCGCAGTTCAAGGCCTACATAGATAACGTGGTCAGGGTAGGGCGCACGTTCGGATTCGATCGTGCGCGGCCAGGCGATCCCTATTGGCCCATGCTTGCCGGGCAGGGCAAGCGCCTGGTCATTTTCAGTTCGCGCGGTGATTTTGGTTATGGACCAGGCCAGCGGCTGGCGCACACGAATCACGTGGAAAGCGGCGTCGCCACGCCGTTGCAATACCTTGGGATCGAGTACGCCGCCAGCGTGGCAGTGGAGTATGACGAGTTCGCCGATGAGCGCCTGGCGGAATCGTTGCGGAGCGCCGAAGCCGAAGTGGATCGTTGGGTGGAGGTGTTGGCCGATGAAGTGGTCGCGGCGTCGGCGTGCGCCTGAGGGATGACACGCCCTGGATGGCCTGCCGGCGCCATTGCCCTATATCCTGCGCGGCATGCCGACGATCCTGATTGCCGAAGACGAACCCGCCATCGCCGACGCGGTGCTGTATGCCCTGCGCAGTGAGGGACTGAATGCGGAGCACTGTTTATTGGGCCGCGACGTGGTGCCCCGGCTGCGCGCTGGCGGCCTGGACCTGGTGGTGCTGGATGTCGGATTGCCGGATGTCAGCGGTTTTGATGTCTGTCGCGAACTGCGCGGATTCAGCGACGTGCCGGTGATCTTCCTGACTGCCCGCAACGACGAGATCGACCGGGTGCTGGGTTTGGAATTGGGCGCCGATGACTACATGGTCAAGCCGTTCTCGCCCCGCGAACTGGTGGCGCGAGTACGTGCGCGGCTGCGTCGCAGTCATGCCGGCACCGAGGCGAAGGATTGGGCGGTGCAGGGCGACTTCGCCATAGACCAAGAAGGCCACCGCATCCGTTTCCGCGGGCAGGCGCTGGAGTTGACCCGCTACGAATACGCACTGCTGGCGGCTCTGTTGCAACGGCCCGGCGCGATCCTCAGCCGTGCGCAGCTGATGGATCGCGGCTGGGACAGCGATGCCGACAGTACCGACCGAACCGTCGATACGCATATCAAGACATTGCGGGTCAAACTACGTGCCGCCGGCGCCGATCCGGACCCGATCCGCACCCACCGCGGCATCGGCTACGCCATCGAGGTTTAGAGGGCCTGTTAATGCTATTGGGATGGGCCACGCCGCGATCCAGCGCGTGCGGGGCAAGGAAGAAGGAGGAAATGTATGCCGATCCATGCCCGAGTGATGACGCAGTCCCGCATGCACTGGGTTGCGGCCCTCCGGGTTGCTTCCCCGCCTCGCCAGGAACTCGCGCGTGGCTTGAACAGGCAGCCAGCCTGTCGCTGCGCCACGCACAAGCCCCTGGCACGGCGGGGAAACAACGTGACCTATCCCAATAGCGTTAACAGGCCCTAATGCGCCTAGGCCTGCGCTTGTTCCTGGGGTTCTTCCTGATCGTGGGGTTGGCGGCATTCTTCGTGATGCGCGTTTTCGTCAACGAAGTGAAGCCCGGCGTGCGCCAGGCGATGGAATCGACGCTGGTCGACGCCGCCAATGTGCTGGCAGTAATGGCCGCTGACGACATGAAGGCAGGCCGCATTGCGAACGGCGAGTTCGCGCGGCGCATCGATGAAGCGAGCCTTCGCGATCTGAACGCACAAGTTTGGCGCTTTCCCAAGCGCCATCTGGACTATCGCGTGACCGTCACCGACACGCGCGGCGTGGTGGTCTATGACTCGCAAGGCCGCGACGTCGGTCGTGACAATTCCCGCTGGAACGATGTCTACCGCACCTTGCGTGGCGAATACGGCGCCCGTTCCAGTCCGGAAACGCCGGACGATACAACTCGCACCGTCATGCATGTGGCAGCGCCGATCCGCGATGGCGACAAGTTGATCGGTGTGCTGACGGTGGCCCAGCCCAATCGCACCATCGATCCTTTCATCGCCGCCAGCCAACGCGCCATCATGCGGCAAGGCGGGTGGTTGATTGGCTTGTCGGCCTTGATCGGCGCATTGATCACGTGGTGGCTGGTGCATGGCATCCAGCGCCTGAACCGATACGCGCAAGCGGTCAGTGCCGGCAAGCCTGCGCCGCCGCCGCCGCCTCGCCGTGATGAGATCGGCGACCTGGGCCGCGCCGTCGAAGAAATGCGCCGCAAGCTGGAAGGCAAGGCGTACGTCGAGCAGTACGTGCAATCGCTGACACATGAGATGAAGAGTCCGCTGGCGGCCATTCGCGGTGCGGCCGAACTTTTGCAGGAGCCATTGCCCGAGGAAGATCGCAAGCGCTTCGCCCATAACATCCAGACGCAGCAGCAACGGCTGACTGAAACCATCGACAAGCTATTGGCATTGGCCGAAGTGGAACAGCACGGTTGGCTGCAAAAGCACGAACCGGTCGATGTGGCATCACTGCTGGTGGAGGCGGGGGAAGGCGTGTCGACCACGTTGGCCGCGGCGGATTTGGTGTTGTCGGTGAACATCGAAGACCCAAAGGCGGTCGTCCAAGGCGACGCCTATCTGCTGCGCCAGGCGCTATCCAACTTGCTCGATAACGCCATCGCTTTCTCGCCGCGTGGCGGGAAAATTGTCCTGTCCAGTGAAATCGCCAACGGCATGCTGGATATCCGGGTGCGCGACCAAGGCCCGGGTATTCCCGACTATGCCCGCTCCCGGGTGTTCGAACGCTTCTATTCGTTGCCGCGGCCTGGTGGCGAGCCGCGCAGCTCCGGATTGGGCCTGCCGTTCGTCGCCGAAGTGGCGCGGCTGCATGGTGGCGAAGCCGATCTGCGCAATCTGGAGCAGGGCGGGGCGCTGGCTACATTGCGCTTGCCCGTGGTGTAGGCGAACGTATCCTGCCCTTGTAGGAGCGACGTAAGTCGCGATGAGTTTTCCCATGAAAGCTTCATCGCGACTTACGTCGCTCCTACAACGTGAAAGGAATCCCGCCGCAAACTTCACACAGACTTCAAACTCCGCTCAAACCGCCACCACACAGCGTCGCCAGACTTCGTTCCGTGTTCAACCGGGGCGAAATCCATGAAGTCTTTACGTTTGCTGTTACGTTTCCTGACCATCGGCGGTTTGGTGCTGCTGTTGCTGATTCCCTTGATGATGATCCGCGGCACCATCAGCGATCGCGAACGCTACCGGGCTCAGGCGGTGGAGCGGGTGTCGCAAAGCATGGCCGGACCACAGCAAGTGGTCGGGCCGTTGCGCGTCGTGCCATGGCGGGCGGTTCGCAAAGTCAACGCAACCAATGCCGACGGCCAGCCTGAGATACGCGATGAAGTCACCGAAGGCTATGTCTACCAGACACCCAAGCGTCTGAGCATCGATGGTGGACTCAAGCCTGACAAGCGCAGGATAGGGTTGTACGACGTGCGCGTGTTCCAACTGAAGGCAAAGATCAAGGCCGAGTTCGACGCGCTGCCATTCACCGAAGTCTCCGGCCGCGTTTACGGCGATCCCTATGTGGTCCTGGGTGTCGCCGACGTGCGTGGTTTCGTCGGCACGCCCACCTTGAAAATGGACGGCACGCCGTTGGCGCTGGAGGCGGGCACAGGCGCCATGGCCGACCGGATGGGCGGCATGCACGCCATGCTGGCGAAGAGTGAAATCGCCCTGCCTTCAAGCCGGCTGGAAATGGACCTGACACTGGCTGGCACACAATCGCTGGGTATTGCGCCGCTGGGTGACAGCAACCATATCGCCCTGCATTCGGCTTGGCCGCACCCATTGTTCGGCGGGCGCTTCCTGCCCAATGATCGCAAAATCGGTGCGGACGGTTTCAGTGCCAGCTGGGAAATCTCCTCGTTGGCAAGTGCGGCGCAGAGCCAGTTGGCCACGAAAACCGGCAAGCTGACCCGCCGCGATTCCAGCGCCTATGCTGAAACGATGCCCTCCGACGAACCCAACAACAGCGCATTGGACAGCGTCGATATCAGCCTGGTCGATCCCGTCGATGTATATACCCAGGCCGATCGCGCCAGCAAGTACGGCATTCTGTTCGTGGTGCTGACGTTCGTTGGATTCGCACTTTTCGAACTGATAAAGCGGCTACCCATCCATCCGTTGCAGTATCTGCTGGTCGGTCTGGCGCTTGCGATCTTCTTCCTGCTGCTGCTCAGCCTGTCCGAACACATCGACTTCTGGAAGGCCTACCTGATCTCGGCGGTCGCCTGTATCGGCCTGCAATTCGTCTATCTATCCGGTGTATTGAAAAGCTGGCTGCGCGCGGCAGGCTTCGCCACGATGCTGACCGCCCTGTACGGCGTGCTCTACGGCTTGCTGGTCTCCGAGGACAACGCATTGCTGATGGGCTCGCTGATGCTGTTCGGGATTCTGGCGGTGATCATGTGGGTGACGCGCAAGGTCGACTGGTATGACCTGAGTGCCTCATTGCGCTGAGTGGCACTACGCGTGAGGAGCGTCATGCTTGATCACTTCACCTTGCACCGGCGTGCAGTCAAAGTACTGCCGCCGGCCATCCGGACGTCCGGGGTGGTGGCGGATGATGATCCTTACGCCTTGTCGAAGTTGTTGTTTCCATTGCGGCGTAAATCGAGTGGCGCGCTTGTCTATCGCCTGACGGAAGAAGCCGCGGTGGCGATGGCCGACGATCCTCTGGCTTATCTCAAGGATGCGGTCCAGGCCAGGGAAGGCCTCGGTCGCCGGCGAGCGCCATTTGCTTATCGAGCCTGGCGAAAAGCAATGCTACCTGCGGGATGGTCAAGCGTTTGGCTCCCCAAAGCCGCGGAGCCGACGCCTGATGTCACGGAGGCATACTTCACCGCGAAGAACGACGGCAAGGCTTTGCTGGTCGTGATTCCCTCGCAGCGCCTCGCGTTCTATCTCTGGTGCGATTAAAGCAGAGGGCTGGAATCAGCATATGGATGCCGGAGGAGCCGCAGCGCCATCGCGTTCTGAAAGCAGCATGCATCCCGTCATCGATGCGCGCCGCCATCTCGCCCCGGCCGGTGGCGTGCGGTAGAGTTCAAGGATGAATTCTCCGCACACTATCGGCCTTTTTCGCGGACCGGGCATCCTGCCGTATCTCGAAGACGTAGCGCGTCTGCGCGTGGAAGTGTTCCGCGATTGGCCTTATCTGTATGAGGGCGATGAAGGTTCCGAGCGGAACTATTTGGCTCCGTATGCCAACTCGCCTGATAGCCTGTTCGTCCTTGCCACGGTGGGCGATCGCGTAATTGGTGCCTCCACCGCATTGCCGTTGATCGACGACACCGAAGCGTTCCAACTGCCTTTCGTGAACACTGGCATCGCGGCGAAGGAAGTGTTTTATTTCGGCGAATCGGTGTTGTTGCCGCAGTATCGCGGTCGTGGCATCGGTCATGCCTTCTTCGATCATCGTGAAGCACATGCGCGTGCGTTGGGGAGATTCCGTTGGACCGCATTCTGCGCGGTGGACCGCAATGAGGCGGATCCCCGTCGTCCGGCCGGCTTCCGTTCGAACGACGGTTTCTGGCACAAGCGTGGCTACGAGCGCAGGAAAGATATGACAATGTACTTGCCGTGGTTCGAGACCGGGCAGGGCGAGATCGTCCATCCGCTGACATTCTGGCTGCGACCACTGGAGGCATGATGAAAATCGCGGTGGCGAAGTATCCGGTGAGCGCGCCCGCCACGTTCGGCGACTTCGCGGAGAAGCAGGCTCGGCTGTTAGTGGACGCGGCTGCACGGGATGTCCGTATTGCCGTGTTGCCGGAGTACTTATCGCTGGAGCTGGGTGCCACGTTCGAGGCTTCCGTTCAAGGCGACTTGCACGCTTCGCTGGCGGCTATCCAGGTACATCACGCCGACTGGCTGACGCTGTTCTCGCGGCTTTCGAGCGAAACCGGAATGCATGTGGTCGCCGGCACCTTCTTGCTGGCGAAGGCGCAAGGATGCTATCGCAATCGCAGCTATTGGTTCACGCCTCAAGGCACGCACGCCTGGCAGGACAAGTTGCAGCTGACCGGCTTCGAAAAATCCGCAGCGGTGATCGAAGGCGGCGATGAATTGAATGCCTTTGAAGCCGAAAATATTCGCGCCGGAATAGCGGTGTGTTACGACGGCGAGTTCCCATTGCCGGTTCGCGCGCAGTACGAGGCCGGTGCGCGCTTGCTGCTGGTACCCAGTTGTACCGACACCGAAGCGGGCGCTACGCGCGTGCGTGTCGGCTGCCTGGCGCGCGCGCTGGAAAACCGGATGTTTGTCGCGCAATCGGTCACCGCCGGAGAAGCACCCTGGAGTCCGGCGTTGGACGCCAATACCGGGGAGGCAGCGATCTTCGCGCCAATGGACGCGGGCTTTCCCGCTGATGGTGTGCTGGCACAGACGCGAGGCGACCAGGTGTGGGCCATCGCCGATCTTGATTTCGCTGCGTTGGAAGCAAACCGCGTCAACGCGCAGGTCGCCAATGACCGTGATTGGATGGGGCAGCTGGCGCCGGGGATTGCTCGTGCGCAGGTGAAGCTGCTGTAGATGTCCTTGTAGAGAATTTCTCCTTGTAGGAGCGACGTCAGTCGCGATGAAGCTTTACCGATAAAGCTTAATAGCGACGGACGGCGCGCCCACAACCGAGATTAAAAAGTTACGCAAAAAAGCAAACACCCCG